>NZ_JABASU010000009.1 GCF_016107555.1 Psychrobacter celer | reverse complement strand
AAGTAGCGTTCAATAATATACGTTGTGTCTTACAACTACTTTTGCAAGAGGTCTAATACTACAGAAAAAAAAGAACATTCGAATAGTAAAGAAAAAGTGTTATTGGTTATTAACTGCTTGCAAGGTGGCGGTGCAGAACGTTCGGTCTTGACGCTGGGACAAGGTTTTCATGAGTTAGGTTATGACGTCCATATTTTACGCTTTAAATCTAGAGTAGCTTATGAGCTCAGTAATGATATTTCTTATCATCAACTGGACCTAAATGATTATAACTCTATACCTACGAAACGTCTTAGGTACTGGTATTTTGCAAAAGTATTAGACAGATACGTGCGCAAAGAGATTGGTACTCCAATATTGACGCTAGCGAATTTAGATAAAGCCGATATGGTCTTGCGTCATAGTAGTCTGCCCAATATCGCACACGTAATTAGAAATACTATTTCTAAAAAAATTGAATTGTTTAGAAGCCAAGGCAAAAAAGCAAATGATAAAAGATTAAGCAATATATATTCTCGGCATCCTTGTATATGTATTAGTAAAGGAGTCGAAAAAGACTTTCAAGCTACATTGGGTGTGACGAATACAACGACAATATACAACCCGATTGACCAAAGACAGATTGTGCAGTCGGCATTAGAGTTCGAGCCAGAGTTTGACAGTTACATTATTCACGTTGGTAGTTTTAAGACTCAAAAAGCTCATGAAGTGTTGATTAGAAGTTATGCAAAGACTCGGAAAACATTGCCACTTCTATTCTTGGGTGAAGGTGTATTGCTAGAGTCAATGAAAGAACTGGTTACTTCTTTAGATTTGGAGAACCGTGTACATTTTTTAGGTTTTCAAAAAAATCCATATCCTTATATCCAAAAAGCACAGTTTATGGTTTTGTCATCAGTCTTTGAGGGATTTGGAAGGGTTATTGCTGAATCACTGGCTTTAGGGACACCTGTTATCAGTACAGACTGCCCATCGGGTCCAAGTGAGTTGCTACCACCACACAACCTCGTCCCTGTGGGAGATGTGGATACATTAGCTAAAAAGATGGATGAAGCAATGGAGAATGCTGATACATATCAGTCCTCGTTTGACATGGAGTTATTACCAATTAATATTGCTCAACAATATATAGATTTTATGAGAACTAATGGTTAGAAATTACTCGGTTACAGCCTTGATAAAAAGTGTAGGTCGTAGTCGTGTAGTAATATATAAGAGAGATAGACTAATCCAACCACCATTTAGACCAATCATCTCTGTGCAACTGCCGTAGAGTAGCAAAAGCACTGTCATTATTCTGCAGTTTTTCAAACACTGCCAGTAACATGGTCGTGGCCAATTTATCAACTTTCTGAAATTTATTATAGCGTTTTCGCATATTTCTCAAGCTATCATCGGTGCCGATACGAAAATAAGTAAGACCATCGTACAGAGGCAAGTCACCAGCATAAAGCATATCGGTTTTTTCAGTTAGCAATGGCATAGATTCAGCATTAGTGGATAACTGCAGAAAGTTTTTGGTTTCATAAGTACGTAAAGTATTCATTAGAGTTACGACATTCATCAAAATAGCTGCTCTATGAGTATTGTTTGAATGATCAATAAACGTATCGCAAGCAGAGACAATCCAGCGCAACGACAGATGTGTCAATAAATAGTCGCTCTCTGCTTCCCATAGTCTTTCAAATTCAGCGAATGTTTTATCTATTTTGTACTTACGGCGCATTAGTATAATAAGCGTGTTGTGATAAAAGCAGAGCTCAGACTCACCAAGCGATTTGTATTTCAAGTTATTCAAATGGTTTTCTAAATCTGTGCTTTTACGCTCATTGGTTAACGCTTCAATATCACACATTGATTCAGTAATGGTTGTTGCTTTCATCTCATCAAAGCTTCTATCATTATAGGTTTTGATAATCTTACCCGCATTCAGTCTTTTTTCGCTTCGAAAGATCAATATCAATTTTCTCTGCCAACTTGAAGGTGTAGCCATGTTATCAAAATCCTTTAAAAATATATAAAGATATTAGCGCCTTAATCTCTATGATATAAGCCTTAAAGATCGTTGTTATTTGTTTAAACTGAATAATATTGTCTATACCAATCGACAAATTGCTTAATACCATCTTCTATACTAGTCTCCGGTTTAAAGCCAGTATCCTCTATCAATTCATCTATATCGGCGTAAGTAATAGGCACGTCACCAGGCTGCATCGGTAATAAATTTTCTATCGCTTTTTTGCTACATGCTGTTTCTATCGCGGTAATAAATCGACGTAAGGTGATCGGTTTATTGTTGCCTATATTATAAACCTTGTAAGGAGCTACTGCGGTAGTTATGGATGATTTCTGCGGCGCTGGTGCCTTATTCATAATACGAATGATACCCTCAACGATATCGTCAATATAAGTAAAGTCGCGTTGCATGTTACCGTTATTAAAGACGTCAATTGGCTCGCCTGCTAGTATCTTTTTGGTAAAAGAAAAATAAGCCATATCGGGACGGCCATAAGGACCATAAACGGTAAAGAATCTAAGCCCAGTGGTAGGAATATCGTATAAATGACTATAGCTGTGAGCCATTAATTCGTTAGATTTTTTGGTTGCTGCATACAAGCTAATGGGATAATCAACGCGATCCTCTGTGCTGAACGGTTGTTTGGCATTCATGCCGTACACTGAGCTGGAGCTGGCATAAATGAGATGCTTAACTTTAGTATGACGACAGCCTTCTAAAACATTAGCGAAGCCAACGATGTTAGAGTCGATATAAGCATTAGGGTTTTCTATGGAGTAGCGCACACCTGCTTGGGCGCCCAAGTTAATGACAATATCAAATTGGTAGGTGGAAAAAAGCTCAGACATGGCTTCACGATCAGCAAGGTCTAACTTAATAAACGTAAAAACTTCTGGATCTGATATCTCACCTAATATTCTCAAACGCGCTTCTTTTAGATCTACATCATAATAATCATTGATATTATCAATACCAACGATACAGTAATCCCTAGCAGATAGATCTGTTTCTAGTATCGCCTTGATTAAATGAAAACCAATAAAACCTGCCGCACCAGTGACCAGTATTTTCATCAGTCGCTCCCAAATAGATCTCGAGTAAACACTTTATCCGCTACGTCCTGTATATCAGTTGATAAACGATTAGCAACGATTACATCGCTCATCGCTTTAAACTCACTCAAATCTTTAATGACGCGCGAATTAAAAAACTCTTCTTCTTCTAGTACTGGCTCATAAACAACGACTTCTATACCTTTGGCTTTAATACGTTTCATAATGCCTTGAATAGCCGAGGCGCGAAAATTATCAGAACCACTTTTCATAACCAATCGATAAACGCCAACGATTTTAGGGTTTCTTTGAATGATCTTATCTGCAATAAAGTCTTTACGGGTGCGATTAGAGTCTACAATCGCTCTTATTAAATTACTTGGCACCTCATCATAATTGGCCAAGAGCTGCTTGGTGTCTTTTGGTAGACAATAGCCGCCATAGCCAAATGAGGGGTTGTTATAGTGATCGCCGATACGTGGATCTAAGCCCACCCCTTCGATGATTTGCCTAGTAGATAAGCCAAAAGTCTGTGCATAAGTGTCAAGCTCATTAAAGTAGGCCACGCGCATAGCTAGATAAGTATTAGAAAATAGTTTGATTGCCTCAGCTTCAGTGGGCTTAGTAAATAGTAATGGAACATCCTTTTTTTGCGCGCCTTCGATGAGTAGGTCTGCAAACTGCTGGGCACGTTTGGACTGCTCTCCGACTATGATTCTAGAAGGGAAAAGGTTGTCATGCAAAGCTTGGCCTTCTCTTAGAAATTCAGGAGAAAATATAATACGCTCAGTGCCATAGCGCGCTCTAATACTGAGCGTAAAGCCGACGGGTACGGTCGATTTAATAATGATGAGGGCGTTTTGATTAACGGTGAGTATCTGCTCAATTACAGTTTCGACGCTTGAGGTATTAAAATAGTTGGTTTTGGGGTCATAATCAGTAGGCGTTGCTATAATAATAAAATCAGCATCTTCATAGGCTTGCTTTGCATCAAGAGTTGCACTGAAATTTAGTTTTTTATTTGTCAAGAAGTGTTCGATATCTTTGTCTTCGATAGGGGATTGCTTATTATTTAGCAATTCTACCTTTTCAGCGACAATGTCGACAGCGATAACGTCATGATGCTGCGCTAGTAGCATAGCATTTGATAAGCCTACATAGCCGGTACCGACGACTACTATTTTCATAAAGTATCCAAGGTCTCTAAGTTAAAGTTGATGCAATATATGGTTGCTCTAAGACGTTAGTTTGCACTCGTTAGTAGCGATGAGGGTAGATATGCCGAAAATTTATTTGTCATAGCGGCTGTAACCTTCTGATAAGAGTCAGAATTAAGACGGTCTAAGCTTTGAATGCAGCCATACTTATAATCACTATTATCTAAGTTAGATAAAAAACTCTCAACGCTATCTTCGTTCTTCAAGTAATTAACCGCTATATCAGCTCGTAAATGGGCTTGGCTCTTCTGTATTTTGAGATGGTTCATCAGAGTAATAGGGTTCACCTGAGCAACATCTCTAAATTTATATTTTATTTGTGTCTCTAAAAGCTGTGGGTGCTGTAGCAGATAGTTTTTTAAGATCGTTTTATCAACAATATGAGGAAAATGATGAATCTCAAAAAACTGATCCATATCAAGCACTTTTGCACTGAGCATCTGCGCGATGGTATGTCTTGGCTGAATAGGCGTACCTAATAGTTTAGATTTAGCTTTACGAAAGTTAAGTTTGGCATTTAAAGCTGCCGTGTTGCGCCAATGACCGTGCAAGATAAGCTTATCTTTCTCTATAAAATCCTCTAGAGTTGCAGACTGGTTAAAGAAAAAATCATCGTTCATATAAATAAAATAATCAGACACATCCGCTATATGCCAAAGCATTGTTTCAATTGAGCGAGTATTGAACGTTGGCAAAAACTGCTCGTAACCCTCAAAAAGCTCTGTATGATCGATGATTTTTATCTTATCACCTGCACAAATTCCCTGCTTAGCGAACTCATTTATAAACTCAGGCTGCTGCCCGTCACTAACAATATAAATATGACGACAAAAAGGTACATACTTCAAAATAGAAGCAAGGTTGTAATAGATTTCATCATTACTGGCAAAGCGGGTTGAGCTAGTAGCGTCAGAGGCAGCGCTAGAGGTTTTTTGATAGCGCGCTCTTTTTGCTTTGAGCTGTGCATCATCACCGTCCACCCAAGCGATAACAATGTCTATATCTGGTGAGTCGGACTTTTTCATATATTTACCTGTTAGCTAGCACCACTACTGCCAATGCTCTTGCAGCCAAGGACTCGGCAAGACACGCCGATACCATTTGCCGCCGCCGCCTTCAATGGCATCTGGCGGATTGATTTCGCCATGGAAGATAACGATTTTAGCGCCATTGGGCAGAGTAGGTGCTTTGATAAAGTTAAAGGGCGGCTTTGCCATACATTGGTATTTAAAGCTGACGCACCAGTCTTTGGGCCAATACTCTAAATGATGATGCTCGCGCAAATAGTTGGATAGATAAGCCTGCTCATGGCGTACTTGCGTGCGAATGGTGTCAAAATTACGCTCAAAATTACTAAGCAAGTCAGAATAAGTACCCATGCCAATATTAAAGCGATAGACGGAGCTGTTACCAATCATGCGCCAAGGTTTTTTCCAGTCACGAATGATAACCACACTGTCATCAAACTCCGCCTTATAAGTAAAAAAGCTGTCGATATTATCGACAATAACGATGTCGATATCTAAAAATAGCGCTACGCCTTTTAGATCGTACAGCTCAGGCTTAAAGGTTGTAAGCTTTTTCCAGCCGCGTTCAGGTCCCGCTGGCAAATCCATCTCGGGTATCGGGTAGCACTGTACCGCCTCATTAATACCTGTACTATCATCCGTCAAGCAAACCATCTGAAAGTCCAGTGTCAGATGGCGACTGACCATATTATAGAGACGATTGACATACTCAGGACCGTACTTATCGCCCCATTTCATACAGATGATATAGCGTGACTCTGCTAGGTGGGCAGAGTCTTGGTCTTTTAGAGTATGGTTAACGAAGTCAGATGTCATAATTGACTCTTTTTAATAAGATGAAAACATGAAGCTTAGAATATGCTATATTTGATACCGCTATATTGAGTCTACTATAAAAGATAGCGCAATTAAGTCTTATATCTTTTATCCTTAGCCGATTTTAGAAAGGCTTGTAGCTTGCTACTATCAGCGCGATAAGGATTGCCAAGATTAGGGATGCGTTTAAAGCGGCGATAGCCCCACATATAATGGCTACATTTATCCTCAATCATGTGCTGCATGGCCAGATTGAGCGCATGCGCTGCTGTTTTTGCATCGCGCTCATACAGCGCTGGATCATCAAGCTTATAGCAATAAATATCAAATCCGCGCCCATCATCACGGCGAATACAAGATAAGCCGACCAGTGCGCATTTGGTTTTACTGGCAAGCTTGGAGGCCAGCGTACTGGTCAACGTCTCAATCCCAAAAAACGGCACAACCACGCCGCCTGACGGATCAGGGACATGGTCGGGCAATATAATACTAAAGCCGCCTTGCTTTAGAGTCTTAAAGATAGCCTTGACCCCGCTACCATCGGTGGGTACCAGCGTGGCATTTAACCGCGAGCGGCCTTGCAAGACAAAGTCATTGATGATGTCGCCTTTGACTGGTTTATACATGATAGTCGGGGCACCAAATTGATTGAGCCACGCGTTCATCATCTCCCACGTACCCAGATGCGGGACGATGGCCAGCATACCGTTTGGACTGGCAAGACCTTCTAACAAAATGTCTTTATTGTGGACATCACGTATCTGCTTGATGCTCCACTCAGGCGGCATCGCCCAGCTTTTGACCGACTCGATACTGGTCAAGCACTGATGATAGATAATCTCTTTAGTCAGCGCTTGTTTTTGCTGGTCTGATAAAGAATCAGCAATCAGCGCCATATTGATACTGACGGTGCGCATGATACTCAAGCTGGGTATCTTTATGATAACCCAAGCGACAAAACGTGCCACTATCTGTAGGACGGAAAGTGGCACGTATTTAAAGATATGGTACGGATTCATGACCACTCACGCAGTGATGAATCCTGTAGTCCGCCAGATAAAGAATAGTTAAACATTATCTGAGGGCTTACTGAGCAGGTCTATTGCTGTCGGCTTGTGCTTTTTCGCGCACACGGATACCAAGCTCACGTAGCTGCTTGCTATCGACTTCAGCAGGGGCTTGGGTCAATGGGCAGTCAGCAGTTTTGGTTTTCGGGAAAGCAATCACATCACGAATAGAGCTTGCACCTACCATTAACATGATCAACCGATCCAAACCAAAGGCAAGACCACCGTGCGGCGGCGCACCGAATTTTAAGGCGTCAAGTAAGAAGCTAAATTTCTCTTCGGCTTCTTGCTCATCGATACCTAGCGCTTCAAATACAGCTTGCTGCATCTCGAGGGTATTGATACGTAAGCTACCACCACCGATTTCGGTACCGTTTAGTACCATGTCATAAGCGATAGAAAGCGCGGTTTCTGGGCTGTGTTTTAGCTCATCTACCGAGCCTTTAGGCTTGGTAAATGGATGGTGCATAGAGGTCCAGCGGCCATCGTCAGTTTGCTCAAACATTGGGAAGTCGGTCACCCAAAGCGGTGCCCACTCACACGTGGTTATGTCTAAGTCTAGACCGATTTTTTGACGTAGAGCACCTATGGCATCGTTTACCACACTGGCTTTGTCCGCACCAAAGAAAATAATGTCGCCATCTTCTGCACCAGTACGCTCGATAAGGCTAACCAAGACGTCATCAGTCATGTTTTTGATGATAGGCGACTGCAGGCCAGACTCTTTGTCGACGCCGTTGTTGATCAAGCTTACATCATTAACTTTAACATAAGCCAAACCGCGCGCGCCGTAGATACCGACAAACTTGGTATAGGCATCGATTTGCTTACGGCTGAGTGAAGCGCCGCCTGGGATACGTAGCGCGGCCACACGGCCTTTAGGGTCGTTTGCAGGACCAGCAAAGACTTTAAAATCAACATCTTTCATCAAATCAGCCACATCGACCAATTTTAATGGAATACGTAAGTCAGGCTTGTCTGAGGCGTAGTCACGCATCGCCTCGGCATAAGTCATGCGCGGGAAGTCTTCAAACTCGACATCAAGCATGGTTTTAAATAGGTGCTTGATCAAGCCTTCATTGATATTCATGATTTCTTCTTCGTTTAAGAAAGAAGTCTCGATATCTACTTGGGTAAACTCTGGCTGACGATCGGCACGCAAGTCTTCATCACGGAAGCATTTAGCGATTTGATAATAACGATCAAATCCTGACACCATAAGCAGCTGCTTAAATAGCTGTGGTGATTGCGGCAAAGCAAAAAAGTTACCTGGGCGAGTACGTGAAGGCACCAGATAGTCACGCGCACCCTCTGGCGTAGCACGAGTCAAGATAGGGGTTTCAACATCTAGGAAACCGTGATCGTCGAGATAACGACGAATCGCTGAGGTGGCCTTGGCACGGAACACCATGCGCTCTTGCATGTGCGGGCGGCGCATATCTAGATAGCGATACTTAAGACGCAAGTCTTCTGATACCGTGGTATTTTCGTCATTCAATGGGAACGGCGGGGTCTCAGATTTGGCCAGTACTTCGATCTCTTTGCCCAACAGCTCAACTTGACCACTGGTCATATTGTTGTTTTCGGTGCCTTCATAACGGCGGCGTACGCGGCCAGTGATTTTTAGCACATATTCAGGACGTACTGCATCAGCCGTTGCGAATGCCTCTGGCGTATCAGGATCGACGACGACCTGCAAGATACCGGCGCGGTCACGCATGTCTAAAAAAATCACGCCACCGTGATCGCGACGACGATGTACCCAGCCTACGACACTGATGGTTTGCTCAAGTAAGCTTTCGGTTACGGCTCCGCAATATTCGTCTCGGTATTCGCTATGCGTCATAGTGCTTTGCGTCATAATATAATTATCCAGTTGTCAGCCCAGTTCGAAATATAATAATGCAGCCATCATTGGCATGGCGCCAGTTAGGCACTGTGCGAATAGGCACTGTGCAAAAAAGCACAAATACGCGATTCAGACAAATGGTCATCGCGCAGGCTGCAGTAATTTGATGTAAACGCATATTATGCCTAATCTGGCATTGTTATACAACTAGCGGTTGCCAGAGTATCTACGTTAAATAATGTCATCGTGCTTGAAAATACGGCCAATCGGGCACATATCAGCTGCACATTAATAACAGCAACGTTATCATTATATCTACTGACATATCTACCGACTTGAGGAAATGACCATCATGCTATTTCATCCACCCAAAAATCCTATCGAGCTAAAAGTACGCCATCTAAACGAAGCGCAAAAGCAGCGCCGTGAAGATTTAATGGAAGCCACGCAAGGCAAGGCCGCCCTCAAGCAGTTCAAAAAGACCATGGCAAAAAAAGCCAAACAAGCGCTAAAGGCAAAAAATAAGAAAAAAAACAACGAAAGCAAACCACAGGTCTTTGTGCTGGACTTTGATGGAGATATCAAGGCCACAGCCGTCAAGCATCTGCGTGAAGAGATTAGCACACTGATTAGCACCGCCAACAAGGGTGATGAAGTAGTGGTGCGTCTAGAGTCGGGCGGCGGCTTGGTGCATGGTTATGGGTTGGCTGCGGCACAGTTGGTTCGTCTAAAAGATGCCGGTCTAAATCTGACTGTCTGTGTTGATAAAGTCGCGGCGAGTGGTGGTTATATGATGGCTTGTGTGGCTGATAAAGTGGTGGCTGCTCCGTTTGCTGTGATCGGCTCGATCGGGGTGGTCTCTCAATTGCCAAACTTTCATAAATGGCTCAAAAATCACGATGTCGATTATGAGATGTTTACCGCTGGCGACTACAAACGTACCGTAACGGTATTTGGTGAAAACGACGCCGAAGACCGCGCCAAGTATCAAGAAGAGCTTGAGCAGACGCATGCGCTGTTTAAGCATTTTGTCAACACTTACCGTCCAGCTCTAGACTTAGAAAAAGTCGCAACAGGCGAGCACTGGTATGGTGAAGATGCCTTGACGCTAAACTTGGTCGATGAGCTACAAACCTCCGACAGCTATATCTTGGCACGGATGGAAGACAGTGAGGTGTATGCCCTGCATTCAAGGCAAAAACCAACGCTTGCAGAAAAGCTGGGACTGGCGCAAGCAGCAGAGGCGACTCTACATGTGGCGCTCGACAAGCTGCCAGATGCCTTGGCGCGCTTTGAATTAAACAGTCGTTTAAATATCCTAAAATAACATGAAATATCAAAAGGTTGTTTGGTCTTCAGCTCTGCAGGCTTTATGATTGACTGATGAAGTGTTTGTGTTTTGTAAAAGGCGTGGCCTAGCTGGTCGCGCCTTTTTTGCTGTTTATTGATAATCACTGTGTTATAAATGTAGCGGACAAAAGAGAGTATACGTACGTACACTATAATGTTTTATTAAAATTTCGATGTGAAATTTATAAGAGTCATTAACCATAAGTAGAGAAAAGGAAGTCACTATGTCTAGTCAAACCCTGATGTTTACCGCAACAGAGCATGGTCAGGCCATGCATGCCAAAGTCAAAGCGTTCATCGAAACCCATATCGAGCCAATAGAAGCGCAGTTTTGGCAAGATTGTCATGCACAAAACCCTGATGGTGACTGGACCACATGGCAGTGGCCCGAAAAATACGAGAGCTTGCGTAAGCAAGCACGTGACGCTGGATTATGGAACCTGTTTTTGCCAGACGATGAGCTGGGTGCTGGCTTGTCTGTCACCGACTATGCGCCGATTGCTGAGCTGACGGGCCGCAGTTTGCTGGCGCCTTATGTATTCAATTGCAATGCACCTGATAGTGGCAATATGGAGTTGTTATGGCGCTATGGCTCAAAAGAGCAGCAAGACCAGTGGCTTACGCCGTTGTTAGAAGGTAAGACGCGCTCGGTGTTTTGTATGACCGAGCCTGAGGTGGCTTCCAGTGACGCGACCAATATGCAAGCGACGGCGGTGGTCGAAGGTGACGAAATCGTCATCAATGGCAGTAAGTGGTGGTCGTCAGGTCTGGGTGATCCTGCGGTCGATGTATTAATCGTCATGGCCTATACCCCTGATGAGAATAAAGACCGTCACCATCAGCACTCGATGGTACTAGTACCGGCAAAAACCGCTGGCGTCAAAATCGAGCGTATGCTCAAAGTATTTGGTGATTATGATGCGCCGCATGGTCATGGAGAGGTCAGCTTTAATGATGTGCGTGTGCCAGCCAGTCACTTTATCGGCGGGCCGGGTATGGGCTTTGAGATAGCCCAAGGCCGCTTAGGACCAGGCCGCATTCATCACTGTATGCGCTGTATCGGTGCGGCTGAGAAGTCGTTGGAGCTGGCTGTCAAACGCGGCATGGCACGGACGGCTTTTGGTAAGCCACTAATCCAGCTGGGCGGTAACTTTGAGCGTATCAGTGATGCTCGGGTTAAGATTGACCAAGCACGCTTATTGACACTATACGCGGCGCAAAAAATGGATGCCCAAGGCACCAAAGCGGCACTCACTGAAATCTCTGCGATAAAGGTCGTCGCACCCACAGTATTGCAAGAAGTGGTCGATATGGCGATTCAAATCTATGGCGGTATGGGTGTGTGCCAAGACACGATGTTGCCGTCATTTTATGCACAAGCTCGCGCGCTGCGTCTAGCTGACGGCCCTGATGAAGTGCATAAAACCATGATTGCCAAACTTGAGCTGAAGCGTCAAGGTTTTAGCCGCTCGTCGAAACCTGCTAAATCTTAATATAAGAGTAGGGCGCGTTGCACATTCATAACGTGTTGAACATTCACAAATAGGCACTGCTAATCGCTAAAATGGTGCTAGACAAGGCGCAAAGCGACGATAATGCAGCTGCCTTACCGTAATGATTGATTACTTTAATTGACCACATGATAAGGAACATCTTATGGCTACTGATACTCATGCCAACTCTACTGACAACGATGACCAGTCACCGAGCAACGTCCTAGATAAAGGCGGCGCAGTGCGCGAAGGCGAAGAGCTGGATGCTCACGCGGTCAGCGACTGGCTACGCGAGCAGGGCGTTGATATAAAAGGCGAGCCAACAGTCACTCAGTTTTCAGGCGGCGCATCAAACTGGACGTACCGGCTACAATATGAAGGCACGGGTGCAGAGCAAGATTTGATCTTACGTCGTCCGCCAAAAGGCACCAAAGCCAAGTCGGCGCATGACATGGTGCGTGAGTACACGGTACAAAAAGCCTTAAAAGACGCTTACCCTTATGTGCCAAATATGGTGGCGCTATGTACCGATGAGTCAGTCATCGGAGCGGATTTTTATGTCATGGAGCGTATGGAAGGCATCATTCCGCGTGCCAATCTGCCCAAAGGGATTGAGTTAGATGAAGCGCAAACACGCGCATTATGCACCAATGTCATCGACGCCTTGATTGATCTACATCAAGTAGACTATAGCGCGCATCCTGACTTGGTCGAGCTTGGCCGCGGTGAGGGCTACTGCGAGCGCCAAGTGACAGGCTGGGATAAGCGCTATGTCAAAGCCAAAACACCCAATGTGCCAAGCTTTGCGTTGGTGCGTCAATGGCTGACTAAGCACACACCTGCCGATAGTAAAACTTGCTTGATTCACAACGACTGGCGCTTTGATAATGTGATCTTAGATGCCACGGATCCAACCAAAGTCATTGGTGTGCTCGATTGGGAAATGGCGACTTTGGGCGATCCGTTGATGGATTTGGGCAGTGCTTTGGCTTACT
Source organism: Psychrobacter celer (assembly GCF_016107555.1). Taxonomy (GTDB): domain Bacteria; phylum Pseudomonadota; class Gammaproteobacteria; order Pseudomonadales; family Moraxellaceae; genus Psychrobacter; species Psychrobacter celer. Next base: position 77,938 of record NZ_JABASU010000009.1, on the reverse strand, counting down.
GGATAGAAGCCGACGATAACATGATCATGCAGCAGTCCCGCCGTCAGCCCACGCATTTAAAGGGCATGATGACCCGTGAGGAAGTGGTGGATTATTATCTGGAGCGTACGGGCCTACAGATAGACAACTGGACGTTTTATGAGGTGTTTGGGTTGTTTCGCTTAGCGGGTATCGTACAGCAAATTTATTATCGCTATTATCATAAACAAACCACCAACCCTGCCTTTAAAAACTTTTGGATTATCGTCCATGTCTTGCATGCCAAGTGCTTAAAGCTGATCGCTCAGTATGAGGGCGAGGCGTTGTTTACCAGTCACGTGCAGCCGCATTTAGCAGACATGGGCGTCGATGCTGCTACCATCGCACAGCTACCCAGTCCTGTACAAAAAATTGTCAAAAGTATCTTACCAAAAAGTTACTTTACCCAGACGTCGTCATCGGTGGACGAGTAACGCGCTGATACGCCGCAAACAAATACCGTTGGATTAATAACAAAAGGCAGTATTTTATGACCACCATACTTCTGGCACGTCATGGTCAGGCGTCCTTTGGGCAAGCAAACTACGATCAGCTCTCAGAGCTGGGCGGTATTCAGGCGCAGATGTTAGGTGAGCATTATGCAAACACCCAGCGCCCTATCGATGCCATCTTTACCGGCAGCTTGGTCAGGCAGCAAGACTCAGCGCGGCATTTTTGGCAACGCTACCAGTCTTTTGCGGGCAGGGATCAAAACCAAACGCCGCCGCTCGTATCCGCCATTGACTTAGACAATACGGATCGCTATGTCTTGCCGCAGTTTGATGAGTTTAATCATCAAGACGTCTTGATGAAGTCTCATCCAGCTTTTGGCAATCGCGCGGCAATCGCGGCCGAGATTGCGCAAGCAGAGGTCCCATCTAAGCGTTTGGCCGAGCTGTTTGATCAAGCGATGCAGCGCTGGCATGGCGGCGAGTGCGATGATGACTATCTAGAGAGCTGGCCACAGTTCAACGACCGCGCCCAGTTGGCGCTCGAGCAGGTACGACAAAAAGTGGTGGATATGAGCCTAAATCGTGACAGTACGGTGCTGGTTTTTACCTCAGGTGGCGTGATCGCGGCCATCACAGCTCAGCTATTAAAGCAGGGCAGCTCAACGGCTTATCAGATTAATAAAAGTCTGGTCAATACTGGGGTGACGGCGATCACGTTTAAAAATGAGCGAACGCGTTTGCTGTCTTTAAATGAGTATAGTCACCTGTTTTCAGCAGGCAAAGGGTTTGTGACGTGGCGATAAGCTGGTATCTGACGGCACGGATACGCTATAGTAGGACAACAGCGCTCGCGGCTGCGGCTAAGGACGAATGCCATCCTCTATGATCGCCGCGTATCATCCGCTTATCTTGTCTGATGATAAAACAAGCGCTATTTTATTATAAGATATCAAGGACTGTCTATGCAAAATCATATTTTAAAGGTCGTCAAGCAAAACGCCGCGCAGCGCAAGCGGCAGATATTAAGCGCGCTATACCCAGATCGGTATCTAAAAAAACGCAGCAAACAACAAGTCGGGCGCGGCAAAACCGTACTCATCACAGGAGCCAGCTCAGGCTTGGGTGAAGGGATGGCCAGACTCTTTGCCAAGCTTGGTTATAATTTGGCGATTTGTGCGCGCCGTACCGATCGCCTAGAGCGTTTAACCTCAGAGCTAGTGGCAGAGTATCCGGACATTCGGGTCGAGTATCGCGCTTTGGATGTGAGCAACTATGACGAGATATTTTCAGTGTTTGATGCCTTTGCTGCGGACTTCGATGGTATCGACCGTGTGGTCGTCAATGCGGGTGTGGGAGATAGCCGCCGTATTGGTAAAGGCCGTTTTGAAACCAACCGTCATACAGTCGAGATCAATTTTATATCCGCGCTGGCACAGTGTGAAGCGGCGATGAATATCTTTCGCGCACAAAACAGCGGTCACTTGGTGGTGATCTCTAGTATGTCGGCTATGCGTGGTTTGCCCAAACACCTAACGGCGTATGGTGCAAGCAAAGCGGGGCTGGCGCATCTTGCAGAGGGTATTCGTGCTGATATGCTACTTACCAATCTGCCCATTCAGGTGTCTACGATTTATCCAGGCTATGTGCGTACCGAGATCAATGAAAACGCCAAACCGCTGCCGTTTGAGGTCAATGCCGAAACGGGCACCAAAGCCATCGTTGCCGCCATTGAGGCTGAGGTAGAAGAAGCCTGTGTACCAAGCTTGCCGTGGTCGGTGGTGGGTAAGGCGATGAAGCATCTGCCATTACAGGTGGTCAATAAGTTCAGTTAGCATCTCACTCACTTAAAACGCAAATACAATAAAAATATAAATAGACAAAAAAAGCCCTCTATATCTGTATAGAGGGCTTTTTACGCTGCAGTATCCGCAGTGTTAGACGCTTTGACTAAAGCGTTTGCGGGTTGTCGAGTTGATGCTGTTCGCGCAGCTTTTGCCGCAGTACCTTACCGACGTTACTCTTTGGTAGCTCGCTGACAAACTCAATATGACGCGGGCACTTATAACCCGTTAAGTTGTCTAGCGCAAACTCTTTGATGGCTTCTTTGGTGACATTGTTGTCTGCAGGCACGATATAGATTTTGACCGCTTCACCTTGATGCTCATCAGGGATACCTATCACCGCACAGTCGACAATATCGTCGCTGTCCAACATGACAGACTCAATCTCATTAGGGAAAACATTAAAACCAGAGACCAAAATCATGTCTTTTTTGCGATCGAGTAGGGTGAAGTAGCCTTTTTCATCCATACTAACGATATCACCAGTACGGAAGTAACCCTCTTTAGTAAAGTCGCTACTACTGTCTTTATTAAAGTAGCCCGACATGACATTTGGACCTTTGATGCACAGCTCGCCTGCCTGATTAACGCCTACTTCTTTGCCATCTTCATCGATAACAATAATATCAACGCTTGGACCAGGCGTGCCAATCGTACCATTAAATTTACGATCAATGACGATATTGTTGGTGCCGACTGCTACACATTCAGTCATACCCCAACCTTCAATCATCGGACAGCCTGTCACTTCTAACCAACGTGCCGCTGTTTGTTCGGTTGCCGCCATACCACCTGCCTGCGAGAGACGAAGTGAGCTAAAATCTAGGTCTTTAAAGTTTGGCTGATCAAGCAAGCCTTTAAACAAAGTATTAACCGCTGGAAAAATATGGAACGGCTGTTTGGATAAAGTTTTGATAAATCCAGGCATATCACGCGGATTTGGTACCAAGATAAAGGTATAACCTGAGCGCATGCCAAGCAGGCTAAGCATGTAAGCAAAAATATGATACAGCGGCAGCGCCATGACCATATTGATATACACTTCATTGATCTCAGACGTGACCGGACGAAACCATGCTTCTGACTGCATGGCAGCAGCGACGACGTTACGCTGAGTTAATACCGCGCCTTTTGATAGTCCAGTGGTACCACCAGTATATTGCAAGATAGCCGTTTGGCTTAAGCTGGTTTTTGAGGGCTGAAACGGTAGACTCTTGCCTTTTTTTAGAACATCAGGGAATTTGGTGACATTATATTTAGGATCATTGAGGTTGTACTTAGGTACCAAGCGTTTGACTTGACGGATAACGGTATTGACCAAAATACCCTTAAGCCCCATCATGTCGCCCATTTTGGATAAAACAATACGCCTAATGGCCGTCTCTTCGATGACCTGCTCGAGCGCTTGGGCAAAGTTGTCTACCACAAAGATAACTTGCGCACCTGAATCGTTGAGCTGATGGCGCAGCTCGCGGCCAGTGTATAATGGGTTGATAGGCGTACATACGTAGCCTGCTCGCAAGATACCGATCATCGTGGGCAAATACTGCGGCACGTTTGGCATCATCAATGCCACCACGCTACCTTTGGGGATTCCCTGCGACTGTAGCCATGCGGCGACGGCCAATGAGGCTTTGTCGACGTCATCATACGTGTGTGTCACGCCCATACAGACACTCATAGGGTGCATACGAAAGCGATTAAAACACTCCTCGTATAGCTCGATGAGGTTGTCGTATTGATCAGGGTCGATGCTCTTTGGTACGTTTGCTGGATAATGAGCAAGCCAAGGCTTATCTGTAGTCATATTTAGCTTCCTTAATTTTGATATAAGTTAAGGTTCTATAAGAAAGTAGTCACATCCTTGTCAACGATATGCGCTCAATCACTGAGTGCGATATGGCCGAGTGCTATCCTATCTATTACTGACTGCTAACATATGGTGGCCTTTGTACAATGGTGTTTAACGATCAAAAATGCTGGTTTGAATGGGTTAAACGATTGATTGTGCGCCTCGCCGTCACACGAGGTCAAATAAAACATATATATGGTAAAACGACGATATTCTGTTGTTTTAACGAATGTTTCCTTTAATTAAAGCAACAGAATGGCAATTGACATATTCCGGCAATAAATTAACATAACTACAACGTAAATCGATATTATTATACTAGAACTTCTTAGTACATATATAAATTTGATTAATCAAATAAGATGTGTTGCAAGTGAAATAAGTTAAATGGTCATCAAATAGGGATGGGCTGTGAGGGTGTTGTCTGGCGCGGCAGCTTATTTGAAAGATAAATGGCTGGCGAAGGCGATTCGTCAATAGTGACGATAACATAGAATAAAGATTGAGTAAAAATTCTGTGAGGTCAAAGCGGATAAATAGATAGTAACGAGACAGATAAGCCGTCATTCATGCATCAAGCAATAGTAAGTAATAAAAAGATCTAAAGATAAGGGCGCTGACATAAAAGCGCCCTGCAAAGGCAAGGCGCTATGATAAAGCTTTGATAAAGTTCTTATTATGAATGACGTATCTACAGTCTTGGATGGTCTGCGTCGTGTTTTTCGCGCAGTTTTTGCCGCAATACCTTACCGACGTTGCTCTTTGGTAGCTCGCTGACAAACTCGATATGACGTGGGCACTTATAACCCGTTAAGTTGTCCAGCGCAAACTCTTTGATGACTTCTTTGGTGACATTGTTGTCCGCAGGCACCACATAGATTTTGACTGCCTCGCCTTGGCGCTCATCAGGAATACCAATGACCGCACAATCAACGATACCGTCGCAGTCAAGCATGACAGACTCAATCTCATTAGGGAAAACATTAAAACCAGAGACCAAAATCATGTCTTTTTTACGGTCTAACAGTCTAAAGTAGCCTTTTTCATCCATACTAACGATATCACCAGTACGGAAATAACCATCGCTGGTAAAGTCATCACTGCTGTCTCTGTTTAAATAACCTGAGGTGACGTTAGGGCCCTTGACGCACAGCTCGCCTGCTTGGTTTACACCGACGCGCTTGCCCTCATCATCAATCACAATGGCATCGACGCTAGGGACGGGCACACCAATTGTTCCGTTAAACTTACGATCTGTGATGACGTTGGCCGTACCGACCGCCACGCCTTCGGTCATTCCCCAACCTTCGATCATCGCACAGCCAGTGGTCTCAAGCCAGCGAGTGGCGGTTTGTTCGGTCGCCGCCATACCACCTGCCTGCGAGATACGTAGCGAGCTAAAATCTAGGTGTTTAAAGTCTGGATGATCTAGCAAGCCTTTAAACAGCGTATTGACCGCTGGAAAAATATGAAATGGCTGTTTTGATAAGGTTTTGATAAACCCTGGTATATCGCGCGGGTTGGGTATTAAGATAAAGGTATAGCCTGAGCGCATGCCGAGCAAGCTGAGCATAAAGGCAAAGATATGATACAGCGGTAGCGCCATGACCATATTGATATATACCTCATTGATCTCAGAGGTGATAGGGCGGGTCCAAGCCTCTGATTGCATCGCCGCCGCCACGATATTACGCTGCGATAAGATGGCACCCTTTGATAATCCTGTTGTGCCGCCGGTATATTGCAAAAACGCCTTTTGATCAAGTGACATTTTTGGCTTTTGAAAGGGAAGGTTTTTGCCTTTTTTGAGCACATCAGGGAGTTTGGTGACTTGATACTTTGGGTCGTTGAGCTTGTATTTGGGGACCAGACGTTTGACTTGGCGAATGATGGTATTGACCAAGATGCCTTTGAGCCCCATCATATCGCCCATTTTGGATAAGACAATACGTTTGATTTTGGTCTCGCCGATGACCTGCTCGAGCGCTTGGGCAAAGTTGTCTACCACAAAGATAATTTGTGCGCCTGAGTCGTTGAGCTGATGGCGCAGCTCGCGGCCTGTATAGAGTGGATTGACTGGGGTGCATACATAGCCTGCGCGCAAGATACCAATCATCGTGGGCAGATATTGCGGCACGTTTGGCATCATCAGTGCCACCACACTGCCTTGTGGTAGTCCCTGAGATTGTAGCCATGCGGCGACGGCCAACGAGGCTTCATCCACATCATGATAAGTATGAGTCACACCCATACAGATACTCATAGGGTGCATACGAAAGCGGTCAAAGCATTCCTCGTACAGCTCCATTATGCTGCTATATCTATCAGGGTTGATAGTCTTAGGTACACCATCGGGATAATTGGCAAGCCAAGGTTTGTTCGGCATCATAGTCAGCGTCCTTGAATTTCAAAATAGGGTAGGAGGGTGTATCAAAGCAGTCTTATCCGTGTCAATAAAACACACCAGCGCTGACAGAGGTAGTTTGTCGCTGCGTGCGTCAACATCCGTATTTATTGACTGGCTGCTCAGTTTTTTGAATGACAGGGTAAGTTGCACGGTAATCATCGATTGCTTCAGTGATAGCGAAAACCATGCGCTATTATTAAAGCATAAAAACCAAGGCATCAAAAAAATAATACACTTCAGAAATACAGTAGCATGAATGTCGGCCAAGGCAACAACGGTATATGATACTGATCAGTTCATTTAACCATCAGCCATAAAGTATGAGGTAGATTAAGCCTGTACCAGAGAAGTTATCTATAGTTAGCTGAATGTAAAACTGTTATGGATTTAAACGCGCTACTGGTATAAATTTTACTTGCGTGCTGCGTTCCCAGAGGCTGCGCAAAATTCATCCCAGTAGCGCTATGACATTTTTAGAGTGTATCGACTATATATAATTGACAATTACAATGAACGGATAATGAAAAGAAGTGATGCTTGATGGAGTAAATTTGGTGACTATCAGTTGAATTGAGGACACGCCCTCATAGAAGCCAGCAATTGGCAGTCAAGGAAGCGAGAATTGCTGGTGTTTATTAAAAAATCGGCGGTAAGTGAGTAGGGCGCTGATGGTGCAGCCCAATGTGCTACTCACACAGATTAAAAACATGGTGACTATTTGATAGCGAATGGCTTGGGTAGGATCAGCGCCTGCTAAGATCTGTCCTGTCATCATACCAGGTAAGCTCACCACGCCGACCACCAACATAGAGTTGAGCGTCGGTGTCATACCATTGATGATGGCCGTTCGTATCTGCTCATGTACAGCTTCAAAGGGCGTCGCAGATAAGCTGAGCATCATCTCGATACGCGCTTGCTGCTCATAAAAGGCATTGATCAGCTGGTTACTGGTCAATGAGATGGCAGTCAGTGAGTTGCCTAATATCAGACCCAAAATAGGAATCACAAACTGCGGTGTGTACCATGGCTGCACTTCTAAAATAACCAAGATAGCCATGGCTGTCACCAGTACTGCGGAGACACTAACGGCAAGCAGCGTATCGATAAACAAGCCTTTATAGCGGCGTTTGACTCGGTTTTTGGCCGCACTTCCTGCAATCAGTGTCATTATGGTCAAGATGGATAAAACTTCATACCACTGCTCGCGCGCAAATACCCACGCTAAGATGAGACCGATAAAGCTCAGCTGCACGACTGTACGTAGCGCCGCCATCAATAGTGTTTTGGTCAGATGTAGACGCAAACGCCAAGAGACCATCAATACCATGAGGATTAAGCTGCTGGCGAGCGCAATGTCGCCATATGTGAGAAATATCTGCATGTCGTCGCTGGTGTTCATCGCGGCTCACTTTGTCAGCCAAGTATGCTGGCTCACTCATTTATTTTTACTGCCCGCTGTGCCTACGCAGACATGTACCCTTTGATGCGTTCATTGAATTTACATTTACCTGATTTTAGTCAGTACGCCTGCTTGCATATGCCAATGCTGGTCTGCCAATGGCAGGATGTCTTGGGTATCGTGCGTGACCCACAGTACCGTGCGTTGTTTGCTTTTTTGTACCCAGTCGGCGAGAAGCGCAACCAGCTGCGCGGCCGTATCGACATCTAGCGCGGCGGTAGGCTCGTCTAGCAACAAGACACGCGGCTCTAGTTGTAGTAAGCGTAAGGTGTTGACCAGCTGGCGCTCGCCGCCTGATAAGTGATAGGAATCTTTGTGCAAAAAATCACCCCCTCGGCCTAAATAAGCAAGCTGGGCGGTATGCCAATCGCTATCAAAGCATAGATGCTGATGCGCCCGCAACTGGAAAGGCAGCTGCAGATTATCAAGCACGCTGCCTTCTATCAGCTGAGGGTGCTGCGCGAGCAAAGCGACTTGAGCGCGCCATTTGGTAGGTGAGATATCTTGTATGCCCCAAAAGCGGGCGTGGGGCGGCTCGTGCGTGGGTCTTAACCGTACGGTGCCCGCGCTGATGGGCAAAAGCCCTGTCAGCACCCGTAGTAGTACCGACTTGCCGCTACCAGATGTACCCGTCAGGACGGTCACCTGTCCTGCTAATAGTGTGCCACTGGCTTGTTGTATCAGTCGTTTTTTTTGTCCATCACTACCGTGAGTCAGCACCTTGACATGCTCAAATGCCAAGATAGTATCGTCGTTGTCGTTACTCATCGATGGGCGCTGTCTATTGAGCAGCTGGTGTCTGAATTGGTGACGGCCGTGCGGCGGCTTGCTCAATGGCTGCCCGCAGCTTTTGAGGTACGCGAATGGGGCGCATGGGGGCGCCGTTGGCAGCAGCGGTATCGGCTGCATGGTCCTTGTCACCGGTATTTGGTGTCGGTCTTAGCTGGTTTTGCACGCAGGCGATGACAATTTTGCCACGGCTTAATAGCCCAGCGTTGCTGCTAGCTGCGCTATCTGTCAGATGCCGATGGATACTTTGATAAAACACAATGCTGGCAGGCTTTATCTCGACGTCATCGATACGTACGCTGATGACTTCATCTAACAATATCGCCCGTTTGTATTGTAGGTCTGCTTGACTGACGACAAAGTGCTGCACGTCGCCTGTATCTGTCTGTAAAAAATAACCGTTGAGACCGAGTTTGGCAAACCAATCACGGCGACAGTTTTCAAAAAACACCAGATGATTGGCATGGTAGACTATACCGCCAGCATCGGTATGGTTAATATAGACATTATAGTCTTTTGCAAATAGTGGCGAGATACTATCGCTGGTGGCTGTTTTTGGGGTGTGGTGCTCGGTTTTTGTTGTTGTTGTTTGCGTGCTTGTTGTCATATGAGTGCTCAGTATAGTGATACAGGATGTCTGTGCGATGGTTGAGTGCTAAAAGTTGCATGCCCAAAAAGTGTCAGCTATTTATTATGAGGTATCATGGCCGCTGACCAGTAGCAACTACTCTAGCTTAAGATATCTGGGCGTGCAACAGTCAGACCCATTTACGTCTGCTATCATAGTGCGTCATATCAGTGTATCGCTGCGTATTTTCATCAATCAGTATAGGATAATTTATGACCCGTTTTGTCAGTTTTAATATCAATGGTATTCGTGCCCGTCAGCATCAGCTAGAGGCAGTGCGAGAGGTGATCGATCCTGATGTGATGGGATTACAAGAGACTAAAGTACACGACGATCAGTTTCCTTTATCGGCGGTCGAGGGTTTGGGGTATCATGTAGAATACTTTGGCCAAAAAGGGCATTACGGTGTGGCTCTGTTATCCAAAGTTGCGCCGATATTTGTCCAAAAGGGGTTCCCTGGCGAAGATGTGGATGCCCAAAAACGCTTTATCCACGCCCGTTATGAGCTGCAAGGCCGTGAAATTGATGTATTAAATGGCTATTTTCCGCAAGGCGAGAGCCAAGACCATCCCACCAAGTTCCCTATGAAGCGTGCCTACTATGCCGATTTGATGGCATATATCGACACGCTCAAAGCTGAAGGTCGCTCACTGGTGATTATGGGTGATATGAATATCGCGCCAGAAGATATCGACATCGGCATTGGGGAAGCAAATGCCAAACGCTGGCTAAAAAATAGAAAGACTTCATTTTTGCCAGAAGAGCGTGAGTGGTATGCCGATTTGATGTCGCGTGAGCTGACGGATACGTACCGTCTGCATTATCCAGAGAGTACCGAGCTATATAGCTGGTTTGATTACCGCAGTCGCGGCTTTAATGACGATCCGAAGCGTGGTCTACGTATCGACCATATTTTGTGTAGCGCGGATCTCGTCGATCACTGCGTGGATGCGGGTATCAGCTATGAGCTTCGTGGTATGGAAAAGCCTTCTGACCACGCGCCAATTTGGAGCGCGTTTGCTCTTAGCAAAGTATAATTTGAATCAAATATGGCCTAAATAAACAAACCGTCTGAATAAACCATCTATATAAGCAAAATAAGGAAACCCCTATGGCTGTTGGAAATGTTGCAATACCTGATACTATTTATCCCATCGAAGGCGTCAAACTAAGTGCGACCGCGGCAGGTGTGCGTTATAAGGATCGTGATGATTTGGTGGTGCTTGAGATTGCTGAGACGGCCAGCTGCGCTGTTGTCACTACCAACAACACCTTTTGTGCGGCGCCTGTACGCGTACTGCGTGAGCACTTTGACACTCACAGTCCACGCTATCTTGTGATCAACACTGGTAATGCCAATGCTGGGACGGGTGCCGATGGCAAACGCCGCGCCCAAGAGATATGTGCGGCATTGGCCACTAAAGCTGGCGTCGATACCCAGACGGTCTTGCCGTTTTCGACAGGGGTCATTGGTGAGCCGCTAAACAGCGATGCGGTCATTGCAGGGTTGGATGAGGCGCTTGCTGGTTTGGCGGCTGATAAATGGCTGGCCGCGGCAAATGGCATCCGTACCACTGATACTATACCCAAGATTGCGAGCCAAAAAATCGAGGTGGCGGGCAGCTGCTATCATGTGACTGGTATCTCAAAAGGCTCAGGCATGATACGTCCAAATATGGCAACTATGCTAGGCTATGTGGCGACCGATGCCAATATCAAAACCGACCTGCTACAAGAGATGCTGGGTCAAATCAATGAGCAGTCCTTTAACCGCATCACAGTCGATGGAGATACCTCGACCAACGATTGCTGCGTGTTGATCGCCACAGGTGCAGCCAGCTCGGAGGTAATCGATAGCCCTGAGCACCCGCATTATTCAGCGGTATTTGCTGCCTTGACAGAGGTGTTTGTCCGTCTGGCGCAGTTGATTGTACGAGATGGGGAAGGCGCAACGAAGTTTATGACGGTCAAAGTCACCGGCGGCAAAGTTACACAAGAATGCTGTGACGTGGCCTATGCGGTCGCGCACTCTCCATTGGTCAAAACGGCGTTTTTTGCCAGCGATGCTAATTGGGGTCGTATCTTGGCGGCGGTGGGTTATGCAGGGATTGAAGATCTTGATACCGAGCAAGTCGATGTCTATCTTGATGAAGTGATGATTTGCCAAAACGGCGGCGTGGCGCCAGATTATACAGAAGAGGCGGGCAAGGCGGTGATGAGCCGCCCAGAGATTACCATTCATATCGATCTGGCACGCGGTGATGCTAGCGATACCGTTTATACCTGCGACTTGTCTTATGACTATGTCAAAATCAATGCAGACTATCGTAGCTAACTGATAGCGGCTATTTATTGATACCTTAATGCCAAGTGTAACAGCCAGAGTGACCGATACGGTGTCGCTCTGGCTTTTTTTGTGCCTTGTTAAGCCAATATGAGGAGACGTGCTCGAAGTAAATACGCGGTGAGTAGCAATTTACCCTGTGATTTAATACGCTTTATTAACAGCAGTTGCAAAAGCTGACGTTACTTTACAAAGCAGTCATAGAGGAGAAGCAGCACTGCGCCCTATACTTATTTCAGTCAGCAATACATCAAACGGTTAAACCAAACTATCAAGTAATCATGACCTGATAAGTGTGAGACATACGACGATAGTTATAAAATTTGCCAAACAATAACGTAAAACAAGTAATAAAAACGCATAACCAATAACTGAGGATTGAATAATGAAAAAATTAGCCATTGCAGCATTAATGACCACATTTGCCCTATCAGGTTGCTCTACCATGGGGATGGATAACGAGCGTACCATGGTGGTTGAGGGGCAGCCAATGAATGTCAAAGTTGTCAATATCCCAAGCTTTGAGGTAGAGATTGCACCACGAAAAGCTGTTTGTGACCTCACGGCAACCGATGGTACCACCGTTGAAGCTGAATGCTTGCAGTATCGTCAAACCCATCAGAAAAACTACACCACATTAAATGGTAATATCCAAGGTTTCACTTATGAGCCAAACTATCGTTATGTGCTCGATGTGCGCCAAGAAGCCGTAACTGCTGAAGGCTCAAATGTGGTACAACCGGTCTGGATCTTAAATGAAGTAATTTCTAAGACAGCTGAGTAATGACGCTAACTGCTGACTAAAACTATTGTAGACAGCCATCATACTGACGATAGATATTGAGGGCGTGTTCTGACGATAGATATTGAGGGCGTGTTGAACATTCAACCATGGCACTGACAGAGACTATTTTTTAGGACGATTCGAAGGTAAAAATAGTAAGCTTAGTCGCTCTAAGCGTCTATTTTTACCAATGAAGCGGCAAAAAAGAGTCCTGTCCCTACGGCTGATGCTAAAATTGCGCTGTACTGCGTTGCAAATCTAGCTAAGGCATCTGCATTATCGTTGCTTTGCGCCTTGTCTGGAACAATTTTAGCAATCAGCAGTGCCTATTTGTGAATGTTCAACACGCCCTAATCATTATCCTAAAAAATGCCTCTGATTGATCAGAGGCATTTTTTGTTACGTTTAACACAACACGATTATCTTATTAGTATGCTGACCTCATAAATGACGACTAACACTGGCTGTACTTTACACTGACGCCATGAGTGGCCGTCGGTATACGATTGTCAGCATACACTGCCAGCCCGCCACGTGAGGTTTCTTTATACTTATCGAGCATGTCAGCGCCAGTCACTTTCATGGTTTCAATCACCTTGTCTAACGAGACGAAATGTTGGCCATTGCCGCGGCAGGCCAGACGCGCCGCATTGATCGCTTTGACCGCGCCCATGGCATTGCGCTCGATACAAGGCACCTGTACCAGTCCGCCGATAGGATCGCAGGTTAAGCCTAAGTTGTGCTCGATGCCTATTTCGGCCGCATTTAAGCATTTGGCTGGCGAGCCATCCATGATCTCGGCTAGAGCAGAGCCTGCCATCGCACAAGCGGAGCCAACCTCGCCTTGACAGCCAACTTCAGCGCCAGAGATGGAGGCGTTTTGTTTGATTAAGCTGCCGATAGCCGTGGCGTTTAATAAAAACTTGCGCACGCCGTCTTGGCTATAGTTGGGCAAAAAATCACGGTAATAATGTAGCACCGCTGGGATGATGCCCGCTGCACCATTGGTCGGCGCAGTGACCACTTTGCCACCATTGGCGTTTTCTTCATTGACTGCCAGAGCGTACAGATCGACCCAGTCCATGGCAGCGAGCTTGTCGGTCTTGGCGATCGGCTGGTCTTTTTCAGCGTCTAGCTGTTGGTGCAAGTCTTTAGCGCGGCGTTTGACATCTAGGCCACCTGGCAAGATGCCACCATTGTCACACCCTTGTGTGACGCAGTCTTGCATCACCGCCCAAATCTGATCCAAATACTCAAACACCGCTGTTTTATCACGAAAGTGGCACTCGTTGGCCAGCACCAGCTCGCTGATACTAAGCTCATGCTGACGACATTGCTCTAGTAGCTCTGCGGCACTATTGAAGGGGTACGGCACACTAGCTATCGTAGGGCTGGCATGGTCTTCGTCTGGGTTGGTGGCGTCTTCTTCATTGATGACAAAACCGCCGCCAACTGAGTAGTAAGTCTGCTGATAGCTGCTATCATCTGCTAGTGTCGCGCGCAGGGTCAAGGCGTTTGGGTGATAAGGCAACACCGTCTCATCATACCAGTGAATATCGCGATCTGTATCAAAGTCAATCGTATGCATGGCTGAGATAGCCAGCTGTTTGGCTGAAAAAATAGGCGCTAGATAATCACTGGTCAAACGCGTATCAATCGTACTGGGCGTATGTCCGAGTAAGCCAAGTAATATGGCTGTGTCGGTGGCATGGCCTTTGCCAGTGGCTGCCAACGAGCCATAAAGCTCAATCTCGATACGCTGGATAGTCGTTAACTCAGCCTGCTTTATCAGTGAGGTCAAAAAAAGATTGGCAGCGACCATCGGACCGACGGTATGTGAGCTTGATGGCCCGATACCGATTTTAAATAAATCAAAAACACTAATCATAATAAATTACCAAAAAGTCATCAGTGATTGGGCAGACAAGATAGCCTGCTTTACGCACTTTGAGTCAATATATAATAGCCAGCCACTACCGATAATCACCTATATACGGTGCATATAGCGCAGTGGTGGTGGTTGTATGGGAGTCGAAGAACAAAAATAGCCGCTGAATAATAACTTTTATTTAATAAGAAACTCCGTTATTATGCTTCCAGCCAACGGTTGTGTAACATCCTGTAAGTCAGTAGTTGATAGGCTGATGGACAGTAGGACAGCGCCAACTTAGATATTTAGTATAGTGAGTTCAGTATAAAAACGACACAGTATGACTGGGATGAGTTTTACGCAGCATCGAGCAGCACAGGTACGGCACGCAAGGAAAATCTATACCAGTTCCATGTTGACATATAATGTATCTGTTTTATTTAGAATTAACTATTGAACATATCGGCAACATATCGACCCTGTCACATCCGGTAAAACACAGACATCATAACAAATAATACTTTTGGTTTGCTAGCAAGAAATATAAAAGAATAAGTCTCAATAGAAAAAAAGAAAAATAGTCGATTTGTGTTATAAATCATGATGTTATAAATCAAAATATTGCTGCATAGTATCATTCTATTAAAGTGTTTTTATTTTTAGGCTAAGTAAGTAGCTATTGACTAAAATTGAGACACGCCCTTGTTTTTCCTCATCACTCCAGCTCACATAGGACGCGCGCATGTCATCGCCAACAGAACATCCTTCATCTTCCCAAAAAAGCGCTCAAGATAAGCCGGCACAAAACGCCTTAGAGGCGGCGGGTATCGACCCAGCAGCCATGGGTCAGCCGCTTCATTCAGATTTTGACAATGGCCGCTGGTTTCCGACATGGCGACCTTATAAAGGCGACTTGGACCGCGATCCTGTCGGTATCAATGAATATCTACCGCCTTCAAAAAGCGTCTTGTTAGGGGTGCAGCATACCTTTGCCATGTTTGGGGCGACGGTGTTGGCACCGCTTTTGATGGGATTTGACCCCAATCTGGCTATCTTGATGTCGGGCATCTGTACTGTGATGTTTTTTATGATCACAGGCGGGCGTATGCCAAGTTATCTGGGCTCAAGCTTTGCGTTCATCGGACCTGTCATTGCAGTGACCGCTTATGCAGGGGCAGGGTTCAATGATAATTTGAGTGTCGCTTTAGGCGGTATCATGGCATGTGGTATCGTCTATGCGCTGATTGGGCTATTGGTGATGAAGACGGGCACTGGCTGGATTGAACGCTTGATGCCGCCCATTGTCACAGGAGCTATTGTGATGATTATCGGTCTAAACCTAGCGCCAGTGACCATCCAAGGGGTGTCGGCCAATCAGTTTGATGCTTGGATGGCGACGTTGACGGTATTACTCATCAGTGGGGTGGCGGTCTTTACCCGTGGTATGCTGCGCCGCTTGCTGTTGCTGGTGGGCTTGATCTTGTCTTATGTGGCCTATTTTGTGATGACCAATGTTTTGGGCTTCGGCACGGCGATTGATTTTAGTGGTGTCGCCGCCGCATCGTGGTTTGGGCTACCAACGATTCATGCCCCAAGCTTTGAGATGAGCGCCATTATTCTTATCGCGCCGGTGGCATTTATCCTAGTCGCCGAAAACTTAGGACACTTTAAGGCAGTTGAGGGTATGACAAAAGCGCGGGTGACGCCTTATATGGGCCGCGCGTTTTTTGCAGATGGGCTGGCCACGACGTTTTCGGCAGGGTTTGGTGGCACTGGTGTCACTACCTATGCCGAAAACATCGGTGTCATGGCCGTAACCAAGGTCTATAGCACGACGATATTTGTCGTGGCAGGGTTGGTGGCTATTTTGCTGGGCTTATCGCCAAAGTTTGGTGCCATTATTCAGACGATACCAGCGGCCTTATTAGGCGGTGCTTCTATCGTGGTGTTTGGCCTGATCGCGATTGCAGGGGCAAAGATTTGGATCGACAATCACATCGATTTTAGCAAAAACAGCAATCTGATTATCGCGGCTGTTACTGTCATTATGGGGACAGGTAACTTTAGCTTGCACTTAGGCGGGTTTGATTTGGGCGGCATCGGCACGGCAACTTTGGCTGCTATCGTGTTAAATGTGTTGTTTAATAAAGGCTCTGACAAAAACGCTGACACTAGCGCAGCGGCCAAATAGGCCGTATACTGGTCAAAAAAACGCCCATACTATTATAGTATGGGCGTTTTTTGTAGTGCGTTTAGGGGAGCAATAGATGATGATAAGTAGCAGACAGAGATTATTTATAGTCGCGTTTATAAAACCGCGAAAAAAAACGATAACGGCGTAGGGCGCGTGGCTTTGGTTTGAGTGAACCCAAATAAATAGCAAACATGGTGAGTAACGCACCAGCCCACTGTAAAGTATTGATGGGTTTGTCCAGCCAGCTATAATCAATCACCAAAGCGGCGATAGGCTCAGAGAGCAATAGTAACCCCGTCAAGGCCAGTGACAGCTTGGGAATAGAGTAAGCAATGAGTCCCCATGCCAAGCACTGCATCACCGTACCATAGACCAATATCCAGCCAATCTCCGCCCAAGTATTGGGCAAGATACTGCCTTGATCAGACACCCACATTGGCACAACCATCGCCAGCACCCCGCCGATACTGATCAGCTGCATGAGCATAAATATCGGCGTTGGCTCAGTATCGTGCGTCTTACGGATAAAGGTCATCGATGCCGCTAGCATAGCGCCCGAGACGATACCAGTGACAAACCCCCACGTCGCTGCACTGTTATGGGCAAACTCCGGGCTACCAATCATCGCCACACCGAGCATTGCCAAAAACAAACTAATCAGCTGTACAATAGATTGACGCTCATTGAAATACAAAAACCCAATCGCTGCTAAGAAAAAGATCTGTAAGCTATTGAGCAGGGTAGAGATACCAGGGCCGACCGCATAAATACTCTCATGCCAAAGTGCCAAATCCAATCCCAAAAACGCCCCTGATAACAACGCATAAAAAATTGCGCGTCCTGAGCGCGGCAAGCGTTGTCCCATGATTTTGGCCAATACGGCAAAAACGATACCAGAGATGGCCAAGCGCCAAAACGACATCGCCCAACCACCGATATCGACATGAGCGACGATCAGGCTACCTAAACCAAAAATAATACAGCCTACGACTAAACCGATAGGGGCAGAGCGGGATGCGGCGATGGCCATAGCCATAGTGTCTCCTTATATGAATGGGATGATGATAAAAAAGCATTTTACAGCGATTAAGCTATTGTCGAGGTTTTGCCCCCAAAATGAAATGGCTCAGCGACAATTATTCTATGAGATAGCAGACAAGGCTATCTAAACGACGACCCCTGTGTATATAATTATGCCAATAAATGACATTTGCTTAGGTTTATTATGTTTCGATGTTCTTTATCAAAACCGCGCCCTGTAGTATCTAACCTTTGGACAATGATGTTGCGGTGTACGGCTGGCGTTAGCATTGTCAGTGCGTTACTGGTGATACCGCAAGCACAAGCCGCCAGCTGTAAAATCCCCAAAAGCTACTACAAAAACGTCTCTTGTACCGCCAGCAGTGGCTTGTTTTTAGCCGTCAAAGATTTTGGCGCGCCTGTGGCCTTGATTGACAACAAAGGCAAGCGCATCGTCGATCTATCACGTTATCAAAAGGTCGACGCCGATAACCTTTCAGAGGGGCTGCTGCCCGTACTGCGTAACGGTCATGTCGGATATCTCAATATGAAAGGGCGAGAAGTGGTGCCTGCTATGTACGATATGCTAAAAGAGCGTCAAGGCTGGGCGCGGCCGGTATCAGAAGGGCGTATCGTCGTAAAAAAGGACGGCAACTATGGCGTCATCAATACCGCCAACAGAACCGTCGTGCCATTTTCGTCATCGTTTAGTGAGGTGGCTGATTATCGCGGCGGCATCACCCGTGTGCGTAAAAGCAATAACATCAGTTGGCTGGATAAAAGTGGCAATGTGGCAAAAGAGCCTGCTGACAATAACCACAAGCCGCCGCAAGCGCGTCAGTCGCCATCCACGCCGCCCATCAGTCCATTTACCACACTACAGCCGCGTCAGCAAGATGGTAAATGGGGCTTTGTCGATGACCAAAATGTCACCATGATTACCTACTCATTTGATGAGGTGCGTCCCTTCTCTGAAGGCATGGCGGGCGTACGTATCAATGAAGATTGGGGCTTTGTCAATCTTGGTGGTGAGCTGTTGATTCCGTTTCGGTTTGCAGACAGTGGCGTGTCGGCAAGTGATACTTATCAAGGCAAGCCCTCGTTTGTGTTTGTCGATGGCAAAGCATGGATCGGTAATCTAAAAAATGGCAATAAAATGTGTATTGATAAAACAGGCAGCAGCGTTGGCTGTGATTGAGCCGTTTGTTTTTGCCCCATGGCGATACCTAAGTAGGCATAAAAAATTCAGCAAATATAAATAACTTAAGCAGGCATAAAAAAGCGTGCAAGCTTGTCTTTGACAGTCAAACTTACACGCTTGTTCAGACGTACGCGCTTTTTAAATAACCTTTAAGAGCGATGCGCCAACAGATGATTACTGATCAGATCCACCATATAAGGCTGATAATACTCAGGAATATCGTGTGCCATGCCCTCAATCAGATAAAACTTGGCATTGGGGATGGTCTTCGCCACCACGCGCCCTTGCGATGCTGGCAGGAGGCCATCGGCGCTACCATGTAACACAATGGTTGGGGCTTTGACTTGTTTGCTATAGCGGCTAATAGAGCCAGATGCCAAAATAGCATTTAGCTGCTGCACGGTCCCGAGCGGATGAAAGCTGCGCTGATAGCGAATTTTGGCAATCTCACGCACCATGCGCACATTGACATGCCCTGGCGTGCCAACCGTCTTCATAAACCAGACGCTATGACGCACGATATCACGCTCAGAGTGACTCTCAGGGCGGTTGATAAGGGTGTATAGCTGCCGAGGTTTGGGTGGTCTTAAAAATGCACGATTGGTGGTGGTAAACATCAGAGCCATTCGCTGTACCAAGCTTGGATAGCGAGCGGCCACGATTTGGGCAATCATCCCGCCCATAGATGCGCCAAGCAGATGGGTTTTACCCAGCTGCAACGCCTTTATAAGACGGGCGGTGTCTTCGGCCATGTCGGTCAAATTATAGGCCACTTGCGCGCTCTTGTTAGAGAGCCCTGTTTGCAGACGCATCATCATCTTTAGCTGACTGATACGCGGTAGGCCGTCAATTTGCACTTTAGACGATAGACCAATATCACGATTGTCAAAACGAATCACAAAAAAACCGGCATCAATGAGGCGTTTTATAAAGTTTTCTGGCCAAAATATCATTTGTGAGCCAAGCCCCATGACCATGAGCAAGGGTGGGTGGTTTGGGTTACCGCCTGCTTCCACACAAAGCTCGATACCATCACCGATATCGATCATCGCTTGATGCAACTGGTCACTCAGATCAGAGTCATGCCACTGATGTGCGCCAAACTTTTGCCACTCAGGCGTAGGATAGTGGCTCACATTCTCATCTAGGCTTGGATCTGGGCTTGCTTGGGATCTGGCGCTATTGATGTTATTTGATTGTGTCATGAAGTGTCCTAATCAGAGGTCGTCTACTACAGCTCAAGCATCTCAAAATCGAGTTTGCCCACACCGCACTCAGGACATGTCCAGTCATCAGGGATATCTTCCCATTTGGTACCAGGGGCGATGCCTTCTTCTGGGCAGCCAAGTGCTTCGTCGTATATCCAGCCGCAGACAATACATTCATAACGTTTCATAAAAAGTCCTATCGATTATTTCTAGTGTGACCGTTTTTTAGCGCGCCAGTCATGCCAAGGGCTAATGACTGGGCGTCACGACAGTGTGCAAGTGTCCATATAACGGTCAGCGCTTAGACAGCAAAAACGCACGTAGTTTAGCATATAACCGTTATTTTCATAGTTAAGTTTACACTTGTATATTGAGATTGTGAGATTTTTATCAAGTCAAGCGTCGCGGTTTTGTGCAGACCGAGGCTGATAATAGCCGATGCTTTAGCGTATTAATTGGGTCAATTATGCTACAATAACGGCCGAAAAATTCACACCAGTTATCATTAAAGTCATACACGCTAAGGGTCCTCATGAGCATCAATGCCGCTACCTCTACCAATACCGAAAACCAGCCATCAGCCGTGCTCAATACTGATCATCCTTTTTGGCAGATCA
Organism: Psychrobacter celer; assembly: GCF_016107555.1. Classification (GTDB taxonomy): domain Bacteria; phylum Pseudomonadota; class Gammaproteobacteria; order Pseudomonadales; family Moraxellaceae; genus Psychrobacter; species Psychrobacter celer. Next base: position 57,254 of record NZ_JABASU010000009.1, on the reverse strand, counting down.
TTCGCACCGTACCAGACTTTCCAAAAGTCGGCATTGATTTTTATGACATAACCCCGTTACTGCGCAGTCACGTTGATGCGGTCATCGATGCGCTGCTGGCCGCTTTACCAGAAGGCTGTCTGGATGAGGTCGATTGTTTGGGTGCGGTCGAGGCGCGTGGGTTTGTCTTTGCCAGCTTGCTAGCAGGGCATTTGGGTAAGGGTATGATATTGCTGCGTAAGCCTGGTAAGTTGCCGCCACCTGTAGCCAATAAGGCTTATGCGCTTGAGTATGGTAAAGACACCCTTGAGATGCAAAACAATCTACCGCCTGAGCGGGTATTGTTGGTCGATGATATTTTGGCAACTGGTGGCACCTTGAACACCGCTTACGAGCTTTGTCGCTCAGCAGGTCACACCGTGGTCGGGGCGCTGGTATTACTCGATTTGGTGGCGCTGCATGGAGCGTTTCCAGTACCCGTTTATACGGTACTAAAAGCCTAAAATCAAAAAGCGCGCTGATGCTGATATAATCAGCGCGCTTTTTTTCAACATAGCTATTTAAGATACACGGTATTTAAGACACATGGCATAAAGCCCATGCTAAATTAAGCCGTTTTTTGTTGTTCGTGGTTTTTGCAGCTGTATTCTACGAGGGCGCGCCCGATCGTCTTAGGGCTGGTGATTTTGAAATCTTTTGTGGTCAAAATGGGTTTATCTGACTGCCAAGACTTTATGACTTTGTCATTGGCCGCGTAATTGACATAAGCACGCCGATAGTAGCTGGCGTCTTTACAAGAGATCAGTAGCTGCTGGTCGCTATGATGGATGGGTTTTTCTTTAAAAGGCGCTGTTTCCGCATTTTCTTCTTTTGCAGCCTCTTTGTCTTTTGCTATGTTTTTTTTGGCTTGTGGGGGGTAGGTTCGACGGATTGAGACGGTGATATTTTCGACACGCTTTTCATCTATGATGCTAATATCAGAGCGCTCGATAGAATCTAAGTCCACACTAAAAACCGAGCCAGAATGACTCTCGGACACCTCTGACCAGTTCACTGCTTGTGCGCTGAGTGCCAAAGCACTGCCTGCCAATAACACTGATAGCCGTTTCATACTTAAGCCTTGCTTCTGGTTGTTTGAAGTAGGCCATAATAGCCAAGTTGTTATCGGCAGGCAAATATCTTTTATGACAGGTCACGGCCTGACAAGTTACTCACGGATGGCCGCCAGTGTCTTGGCCAGCTCATCACGAGCAGTGATAAAGCCATCAATGCCCTTTGGTAGCAGGTCTTGTGTCACGGTGTCTTGTTGGTAGGCGGCGCTGAATTCTTCGTGAGTTAGACTGACGCGGGTCATCTCATCTAGCGCCATAGACATGCTGGGCGATAGCTGACGCTCTACTTGTGTGTCCATGGCGGCAAGCTCGTCGATAAGGTTTGGCGCGATGGTCAATAAATCACAGCCTGCCAACGCCAGTATTTGCTCAGTAGAGCGGAAGCTTGCGCCCATGACTTGAGTGCCATAGCCGTGCTGCTTGTAATACTGATAAATCAGCTTGACCGATTTTACGCCCATATCATCGGAGGCGGGCACATTTTGGCGGTTTTGCTGGCGTTTTTGCCAGTCTAAAATACGACCCACAAAAGGCGAGATCAGCGTCACGCCAGCATCAGCACAGGCAATGGCTTGATGCTGACCGAATAAAAGCGTCAAGTTACAATGGATGCCTTGGGTTTCGAGGTAGCGCGCCGCCTCGATGCCTTGCCAGGTGGCGGCCATTTTGATCAAGACGCGCTGAGGATCGATTCCTGCCTTTTGATACGCCTCCATAAACGCCATGGCCTTATCGATCGTCGCTTTGGTGTCATAAGACAAGCGCGCGTCGACTTCGGTAGATACTCGTCCCTCGATCAGTGCCAAAATATCACAGCCAACTTGGACGGTCAGTGCATCTATAACCGCATCGACATCGCCATTATGGCGGCTCATGGTCTCTGCCAGCATGCCTTGGTTGTCAGGGTGGATGAGAGCTTTGGTGATCAAGCTTGGGTTGGTGGTGGCGTCGATGGGTTTTAAGCGCGCAATGGCGGCCAGATCGCCAGTATCAGCGACAATGGTGGTCATGGTACGAAGCTGTTGTAATGCGCTCATTAGAGATCCTTTTTTTTTAGTGACGTGATGTTATCAATCACAGGGTGGTTTTGTTTTTGTCGTAAGATGAGGGATTGGTATTAAACTGTAACATAGTTTTGAGCCTCTGTTGCCTCATAGTGTGATGGACGACAAAAGACAAGGGCACAACTGTGCTATAGTCAGGTCAATATTAGCTGATCAGCATTCTCATTTGCTGACGCTGTACCACAATTATTTTGAATCGACTATACTATGGACGAGATGATATGGGCAGCTGATAAGAGTGGCGCGACATTACATGCGATTGCACACGATTACCCGTGGGCACTGCGCGCCGTTTTTGTTATAGTAGAGCCGGTCACCTGCTATGCGACAGTGGTATGAGCAGCTTGAGATATTATCGATAAGTCAAAAAATAGCATGGCAAAATCGGATAAGAGCAAAAGCAGACGGTGTCTTGATAGACTGTTGTTTTATCATGTCGCTATAGCAAGCTATTAACACCGATGATGTCAGACCCAATAGCTAAAAGCTGGTCAAAAATTTCAACAGTAAAAAATCTAAAAAGGATGGGCGGTAATGAGTGAGCAGTCACCAGAACAACATATGAATAACTCCAATCAAACCACGACAGACACAAACGATGCCGCAACCGAAAAAGCGTTTTTGGACAATATTCGTCAAAGTATCGATGCAGTAGACTGCAAAATTCAAACGTTGATCAATGATCGTGCCAAATTGGCTCAGCAAGTGGCTGTCGTCAAAAAAGAACACCTCGCGAATAATGCCGCCGCCGCAACTGACAGCAACCCTATTTTTTATCGTCCAGAGCGAGAGGCGCAAGTACTAAAAGCCGTCATGGAGCGCAATACTGGCCCTATCGCTGACGAAAAAATGGCCCGTCTGTTTCGTGAGATTATGTCTGTATGCTTGGACTTAGAAGCACCGCAGCGCATCGCCTTTTTAGGGCCTGTTGGTACCTTTACCCATGCAGCTGCGCTCAAACACTTTGGCAAAGCCGCGGATACCATGCCGATGACCACCATCACCGATGTGTTTCGCGAAGTCGAAGCGGGCACAGCGATGTATGGCGTGGTACCTGTTGAAAACTCTTCAGAAGGGGTGGTCAATCACACGCTAGATGGCTTTTTGTCCTCTTCTTTAAAAATCATCGGTGAAGTTGAGCTGCCTATTCACCAAAACTTCTTGGTCGCTGAGCACACCAAGGTCGATAGTCTCAGCCGTATTTATTCGCACCAGCAGTCATTGGCTCAGTGCCGTCATTGGCTTGATGTCAACTTTCCAAACGTCGAGCGTGTGGCCGTATCGAGCAACGGAGAGGCGGCGCGTCGCCTCAAAAACGAGTGGCATTCTGCCGCTATCGCAGGGGACGTTGCTGCAGCAGAATATGATCTACACAAGCTGTATACCAATATAGAAGACAATCCTAGCAACACCACACGTTTTCTTATCATCGGTCACGAGGCGATTGCGCCATCAGGCCAAGACAAAACCTCTATCGTGGTATCGGCACACGACAAAGCAGGGGCACTTATCGAAATCCTAAAGCCACTGTCTTATCATGGGGTATCGATGACCAGTATCGAGACGCGTCCTGAGCGCCCGAATAAATGGGCTTATGTGTTCTTTATCGATATGAATGGTCATATTGATGCGCCAAACGTGAGCGCGGCGATTGCCGATATTCGTCCACTGGTAAAAGATTTGCGTATACTTGGCTCATACCCCAAAGCGGTATTGTAAGCTAATCATCGGCCGCAAATGGATCATACTAAGCAGTAGATGTGTCATCATCTCTAAGGATAAACCATGGCATCACCTCAAGCGACATCATCAAGTTTAGCTCCGCTTACCTCTGCGTATGATAGTATCTTAGCGCTGACGCCTTATCAGACTGGCAAGCCGGTTGAGGAGCTGACACGCGAATATGGGGTTTCTGATGTCGTAAAGCTGGCCAGCAATGAAAACCCATTAGGCTGCTCGCCGCATGTGACATTGGCAATCACCGAGCAGCTGGGTCAACTGGCACGCTATCCTGATGGCAATGGCTATTATCTCAAGCAAGCGCTGGCGGATTTTAATCGTGTGGATGTTGAGCAGATTACCCTAGGTAATGGCTCCAATGATCTATTGGATCTCTTGGCGCGTGGCTTTGTCAGTTGCGACGATACCATTGTGTATAGTCAGTATGCCTTTGTGGTGTATTCGATGCTGGCGAAGATACAAGGTGCTACTGGGATTGAGGTGCCAGCGCCGCGGTTTGGTCATGACTTAACGGCCATGCGTCAAGCCGTCGCCGACCATCCAAATACCAAGGTTGTGTTTATTGCCAATCCCAATAACCCAACAGGCACCCAGCTTGGGCAAAAAGAGCTACGTGAGTTTGTCGCTAGCGTGCCAGCTTCGGTACTGGTGGTGCTCGATGAGGCGTATATCGAGTATAGCCCTGAGAGTAATAATAGGGCGCTGCTTGATGAGTTTGACAATGTGGTTATCGTTCGTACGTTTTCTAAAGCTTATGGGCTGGCGGGTTTGCGCGTGGGCTACGCGCTCAGCTCAGTACCAGTCGCAAATCTGCTCAATCGCATCCGTCAGCCATTTAACGTCAGCCGTGTGGCATTGGCCGCCGCCGCTGCTGCACTTGCCGATCAAGACTTTATCGAAGCCACTCGCTTGAGCAACGCTGAGCAAATGCGCTGGTTAGAAAAACAGTTTGACGCGCTAGGGCTGGGTTTTATTAAGTCGCACGCCAATTTTATTATGGTAAAATTCGAAGTCGAGATGGAAGACATCAACGCTATGTCTATTCATCAAGCATTGCTAGAGCAGGGAGTAATCGTACGTCCTTTGGCCGCCTATGGACTCCCGAACTGGCTGCGTATCACGGTAGGTCTGGCTGAAGACAATCTGCGTTTGATAGATACGTTACGCTCGATTTTGACCGAGGACTGATCACTGGCAACTGATACTGATAAAGAGGGCGGGCCAGCCCATCTGAATCCTGATAATGTCATGGCACTCATGCAGGCGTGCCTTTGCGACTGAATGCCAACTTGTGAAATACAAGCTGCCGTGAGTCGCCATAAAAAAGATAAAAAATAAGAATCCTATGCAATCCTCTTTTGATAAAACCCCTTTGTTGTTTAAACAAGTTTGCGTGATCGGTCTTGGGCTGATTGGCGCAAGTCTTGCTCAAGCTATAAAAGACAATCATTTAAGCGAGCGCTTGGTTGCTGTCGATAGGCACTTGCCAAGCGTGGATGAAGCCATAAAACATGGCTTGCTTGATGCTGGTAGCACGCGCTTGACTGACGTGGTGGCAGGTAGCGACTTACTTATCATAGCCGTACCGGTGCAAGCGGTGCAAGCCGTATTTACCGATATCAAAGCTGCAATGGACAACGGCCAGCTGGCTACAGACTGTATCATCACGGATGTCTGTAGTACCAAGGTCAATATCATTGAGGCAGCAAAATCGGTATTTGCTGCACTGCCAACGGGGTTTGTACCCGCGCATCCGATTGCTGGGGCGGAGAATTCAGGGTATCATGCCAGACGCGCCAATTTGTTTGTCAACCACAGCGTGATAATCTGTGAGCTAGCCACCACCAGCTCTTCTGCAATTGCAAAGCTGCAGCAGTTATGGGAGGCGGTGGGTGCGACTGTCATGCCGATGGCAGCCGATCATCACGATGCGATATTGGCGCATACCAGTCATCTACCGCACCTACTGGCGTTTAATCTGGTCGAGCAATTGGCGAGTCATGATGACAATTTGGATATGTTTCGCTATGCCGCTGGTGGGTTCCGCGACTTTACCCGTATCGCTGCCAGCGATCCTAAGATGTGGCATGATATATTTTTTGCCAACGAGCGCGCGATTATCAGCGCCCTTGATGAGTACGGCGTCTATCTACAGACCATGCGTCAGCTTATCATTGATAAAGATTCAACCGCCCTGATGGGGCTTTTGGGCCGCGCGCAAGCCGCACGGCGACATTTTGGCCATATGTTAGCCAGCACCCCTTATACGGATACCTCTGCTATGTCAGCTTCTTATAATATCACCCCTAGCAACACCGTCTCTGGCACCATTACCGTTCCTGGAGACAAATCTATCTCGCATCGCAGCATCATGCTTGGCAGTTTAGCCACAGGTGTGACTAACGTTACTGGATTTTTGGAAGGGGAGGATGCGCTGGCTACCTTACAAGCATTCCGTGACATGGGTGTAAGCATCGAAGGCCCTGATAAAGGCAGATTGACCATTCATGGTGTCGGTATGCACGGACTAAAACCCAGCAAAACGCCACTGTATATGGGCAACTCAGGCACCAGTATGCGCCTGCTAGCCGGCATCTTAGCCGCCCAGTCATTTGATAGTGTGTTGACTGGTGATACCAGTCTAAACAAGCGTCCGATGGAGCGGGTGGCAGCACCGTTACGTGACATGGGTGCGGTGATTCAAAGCACGGGTCATGATGGTACCGCGCCGCTAAGCATCACTGGCCGTGATACGGTTGGCCAGCCACTGCAAGGGGTAGAGTATGACATGCCAGTGGCGTCAGCACAGGTGAAGTCTTGCTTACTGCTAGCAGGTCTATGGGCCGAGGGTACGACAACGGTCACTCAGCCTGAGATCAGCCGTGACCATACCGAGCGTATGCTATCAGCCTTTGGCTATCCAGTAATTGTAGAAGGCAACCGTATCAGTGTCACCGGTGGCGGCACACTCACAGGTGGCGATATCGCTGTGCCTGCGGATATCTCTTCCGCCGCCTTCTTTATGGTCGCCGCGGCCATCAGTCAAGGTAGTGAACTGACCCTAACGCAAGTGGGTATTAACCCAACCCGCACCGGCATCATTGATATCTTAAAGCTGATGAATGCTGATATCAGCCTAAGCAATGAGACCCATGTCGGCGGCGAGCCAGTGGCGGATATCACGATACGCAGCTCAAACCTGCAAGGTATCGATATTCCAGAGTATCTAGTACCACTGGCGATTGATGAGTTCCCAGTACTGTTTATCGCTGCTAGCTGTGCGCGAGGTCGTACAGTACTAACGGGTGCTAAAGAACTGCGTGTCAAAGAGTCCGATCGTATTGCTGTGATGGCAGATGGTCTACAAACCCTTGGTATTGATTGTACAGTGACTGAGGATGGTCTGATCATTGAAGGCAAAGGTAGTGCAGGTGTAGGTCAAAGTGAAGCAAATAACAGCCAACCTGTTTTTGGCGGTGGACATATCACCTCGCATCATGACCATCGTATCGCCATGAGCTTTGCGGTTGCAAGCTTGCGCGCATCCAAGCCGATCACCATCGAAGGCGTTGAGACGGTCAATACCAGTTTCCCAGGATTTGCCGAGCTTGCCAATCAAGTAGGCATGTCTATCGAGGTTCACGATAGCCGCGCCTAATAGCGTTAGGACTTTTACCAGGGATTAAACACCATAAGGGTTCAAATACCGTTATCGTCAGCAATGCATTGATACTACTATGAGTGTCAATGCATTGCTTTTTCACTTTTATTCTATCTGTAGTAACCCTGTGCTTTTGCCGCTCGCCTAAATATGCTCATCATCAGGCGCAGTCTGCAACAGTACGCTTTGCTCTAAATTAAGTTGTACTGACTTATGACCACTCAAAATATTATCAAAAAACCCGTGACGCCTATCAAAACCACCAGACGTGGTATTGTCACAGCGCTTATGGCCTTTTTTATCTGGGGCGGATTTCCTTTATATTTTAAACAGTTGGCCGCCTACGATGCCACTGAGATCATCGGGCACCGTATCGTCTGGACCTTTGCTTGTCTGCTGCTTGTCTTAGTCGTCACCAAACGCTGGGGCTGGATAGACACTTTAAAGAAAAATCCTAGGTGGATTGTGTTTTCGCTGATATCGGGTCTGATTATTGCCACCAACTGGCTGACCTATGTTTGGGCGGTCAACCATGACCGCATACTTGAGGCCAGTTTGGGCTATTTTATCGGGCCGCTGGTAGGGGTGGCGCTCTCGATGATTTTGTTCAAAGAGCGCTTGCGTACACTGCAATGGGTGGCGATTGGTTTTGCGCTATTGTCTGTGATTATTCAGGTGGTGATGATTGGGAGCTTACCTTGGATTTCGCTGATACTGGCGTTTAGCTTTAGCACATACGGTACCATTCAGCGGCAAACACCGCTGAGCGCCATCGATGCGATGTTTGTGGAGACGACGATGCTGGTACCGATGTGCCTGTGGTGGTTTTGGCAGGCCGATGTGGTGAGTAGTCAGATCAGTTTTTGGTTGTCATCAAACATCTGGCTATTGATGCTGGCAGGCCCCATCACTTTGATACCGCTATTGTTATTTAATAAATCAACCAAGCTGGTGGCTTATAGTATTTTAAGTTTTATGAACTATCTGACGCCGACTTTTATTTTCTTTTTGGCAGTATTTTACTATAAAGAGCCATTTGACTTGCACCGTTTGGCCGTCTTTGGCTTGATTTGGGTTGGTCTGTTGTTGTTTAGCATTGACTTGTGGCATCATCGCCCAAGTAAGATGCTAAAGGCTGCGCGTTTGCGCCAAAAAGCATGATCATCTGTCTGCTATAAAACTCCTAAAAAACCAGTAAACAAGGATAAAAGCATGTTGCATACTCAGTCTGATGTGGTATTTGTCAGAGGCTTGACGGTAGATGCCGTCATCGGCGTCTATGAATGGGAGCGCGCTATCACCCAGCCGCTGCAGATCGATATCGTGCTTGAGACGGATATCAGTGCTGCTGCCGCCTCAGATGATGTACAGGATGCGCTAAATTATAAGGCGGTTTGTGATGATGTCAGCGAGTGGTGCCAAGTCATTCAAGCAAAGCTACTTGAGCATCTGGCTGAGCAAATCGCAGATAAACTGCTTGCCAAATACGCTTGTCATAAAATCACGCTGAGCATGGCTAAGCCGACGGCAATCAAACACGCAGACGCCGTTGGGGTGCAAATCACCCGATCTGCAAAAGCCAGTCATAGCGAGCAGCCTACCAGTCAACGTCATGATGCATAAGACGCCTAAAATTTTTAATATGTATGAGAAGCATAAAGGTCTGGCTGGTTTAAATCTTGCGGGCCTAGAGATATATACGCCTGAACAGCTGCAAGCGTACGAGGTGACAGCAGTGGTACTGGCTTTGGGTAGCAACTATCACGCTGACTACTATTTGCCTGATGCGCGTGAAAAACTGGCCACATTTGGCCGTATGCAGCTCTCTACGTCTTTTCAAAACCCTGACTTTACCGCGACTCAAGAGCAGCCAAAGCCTGACTATACCAATCAGTGTGCGTATTTATCTCTGGATACGGCGATGAGTTTGCAGGAGCTGCAGCAGGCTTTTAAGCTCATTGAAAGTGACTGCCATCGGCAGCGTTTCATAGAAGCGCAAACCTCTATAAAGCAAGTCACCATGGATATTGACATTTTACTTATACAAACTGGACTTAACCAAAATAGCCTAAGCAATAAATCGACATCTACAAAAATAGTAGAGTATTCAGAACAATGGATAATAATGGCGGATCGTTATCCATTCAAAGCACACGAGACAGCAGGGGTTGAAGAATTGATTTCAAAGAGCGGTTTTATCGGTTAAAAGGCTTTAAAACTTTTCCAAACACCAAAATCCGTCCTACGGGCATTCATTTTTCTTGTGTACTGTGCCAACGCCGCTCGATGCGGCGCAAAATACATACCAGTAGCACGTGATATCAATTGTGCCAGTTTTATGTGCGATTGACTATATTAAAAGAGTATCAGAGGCTACGGTAAGCTATCAGGACTTGTTTTTTTCGTCAGTCAGCTCTTCCATGTCAGAGCGCCCGATCACATCTAAATCTTCTAAACAAAGCTTGTCATACTTCTTTTTGCAAAAATCAGGATCAATCTCACACATGGCAGTTTGCAGCTGATCTAGGCGATTTTCTGACTGCTGAATATGCTCAAGCATTTTTGCAAACGCTTCGGCCACTGGGTCTTGAGAAGAGGGGTCGATACCATAAGCTTGAAAAGTAGTGCGGCGCTTGGCCTTGGCCGCTGTGCTTTGCGCTTGGTCTTTGCCGGTGTCGCCTTCGCCTGCTTGGGCCACTTTCTCTTGTTGTTTGGCGTCTTGGACTTTGGTGGCGATGGGGTTGCCTTTTTCATCGTGATGATCAGATATCATGCGCGCCGCGCTGCCGACCATGGTAGCGCCAGCTGGCACAGGTTTGACCACCACCGCATTTGAGCCGATTTTGGCATTTTTACCGACAGTAAATGGCCCCAAAACTTTTGCGCCAGCGCCTACGGTCACGCCGTCTTCTAACGTTGGATGGCGTTTGCCGTTATTCCATGAGACGCCGCCGAGAGTGACGCCGTGGTATAAGGTGACATCGTTGCCAATCTCTGCGGTCTCACCGATGACCACGCCGACACCGTGGTCGATAAAAAACCGCTTACCGATTTTGGCTGCAGGGTGAATCTCGATACCAGTGACCATACGCGAGCCGTAAGAGATCACGCGGGCGGCCAGTTTTTGTTCGTGATTCCAGAGATAATGAGCGCCGCGATGCAAGATAAGCGCATGAATACCAGGATAGGTAAGAATGACCTCCAGACTATTGCGTGCGGCAGGATCACGGTTGAATACCGCATCGATATCTTCTTTTAGGTCTTTTTTGATGCTGGCAAGCGAATTGAGCAATTTGGCTGGCAATGACATAAAGTGTCCTATTTGTTGATCGGTCTGTTGGTCCGTCTATTGGTCGGTAAAGTATGGCGGTGTGATCAGTATTGGGTGCTAATCCTGATGCTTATTCTATATACTTATTTCTATGTATAGTCGCTTCTAAATAAAACAGATACATTATATATCAACGTGGAACTGGTATAAATTTTCCTTGCGTGCTGTCGTGCTGTGCCTGCGCTGCTCGATGCTGCGTAAAATTTATCCCAGTCCCACTGCATCGTTTTTATACTGAACTCACTATACTTACAATCTGAGCCATCCAATATAACACGCTCTAATAATAGCAGGCTATCGCTGGCCGACCAAACCCAAAAAATCTGTACTGGTGGCTTTTATTATGATGATTGGGGTCTATCTTTTAAAAGCTTGGCGATAAGTGCGCTTAACAGCTGATACTCTTTTTGATCCAGCTGTAAGCGTGAGCCGAGCCGCGATAGCCGTGCTGGCAAAGATTTTAGATGTGCGCTGTCTGCCAGACCCTGCTGCACCAACAGCGCTGTCATGCGCTCGGTCAACTGCTGTTGCTGCTGCTGAGTGATGGCCGGCTCATCCCACTGTTGGCGTAACGTCATGTCAATCATCGAGCGTGCTGCGGCTTTATCAGAGTCAGCATCAGCCTCTGGGCTCGTCGCTGTCTGAGTGTGGGTTTGCGCATAAGCAAAGACAAAACTGGCAATCACTTGTACCGCTGAGGCGACATTAAGTACCGGATAGGCAGGGTTGGCATCGATTTGGATATGGTAATCGGCATAGGCCAGCTCTTCATTGGTCAAACCACGGTCTTCGCGGCCAAACAATATCGCGATATTTGGTTTGCGGGTGCCAGCAGTATTATCCTGTGCGGTCTCGGCCGTGGTCTGAGGCTGATAGGTGGATTGACTATCGATAAAATCAAAAATGATTTTGGCCGCCTGTGTGGGCGTGACGACAGGGCGCGGCATATGACGACTGCGACTGCTAGCTGCAAATACCAGCTGACAATCAGCGATCGCCGACTCTAGCGTTGGGGCAATCACAGCTGCTGACAGCAGCTCATGGCCACCTGCAGCGTGCGATACACTGGTCTCATCGATAGGCCGCTTGGGGTCGACGACCGTCAAGCGTGACAATCCCATCGTATGCATGGCCCGTGCCGCTGAGCCGATATTGGCAGGCAAGGTGGTATTGACCATGACGACCTGAATACAAGATAAGTAGTCGTCTACGCTCGTTGCTGGATGGTTGATTGGCATAGATGATGGCGACGTTGTCACTGATAAAGGGCTTTGGCTCATTTATTGCTCCATGCGCTGTTTGATGGTTTGCTCAGCGCGTTGCAGCGCCGCTGCGATATCCTCGATCAGCGCCGCCTGCTCACCGATACGCTGCTCACGGCACCGCTCTTGGAGTTGACTACTAAGACGCATCAGCTGAGTCGTCCCCAAATTAGCACTGGCGCCTTTTAGGGCATGGGCAATCTCAAAACCATTGGCATTATCGTTTTGTTGTTGTGCGATGCGTAGGCTTTGGATGCGCTGCTGGCTGTCAGTGAGATACACTTGAATCAAATCGGCAAAGTCCTCTTCGAGCAAGTCACGCATGTCTTCAAATTGCTCATCATTGAGGATATCTACAGTTTGGTCGGCGGTATTATTATGTGGGTTCTCATCCATGGTATTAGGTCCAATATTGTCAGTTAAATCAGTTAAATCAGTTAAATCAGTTAAATCTCAAGCAATAAAACGGCTATCGTCAAGGGATAGAGTAGACATCGCTATAGGAGGCCACGGCTAAAAGCCCCGCGTCAGCTATAGTGAAAATGTAAGTTGTCCTCATTCACCATGCTTTTTAGTTGTTGCAAGTTGTCATCATTTGGATAGATACGCCAATGCTCAGAGAGTCCCACATTGGCGATACCATACGCTTCATAAATGCTCAGGCCAAGCGGCAGACAGTTATCATGAATGGAGGCGTCAGTGTTACTCAGCGCATTATTACTATAAGGGCTGCCATTTTGCAGCGCGTCTTGTTGCATGTCATGCTCTAGCGCCAATAAGTCATTGCCATCCTCATCATATAAGCTCCCACCCAACGCAGGATCATAGTTGCCATTGAAGGTCGCATCGTCTGGCTCATCTTGCTGAGTCAAGCTAGGCGCGGGGATGATATCTGCTTGGGCGGACTTAAGTAGCGGCTGTAGGCGTGAGAGTAGGCGCGTGTCACTGCCATGGATTTTGATACTGATTTTTTTGAGCCAACGCAGACGCGCATCTACCATACTCATGGCATTATCTAGACGGGCAAACAATCGCCCGTCACGCTCCCGGATGCTGCCTTTGATAATGACCACTTCATCCACCTTCAGCTGGTCTTTGACGCGATTGAAACGCTCAGCATAGCAGCTGACCTCTAGTCGTGAGGTGCCATCATCTAAGGTAATGACATTTCGATTGCCAAAGTTGGCAATATCGATAATAAGGCCTGCAAAGTAGCAGCTGCCGTTATAGCCTGTGTCTGTGAGCTTATCAAGGCGAGCGCCAGAGGTATAGCGTTTTAGCTCATCCAAGTACTCATTGATTGGGTGCCCAGTTAGGTATAGCCCTAATGTGTTTTTTTCTGCTTTGAGGCGATGCTTGTCACCCCAGATCAGCTCTGGCGTCATTTTGAGCGGTGGGGCGGCGACCACACCGTCCATCTCGCCAAACAAGTCCATCATGCCAAGCTCATTGTTTTGGCGGTCTTGCTCCGCGGCCTGTACCGCGCTTGGCAGCTGACTCATCAGCGCGCCGCGAATCTCGTAGGCGGCATCGCTTGGTAAGTCTGGTCGCAACGTCGCGGCAAAGTCATCAAAACAGCCAGCACTGACCAATGCCTCAAGCGTACGTTTATTGACTTTTTTGATATCAACGCGGCGGCAGAAGTCATATAAGTCTTTAAACGGCCCACCGCGGCTGCGCGCATCGACGATAGACTCCACCGCACCTTCACCGACGCCTTTAATCGCGCCAAGTCCATAAATAATATTGGTCGGTGTATCAGCGACAAAGTGCCACTCACTGCGGTTTACCGATGGATTGTCTACAGTCAATCCAAAGTTTTCACGGCAGTCATTGATAAAGAACACCACGTTGTCGGTGTTGTTCATATCGGATGTCAGTACCGCAGCCATAAATTCGGCAGGGTAGTACTGCTTGAGATAAGCGGTCTGATAAGCAAGGACGCCATACGCAGCGGAATGCGAGCGGTTAAAACCATAACCGGCAAATTTTTCCATCAAGTCAAAGACGCCGCCTGACGTTGCTTCATCGATGCCTTGCGCGGTGGCACCCGTGACAAAAATATCACGCTGTTTGGCCATCTCTTCAGGTTTTTTCTTACCCATGGCGCGGCGTAGCATATCCGCGCCGCCGAGACTGTAACCGGCCATTACCTGCGAGATCTGCATTACTTGCTCTTGATAGACAATAACGCCGTTGGTGTTTTGCAAAATTGGCTCGAGGTTGGGATGGTCATAAATGACCTCTTCGCGGCCATGCTTACGGTCAATGTACATCTCTACCATGCCGGCATCGAGAGGGCCGGGACGGTAGAGGGCACACATGGCGATGACGTCTTCGATGTTGGTCGGTTGCAGCTTAGCCAAGTATTTTTTCATACCCATACTCTCTAGCTGAAAGACGGCTGTGGTCTTTGCTTCTTGCAAGAGTTTGTAGGTTTTTTTGTCATCTAACGGTAAATCTTCTAGTACCAGCGCGTCTTTGCCTTCGCGTGCGCGGCGTTGGTTGATGTTTTCTACCGCAGCATTAATGACGGTTAAGTTACGCAAGCCCAAAAAGTCAAATTTTACCAGACCGACATCTTCGACATCGTCTTTATCAAACTGACTGACACGATGACCCTCATCGTCACAGTAAATGGCGCTAAAGTCAGTGATTTTATGCGGGGCTATGAGGACACCACCGGCATGCTTGCCGACGTTGCGGCACACGCCCTCTAATTTGACCGCCATCTCCCAAATCTCGATGGCATCTTCATAATCCATGTTATCAGGATTGGAGATTAAGTCTTTGAGCTGCGGTTCTTGCTCGAGTGCTTGAGACAAGGTGATGCCAGGTGTTTTCGGAATCAATTTAGAGATTTTATTGGCCAAAAAGTATGACTTGCTTTGTACCCGCGCCACATCACGCACCACCGCTTTTGCCGCCATGGTACCAAAGGTGATGATCTGTGAGACCGCTTCACGGCCGTAAGTTTGCGCCACATAATCGATGACACGGTCGCGACCTTCGATACAAAAGTCAATATCGAAATCGGGCATAGAGACACGTTCAGGGTTCAAGAAGCGCTCGAATAATAGGTCGTAATGAATGGGGTCGAGATCGGTAATGTTGAGCGCATACGCAACCAAAGAGCCGGCACCAGAGCCGCGTCCTGGCCCCACAGGGACGCCATTGGCCTTGGCCCAGCGGATAAAGTCCATAACGATTAAGAAGTAACCGGGGAACCCCATAGACAAAATAATATCGAGCTCATACTCTAGGCGCTCATCGTACTGCTTACGAAAGTCGCTCCAGCTCTCGTCACGCGCTTCCACAGGAAACAGCTTGTCCAATCGGTGATTAAGACCGCGCTGTGATTCTGCCCGAAAAAAAGACTCAATGGTCTCGCCCTCTGGCACAGGAAAGTCAGGCAACACGTTGATGCCTAGCGTCAGTGTCACATTACAGCGAGTGGCTAGGCGGATGGTATTGTCGACCACCTGCGGAATATCGGCAAACAGTTGCGCCATTTGGTCTTGGGTTTTTAGATACTGCTCATCTGAATACAAGCGCGGACGGTTAGGGTCAGCCAGTACGTACGAGCCTGCGATACAGACGCGGGCTTCGTGAGCATCGAAGTCCTCTTGCTCCAAAAACCGCACGTCATTGTGGGCGATAATGGGCAGTTGATGCTTGGCACCAGCGTGGATAGCCGCTTTGATAAAAGCGTCTTCGCCTGAGCGGTTGGTGCGCTTGATCGCAAAGTACAAGCGATCAGCAAAATGCGCCTGCCATTCTGTGATCAGCACGTCGGCATTTTCTGGCATAGAGCTGACTAGCGCATGACCGACGTCTGATTTTTCGCCAAACAAGACAATAACGCCCGCTGCGTGCTCTAAGATATGACGGCGCTTGATGACAGGGGTGCCATGATTGTCAGGATCAGCGCGGCCCTCGGTGAAGCCCAGCGAGACGATACGAGTGATGTTTTGATAGCCTTCGTTGTCCATGGCCAGCAGCGTTAGCCTAGTGTCTTCATCATCTATGATAACTTCGCTGCCGATGATGGGCTTGATGCCAGCGCCAAGACAAGCGCGATAAAACTTCACCGTCGCGTACAGATTGGAGAGGTCGGTCAACGCCAGCGCACGCTGATTATCAGCTGCCGCCGCTTTAATAAGCGGCTTTATGCGCACGATAGAATCAGTGATGGAGTATTCGCTGTGAATGCCAAGGTGTACAAATGCCATAGAGGACTCTTATTGGTGCGGTCAATAACAATAGGTTTTATTAGCGGATTTTGCGTGGTTTACATGGGAAGTTTAGGCCGTAAAAGCCTTTGTCGCAAATGCTCAATTGAGCAGGACATCATAGCATTATTTGCTGTTGACAGCTATAGCTTCGGTGGGGGCCATAAGAAACAGCCTGTCTTTGCTGGCAGGTGCTGATATGAAAAAAGCCTTTTATACTATGCTGATATAAAAGGCTTTGAGAGGAAGTAAAACGAGGTTTTTTACCAATACTTAACGCTTACCGTACTTATCACTATACTCTATCCAGAAATCTGCGTTTTCGATACCTACTTTTCTAGGATCAAACATTGGATCAAGTCCTAATTTTTTCTGTTCATCGTAGTCTTTTAGAACTTTTAATGCGGTTTTGCTAAGCAGTAGGATAGCAATGAAGTTTAAGTAACACATACTACCGAAGCCAATATCACCAAGTGCCCACATCATGCCGATTGATTGCACACTACCAGCAAAGCAGATGATCAAAAATACAATTTTTAGTATTGGCCTTAATACAGGATAACGCAGCTTGCTATCTAAATAGACAAGAGTAGTTTCAGCAATGTAGTAATAAGCTATCAAGCAGGTAAAAGCAAATAGGAAGATAGCAATGGCCACAAAGCCACTGCCATACTGGCTAAATACGGTTGATACTGCCGCTTGTGTAAATGCGGTACCAGCGGCCACACCTGGCATGTTTTCAACCAACGTCATGCCCTCTGCCGGAATGACATTGTACATACCTGTAGATAAGATCATCAGTGCGGTCGCAGTACAGACGAGAACGGTGTCAATATAAATCGAAAAGCCCTGCACCAAACCTTGCTTGGCAGGGTGTGATACTTCAGCAGCAGCGGAGCTAAAAGTCGCCTCGCCAGCACCGGCGACGTTGGAGAATACCGCGCGGCGTACGCCCCAAGAAATAGCAGTACCAACGATGCCGCCAAAGACAGCGTCCATTCCAAAGGCGCTCTTGAAGATAAGGGCAAACATGGCAGGTATGTTGGATGCATTAAAGGCTAAGACGATGACCATCATTAAAATATAACCAATCGCCATAAAAGGTACCACTGTAGCAGCAAAGCTGGCAATGCGTTTTACGCCACCAAATATAATAATGGCCAATAGCGCCACAATGATTATACCAGTCACCGAAGAGGGGATATTAAAAGCGGTCTGAAAGGAGTCAGCGATGGTATTGGCTTGAACGCCGGGAACCAATACGCCATAAGACAGACAAGTAACGGCAGCAACGACAATAGCAAAAGGCTTCATCTTAAGGCCGCGCTCAATATAAAATGGCGAACCACCACGGTACTGACCATCCACATCGTCTTTGTATACCTGCGCAAGAGTGGATTCAATAAAGGCACTTGCACCGCCCAGCAGCCCCATCACAATCATCCAAAATACAGCTCCAGGTCCGCCAGCTGCGATGGCCGTGGCAACCCCAGCAATGTTACCAACACCAATACGACCCGACAACGCCATACAAAAGGCTTGGAATGAGCTAATACCTCTATTTGAAGTTTGCTTGTCAAATAATAACTTGATCATCTCTTTAAAATGGCGGAACTGTACACCGCGGGTCATAATTGTAAAATAAATACCGACACCGAGTGCCAAATAAACTAACGCATCACTCCAGATATAGCCGACTATGGCGTTAATAATTGCTTCCATGACCTTACTTCCTTGTAAGTTTGACTAAAGAATTCAATTGTTTTGATATGAAATACGGTCACATTAAGCGCGTTAATATGACCGTACGTGTTGCGAATCTCTATTAATTGACCACCCAAATAGTCTTAGTCTGTGTGTATTGCTCTAACGCTTCTAGACCGTTATCACGTCCGCCGAATCCTGACTGTTTATAGCCGCCAAATGGCGTTGTGATATCGCCTTCTGAAAAGCCATTGATAGAGACAGTGCCCGCTTTGATGGCTGAAGCGACTCGATACGCGCGCTTGATGTTTTGAGTATAAAATGACGCCGCCAAACCATAGCTAGACTGATTGGCAAGACTAATGGCTTCTTCTTCAGTCTCGAAGCTAGTGACGGCAAGGATGGGACCAAATACCTCTTCATTAAACAAAGTCATGTCGGGGCTGACATTGTCAAAAATAGTAGGCTCGACATACCAACCGCTGCCCAATTCTGAATGGATGTTGCCTCCTGCAACAAGCGTTGCGCCTTCATCTTTGGTGGTTTGTAGATAATGACTCACCTTGTCGAAATGTGCTTTTTCGATCATCGGGCCAATGGCAGTACTTGAATCATAAGGTGAGCCAACTTTCCAGTCTTTTAGACCTTCTTTAAGTTTTTCAAGTAAAGCTGCTTTTTGGCTGCTATGTACGATCAAACGTGATCCGCAGCTACAGTTTTCACTCATGTTCCAAAACGCTGCAGACAAGATGTCGTTGATGGCGGCGTCATCAAGTACAGCGTCATCAAAGACGACTTGCGGGCTCTTGCCGCCGCACTCTAAGACGATTTCCTTTAAGTTGCTTTGTGCCGCGTATTGTAAGAACAGACGTCCGACTTCTGTTGAGCCAGTGAATGACACCATGTCGACATCCATATGCTGACCGAGTGCTGCACCGACATTTTCCCCAAGACCACAGACCAGCTGTAAGGCTTCTTTTGGCACGCCAGCTTCGTAGGCAAGCTCGGTTAAACGGTAGGCGGATAGGGAGGTCAGCTCAGCGGGTTTGACAATGACGGAGTTGCCTGAGATGAGAGCAGGGGCGACTTTCCAAGCGTACATTTGGGCTGGAAAGTTCCAAGGTAACACCGCACCGACGACGCCAATAGGCTCTTGTACGATGAGAGCTAAAGCGGCGCTGCCAGTTGGAGCGACTTTACCGAAAACTTTATCAGCGGCCTCGGCGTACCATTCAAAAGTCTCAATGGTCGCTGGGATATCGGTATTTAGGCATTCAGTAATGGGTTTGCCCGCATCCACACAATCTAATGCTGCAAGTTCCTCGCTATGTTCGTGCATGAGCGCACACCAGCGCTGCATGATGGCTTTACGCTCAGCTGGTGCTAGACGTCGCCATTCGCCATTCTCAAAGCTGTCGCGTGCGACCTTGACGGCAATGTCAACATCATCGGCGTTACCTGAGGCGATTTGACCGATGACGCTGTTATCAATAGGCGTGTAATTGTCTAAGGTCTCTGTTGATAGATTTTCGGCGGCGATTAAGTGACCCGCCCATAGCTTTTGTTGTTTTGCTTGCTCGAATACTTGCTCTTTAGTGATTTGTTCTTTAGTGCTCATTTTTCTAATCCTTGTCTGCTAAATTTGATGCCGTCAGTTTAACTAAGGCATCAAATTTAGCGTTGGTTATCCTTAACAGTCCTTTTACTAAGCTGAGTGCTATTTAGACAGCAATGCTAAAAACTCTGATTTCTCATCTGCTGGCATGTCCGTGAGTGGTACGCGAACTGAGCCAACATCCATAGTGCCGTTTAAGCATCCCGCTTTGGCCTTTTGGTTGTAGTTGCCAGACTCCATAGAATGAATGGCAGGATAAATCTCACTCATGATTTGCTTGGCTTTATCCCAGTCGCCTTGCTGGGTGGCCTCAAACAGAGCAACTTGTTCGGCTGGAAAGACGTTTGCTGCGCCTGCGATCCAGCTTTTTGCGCCCCAAAAGAAGAAGTCAACGGGTTGATCATCGCAGCCACAGACCACTTCAAAGTCATCAAAATCAGCTTGTAGCATACGTAGCGCATGGCTAAAGTCGCCGCTACTTTCTTTTACGCCGACGATGTTAGGGTGCTTGGCTAGATGAGCAACCGTGTCAAATTCAATGGCAACGCCGACGCGATCCGGGAAGTTGTACATGATGATTGGCAGCTCGCTGGCGTCGGCCACTTTTTCAAAGTGAGCGATGATGCCATCTTGCTCAGGTAAGCTATAAGGCGTCGCAGATAGCATGAGACCGTCATAACCTAAGGTTTTTGCTTGTGCGGCAAGCTCAATAGAATGATCGGTTGATAAGCTATTGATACCAGCAATTAAAGTGACTTTGTTTTCAGCACCTTTATTTTTTGCAGCTTCAGCAATAGTGGTCAATACCAACTCACGCTCAGCTGCCGAAAACGTGTAGTATTCACCAGTAGTGCCGCAAGCGACAATACCTGACACGCCTTTATCGATAAAGGCTTCGACCAGTGCCGTTAGTTTTTGCGCATCAACGTTACCGTTATTGTCAAATGGGGTAACGATTGGGACTAAGATTCCATTAATATTCATAAGTCTTTCCTTGTTAGTAGTGATTTAAATAATGGTGATTCAATATTGAATCGGTTGGTTTTTTGCTTGCTACACGGCAGTCATAAACTGCTTATTTGAAACGGTTAAGTCGATATGGTTTTGGATCTATCACAGGCGGCTCATTAAAATATAGTTCCGCGACCATGCGTGCGCTGACGACAGCTTGCGTTAGGCCCAAATGCTGATGCCCGAAGTTTAAAAACACCTTGTCAATCCTATCTATGATGGGTAGTGAATCCGCTGTTGAAGGTCGAAAACCCATCCAAGGCACACTGTCTGCTGCATTTAATGGTGCTTTTAACATGGGCTGCGCTTGTTGCAATAACATGTGAGCTCGCCTCATATTTGCTGGCGCGTCAAGTCCTGCATATTCCACAGTGCCAGCCAAACGCAAGCCCTTTTGCATCGGTGTCATAATAAAGCGCCGATCCATACTGGATACGGGTATCTGCAAACGCTGCGGCTCATGCGGTAGCATTAGATGATAGCCACGCTCGGTATCTAACGGTACCGTCACACCAGTGAGTTTCCTCGCCAATGTTTTTGAATGAGCACCGGCAGATAGCATGACCTTAGATGCTGTCATATCGCCTTGACTGGTGGTTAGACGAATACCGTCTGGATGCACGGCTGCATCCAGTACACGGCAATGTTCAATCGTATGACCCCCTAATTGTCTAAAGGTACTGTGAAGCTGTTTCATGACGGATTTTAGATTGGTGATGTGACCGGTATTTGGAAAGAACAACGCCGCCAACTGGTTATCTTGTAAGGCAGGCTCACGCGCCAACAGCTCTTTTTGACTGAGTAACTCATTTGCCACACCAATCTCGTTAAGACGGTTGCCATGTGCGGTTAATAACGACACGCTAACGGGTTTTTCAACCGTTAATAATGAGCCCTCAATATGTACCCAATCGTTTAGTTTCCACTGATTAGCAAAATCCTGCCAAGTTTGAATGCTGCTCTGATTAAGGGTCATTAATGCCTGATGAATGCGCTCAAATGGCTCAGGGCGCATGTTCATGAGCAATTGCATTGCCCAAGGCATTAAGCGCGGCAGATAGCGCCAGTCTATACGTAATGGCCCTGTTGGGTTAAAGAGCATGGCTGGGATATGGCGAAGCATACTTGCATCGGCAATCGGAAAAACCTGCTCGGCAGCGATATGACCGGCGTTACCTAATGATGCGCCTTGACCGACTTCATTGGCGTCGAGTAATGCGACCTTGGTGCCTCGCGCTTGTAACGTCACCGCAGTCGCAAGACCGATAATGCCGCCACCAATAATATGAATGTCGAAGTGTGAGGTGCTCATAGGATCTCTCGATAATACTCATGCATAAACATTGGCTGGCCAATTTATTGCTATCTGTGGTTTCGCATATGCTTAATAGTTTTTTAGCAATTGCTTAATAATTACATAACAAGTGTTTAGCAAGAAATGCCCCATTTGAATGGGTCGTCTTCTTGTACAATCAGTGTGGTCTCGGCGCAGACATGGGCATGACCACAGATGGTTGGGATAATCGTGTGCTCAGGGTAGGCTGTAGACTCTGTATTGTTGAGATCAGTGGCATATTGGTAGCTGCCGGTAAATACGCTGCCAACAACACTTTGTTGGCGCCAGATTTGACCAGGCGCTAACAGATCGTCAGCAGCAAGGCAGGCCAGTTTGGCACTGGTGCCGGTACCGCAAGGTGAGCGGTCGTACGCCGCACCTGGGCATAGGACGAAGTTTTTACTATCTGCTTGAGCATCATTGCTATCGGCAAACAGCTCGATATGGTCAATCTCGCCGCCGTTTTCGCCAGAGATGTTAGCAGTGATTAATGCTTGCTTAATTTGCATGGTTACTTGAGTCAGTTTTTCGACATTATTTGCTTGAATGTCTTGTCCATGCTCACTGACTAAAAAGAACCAGTTGCCACCCCAGGCAATGTCGCCACGGGTAAGGCCTAATTCAGGAACTTGAACCTCAACTTGTTTTTTGTAACGATAAGAAAGGACGTTTTGGATGCTACAGCTGCCATCATCATGCAAGGTTGTTTTGATTAAACCCACCGGGGTCTCAAACCAATGTGTGCCAGTCGTGATTTTTTGTTGATAAGCCAGCGATGCGACGACACCAATCGTGCCGTGCCCGCACATACCTAAATAACCAGCATTGTTGAAAAAGATAACGCCCGCTGTGGCTTTAGGATCAGCTGCAGGAAGGAGTAGTGCACCGACAAGGACATCATTGCCGCGTGGCTCTAGAATGATACTTTGGCGCAGATGGTCAAAGTTTTGTTTGAAATAATGCAGCTTATCTTGCATGGTCTCACCGACCAGCTCAGGAAAGCCGTCATAGACCATACGAGTAGGCTCACCGCCAGTATGTGAGTCGATAATTTTAAAGTTAAATAATATAGAAGACATGACGGGCATCCTAATTCATCCTTGAAAAAGTTACATTCCATTGTTTTGCAATAGAGCTAATGCAAGCATAGCTTGCAGTCATCCATTAATCCGCAATTGCTAAGGTCTATATATAGAATGGACGTTTTTGAATGGAGCGTCTTGCTGTTTTTTCATGGATAAATGCGTATTTCTGCATAGTATTCAGGTGTACACTAGTAAGGTTGTAATATATTTTTGGAGTAAATAAGACATGACTTTTTTTCATAAATATAGTCAGTAAATGCTGTTATATAAGCTTTGTGTCATAGAATATGAGAGTAATTGCGTATAGAGTTTTTTAACGTTCAATATGTGTGTTCAGCTTGATAGAACAAGGAAGCGCTATGCTTGATGAAGTAAATGAAAACACTGAACTTGTGATGTCACTACAAGAGAGTATTACGTCTTATTATCCAGAAAGTATGGATGAATTTGTTGGGAATATATCGCTATTGCTGCCTTTGATTGACAATTTCACCAAGATTGTCTTTTTTGTAAAAGATGAGCAGGCGCGTTACCAGCTGGCAAACAGAACGCTGTTAAAACGTTGTCAGTTGAATAAGCATGCAGACATTATAGGCTTCACCACAGAAGAGGTGTTTTCACATCATCAGGGCAAAGACTATATGGTGCAAGATATGAAGGTATTGCGCGAGGGAAAGTCGATTGTCGACAACTTAGAGCTGCACAGTTATGCGTCTGGTCAATTAGGGTGGTGTATTACCAATAAGCTGCCTATTTATAATAACAACCAACAAATAGTTGCGATGGTTGGAATATCGGTCGATATCGATGAAGATAATGAGCGTGTTTTACGTAAACACGCTCGCTTGGCAGAAGTTGCTCAGTTTGTACGAGCTAACCTCGATCAAAAAATCAATGTGGCTCAGCTAGCGGAACTGGCTAATTTGAGCGTGTCGCAGCTAGAGCGAACGTTTAAGGCAGTGCTCAGTATGTCGCCGCTGCAGTTTGTACAAAAGCTACGCTTGGAGTATGCGGTGAAGTTATTGGCTAATCCTGAAATGTCAGTGACTCAGATATCATTGCACTGCGGCTACAGCGATCACAGTGCTTTTAGCCGCCAGTTTAAGCAATTTACAGGCATATCGCCTACTCAGTTCCGCCACGCGTATTTGACACCAAAAACTTAACTTAATACCCAACCACCGCTGCATCGACAATACGCGGATCAGAGGAGCCGTAGACACCATTTGGCGTTATCATAATCGACTGTGTTGAGCCCATAGCGGCTTTTGGACTGACCGTGTGTCCCATGGATTCTAGCTTTTTGATCGTATCGATATTCAGTGCTTTTTCTACTCGTATCTCATCCGGTAGCCACTGATCATGGATGCGCGGCGCATGCGTTGCCTCTGCGATATTCATATCATGATCGATGACGTTGGAGATGATTTGGGTAACGGTGGTGATGATGCGGCTACCGCCGGGGCTGCCAGTCACGATATAAGGCTTATCATCCTTAAATACCAACGTCGGACTCATCGAGGATAGCGGCCGTTTATTGGCTTCTACGCTATTTGCCTCACCGCCTAGTAGCCCATAGCCATTTGGCGTGCCAGGCTTGGCAGAAAAATCATCCATCTCGTTGTTTAGTAATATACCCGTGCCGTCTGCAACCAGACCGGTGCCATAAGAGAAGTTCAGCGTATAGGTATTGGCGATTGCATTGCCGTCTTTATCCACAATAGAGAAATGCGTGGTTTGGTCGCTCTCGTAGGGTAGTGGGTTGTTGGCTTTAATCGTACTCGCTGGCGTGGCCTTGCCTGGATCAATCAAGGTGCGCAGCTGGTCGGCATAGGCTTGAGAAGTAAGGCCGCTGGCTGGTACATCGATAAAGTCTGAATCCCCTAAATACTCTGCACGGTCAGCATACGCCAGTTGCATTGCCTCTGCCATCAAGTGAATGGTTTGCGCGCTATTGTGACCATAGTCTTTTAGTGGATAGCCTTCTAAAATGTTTAAAATCTGCACGATGTGAATACCACCAGAGGAGGGCGGTGGCATCGAGACGATCTCATAACCACGGTAGTCGCCTGTCACAGGCGTACGAGCGATGGCTTCGTAATTGGCCAAATCCTGCAAGCTCATACTGCCGCCAGCATCATTGACCGCTTTGACTAATTTAGTCGCGGTCTCACCTTTATAAAAGCCATCAGCACCTTGAGTGGCAATGAGCTTTAGTGAGCGGGCAAGCTCTGGCTGATAAAGGCGCTCGCCAGGTTGATACGCGCTGCCATCAGGTTTAAAAAACACTTTTTTGGTACTGGGCCACTTTTGTAGGCGATCGCTTAAGGCTTCTAGTGACTCCGACAAGCCAGCGGTGACTTCTATACCATCTTCAGCAAGTGCAATCGCTGGTGCCATCACTTGCTCGCGGCTCATGGTGCCATGGTCTTCTAGCGCTTTGAGCAGTCCTGCGACTGTCCCTGGTACACCGACAGCTAAGCCATGAAAGCGAGACAAATCACTTACCGCATTGCCCTCCTCATCGAGATACATATCACGCGAGGCGCTGCTTGGGGCTTTTTCGCGATAATCAAGTGCCACTGTTTCGCCTTGCTCGGCATCATAAATCATCATAAAACCGCCACCGCCGATGTTGCCCGCCCGAGGTAGTGTCACGGCTAAGGCAAAACCCACCGCAACGCCAGCATCGACGGCATTGCCGCCGTCTTTTAGAATTTGTAGCCCTATATCTGAGGCCAGTGCTTCTTGAGTCGCGACCATGCCGTTTTTGGCCCAGACGGGATGATGAATGGCGTCCTCGGAGTAGATAGCTTGCTCGGTTTTTATTTTATTGGTTGTGGATGTCAGCGTATTGGTTTGCGCTGGTGTGATGCGCTTGGTTTCAGACAAGACCGTCGGATTGTCGGTCATGATGGCCAGATTGATCGCACTGGTGTTGATTGAGGTGTTATTTATCACATTGGCATCAGTTGGTGTTACTGGTTCAAGTGCGTGCGCTGATACAGATAGCAATAATGTACTGCTAGCAATGAGCATCGCAGATTTTAATGTGGTGATGATGGGTGGTTGAGAGTGACCAGACAGATTTGGCATGGCAAAGTCCTTTTTATGTGAGTGGTAAATTTTGGGTATTTCATAAGTCTGAGTAAGAGGTTTTTTATATATAAAAAATACAAAATATGAGAGGGCAGGTTCTAATAGATAAAAACAATACAGACTTTTGCCTAGAAACGCACGCTAATATTACTAAATTGTAACGCTTTGTGTTATAAGTATCATACGCGTTTATCCTTATTTTACCCATTAAATAAAGGCACCTTTATGTCATCTACTCATAGCAATCATCGCAGTCGACAGTCTGGTTGTAGGTCGCAGCTGCATGAGGTAACTGCGCCTGTGGCGATTTATCATAAAAACAAACATCGAAATTTATCACGTACACTGACGGCGACCGGTTGTGCGCTGCTGCTTGGTGGTACGTCATTGGTATTGATGGGCTGTCAGACAAGCGGTGGCGTCTCCTCAGGCGCGGTATCAGATGCGCTCATCGACTTTGAGGTCGCAGACAGTGCAGTAAACCAAGCACAGGGGCGCGTCTTTACTGACCGTCTACAAGCCAACTCTGCGCGCTATGAGCAACTGTTTGACCAGCAGAGCTATCCCAATACGGAGACTCAGGCAAAGACACGTTTGCTTGCTGCCATTCGTCAGCATCTCGCTAGTGAGCACGTGGCCGTCGCGCAGGCCAATTATCATATGGCACCCTTTATCGATCCAGACAGTATCGATGCTGGCGCGAGCAGTCTGCTAAGAACCATCATCGAAACTTATGCGTATCAAGAAGAGCAAGCGATAGACGACGAGGCTGCTGATGATAATAGTGAGTTTGCTGACAGGAGTTTTGCTGACGATGCAGATGAAGCGTTTGCTGATGATGATGAGTATAGCGCCAATACTAAAGACGATGGGTTGATACCGGGCGTGCAAGATGTCAAACCCAAGGCATTATTGAAGAGCTATGAAGCCATGCAAGCCGCCAAGCAGCAGCCAGTGGCGAGCGATGACAAACCGATGCCAACTACCGGCGTCATCGGTCAGATGCTTGCTATGTTGCATCGCACACCTGAGCAAATCGCTGCGACCAACGCCTATCAATATCAGCATTTGACATTTAATAGCGTCAGCCAATTCAGGCCCAAACAGCGACAGCTACGTAGCGTCTATAGTTATGACTATGTCAGCCCAACGCTTAGCTCATCCATACAGATACCGCTCGCACTGGATTTTAATGACAGTCGTATCACGGTAGACCCATCGGCCATCATGCCGATTGTGGCGCTGGCCAGTCCTGAAAATACCCCGCTGCCTCAGGAGATGGCCTCTTATACGGTCAGCTTTGGTCTGCCTAAGGGTATCACCGAGCAGCTGCCGCCTACGGTATTGTATGATGCTGCGCTTGCTGCGATACAGAAGAGTATGGCCGAGCTGGCACCAGAGTATTTCAGCGCCGTTGATATACGTAATGACGCATTTGCCAAAGAAGTGGGTGCCAGCCATGGCGTCAAGTTATATATCGGTAGTAAGCAAGGCGGTGAGCTGGTCGGCAAAATCCTAAAATATATGACCCAGTCACTACAAGAGCATGTCGATGCCAATCCGTCACAGTATCCTGATGGAGCGATGCTAAAAGCTGCACTTGCTAAGGCGAAGCTATACCATAAAGGCTATCAAAGCGCGGATGTCGGCGCACTGCTACAGCTGATTGAAGCGATCGGTCCCATCTCCTTTAATCAAACAAACTACTACTATTTGGATCGCGCAAATCAGCTACTGGCCAAGCAGCAACGGCTAAATGTCGGTAGCGATTTGATGGGTGCGACCACCAGCGTAATTAACCAAGTGCGTTATGATAAAGCCAGCTTTAACGACCATGCGCTCACACCTTTATTGGCCGAGTCTTTTGGGGCAAATGCCAAGCCTGCCATCGACGGCAACGCGTGGCTTGCGAAGATGCGCCAACAAAAAGACAGACTGCAAAGCGCTCGTTATGCACGCTATGACTACGAGTATGATGATGAAGATCGTTACGATGTTGATAATATTGATGAAGAGGGTAGCGTTGATGACAGTGGTAATAGTGAGGACTGGAACGACAACGATGAGGCATTGTATGACCATGCGGCCAAGTATGGCATCGATAGCAAGCTAGCGGATCAGTAGGTCTGTCTTGTTAACTCTCCCTATTAAGGATAAAAAATGAAAAAATCCCAGCAAACTCATACCAGCCGCCCGCCACGTGCATCTACTATTATCAATGGTCATGCGGTATTTGCCAGCGCGCTTGTCGCAGGCGCGGCGTTATTGACAGGGTGTCAATCGACCAGCCTTGGACAGTCTAATGCCATGACGGCTACCCAAACCTCAGTAGCTGCCAAAACAGCCGTCGCAAGCGCGCTACAAGCGCAGCGTCGCCAGTCTTTTCGTTATCATAGCAACCTTGAGATCAGTAATAAGCAGCAGTTTGACGGTATAACGGCTCAAAGCACTACCAACAATGGTGCTAACAACCCAGTCACTACTGATGATATCTATCAATACTGCGAAGATACGCATGACGAGGCCTATGCGGCATTATTGGCGCAGGCAGAAGAGCAAAAGCAAGATATATCGGCGACAATATATGACGCTCAGCGTGCAACCATCAAACAATCCTATCTAGCCTGTACGGATGCCTATCAAGCATGGCAAGACAGCCAATACGACAGTGAGGTAAGTGTGCCTGCTGATTACCAAAAGTTGTTTGATAATTATGACGCGCAGCCAACCGCGCAGGGTATCAAAAAAGCAAAGCTACTCGATGCCTATCTACTAAAACCGTTGTCTATCAACGCCCAAGGCGTGTATCAGCCGATGGCGGGCAAAGCGACCATGCTTGCCAGTGCCCAATACCAAGCGCGAAATCATCAAAGTAGCCTCAATCAACCGGTCTATATCGATTTTAAAAACGGTGATATTTATCTATGGGCGGACAATTTTGCGATGATTAACTCAAAGCTATTGGACGACAAACTTGGCACGACATGGCAAAACAAATGGCTCAAAGTCACGCTGGACGATGGCACGTTACCCAAAGGCTTTGGCAAAGCAGTGATCACCCATCATTTTGCCGCGCTCGATGCCGCATTTGCCGCAGCGCCAGCAAGTCAGTTTGAGTATGTCGCGGCCACGTCTTTGACTGCGCTATCTCCTAAGCTGCCAGCGCACCAGATGCCCGCAATGCTGGCAAGTGAGCAAGTGATCCGCCGTACTCAAAGCGCGACCAGTCACGAGCAGTCATATCAAGAGTATATGCGTGGTTTTTATGAGCGGATAAGCGAGCAGTATCCAGAGCTTGTCAATGACAGTGCTGATGGTGCTGACAGTGCTTCTGATATAGCGCCTGACATTTTTACCAGTAAGGCCTTGGTACAGCAAGTACTGACAATAATCAAAAACAGTATAGACGCCGCTGATGATACGGTCGCCAGCCGTACAGTAGATACTGGTGCAGAGACGCCAAACGTGCAAACGCTATACGGCATTGATGAACGTGGCCGTCTCATCTGGCAGCATCTGCGGCGTGAGTTTCCTAGCGAGACCAATCAGCATAAAGGCGTCGTGATAGATGCTATGCAGCAGTATTCTGCTATTCGTCCAAAAGACGCTGCATTTCCCAACTTACCAAGCGATGTACAAGTACCAAATGCGCGCAATAGTGTTGATGCGCGCGAGTATGGTCGCGAGCTGATGCAGTACTATCGCGATGGTAATGGTACGGCGATAGGCAAGATGGTATTTAAGGCGCTACCGCTGTCGCAAGAGCGTTTGGGCGGTACTGATTAAAAGGTATTGAGCTATCATCAGAATTATAAAAAAAAGCGCACCGTTATCACGATGCGCTTTTTCTGAGTGGTGTAGCGGGCAGTAATAACTACTACTACATGCCTTGATGCTGATGCGGTTGGCCATGCTGACCTTTTGTCATTTTTGCCATTCTCTCGTTTTGCAGTTTGGCAAGTTTGGCGCGTTGCTCCGGCGTTAGCACTTGCGCGATGGCGTGCTGGGTCTGAGCATGCTCAATAAAACGCTGTTTGACTTTAGCCGCTTGCTGATCCGCTAGGCGGTTAAGCGCGGCCGTATTCAACGTGCTGGCAGTAGTCAATGCCTGCATTTGTTGATGCATCTGCGCCTGTTCTGCTTTGTGTTGTGCGCGCTCAGCGTTACGATCGCCATGTTTGGCCTCCATGATGGCTTTGATTTGTGCTTGCTGCGTGGCACTCAAATCTAGCTGTGACAGTGGGCCTCGCATGCCGCCTCTCATATCGCCTTTATGCATGCCACCTTTGTGCATACCTTCTTTCATACCGCCTTGATGATGCTTTTGCATTTTGCTGGTGGCAGGTGCGGAGTCAGTCGTTGCATTGACACTGGTGCAGGCGGTGACAGCAAATACACTAGAGGTGGCCAAGACTGTGCCCATAAGTAGTTTTTTCATCATACAATCCTTTTATAATTTGAGTAAATAAACAATAAATACCTTATCTTGCCAGTATGGCGATAAGTGCGACAAGTGATTGATAGGTGCTATCTTACGACAGTTAAAGGTTGCGATACTTTATGAAGTATTAAGAAAGGTAACGTTTATGGCGTTATGATAAGTCCATGCCTGATAATATAGGCAACAAAGCGACCTTAGGCTTAAGGAGACAGCAGTGCCAAACATACTACTCGGCGATGATGACGAAGAGTTGACACAGTTATTACAAGAATACTTGCAAAATCATGATATCGATTGTGACTGCGTGCACGATGGTGAAGCGGTCATGCAAAGACTCAAGAATACCAGCACTGCCACCGCTTATGATTTGCTGGTACTCGATATCATGATGCCCAAAATCGATGGGCTCAGTGTGCTGCGGCAACTGCCGGACATCAGTGATATTCCGGTCATTATGCTGACGGCAAAAGGCGAGGAGATTGATCGTATCATTGGGCTTGAGCTTGGCGCGGATGATTATATTACCAAGCCTTGCAATCCGCGTGAGCTGTTGGCACGTATCAATGCGGTGATAAAACGCACCCGTCTTAGTGCTTCTGATAGTACGTTAGAGCACATGCCGTTACCTGAGAGCCGATTACATTTGGATCAAAACCAGCGACTCTGTCAGATAGACGGGACAGAGCTACAAGTGACAGGCACAGAGTTTGACTTGTTGCTCGCCTTGCTCAAGAAAAAAGGCGAGGTGGTGAGTAAAGCGTGGCTATCAGAGCATGTGTTGCAGCGTGAGCTACAGCCCTTCGACCGCAGCCTTGATGTGCATGTCTCACGCCTGCGCAAAAAACTTCAACCTTTTCATGATGAGCCGATCAAAGCGATTCGTGGGAAAGGCTATCAGCTGGTACTGTAATGACATATTCCGCAAATACTTCTACCTTTCGACCCAGAATCACGCTGTTTTGGCGGCTGTTTTTGAGTCTACTATTGACGATCTTACTCACCTCTATTTTGTCCATCGTGGTAGAGCGGATACTGGTTGAAAGAGCGCTGACCGCTCGTATGGAAGTGCAGATTGAGCAGTTGTTGATTAAACGCAATGAGCTGGCTGCCGCGTTGCAAGCGGGCGATTTTGCATCAGTCAGGCAGATGTACCGTGATGATCGGCGGCTGATGAGTCAAATCAGAGTCTATAACGGGCAAGGCGCTATTATCTTTCCGCGTTATCGAGACCAAGCGGACCGTCAAGACGACAGGCAAGTTATGCCGCGTGCGCCCATGCATCCGATGCCATCAATGCCTGCCATGCCAAACGTAGCCGCCGCACCCGCCTTAGATCATCACCGCTCTGACGATACTGCCAGTATGCCAAACAATACTCGCAATCCTTATTGGCAATCGATGATGTCTCAGCGCACGATAGCAGACCCCGAGATGCGCCCTGAGCTGGCGGATAAGACCGTCGCGCTGCCAGATGGTCAATCTGTCATTATACAGCTGCGTCCGCACCTGCGTTTTGCCGATGTCGTCGCGCTGCAACGGAATAATTTTTCGGTACGTTTGCTGCTAATTATCTTCTTTAGTGTCTTGGTCTGTGTTTGGCTTAGCCGTACCTTGACCCAGCGTATGCGCCGCGTCCAACATGCGGTACATCGCATGATTGCTGGCGATTATCAGGCGGATACCCAGCTGGCAAAAATGGGCGATGATGAGCTGGGTCTATTGGCAAAAGACGTGGCCAAGCTATCAAGGCGGCTGGCTGAGAGTGAGCTGGCGCGCAAGCAAATGCTTAGTGATATCTCGCATGAGCTGCGCTCGCCCTTAGCGCGCCTTGATGTGGCAACCGAGCTGACGCGAGATTTTGCCCCCAATGCCAATCGCTACCTCGACCGTATCGACAAAGAGTCTGCGCGGATGAATGAGCTGATCGAACAAATCATTCATATCCAGTCGCTACAGATGCAGCAATACACCACTGATAATATAGAAAATGACTGGGTTGATGTCTCTGAGATTATTAGTGAGATTGGACAAGATGTTTGTTTTGAATTTCAGCACAAAAACGTCCATTGGCACTGGCAGCCACCAACCCTAAAGTCGACGGTAAAGGGCAACCAAGAACAGTTACATAGTGCGCTTGAAAACGTCATTCGTAATGCTTTTATGCACACAGCAGCTGATTCAGCGGTTATGGCTGAGATTAAACCAGCAAAGATAGATGGCAAAAAACCTGCCATTCAAATCCGCATCATAGACGAGGGCGGCGGCGTTGCAGAGCAAGACTTGCAGCGTATTTTTCAGCCCTTTGTACGGCTAGACTCGGCGCGTCACCGCGACACTGGCGGCTATGGGCTAGGGCTGGCGATCGTCCATGCGGTGGTGCTGGCACATAAAGGCCAAATTGACGTTTATAATCGTCTTGATGGTGTCCAAGGGCTGATAGTGCAGATTATGTTACCTATTGGATTATAAAACGTCTCATTAATGATCTACATGGTTGCCACACCTTTCTAATAAGTAACGAATACCTGCGAAAAGGTGTGCTTGGTATCAGAACAATGAACGAGAATTTGTGAAAAATAGAGGTAATCTAATATAAATAAGAGATAATGAAAAGAATATATTCATTTATAAGAATATATTCCGATAAGCGGTAGTAAATAGCTGAAGAGTGACATGTACACTCTCTATATATTTGATATTATGAATATATAGAGAGTGTACAGAGTCTTACACGATGAAACTTTTAGGTTTTTAAACACTAAGAATGGTTACATTTGCGCAAAAAGTTTCATTAAAGCTTACCGCCGTGTCATTTTGTCGTATTCGCTCTCTACATACCGACTATGAGTTGGCTTCTAATAATTATGTAAGGGAGTACGCATCATGAACCGCATCTATAAAGTCATATGGAATGAAGCTTTAAATTGTTTTGTCGCCGTTGGTGAATATGCCAAAGCACGTGGCAAGTCCTCTAAATCTAGCGTCAGTGCCAATGCTCGTATTAATACCACAGCTACCACTTTTGTCAAAAAATGGCATGTGAGCGCTATAGGACTCGGTCTGCTGGCTGCTGGTGTCGCGATGCCACTACATACGTTAACGAAACTTGCACAGCGCGTAAAATCTTCTAAATTGAAAAACCACTGATGAGCTAGTATCTTTTGCCTAAAGATTCGGCTTAGCAGCAGTATTGTTCATTCTATCTTAAAGGTTTTTTATGGGTCAAATCAGTGACTGGGTACTCTCTATTACGGCGAAGTTTGGCTACTTTGGCATCATCTTTGCCATGTTTGCCGAAAACGTCTTTCCGCCTATTCCTTCCGAGGTCATTATGCCTGCTGCTGGGTTTGCTGCCTCAAATGGTGAGCTTAATCTCATACTTGCCATACTAGCAGGGACACTTGGCGCGGTACTTGGTGCGTTACCGCTGTACTATTTAGGCCGCGTGTTTAACGAAAAGCGCTTGATAGCCTTAACCAAAAAATATGGCAAATTTGTTTTTGTAAAACCTGACGATATCAAAGCTACCAATGAATGGTTCGATAAGCACGGTAAAAAAGCGGTATTCTTTGGTCGTATGGTGCCTGGTATCCGCTCGTTTATCTCGATTCCTGCCGGTATGAATAATATGCCGATGCTACCGTTTTTGGGACTCTCCGCACTTGGTGCGAGCATTTGGACGACAGGTCTGACGCTCGCGGGTTACTATATGGGCCAAAACTACGAGGTTATTGAATCGACGCTCGCCCCTTACTCGACAGGTATTGGCATCCTTATCGTGGTGTTGATAATCGGTTGGTTTGTAAAGCGGCGTTTATCTGATAAACACTAACAAACGCGAAGACCGATAATCACTAAGTGCTAACGCCTTGATTTACTTGTCGATAGCGTCCAGCCCTAAGCGCATCCAAGTAATCGCCTGCTCTTGATGCTCTGTCATCGCATTCCAGATACCGTCTTCGCTAAAGATAGAATGAGCCTCACCAGAGTGCTTAATTACGATAATTCTAAATTCCAGCTCGCTAATTACCATGACATACCCCATTACCCTTCGTAAAAAGGCACTACAGTCTCTTGAACAAGGCATAAGCGTGCGCACCGCAGCCAAGCTTTATGATATGAGTCCCACCACCATTATTAACTGGAAAAAAGACATCAGTATCAAGCCTATCGTCAGAGCACCGCGCAAAATACCTAATGATGCTCTAAAACAAGACATTATTGACTATCCTGACGCTTACTACTATGAAAGAGCTGCTCGTTTGGGCTGTAGTAAATCCGGCGTAGAAGCTGCCATGAAAGCGAGGATAAAGCAAAGCACTGCTTTGCCCGAGTGTAAGGGGAGAGCTATGCTCGAGTACCAGATTTCATAAGAACAAACGTATCAAAAAACTATTAAACCGACATGGTCACCTTATTCTATGGCTACCGCCTTACAGTCCTGATTTAAATCTTATTGAGAAGAAGTGGGCTGAAGTAAAAACGCTCAGGCAAGGCTGGGGTGAGAATAATCTAAATCATTTATTCAGCAATGTCTGCTGTTACAACTTTAAGTTGGATTGACTATATTTATTTAAACTTGCCCAAACAACATTACGCCATGTATTAATGAAGGGCCTAAGAATACCATAAACAATCCCGCTAAAATCATTGTTAAACTAGCTATAACGCCCTCGTCCTCATTGCGCTGACTTGCCCGGGCTGTACCAAAACCGTGTGATGCATTACCAAATGCGATTCCATTTGCAAGATGTGAGCGAATACGAAAAAAAGTCAAAATCATATCCCCTAAAATCATTCCCACCATCCCTGTAATTAAAGTAAACAATGAGACTAAAGAGGAAGATCCGTGAATTTTTTCAGATAAGTCTAACGCAAATGGTGTCGATATTGAACGGGCCATCAAGCTATAGGTCAAGGTCTTATCAAAATGGAACAAACCAGTGAATAGGTATATGCTTAAGACTCCCACCACCATCCCAACAGTTATAGAAGCGGTCAAAGCCAAAGCATGTTGACGTATTAAACGACGATATTCATAAATAGGTATAGCAAACGCAACTGTTGCGGGGGCAAGTAACTGCACAATCCAAGCTGTATCCTTCCAATAAGTATCATAAGAGAT
This sequence comes from Psychrobacter celer, assembly GCF_016107555.1. Lineage (GTDB taxonomy): Bacteria > Pseudomonadota > Gammaproteobacteria > Pseudomonadales > Moraxellaceae > Psychrobacter > Psychrobacter celer. The sequence goes on along the minus strand of NZ_JABASU010000009.1, from coordinate 21,457 downwards.
ATTAAAGATAATCATTAATGAAAGCGTTATTACTGGAACCGTGATAGCTGGGTTTAGCCAAGATTTTCGATAGCGTACATAGATTACTTTAGCCATATAATAAGCAGCTAATGTCCAAATGAGACAAAGGATTGACCAGATATTCATTGTAAATCCTCACGCATTATCATTATTTTTTAAGTTTAATTGGGCTTTATGAATCTGATGTCGATACAATCTACGTTGCAAACGGTGCACCATAATAAAAGTGAATGCTGAGCTTAACATCACCATCGCGGTACTTAAGATAATTGTCAGCATTAATTGCCAGCCCTTACTGATAAATAGCGCCTTGTATTGAAGTATTGACATCATAAGTGGGATAAACATTAATACTAATTCACCCAAAACAAATTTTGCCCCCAGTCTGACCCAGTTAACCTTAATAGCACCACTCATTAATAAGATCAGCATTAAAAATACTCCTAAGACGCCTGAGGATACGGGTAAATGCAATAACTCAACCAATATCGCAGCACAATACCAGACAGCTGCGATAATAGCGCATTGCATAAGGACATGAAGCCATGATTGGCGACAGAACTGTTGAAGTCTAAGTTTTTTTTCAGCTACAAAGGATAGAGATAAGCTAATATTAGGATTACGCATAATAATTGTTGTTTGTTGATTAGAGACTACTTATTATAAAAATACCCTAGTCATAAATTATGAATTATATTTTTATTTTTATTCCCAATTTCTATAATAAATTTCATTATCCTTCCTAACCATGGTTTATTATTCATGATAACTTTCAAGCAATTACGCTGCTTTGTGACAGTCGTAAAAACAGGTGGGTTTCTTCAGGCTAGTATCCAACTCAATCTAACCCAACCCACCGTTACCAAATCCGTCAGTAACCTTGAAGAATATTTAGGCGTAGCTCTGTTTGATAAGCCGTTGACTCATAGAAAAAAGCGGCTAGTTAATTTAACGGAAATTGGCGAACACCTCTATATTCAAGCAGTTGATATCTTACAAAAGGCAGATAATCTTGAACAAACAGTAGTAGATTATCAGCAATTAATAGGTGGTAAGTTGCGTCTGGGGATTTCACCGTTAGGCAGTGAAATACTAAGCAAAGCTATTTTTAACTTTTACCAAATGCATCCTAGTATAGAAACCTCACTTATCGAAGATGGTGCTGAGTCACTTAAGCAGGCCCTTCTAGAGGGGCAACTTGATGTGGCAACATTGATGAAGCCGATTGACGATGATTTTGACTACTCGTCGATATGTTGCTATCCAGTGGTGGTCGTAGCAAATAAAAACCGTATGGGTAAGCGAAAAACCAAGGTAACACTTAAGTCACTATCAAATGCACCCCTAATTTTATTTACCTCCAATTCATCATTTACTCCAATGATTATAGAAAACTGTCAATCACTAGGTTTTGAACCTAATATTATTTGCCAAACCAATCAGTGGCACTTGCTTCTTGACATGGTAAAACAGGATATGGGTGTGACTCTTTTGCCTCAATATTATACTCAAAAGTTGGATTTGACAGGATTAGTCTGCTTGCCACTAACCCAACCTCAGTTAAAATGGGAGCTTGTCATGGCTTGGCGTCGTCATCGCTTGCTTACACCAAGTATGCGAGCTTGGCTTGATAACATAAGAAAAAATATATAACCAGGCCTTGATAATGCTTTGGCTGAAACAGGGCATAGGTTATACAAAACAGAGGTGGTTGAATATTTAAAAGCAGGTTGGCAAGGTTTAGCGAATGTACAACTTGCGACATTGAATTGAGTAGATTGGTTCAATAAAAAGCGTATACACAGTGCATTGGGCTATGTATCGCCTTTTGAGTTTGAAAAGCGGTATTATGATAATTTAATCCTGTCAGGCATGGCTGCCTGACTCAAGTAAACCAGACTCCGACATAGTCGGGGCGGTTCACACTATATCGCACTTAATAGGGTACTGGTGATGGCATAGTATCAGCTAGATCGCTTGTGGTGCATCAGGCTGCTGCATCGGTTCGGCATCTATAAAGGCTTTTAAGGTGCGGCAGTGAGCATCAATGGCGACGATGGTTGGGTAGGGGGTGAGGTCCACCTCAAACCGGCGCGCAGACGACACCTGTGGTATCAAATAGCAATCTGCAAAGGTTGGTGTGTCACCGTAACAAAACTTGCCGCGAGTATGGTCAGCTGCCAAGCGTTTTTCTAAAGCGGCAAAGCCTTCGCTGATCCAGCGGTTGCACCACGTCATGACCTGCGCTTCATCTACAGACAGCTCGTGGCGTAAGTATTGTAAAATACGGCGGTTATTAATAGGGTGTATGTCGCAGCCAATCATCGCACTCAGCGCTCGTACTTGCATACGGCCAGCAGCGTCGCTGGGCAATAAAGGCGGCACAGGATAGACCTCTTCTAGCCACTCTAATATGGCGGGGCTTTGATAGAGTAATACGTCATCAGCCTGTAAAATAGGCACCAATCCTTGTGGGTTTAGGGTTTTGAAAGTCTCAGCTAGCTGCTCGTTTTGGGCCAGATTGACTGCCAGATAATCGTACTCTAGACCTTTTAGATTCATTGCGATACGTGTACGGTAAGATGTGCCGCTACGAAAATAACCGTAAAGTTTCATCATGGTATCTTCCTTTTATTATGTTATGTTGTGAGTCAAACGCCCCGTTGCCACCATAGCTTGTCCCGTCATTATCGTTGCATAAGATATGCATGCTCTCCAACTGCATATGCATACAATCAGGCGTAAGTGTTATAAAATTGTACTTCTCATTCCACGGCCTAAGCCTAAATAAAGCCAGCCTTTTAGCGAGTCCATTATGCCAGCAGCCAAAAGCCCTATAGAAAGCGCGACGACCACTCAAAAAAATGGCGTCCAGTCTTTGGAGACAGGGTTGTCCGTCTTAGATATCCTTATCGAGCGCCGCGAGCCTATGATGTTAAAAGACATTGCTCAAGCGCTGCAAATGCATCCTGCCAAGTGTCATCGCTATTTGGTCAGTCTCATTCGAAAAGACTATGCACAGCAATTGGCAGACGGGCGTTACGGACTTGGGCACAGAGTCGACGCGCTAAGCCACCGCGCCCACCGTCCAAACAACCTTCTAGAGCGCCTGACGCTTATCGCTCATGATATCAAAGACACATTGCACTGCGGGGTACAGATTGCCAAATGGTTTACCGAAGGGCCTATTATTATCCAGTCGGTCGAGCCAGATAGCGCCATCAGTATCATCACGCGTGTGGGCTCACGGATGCCGCTTAGCACCTCGGCAACCGGACAGCTGTTTGCCAGCTATCAGTCAGATACGGTTATTTGGCCATTGGTGATGGCAGAGTGGCGTGATCATGAGACCTATGATGACATGGCACAAAAACGTCAGACGTTTAGCGAACGATGCGCCAATATCCGTACCCAAGGCTATGCCATGGTGACAGGCGATATGCTCAAAGGTATCAACGCCATTAGTATGCCTGCTTTGATATCATCACAGGCAAGTCATATAGACGATCACAGTACTGAGAAACACGCACCTATCGGTTTAGAGTATGCCATCACGGTCATCGGGACCAATGAGCAACTGCCTGTACATAAGCAACATGATTTGGTCGCGCAGATACGGGCAATCGCGCAGCGTTATGATGTGATGTAACGGTGTTTTTTTCTTAACGTTGTGTTTACTTAACACTATTTTTCGATACTCAAGTCCAGCACCGACTATTTATTCGCCCATAGGGAGTTGTTGCTTTACTTCTTCTAACTCTTCGTTGTGCAAAAACTGCGTATGGACGGGTGCGCGTTTGGTACGTGACCACTCATCGAGCATCTCTTGCTTCATCGCTTCGGTAATCATCGATACTTTTTCTTCTGACGTGACATCGTCATAGGTCAGCTCCAAGCGGTGGCCGTTTGGATCAAAGAAATAAATCGAGTGAAAGATACCGTGATTGGTCACGCCGACCACCTCGATACCATTGTCTTCTAAATGCGTTTTTGCCAGCATCAGGGCATCGCGATCTTTTACCTTCAGTGCCAAATGCTGTACCCAGCTTGGCGTATTGGGGTCAAAGCCCATCTCAGGCTGATTTGGTACTTCAAAAAATGCCAAGACATTGCCGTGTCCTGCGTCTAAAAACACATGCATGTAAGGGTCGAAGGCCTTGGTTGAGGGTACATGATCTTCGGCAAATGCCAAGATAAAGTCCATGTTTAGATGTTTTTTGTACCATTCGACAGTTTCTTTGGCATCCTTGCAGCGATAAGCCACGTGATGGATTTTGTCAATTGTAAAGCTCATATCAATATCCTTTTGATAAGGCGTGACCTGCGTCATACTGCCAGTATGGTTCGAGCAACGGTCTGATCAGAGCGGACGTATGCTTTACTAAAATTTGGCAGCGTGATCAACTATTTAGCACTGCACGCCTATGTGATAGCCAGTATCAGTGGTCAAAATCAAAGCTAAAAATCAAAGCTCAGGGCAGGCAAGACTTTACCGCGTACTTCGCCAAAACCGACTCGAACGCCGTCTTTTTCGCTATAGCCTTTCATGATGACGGTATCGCCATCTTCGATAAAGCTGCGCGTCTCACCGCCGGCTAGCGTCACAGGCTTGGTCGCGTTCCAAGCGATCTCGAGCATTGAGCCATAAGCGTCAGGTGTCGGCCCCGAGATCGTCCCTGAGCCCATCATATCGCCAACTTCTACCTTACAGCCAGTGATGGTGTGGTGCGTCAACTGCTGCGCCATCGACCAATACATATACTTAAAGTTTGTCTCACAAACGACAGTAGCGCTCTCGGCATTTTCGGGTAGCAGCTCGACCGATAGGTTGATATCAAAGCTGGTATCAGTGGCGGTCTCGTTTAGATACGCCAGCGGTTTTGGCTCTTGGGTAGGGCATGAGGTCTTAAAGGGGGCAAGCGCCTCCATGGTGACAATCCAAGGCGAGACCTCAGAAGCAAAGGTTTTGGCATTGAATGGCCCTAAAGGCACGTATTCCCATTTTTGGATATCGCGCGCTGACCAGTCATTGAGCAACACCATGCCAAAAATATGCTCAAATGCTTCATCGACGGCGATAGGCTGACCAAGCTGGTTGCCTTTGCCAACGACGAACGCAGTCTCTAGCTCAAAATCTAAGCGCTTACAAGGTGAGAAGATAGGGCGCTCATCCGCATTAGGTTTTAGCTGCCCAGAGGGGCGCACGATATCGGTGCCACTGACGACGACCGTGCTGGCGCGGCCATTGTAACCGACTGGCATCTCTGTCCAGTTGGGTAGCAGCGCATTGTTTGGATCACGAAACATCGTACCGACGTTGGTTGCATGCTCTTTAGACGAGTAAAAGTCGGTAAAGCCTGGCACGTGAACGGGCAGATGCATGGTGACATCCGCTTGCTTAAACAGTGCCTTTTTTTGTAGCTCGGTGTCGTCACGTAGGGTGCTGTCTGCGTCAGATAGCAGTGTTTGAACCGTCGCACGCGCCTTTTGCCAATTATCTCGGCCTGAGTCAATAAAGGCGTTTAGGGTCGGCTGGTTAAAATACGGCCCGCCTGCTAAATCTAAAAGACCTGCTGACTCAAGCACAGACAAATCCAGTACGTATTCACCGATTGCCACGCCAGCACGGCGGTTGTTTGCCTCTGCTTGAGTCTTGGTATCGCTAAAAATACCATAAGGCAAATTGTGAATAGAAAAATCAGAGTCGGCGGCAACCTCGATAAACGAAGTCAGGTTTTTGTCAATCGTTGACATCAGATGCTCCTTGCTAAAAAAAATAAAGGATAAAGTTAGGTAATAAAAAGCGAGTGAATAAGAAATATAAGGTTTATTACGCAATACGTAATTTATTACTAATAGTATAATTTATGTCTTATGCTAAGTTATCATCAGAGGTATTGCAAGGGTTTTTATGCCCATTATCGCTTACTTTTAGGGGCGCTATTAGCCATGCAGATCGGTAAAGTGCTGCGCAAAATACGTTTGCAAAAACTGCTTAAAGGCAACCGTTGCAGGCGCTAGCGCTCGTGATGAGCGTTGATAGATAAAAAACCGCCTTGTCTTGACTGGATGAGCAAGTGGCCGCATCTGTAAGCTATTGGCGCTGACCCAGTCGATCACCTCTGGCATATAGGGTAGGCACAACGTGATACCAAACCCTTGACGCGTCATTTCCAGCGCTGTCGACATAAAATTGACCTTGTAGCGCGCTTGCTGAATATGGGCGGCGACCGCTTCATCAAGCTCGGTGGTGACTTGCTCAATAAATGGCCCTTGCAAGGTAATAAGCGGCGTCTCTAGCAAGTCTTGCCAGACGATCTCACTTCTTTGTGCCAACACATGCTGCTCTGGCATCACCACACAAAACGGCAATTCGTACAGTAAGTCGGTGCTGATGTCATCATCCATCTCCATAAATCCAAGCTCGGTACCGACGCCTAAGTCCACCTCGATATTTTGGATGTGTTGTAGGACATTTTCGGCCGAGCAATCTAATAACGACACGCTGATATCAGGATAGGTTTGGGAAAACTGAGCGATGACAGCAGGCATAGAGGAGGCTGCAAACTGCGACACCGCTAGTCTGACTTGGCCTTGTGCCAAGCTGGTCAAACTATTGGCTTCGTTTTCAAAAAGATGCATCTCATTTAGTACCCGCCGCGCTTGTGGCAGCAGATGGCGACCGACAGCGGACAACGACAGCTGGCGGGTGGTGCGGTCAAACAACACGATGCCGAGGCTGGATTCTAATTCTTTGATCAAACCACTCACGGCAGATTGGGTCAGATGCATCTGGTCGCTGGCACGGGTAAAGCTACCATTGTCAGCGACAGTGATAAATGCGGTCAATTGGCGAATGCTGATATTCATAAGTAAACCTGATAAATAAATCATAAAAAACAATTAGTCTTATAAATAAAGCTAATCTAATATAAATGCATCGTCAATAAGCGTTATTGATATAGACAAATTTTTACGCTGATTTAAGGTTTTATACGGATTGATAGTGCCAATTTTTAGCACTAACTATTTTTAGCAGTAATTGATATTAAGGATGATGACCATGGCAGATTTATTTGAAAACCCAATGGGACTAAACGGATTTGATTTTGTAGAGTTTGCTTCACCTGAGCCACACGCCGTCGATGCATTGTTTAAGCAGCTAGGCTTTAGCCACATCGCCAACCACCGCTCAAAGGACGTGGCGCTTTATCGTCAAGGCGATATCAATCTCATCTTAAACCGTGAGCCAAAAAGCCACGCCAGCTATTTTGTAGAAGAGCATGGTGCAGGGACATGTAGTATGGGATTTCGGGTGAAGGATGCCAAAAAAGCCTATGAGCGGGCCATTGAGATGGGCGCGCAGCCTGTCGAGGTGCCAACAGGCGTGATGGAGCTGCGTTTGCCTGCGATAAAAGGCATCGGTGGCTCTTTGATATATTTAATTGACCGCTACAAAGACGGTGAGTCTATCTATGATGTCGACTTTGAGTTTTTTGCTGACGTCGATAGGCAGCCTACCGGTCATGGCTTTAAAGTCATCGATCATCTCACGCACAACGTCTATCGCGGCCGAATGGCGTATTGGGCAAATTTCTATGAGCGTATCTTTAATTTCCGCGAAATCCGTTATTTTGATATCAAAGGCGAGTACACAGGTCTTACTAGTAAAGCCATGACCGCCCCTGATGGCAAAATTCGCATCCCGCTTAATGAAGAATCAAAGCAGGGTGGCGGGCAGATCGAAGAGTATTTGATGCACTTTAATGGCGAAGGCATTCAGCATATTGCCTTAGCCAGTGACGACTTGCTGGCGAGCATCGATTTGCTCAAAGCGGCGGGCATTCCGCTGATGACTGCGCCAAACGCTGCTTATTACGACATGTTAAGTGAGCGTCTGCCGGGTCATGGTGAGGATGTCGCGGCACTGCAAACACGCGGTATCTTGCTAGATGGCACGACTGAGAGCAATGAGCCTCGCTTGCTGCTACAGATTTTTTCCGAGACCATCTTAGGCAGCCCAGTGTTTTTTGAATTTATCCAGCGTAAAGGCGATTATGCAGAGGGCTTTGGCGAAGGTAATTTTAAGGCGTTGTTTGAATCTATCGAGCGCGACCAAGTGCGCCGCGGCGCTATCGGTCAACCAGAAGCAGAAGCGCTATAGCTATAGCTGCGGGCAAGGCAAAAGGAGTTTGTCTTGTCCACTTGCTTCATTATACGTAGCAGTTGGCTTGCGTATTTTTAGTCTTATCCGTATTGGCTGGCCTGACTGGCTAGCTTGTTTGACCGATTAGGCGACGTGATAGACGCGCCAGTTTGAATGGTCAACAGGTAGGGGACAATAGGCTGATAGAAAAAACAATCGTCATATAAGGAGTTCAGGCATGGATCGCCTCTCACATACCCCCTCTTATCAACGCGCTGTCAGCAACACTCACAAAAATGACATCGGCAAAAAACAAGCCGCTGACGGCTCAATTACCGATAGCACTAATACCAATACCACTAATAGCAGCGCCCATCTAGCGGCTTCTCGTCTAGAAGTTTCCTATCTAGAAGCGCCGCAAAAGCAGCCATATATCTCGCACCAGCCAGACAGCGACGGCCATATTGCCTATAGCGATGATGAGCACCTCATGTGGCAAACGCTGCTCGAGCGACAAGCCAAACAAATCCCCAATCGCGCCTGTTCAGCATATTTAGACGGCCTAACAAAGCTGCAGCTACCCATCACCCAAATCCCCCAATTGGCTACTATCGATGATGTCTTGCAAGCGACCACAGGGTGGCAAACGGCTGCTGTGCCAGCATTGATTAGCTTTGGTAAGTTTTTTAAACTGCTCTCCCAGCGGCGTTTTCCTGTTGCGACTTTTATTCGCCGCATGGATGACATGGACTATATCGAAGAGCCGGATATCTTTCATGAAATCGTTGGCCATTGCCCGTTGCTGACTCATCCTGCATTTGCCGCTTTTAATGAAACCTATGGTAAATTAGGTCTCAACGCCAGCAAAGAAGAGCGGTGGTTTTTGGCGCGCCTCTATTGGTTTACCATCGAGTTTGGGCTGGTAGGTCATGCCCCAAAAGACCGCAAAATCTATGGTGGCGGTATCTTAAGTTCACCGTCTGAGACATTATATGCGCTGAGCGACACGCCTGAATATCGGGCGTTTGATTTGCTCGATGTGCTGCGCACCCCTTATCGTATCGACCATATCCAGCCTATTTATTATGTGATTGATGAGCTGGATACGCTGTTTGATATCGTCGACAGCGATATCATGGGCGTGGTCAAGCAAGCGATGTCACTGGGTTTGTTTGAGCCGAGCTATGCCATGGATGCCAACTGCTGATTTGCTTTATTTGTTTTATTTGCTTTAACACGGACGTATATCACGTAAAAACGTAATCATGACAATAAAAGGAGTTTATTATGACGACACTATCCCAAGCCAGCTGCGAAGCCTGCCGTATCGGTGCCCCGACAGTCAGTGAGACTGAAGCGCGCGAGCTATTAACGCAGATTCCTGATTGGTCACTTATCGAGGTCGATGGTATCCGGCAGTTGCAGCGCCAGTATAAGTTTAAAAACTTCGTCGCGGCCATGGCATTTGCCAATGAGCTTGCCGATATCGCCGAAGCAGAAGGCCATCATCCAGGCATATTGGTAGAGTGGGGGAAGGCCACGGTTACTTGGTGGTCACACAGTATTAAGGGGCTGCATCGCAATGATTTTGTCATGGCTGCCAAGACCGATAGCCTACTTGGTAAATAATCAGGGTAGTAATAATCAGAGCAACTGATTAAACTTGCCACCCCAAAGCCAACCCTAACGCCAAATCCACTGGCAATCTAAGGATGTGTGATGCCACCAAAAATACTCACTCAAATCTCTTTTCAACTGGCATTTATGATCTCTGCCATCGTCATCGCTATCATGGGCGTCACCATGATCGGCTTTGGCTGGGTGCCTCATCTCTCATTGATACTCGCTATCTGTGTCCTACTGGCCATCGGTTTGTTTCGAGGCCTTAGCTTCGATGACATGCAAGCACAGATGGCCTCTGGCGTGATGCGCGGTATTGGCGCGATATATTTATTCTTTTTTATCGGTCTGATGGTCGCCGCCTTGATGATGTCTGGTGCCATTCCGACGCTGATGTATTTTGGTTTTCAGCTGATATCGCCTGAGTATTACTATATTTCAGCGTTTGTACTGACCTCTATTATCGGCGTGGCCTTAGGCAGTAGCTTGACGACCGCGGCGACTCTTGGGGTGGCTTTTATCGGCATGAGCCATGCGTTTGATGCCAACGTCGCTATTGCTGCAGGTGCGGTGGTGTCGGGCGCGTTTTTTGGTGATAAGATGTCGCCGCTGTCCGATACTTGTACCATCGCCTCATCTGTGGTGGGGATTGATCTGTTTGCCCATATTCGCAATATGATGTATACCACCATCCCTGCATGGATACTAACCGTGATATTGTTTTGGTTTTTTTCGGGGCAGACGGTGAGCTCGGACTTAAGTCAAGTGACTGTACTACAAAACCAGTTGATAGACAGCGGCTTGGTACAAAACTATGCGGTACTGCCTTTTGTCGTGTTGGTAGGGTTGGCAGTGTTTCGCATCAACGCCATTTATACCATCATCTGTACTATTTTTGTCGCCCTTATCGTCACCTATTTTCATAGCTCACCCAGTATCGGGCAATTAGGCGGCTATTTGTTTGCAGGCTATACGCCAGCTGAGTCGCTAGAGCTGGGCGAAGTGGCAGGGATGATATCGCGCGGCGGTGTACAAAGCATGTTTTTTACCCAAGCAATCGTGGTGCTGGCGCTCAGTCTGGGTGGCTTGCTGACGGCATTGGGTATTTTGCCAGCATTGCTATCAGGGATTAAAGGCAGCTTGACCACTGCAGGGCGCGCAATCTTTGCCGCGGCGATGTCCGCGCTTAGTATCAATGTGCTGATCGGTGAGCAGTATTTGAGTATTTTATTATCCGGTACGGCATTTCGCCCGACCTTTGAGCGCTTGAACCTGCATCCCAAAAATCTATCACGCACCATTGAGGATGCAGGTACGGTCATCAATCCGCTGGTACCATGGAGTGTGTGCGGGGTATTTATCAGTCAGGCGTTAGGCGTTCCTGTACTGGATTATTTGCCCTATGCGTTTTTCTGCTATTTGTCACTGCTCTTGACATTGATATTCGGTTTTACCGGTATTACCATCAGCCGCGTAGATGCTCCTAGCGCCAAAACGTCTGCATAGCTCTTCATAAAAAACATAAAAATGATGCCCCAATCGGTCTGCTTGTAGGCCGATTTTTTATGCGTGCTGTTTTGATCAGTAAGGTTTTATCAATTTATTCTTATCAATAAAGTTTTCACAGTAGGGCGGCGCTACCTATCGTTTAGCACCAAAGCAGATAATGGCTATGTTAATATATGTTGTTGTATATTGTGGCGCTGGTCTGTGCTAAATTTTAAATAAATATTGGTGTGAACTGCTTGCCCATAAAACAGCTTATAAAAAATCATCAATTCAATAAGCGGTAAGCACCGGCTTGAATAAATTATAACGACATAAAACATCAACGATAACGATAAATATAGTAGACGGTGTATGAGGGTGATTGTTTCACGATTGGGCAGCTTGAGATTCGGGTGCTCGAGACACCAGGTCATACTGATGATCACCTAGCGTACGCGGTATTTGACAGCACTTATCCAGACAAGGCGGTAGGTGTGTTTACCGGAGATGCTTTGTTTGTAGGGGATGTCATCAGGCCAGTTATAAAGCATTGGTGCTCTGGTCAGTCTCCACCAAAACACCAGCCTTTTGGATTAACGCTGAAAATGTCGCCTGCAAACTGACAGACATTTGACGCTCAGGCCCCATCCAGCAGTTGTTGATATCGTAACAGGCACCGACATAGGTTTTATCAAACAAGTTATTGATACTCGCGCCGACAGCCAGCATCGGACTGATTTGATAATTGCCACCGATATCGAACAAGGTCACGCTTGGTAGCTCATCCGAGTTTTGTTTATCAAGCTGCATGCCGTCTTCGTAGCGTACGCCTGCATTCAGTGTAAGCTTATCTGTGGCGTAGTAGTCGGCCCACAGCGTGGCTTTGTGCTTAGCTGTTTGGGCAGGGGTGTTGCCAACCACGTCAGGGTTGAATTCATCTTTTGTAATCTCAGCGTCGGTATAGCTATAGCTTGCCGCAACATCCACCCAGTCATTGAGCATATGACTGCCTGATATCTCAAAGCCTTTTGACTCAATCTCACCGGTCTGAGTTTGGCTTCTATAGTTGATTTCGTCTGCGACTACGACGTTCTTTTGCGTGATATCAAAGACAGCGAGCGTGCCTTTGGTCGCGCGATCTGAAGACAGATATTTGATACCCGCTTCTAGCTGGTCGGCGGTGGTGGGTTTAAACGCTTCATTGGTAATAAAGTTGCTACCAACGACAGGCTGAAACGACTGCGAATAGCTGGCATAAGGCGATAAACCATTATCCAAATCATAAATGGCCGCCAGACGACCACTGGTTTTTGAGGCATCATTATCGATCGTTTGTGCATCGTACACCGCGCCTTGTGCGGCTTTGGTCTGCTCAGTGATACTCTCAAACTTATCGTGACGCAAGCCTGCGACCACAGTCAAATCTTGCCACTGCATTTCATCTTGTATATAGAGCCCAAGCTGGCTTTGCTCGATGTCTTCGTCTTGACGATAGGCATCTAGTGGCAGCGTAGCCGTATTTATTTGTGAGAAGTCTGGATTAGATAGGTCAAGGTTTGGCGTGCCATTTGCGCCCGCATCATAATAAACCGCATTGCTATCTGTCTCTTGATACTCAGCACCAAACAATAGATTATGTGAGGTATTTTCAGTATCAAACTTATAAGCCAGCTGGTTGTCTGTGGTCCAGTTTTTCATGCGCTCATCAGTGGTATACGCCACGCGGTTTAAGATCTTATCGCTACCATCGACAAACCCGCCACTATTATACATATTGCGCTGCTCAGCTTCGGCATCGGTATAGCGTAAGATGTGCTTAAAGGTGAGATTGTCATTGATATCCCAGTTTACCGTAATGCTTGGCATCAGTACTTCTTTACTAAAATGATTCCATTGATCTCCTGCATAGGCGTCGCTGTCTAATTTGCCATAGCTGGCGTTGTAGACCGTACCGACAGCGGGTAGTGGAGTGGATGGCACCATCTCTGGATCATCTTGATAAAACAGATTGGCAAGCACAGAGACATCGTCAGTCGCCTGCCACTCAAGCGATGGATTAATCAGTAATCGCTCTTCTTCGGTGGTCTGCATTTGACCGTCTTTTTGCCGTTTTAATGCCACCAAGCGATAGTTAAGCGCATCGCTGACTGGTCCTGTCGTATCGACCGCTACCTCTTTTAAGTTTTGATTGCCAAGTCGCAGCTGCACTTCGGTTTCTTGCGTGCTCTTTGGGGTTTTGGCGATCTGGTTGACCATACCACCTGGTGCAGCATAACCGTAGAGCGAAGAGGCGGGACCTTTGACCACCTCGACCGCTTCAGTCGCATAGACATCGACTTGTGGCATCAGATTCCACGCACCATCATAGGGCAGTCTGAGACCGTCATAAAAATTTGAGTAGGTCTTAAAACCGCGGATATTATACTCATCAAAGATAGAGACTGTGCCGCGGCTCTCCGAGCTTATGCCTGGCTCATAACGCAAAGCAGCGTTGACACTATCTGCTTGGCGCTTTTTTAACAGCTCCTGAGCGATACGGGTATAGCTCATGGGCGCATCTTCAGGGTCTAAGGCGGTCTTGGTACCGGTGCTGCGATAGCCATCGGCATAGACAGTAATGGCCTCTAACGTGGTCGATGGGGCGATCGAGGTCACAGCAGTGGTCGTTTCACTTTCGCTGATGACTTCTGCGCCTGTAGACGACTCAGCACTGCCTGAGTTGTCGATTGTCTTGGCCGCAATCGATTGCGCGGCTGCGATGTGACTGACACCCATTAAGAGGCCGATCTGTACGGCCAATGTCAGGTGTTTTTTTCGGATGGTTCGGATAGATAGAGGGGGTAAATGAGACCGCATCTGATGTCCTTTTGAACTGAAATGGTTGTCTTTTGGGTACAAAGTTGTAACAATACTTGCAACAATGAGAATAATAACATTAATGATAATTGTTATCATTAAAAAATTGCATTCAAGGACTCCGTATAGTCAAATCTAAATTGCTCGATAAAGCGTTGGTTTTATTGCGTGCTGTACCTGCGCTGCTCGATGCTGCGTAAAACGACACTTCATCTCGCCATATCGTTTTTATATCGGATTGACTATAGAAGTATCGACCACTGCGAGTAGTGCGTATCGTGCCAAGCGCGCGTCATTTATTTGAGCATCGCAATGGCGTCGATGCTGGCACGCTGCCGTTCTTCAGCGTTTAGCTCTATCAGTCGGCCTGCTTTCATCAGTAGCAATCGATCGGCATGCTCAAAATAGCTGTCGTCGTGACTAATGATAAACAAGGTTTTGCCCATGGTTTTGAGCTTGGGTATCAGTGTTTGATAAAACACACGGCGAAAGGCAGGGTCTTGGTCTGCGGCCCATTCATCGAGGAGGAGGATGTCTTTTTGTTCGGCGACAGTGATGAGCATGGCCAGTCGTTTTCGTTGGCCTTGTGACAGCTTATCGGTAGAGAGGGTGTCGTCAGTGATGCTCACTTTGTCTTGCAGGTTGAGCTGATGCAGCCATGTATCCGTCAGTACTCGATCAGGCGCTTGTCCTTTAGGGCCGATGAGCTGCGTAAACAGATGATGATCGCTAAAAATCGCCGAAAACAGCTGGCGATAATCGGCGCTACTTTGTAAGTTGTTAGTTTGTAAGTCGCTACTTTGTGAATCGCTGTTTTGAGAATGAATGAGCTTTCCATCGACTGTTACGGTGCCCGTCGTCGGGGCAAAAATCCCCGTGATGATCTTGGCCAGCGTAGACTTGCCGCTACCATTTGCCCCTATCAAAAACACCACATCGCCGCGTTGCAAAGTTAGCGTGACAGACTGTAAGATATCATCGACATGCTCGCTGTCGACAGCTGTCACATTTTGGCTATCGGTGTTGTGTGGGTAGCGATAACAGATATCCTGAAAACAGATGGTTTGCCAGTTTGTCGCCGCGCTGTCTGTTTGAAAATCCGGCTGATAATCAGCAAGTGCCAACGCCTGTATTTTTTCTAAAGCCACTTGGGCAGTTTGTAGCGTGGGATAAGCGCCGACAGCATGTAGGAGCGGGGACTGCATAAATAAAATCGTCAAAGAAAACGTCGTGGCCACAGCCATAGAGATGCCCAGAGAGCTTGCGACAGCAAAGATGATACCAATCGCGGCAAACATCATGATATTGGACCAGTTTACTGCCGATAAATGAAAGGTGTCAGACTTGGTCACGGTCTGTTCATAGGCTTTGGCGTGCCGCAAAAAGTCGTCGTTATACAGCCTTTGGGCGCGGTGTTGGTTGAGCGCCAGCTCTTTACGCCCTTCTATGATGGACTGATAATCTTGGTATAAATCATCATTGATCTCGCGTAGCTCTGTCAGATGTGTATAGACGTGCTTGACCAAAATATTACTGATCCAAATCGTCATCACAATCCAGAACATGACAATCAATAACAATGGCAGCGACAGCCAGCCCAGATACAGCCCGACACCTACCGATAAAATCACGCCTTGTACCAGCTCTGGCATGCGCACAAACGCGGTGGTGATAGACTGAATGTCAGAGGATAGGCTGGCAAGTAGGCGTGCGCTCCCTAGATTATCTATCTGCGGCACGGCGGTGTCGATGATTTGTTTGACCAGTTTTTTCCGTAGCTCATAGACAAACCGATGACCCAAGCGCGTGAGGGCATATTGTGCTAAAAACGTGGTCGTTAGCAATAGCAGCACCAATAGCGAAAACTGCCCCAAGCTCTGCCATGATAAAGCACTAAAGACAGACTGGCTGATAAAGGTGTGATTGATATACGCAATGATACCGACGCTGACGGCGGCATTGAGCAGGTTTAATAAAACAACTTTTAAAAACGGCAGGCGATAGTGCGCCCATACCATATGATACAAAGAAGCGGCAGCGCGAGGGGACATAAAGACTCAATAAATATACGTTTTTGAGGGTTTTAAAGAAGCTTGGCGTTCGCCCTATAGATGCTTATAAGGCTGAACGCTGATAAAAAAATACAGGCTATATAAATAGAAGCTATGACAAGTAGAAGCTATAAAAAATAGCTTTTTATATCGACTCCTTGTCCTTGCTCTGCGACTGGGTGAAAAAACACAGCCTAAGAAGCCGGCTGAATGTCTAGTTTAAACTCCCACGAGGTCGCCGTCGTCGCCGCGCTATCAGGATAATTGATCTTATCCAAACGCACGCGCGCATAGCTGTTGCCTTCAGCAGATCTGATAAGGGCGCCTTGAGCACTATCAAGTGGTTTGGGATTTAGCTGATGGGTCATGCCATTATAGGTGTACCAGCCAAAATCCAAATTCGGGAAGTTGCCAGTATACGCAGGGTTGAGATCTGAGCCTTTACTGTCAATCACCCAGCTTCTAGCGCTTAGTGGCTTGTCGTAGTCTGCTGTGCTGGTGAGGTTGGCTAAGGTCGCTGCACTACCATCGGTGATAAATTGACTGACAATAGGCTCGTCTTTTGCGTCATAATATCCTGCTGGTGTGGCGGCAAGATAACCGCCAACCTTACCACTGCCCGAATCCCCACCATTTAAAATCACATCATTACGCTTAAAGCCGATCTGCCAAGTGCTGTCTTTGTCCGTGCTGCTTTGGCCTGTTTTTAGGTCAACATATACCCAATCATCATTGCTGGTGGCGTTGATGGTTTGGGTCTGTACCTGATTTGGTAGCGCCGTATCAATCCAGCGAATGGTTGGGTAGCCAGATTTTCCAGCATCATTGTAGTAGTTGGTGATTTGCATGGCATAGATCGGCTGCTGGACGCTGCTGTCTGTCA
This sequence comes from Psychrobacter celer, assembly GCF_016107555.1. Classification (GTDB taxonomy): domain Bacteria; phylum Pseudomonadota; class Gammaproteobacteria; order Pseudomonadales; family Moraxellaceae; genus Psychrobacter; species Psychrobacter celer. The sequence continues at coordinate 4,392 of NZ_JABASU010000009.1, read as the reverse complement.
TGGCGCTACTACTGTCTGTGGTGACCATATAGACGCGGTTGTTGGGATATAGCTGATGATTGCCTTGTAAGTTGTACTCAAACCAAGGCTTCGCAGTAAACACCCCGCCGCTGCGGTCTTCGTTATAGTGCAGGCTGATGTCACGGCCTGTATCAGGGTCAAGGGTGGCATTGGTATAACGGCTCAGATCAGACCAATCGATCAAGCCAAAAACCCCGCCCATGCCTGCGCCAGAGTCGCCACTATTAGACCAAAGCTTGACCGAACGTGCTTGGTTTTCAAACTTAATATCCCATGTATCGCCGTCACATGAGCTTTCAGCTTTGGCATCAAAGTCATAACAAGTGGCACTATCAGGTGCTAGGTTGGTGACTTGCCATGTGGCGGTTTCGCTAAAGCTGGCACTGCTGGCAGGCGGTGTGCTGCCATCATTATCGCTATTTCCGTTATTGCCACTACTCGATCCATCACCGCCGCCACCGCAGCCGGTCATGCTAAGGGCTAATAGGCTGCTGCTAAAAAGTAATGCCAATTTGGTCGGCTTGGTGTTCATTGCTAGGGTGGGGCTGGTCATGTCAGGCTCCTTGATGGTTGTTGTTTTGGCTAAAGATAAAAACAGCGCTATAGACAGAGTTTTTTAAACAATTGTTTTACAAAAGGTGCTTTAATATAAGTGCGGGCAAGGGCTTACCAGTGATAGCTGGCACCCAGTAACCATGATCTTGGGGCTGGCTATCTTATTACCCTTAGGTCGGCAGTTAGATGGGTTGATGCTAGGGGAGGCCGCTGCTAAGTCCTTGGGTATCAAGGTGGGAGTGGTGCGCTGTCTGGTGGTGATTGCCTCGGCATTGTTGACAGGAGCGGCGGTGTCCTTAGCCGGCGTCATCGGCTTTATTGGCATGATGGTGCCCAACCTGCTGGCTATTTTGTTTGGTGGCGGGCGTATGCGGCTGATGATTTGGTCGGGCTGGCTTGGGGCGATATTATTGCTGCTCATTGATGGCACAGCGCGGCATGTCGCTTATCCAGTGGATGTGCCTGTTGGCATCGTTTTAGCGCTGCTTGGTGGCCCCTTCTTTATTTGGCTGTTTGTGCGCAGTAGCCGCCGTTAATTGATAGGAGTAACTATGCTTGATTCATTTTTTCAAAGTGGACGCAGCGCTGCGGCAGCAAAACCCGTGCGGCCAGTACGGTCAATGCAAACAGGGCAACCGAGTCAAAATAATAATACAAGTCATGAGAAAGCAAGCGAGCTGTTGTCGATGCAAGATATTCATATCTCGCATGGTGACAAAGTGATGCTAAAAATAGACAAGCTAACCGTGCCAAGCCAAAAGCTCGTCGCCTTTATCGGGCCCAATGGCGCGGGTAAAAGCACATTATTGCATACAGTATTGGGTCAGCATACTGGGGTGGCGTTAAAAACACAGGGGAATATCACGGCTCAAGGCCAGCCTATCGATGAGATGATGCGTGATGGTCATATCGCTTGGGTTGGGCAACATGAGCGTTTTGAGCTGCCGCTTACGGTGCTTGATTATGCGCTATTGGGCGTCTCGCCAAACCTTGCTTGGTATCAGCGGCCAAATCGTCACCATGTTGATCGCGCGCAAACCTTGCTGCAAGATTTTGAGCTGTCAAATCTAACCGATGCCCGTGTGCAAACCTTGTCAGGCGGGGAAAAGCAGCGCTTGGCTATCGTGCGGGCGCTGATGCAAGACACCAAAATCATGATGTTTGATGAGCCGACCAACCATCTTGACATTCGCCATCAGCGTTTTTTATTGCATTATTTACACACCCTGGTACATGAGCAGCGCAAAAGTATCTTGGTAGTGCTGCATGACTTGACCCATGCCCATCGCTATACCGATGAGGTGGTACTACTAAACGGTGGGAGGGTTATTGCCCAAGGCACGCCTACTGAGGTAATGACCCGTCAACGACTCAGCGCTGCCTATGATGTCGATATCAAGGCACATCAGACCGAAGATGGGATGGTGTTTGTATAACCATATACAGTCAATCTACTGGTATTTATTTTTCTTGTGTGCTGTGCCTACACCGCTCGATGCTGCGTCAAACAACTACCAGCAGCACTTGGCATATAGTCTCTTGCCTGCCAGTTTTATTTAGGATCGAGTATATAAAAAACGTCAGAGCACGTTTTATGTTCAATCGAATAGTCATATTGAAATAAAAAGCTAATATTGCCCTAATAGCTGATTAGGGCGTGTCTTCAGTTTACTAGATAGTAGACCTCTTGCAAAAGTCATATTCTAAGCTCGGAATTAATGATACCAGCAAACAGTGAACCGCCCCGACTATATAGGAGTCTGGTTTACTTGAGTCAGGCAGCAATACCTGACAGGATTAAATTATCATAATACCGCTTTTCAAACTCAAAGGGTGACACATATCCAATCGTGCTATGCAAACGGGTTTTGTTAAACCAGTCCACCCACTCAAGGGTTGCCAGTTCAACATCGTTCACACCAGTCCAGTTTTGCTTTAAATAATGAATCACCTCAGACTTATAAAGCCCATTGACCGTCTCAGCCAATGCGTTGTCATAAGAGTCGCCTGTGGTACCAACAGAGGCAATCACGCCAGAATCCGTCATTTTATCAGTATAGCGAATGGATAAGTACTGAACGCCGCGATCACTATGATGAATCACATCTTTTGGGTTGTTTCTGTCTGCTATTGCTTGATTTAACGCTGACATCACCATATCAGTGTTCATACGATTCGATATTTTCCAGCCAACGATAGCACGGGCAAACACATCAATAATAAAAGCGGTATAGACCCAGCCGCTTGTCGTCTTGATATAGGTAAAATCTGCAACCCACAGCTGATTAGGACGATGCGCATTAAAGTTACGATTAACCAAGTCATCAGCACGCTTTTGATCGTCACGGCTATTGGTGGTTATCTTACCTTTACCGCGCCAGACGCCTTGTAGGCCATACTGCTTCATTAATCGCTCTACGGTACACCGAGCAACCTTTAAGCAATCAGCTTTCATCTGCTGCCAGACTTTACGCGCACCGTAACGGCATTTACTGTCTTGCCAAATACGTTTGATTTCACTGATATAATAGTCGTCATGCTGCTGACGCAACGAGCGCTTTTCAGGACAGTCCTCTAAGTCTTTAGCCCGATAATAGGTTGATGGGGCAACTGGTAGGACTCTACAAATTGACTCGATCCTGTATTGATATTTATACGCATCGATAAATCTAACCATTGTCTTAGTCAGCGGTCGAGCTTCGCCTGGACGAAAAAAGCGGCTGCCTTACGTATGATCTCATTGGCCTGTTTGAGTTCTTTGTTCTCACGTTCAAGCTCCTTGATACGCTCGGCTTGGCTTTGAGCTTGCACATTTGCAGGAATGGTTTTATCAATGTGCTTCTTATGCCAGGATCGTAGTGTCTCAGGCGTGCAACCTATCTTTGGCGCTATGGCTTTGATGGCTGACCAGGTGGATGGGTAATCGTCTTTAGCTTCAATTAGCATACGGACGGCGCGTTCTTTAATCTCAGGAGTGTAGGTTTGTCTTTTCATTGTCGTATTCTCTTGGAGCGTTGAGTCTCCGACAATACCGGGGCGGTTCAAAAGTTCAAAAGTTTAAAAGATAACCTTAAAGATTTGAACAAGGATTGGTATAGCTGTTAATATATAACTGAAGAAAGTAGGGTACAAAAACACAATAACCTAACTCGGAGATAAAAATGATTACCCATGTACCTGATGTAACTTTTAAAACTCGTGTTCGTGATGAATCTATCGGTGGTGAAAACCCATTCAAATGGTATGATCTAACCACAGATGAGTTATTTGCCAATAAAAAAGTAGTTGTATTCTCACTACCTGGCGCCTTTACACCAACCTGTTCAACCAGTCATTTGCCTCGCTATGAAGAGCTTTACAATGAGTTTAAAGCGCTAGGTGTTGATGAAGTTGTTTGTGTTTCTGTTAACGATGCCTTTGTTATGTACCAGTGGGGCTTAAAGCAAGGCCGTGAAAACGTTTTCTTACTTCCTGACGGTAACGGTGAGTTCACTCGTAAAATGGGTATGCTGGTGGATAAGAGCAATCTTGGCTTTGGCATGCGCTCATGGCGTTATTCAATGTATGTCGATAATAAAGAAATCAAAAAGGTGTTCAAAGAACCTAACTTCGGTGACAACTGCCCAACAGACCCGTTCGAAGTGTCAGATGCTGACACCATGTTAGAGTACTTAAAAAGCCAGAAGTAAATCAAATTAATTCTGGGGCTGTCCTAGATAACTAGTTCAAACCCTGTTTAACCCATTGTTTTAATTGTAGTCATTGCGACTTTGGGTCACTGTGATTAAAACGCCACTCACATTCCTTTAAATAGAG
>NZ_JABASU010000008.1 GCF_016107555.1 Psychrobacter celer | reverse complement strand
TCAAACCTATCTAATAGTCAATATTGGCTAGGTTTGAGTAAGATTTTTGGAACGGTAAGGAGTGCTAGGATAGTCCTACGCGTAATTGATATCCTATGATAGATAGTTGATACATTTTAATTTGATACTGCGCCTGTGCTTTTATATTGACTATCCTTTTGCCGCCCCATTGATTAACGATAGAGAGTGTTATGCCGCCAAACTTTCATGCCGATACCCCGCTTGCCCAGCGCATGCGCCCAGCGACGCTCGATGCTATCATCGGTCAAGAGCATCTGCTGGCAGCTGGGGCACCGCTACGACGCTTGGTCGAGCAAGGCCATCTGCCCTCCATTATCTTGCACGGTGAGGCAGGCATCGGCAAAACCACCATTGCTATGCTATTGGCTGATGCCGTGGGTCGGCCGTTTCATGCGTTGTCGGCACTCAATACGGGGGTCAAGCAGTTACGCGAAGTGCTGGAGGTTAAGGACTCGTTGAGCTTTGAGTCGCCGGTGGTGTTTATCGATGAGATACACCGCTTTAACAAAGCGCAGCAAGATGCCTTACTTGGCGCCGTCGAGTCTGGGGATATTACCTTGATTGGGGCAACCACCGAAAACCCCTCATTTAGCGTCAACAATGCTTTGCTATCGCGTTGTCAGGTTTATCGCTTGGAGCCACTGACACCCGAGCAAATCGCCGCCGTGTTGCAGCGTGCTATCTCAGAAGATAGCATTTTCAAAGACTTGGTCGTGGATTTGCAGGCACAAGACACTATTAGCCAACTGGCACACGGCGATGCCAGAAAGGCGCTTAATCTACTAGAGCTGGCCATACAAACGGCGGATACCAGACAATCGCCGCTGATCATCGATGATGCGCTGGTCGCTCGCGTTGCACAAACGGCGCTGGTACGCTATGACAAAGACGGCGAGCAGCATTACGATATTGTCTCTGCCATGATAAAGTCCGTGCGCGGCTCCGACCCTGATGCGGCGCTCTACTGGATGGCGCGGATGCTGGTGGGCGGAGAGCCAGCTGATTTTATCGCGCGGCGTTTGGTCATCTTGGCGAGCGAAGATATCGGCAATGCCAACCCCAATGCCCTACTCCTCGCTGATGCCGCCCTACGTAGCGTGCAGTCCATCGGTATGCCAGAGGCGCGCATTATATTAGGGCAAGTGGTGGTGTATCTGGCGACCAGTGCCAAAAGCAACAGCACTTATAAAGCGATAAATGCGGCGATGGCCTTGGCAGAAAAAGACGCCTCTCCCGTACCGCTACATCTGCGCAATGGCGTGACCAAATTGATGCGAAATCAAGGCTACGGGCAGGGCTACGCCTATCCACACGACTACCCAAATCATTATTATCCGCAGCATTATCTGCCAGATACGCTGCTGGGTACGCGCTTTTATTATTTTTCTGATAATCAGCGAGAGCAGCACAGCAAGCAGTTTATGGACTGGCTAAAATCCCAATCTGCCAGTAACTTTTAAAACCTGCCCGTTTATTAGTAATACTGAACGCTGTTTTTGACAGACTTCGGCATATAGTTTGGAGATGGGGCAGCACGATAGGATGAAAAGCGTTAAAATGTCCTCATAATGATATATAAGCAATGAGGCAATCGTGCCTAGCGTCCGTACCTATAGCCGGGTCGTGCCCATCATCGAATAAATGTAGCCAGCGGCACGTTTCCTAATCGCAACAGCCTATGGCGTCAGCGGCTGTTACTATAGGCAGATCATGCTATATATGTTACCTCACACCTATCTACACATAATAAAATATCGAGACTTACTATGAGTTTAAATACCATTCCTGAGATTATCGAAGACATCCGTGCTGGAAAAATGGTCATCTTAATGGATGATGAAGACCGCGAAAACGAAGGCGATATCATCATGGCCGCCACCCATGTGCGCCCTGAAGACATCAACTTTATGATCACCCATGCTCGCGGCCTAGTGTGTCTGACCCTATCGCAAGCGCGCTGCCAACAGCTAGCACTACCGTTAATGTCTGATCGCAACGAAGCAAAGTTTAGCACCAACTTTACGGTGTCTATCGAAGCGGCTGAAGGCGTCAGCACAGGTATCTCAGCGGCTGACCGCGCGCGCACTATTCAGGCAGCGGTCTCTGCATCAGCCAAACCCGAAGACATCGTACAACCTGGCCATATCTTCCCTATCATGGCACAAAACGGCGGCGTCCTGCACCGTGCCGGCCACACCGAAGCAGGCTGCGACTTGGCTCGCCTAGCGGGACTGGAGCCTGCAGCGGTCATCGTCGAGGTCATCAACGCTGATGGCACGATGGCACGTCGTGACGATCTTGAAATCTTTGCCAAAGAGCACGGCATCAAGATGGGTACAATCGCTGATCTGATCAATTACCGTATCGCCAACGAGCAAACGGTAGAAGAAGTAGAGACGCGTCCTTTTGAGACCGAGCATGGGACTTTTACCTTGCACCGCTTCCGTGAGTTTGGCGCTGAAGAGACACATTTGGCCTTGGTCAAGGGCGATGTCAGCGAAGGCGTCAGTACTGTTCGTGTCCATGGCTTCCATCCGCTGCGTGACTTGTTTGCCGCCAAAAACGATATGACAGGTCGTAGCGGATGGAGCGTACAGTCAGCGTTGGAAGAAATCAGCGCCTCAGAGCGCGGCGTGCTGGTTTGGATTGGTAGCAATCAGCCCGTTGATCTAGGCGATGCGCTGGATAAAGCGGCGGACAATCAATCGCAATCAACCATCACCCAGCAGCCGTATCGTAGCATCGGGGTTGGCGCACAGATTTTGCGTCATTTAGGCGTGCGTGATATGCGTTTATTGTCATCACCCATGAAGTTTTATGCACTATCAGGCTTTGATCTAAACGTAGTAGATTTTGTGCATGCACCCAAGCAAGGCTAGGCGCTGTGATCATTATTTAAGCACTATTCGATAGTGATTAAGTGGCCTTATCAATCATAAAAAAAGCACGCTTATAAACTGAGCGTGTTTTTTTATGTGCGAGTAACATCTATAAAAGTTGAGGCTCAGACCTCAGGCATATGACCAACGGTCGCTTCTAATGCCAATAGGCGCGCGCGCTCGGCGCTGCTCCACGGCAATTTGTCCTTGCCAGCGCTGTCCAAGCGCACCACCACCGCCTCAGCCGTCGCCACTACCAGACTTTGCGCCGTACTATAGTAACTATACTCCATCACGATACTGGTACGGCCCAAACGCTGGCAGCGCACTCCTAATAACAAAGTATCAGGGTAGACCACAGGACGCAAATACTGACAGCTTGACTGTGCCAATACCGTCACCATGCTGCCATCAAACATGCCTAATGCCTGCAGATAAGCAATACGCGCTGACTCAGCATAACGATAAAACACCACGTTATTTAGATGGTTAAAGGCGTCCATCTCGCCCCAGTGAATCGGCTGATGATGGATGACGGGATAGTAAGCCAGCTCAGTCGCTAGGGGCTCATTGACTGTCGGTAAATCGGCTGGTAGGGAGCGGTTCATAAAGTATCCTTTTTTATCATCCTATTTTTTATTATTTGGGTGTGTCTTATCATCGAGCACCAACGACTAGCGCTGCGATTTGGCTAAGACTTGCGTGGTCAATAGCGCCGTGGGCTTGGGTGCTTCGACAATCAATTGATCTAGCCAATTGATCACCTCTGCCACGTCGTTGGGGGCTTGCATCATCGTGATATTGGCCGTTTGATCTGACGCTTGCAGGTTGGCCTGTTTCTGCCGCTCATCAGCGCTTGGTGTGAGGGTTATGAGCTGTTTGCGTGCCTGCGACAGATAACTGATGAGCTGCTCACGGTCGCGCATATTGCTGGCTTGCATGGCCAAATTCAGCGTCATAATAGTCTCGTGGATGGTCAGCTGCCTACGGGTCAGTGACTCCTTGTCTTTAGCTGTGTTTGCAGCTGGGGTTTTATTGTCCTTGCTACCCTCTTTATGATCGTGACGCTCATGGCGATGCAAAAAGGTTTGGATATTTTGCATGGCCAAGTTATGCATCTGCCACGGGCTTGGCTGCGAGCTTTGCGCTTGTAGACGCTCAATGTCTTTTAGCAGGCTTTGCTTAATCACTACCGTCAGCGCAGGGGCAATCTCATTACTGCTTTGCGACAGCTGCCAGTGTAGCCCTCGCAGCAAATCAATCGCCGCGCTATCGTTGTTATCCACCAGCAGCCTATCCACCGCTTTTATTTGAATACGCAGTAAATCCAGCTGATTTTGCGCTTGGCTACTGGCTGCCACGCGCGGCTCAGGTAGCGTCTGCTGACTCATGGCAAACAAGCGATCATCCATCTCGTTTAAACGGCTGACAACTTGCTCGTTACTTTGCAGACGCTCGTGAACACTCTGCTCAAAACGCTGCTGGCTGATATATAACCAGAGTAAGGCGGCGATAAGCAATAAAATCGTCAGCCATTGTAAGCGTATGAGTAGCATATTTGCTTGCCGGCGCTGCTGGATAGCAGAGAGGTCCTTGGGTGAAGTCTCAGGGTTCATAGACATAGTACAGCACCGTTACTGGTAGATTGGGTCATGGTTGTCGCAAGCCGTATAAAACAGGAAGACGCATCCTGATGACAAAACAGCCATATTCTAGGCGTATCAAGCACTGATCGCAGCCAGTATGGTGGCTGGTGCCAAATCCTCCACCCGCCAGTAGCTCAACTGCTCATCGGCAACCATATTGGCCAAGCGCTCACCCAGCACCACATAAGCAAAGTCCGACAGCTTGAGCTTGGGCAATCCATCAGCACTTGTACTGTCTGCCAATGGCTGCTTTACAGTATCCTCAGCACTCGTCTCATCATTTGCTTGTCGCTTACCTTGACTGACCACTTGCCGCCAATGCTCAAAGGCGGTGGCACTACTAATGATAACGATCGGTTTTGACTGTTTGGATATAGGCTGTGGATGCTGAGCGGTGCTTGGCGCTGCTGGTACTGCTTCTGATGATAGGGGGCTAGGCACAGAAGCGGCCGTAGAAAACTGCTGTAACCACTGATTGTATTGCCTATAGGCCTCGTGAGGCATGATACGCTCGTACCAAGCGATGCTATCGATATGGACACCGCGCGCTTGTAACGTGTTGACCAATAAACGGCGGCCACCAAGACCGCGCCATACCAATAGCTTGTCCCCTGCTTGCAAGCTGTCGATCTCTGGCATCGCAAGCATGCCTTCGTTGTTGGCCACGCGCGGCTGCAGCACGTGATAGCTTGCCGCCTTGATTTTTGCCTCATTTAAGACCGCAGCTGTCGCCTCTCCTACCGCAATTAAGTGACTGGGGGCGCTGAGGTTTTGCCGCTCGGTGGTTTTTTGGCTTTCATTGTTTTGGCTTGCATTTTTTTGCTTGTCACCATTCCTCTCAGAGTGCTGGCCATGGTGCTCGCGGGCAAGCGCTTGCCAAACCGCTAGTCCCGCTGCTGCCGCCGTAGGACTGACGATGACCAGTGCCTGATAGTCGCCTGCAAACCACTGACGCATCAGCGCCATCTCCGCATTTGTGATAGGACGCGGCTGTAGCGTTAGCATCGGAATCTCTACCACGCTTAGACCCGCAGCTTGTAAATACTGCGTCAACGGAGCGGCACGCTCTACCGGTCTGGTATTGATGACCACACGCGTAGGCGCTGATGAGGCCGCACTCTTATGCCGAGCGGTAGGTTTTGAATGAGATGAGGTAGATGACATAGACGTACCATGACAAAAATCAAAAGAAATAAACAAGTCGCAAACCCATCTTAATTACTGGCTTGCAGCTCAGACAGCGGTATCTGCGTATTATTTGGTATCATAAATCGCTGATAAAATAGCGCCTGCACCATCTGCAAGTAACATATCAGCCACATCGATACCCAGCTGATTGGCCTGAGCTTCTTGCTCGTCTTGGTTACCAGTTAAGGTAATGCGTTTTTCTGCTTTTAGCAGCTCGCTACCATCGGCCTGCCCCACGCGCCCGCGCAGCCACAATATGTTGCCGTCGTCATTGTTGCCATTTTCGGTATTTTCCGCACGGTCACCCTCGGTCTCGTCTGCCATTTGCAAGACCGCATAGGCTGCGATCGGTACCTGACAGCCACCTTCTAAATGACGGTTGAGGGCACGCTCAGCAATCAGGCGAATACGCGCTTTATTATCATTTAGCGGTGCCAATAGCTGCAATACTGCATCATCGCCCTCGCGGCACTCAATCGCCAACGCCCCTTGCCCAACCGCGGGCAGACAAGCATCTATATCCAGCTCACCGCGAATACGCTCGTCCAGCTTAATACGCTGCAAACCACTGGTGGCCAAAATAATCGCGTCATACTCGCCTGCGTCCAATTTGCTCAAACGGGTACCAACGTTACCGCGCAGGGTTTTGATTTGTAGATCTGGGCGATAAGCCTTGATTTGACACTGACGGCGCAAGCTTGAGGTGCCAACGATAGCGCCTTGCGGCAACGCATCGATACTATTGTATGTATTGGACACAAACGCATCGGTTGGGGCGGCACGCTTGCAGTACACCCCCAACGTCAAGCCTTCAGGCAGCTGCATGGGCACATCTTTTAGCGAATGCACGGCGATATCTGCGTCTTTATTATAAAGCGCTTGCTCAAGCTCTTTGACAAACAAACCCTTGCCGCCAATTTTTGCCAGTGGCGTGTCCAAAATTTTGTCACCCTTAGTGACGATTTTTAGCAAATTAATCGTCATCTCAGGATATAGCGCCAACAGACGATCGCGGATATGCTCAGCTTGCCACAAGGCTAATGGGCTTTGGCGCGTGGCGATGTTCAAGGTAGTCAAAGCAGGTTGCTGCAGATTGCTCATAAAAGGCCTCAATAAGTTTGATATACAATATCAGTGCGAATCATCTCTGAATGAAACGATACGGTCGATTTGCCACAAAAATGGGCGCTATCACTCGTTGATAGTAAACGCTAACGCAAAAAAATACCCCTATTTAAGCATAAATAAGGGTTTGATGATATGGGATGATTATTTCTCTATAAAAACAGTCAGTTACAGATAGCGCTTTACATGCTTTGGATTTTATCACGTAACGCTGGCAGGTGGCGACGACTCACCGCCAATGTCTCATCGATGCCTTTAAAGCGCACTTGATATTGGCCGGCATCCAAGGTTTCTAAGTAGTCCAAAAAGCTCAGATTGATAATGGCATTGCGATGGACGCGGAACAACCGGTCTTCAAACTCTTGCTCAAGCTCTTTTAGTGTCTCATCAATCAATACGATACCATCCTTGTGACGGACTTTGACGTATTTTTGATCGGCAGTAAAGTAGTAGATGTCTGTGAGTTTAATCAATTCGACACCGCGATGGGTACGAGCGGCGATATGCTCACGTATTGGCCGCGCTGTCGGGTCCTCAAGCTTACGGATTTCGTTGAGCTGGGCGGCATTTAGATTTTTGGCTTTGTTTAGCGCCTCCAGCAGCTCGTCTTTATTGGCAGGTTTGAGCAAGTAGCCGATGGCATTGGCCTTGAGAGCAGCAATGGCATAGTGATCGTAGGCGGTGACAAAGATAATGGCTGGCGGATGCTCAAGCTCGTTCAGCGCTTGCGCACAGCGCACCCCATCCATCTCAGGCATACGAATGTCTAATAATATGATATCTGGCTGCTGGGTTTTGACAGCGACAATGGCTTCTGCCCCTGTCTTGGCTTGTGCCACCACCTGATGGCCTGACTCTTGTACAATTCTGGCCAAACGCTCACGCGCCAATGGCTCATCATCGCAGACTACGATCCGCATGCAAACTCCTGTTTTAGGACATACTTAATACGATTTAATGAAATAATTCATCAACCTATTATCAATAATAACACTAACGCCCAAGGACTTAGCATAAAAAAATGTTTGATTATTGCAGGTATTCTGAACATTTAATTTAGGCAGCGACAGCGCTTATTTATCGGTCAAATACATATTAGATATTGACGATTATCGTGCCGATTATAAACAGTACGCTGCAATAACTGTGCCATACTTTATATTAATCATATTAAACAAAAGTTTGTATTAGTAATAGGTATCTATTGATAATCGCTAGCTTACAGATAGCTAGATGACAGACCGCTATATCCCGACGTCTTGTAGCGGATAATCAATCAAGGTAATGATTTGGCTGTTGGTCACCTTGCTTCTGATATCGGCGCTTTGGCCAAAGTACGAGCGCAGACGCTCTGCTTGGATATAAAAATTCATGTGCTGGCGCAAGTCATGATTGATCATCAAGTTTTTTTTGGGGAGCTGGACGCTGATGGTGATGTTGACGCGGTGCTCATACCAAGTGACTTTGATATGAATAAAAATCGTCTCTGTGGTCATCTCCACCACGTTAAGGAGCATTTTTTCTAACACACTTTGCAGCGTCAAGGCGGTGATGACCATGTCATACATGATGTCTTCATCTGGCAGCTGCCAAGTGACATCAAGCTTGTCAGATAGCCGGCTAGACTCGATGGCCAAATAGTGCTCACACAAAGCGATCTCTTCTTCAAAGCTGATCTCACGCGCGCCACTAAAGCTGGCGCGAAACAGCGCTGAGACATGCTGTAGCAACTGGGAGGCGCGCGCTGGATTGGACTCCATCAGCGACACCAGTGTGTTGATGGTATTAAAGAAAAAATGCGGTGTGATACGGGCTTTGATTAAGTCGTTTTGGGCGTTTATTTTGTGCTCAAATGATTGATTAAGGGCATTCATCTCATGATAACGGCGCAAAAAGTACAATAAAAACACCAAGGTAAAACCGCCTGTAAGGATTAAGTCAAAAACCACTTCTAACACGAAGTTTTGTAGGCTGTATTCGTGCCAGCCCATGTTTATCATGACCAGCAAGACCAATACCATAGAGACAGCAGAGGCCAGCATAAGGATGGCGAGCACATACATACTGACCTTGGGTATGCTCATGCTCTTAAAAACAGGGCGCAGATAATCGATGATATATAAAGAAGGGATGATGCTTAAGGTGTTTTGTATCACTCGGCTGCCAAGCTTGATTATAAAGTCAGACCAAGTAGCTAGATCATGGCGGTCGATCACCGTGACAAACAGCGACCAAAAAAAGATATAAATCAGCCACTGCCAAGGCTTCATGACTTCCATGAGCTTGGGGATAAAAAACTCTAAGCGCTCCGCTAGTAAGGCAACCTCATCATTTGCTATACTTGAGTTCTTATTCTCTTGACTTGTCTTGTATCGATATGAACGCCAACTCTTCAAACCCTAGTAATCCTGAATTAAATAAAAACGTGTCAGTCTCTGATTCTAGCACAGATGACTCTACGACAAATAACGCGGCGCAAAACAGTCCTGCCAGCGCGCCAGGCCAGCAGATGTGGGGCGGACGATTTAGTGAAGCGACGGACAGCTTTGTGGCCGCTTTCACCGCTTCGGTCGGCTTTGATCAACGCTTTGCTCGACATGATATCCAAGGCTCTATCGCTCATGCGACCATGCTCAAAGAATGCGGGATTTTGACCGCTGATGAAGTGGCGACCATCATCGATGGTCTACAGCAGGTATTAGCTGAGATCAAAGCAGGTGAGTTTAATTGGTCTATTACCCTAGAAGACGTACACATGAACGTCGAGTCACGTCTGACTGATATCGTCGGCGCGGTGGGCAAAAAGTTACACACTGGCCGTAGCCGTAACGATCAGGTGGCCACCGATATCCGCCTGTGGCTACGCGAAGAAACCGACAATATCATCGCGCTGTTGGTGCGTTTACAAAACGGCTTGCTGGATTTGGCCGAGCAGCATACGGACACCATCATGCCAGGCTTTACGCATCTACAAACCGCGCAGCCTGTCAGCTTTGGCCATCACGTGATGGCATGGTTTGAGATGCTCTATCGCGATACCGAGCGCCTCGTCGACGCCCGTCGCCGTATCAATCAGATGCCACTTGGTAGTGCTGCGCTTGCTGGTACGACCTTTCCGATTGACCGTACCATCACTGCCAGACTGCTAGGGTTTGATGGCATTTGCCAAAACTCACTCGATGCGGTCTCAGATCGAGATTTTGCCATTGAGTTTACCTCAGCAGCCTCTATCCTTATGATGCATATGTCACGCATGAGCGAAGAGATTATCCTATGGATGTCGGCGCAGTTTAACTTTGTACAGATACCCGATCGCTTCTGTACTGGCTCGTCGATCATGCCGCAAAAGAAAAACCCTGACGTGCCAGAGCTGGTACGCGGTAAAGCGGCGCGGGTCTTTGGTCAATTAATGACATTGTTAAGCCTGATGAAAAGTCAACCGCTTGCGTATAATAAAGACAATCAAGAAGACAAAGAGCCGTTATTTGACTGCGTCGATACCTTGACAGGTTCGCTACTGGCATTCGCTGATATGCTACCAAACATCACACCAAATAAAGACAGTATGCGTCAAGCGACCATGAAGGGCTATGCGACAGCGACTGATTTGGCAGATTACCTAGTACGTCAAGGCGTGGCATTCCGTGATGCCCATGAAGTGGTCGGCAACGCTGTGGCTTTAGGCATCAAAGAAGGCGTTGATTTAAGTGACTTGTCATTGGCGCAGCTTCAGCAATTTAGCGACGCGATCGGCGATGACGTCTTTGATTACCTAACGCTAGAGGGCTCACTCGCCGCCCGTGATCATCTGGGTGGTACCGCGCCCAATCAGGTCAAGCAAGCGGTGGTTAATGGACGCGCGCGCTTAAAAGCTTTTGCATAATTTGCATAAACAGAGACATGATATTCCGACGCAGAACGGGTATAAACTTTCCTTATGGGCTGTGCCTGTTCGGACAGATGCTGCGTAAAACTCACCCCAGTCCCGCTGTATCGTTTTTATCCTGAACTCACTATACAACACCCGCGCCTAGCACTTACGTCTTAGCGCGGGTGTTTTTTTGTCCTCACATCGCCAAAACTTTCATCAAACCGCTTGGCTGTTACCGTCTATACACCCGATAGCCTTTGCTAAATTTACTCAGATCGTTATCATAGGGTGATATTCATAGTTTATAAGGAGCCTCTAATGACTGAGACTTTTAACCCGCAAGCCAATACCGTGTTTTGCCGCAAATACAAGCAAGAGCTGCCAAAAATGCCGCATCCACCCTTCCCCAATCAAAAAGGCAAAGAGCTACAAGAAACAGTCTCTGACAAAGCGTGGAAAGAGTGGCTAGAGCAGCAAACCATGCTAATCAACGAAAACCATCTAAGCATGATGGACCCTGAGGCCAAAAAGTTTTTAACTGAGCAGCGTGAGAAGTTTTTGGACAACGAAGACTATGAGCGCGCGCAGGGCTGGACACCAGAAAAATAAAAATTCGGCATCACTTTTATACTTATACCAGTATGTTAAATATTAGAACGCGCTATCTTTAAATAGCGCGTTTTTTTATTTTTTAGTGCACACTTAGTCGCACACAAGGTAGGATTTTTATAAATCCTCTTATCACCTTTAGTCCGTATCTGGCAATCCAACGTCCGTGGTTGACATGTTCGCTGACATTGCGCCATCGTGACGTGCCGCCATCCGATCATTGGCTTCTTGCACCGCTTTTTCGACCAGTGCATAGTCTGAGTGGCGTACATCTTGGCCGCTGATATAGTTGATGACCAGCTCGGCGATGTTTTGCGCATGATCACCAATCCGCTCGAGCGCGCGCAACACCCACACGATATTAATGACCTTGGAGACGTGGCGCGCGTCTTCCATGATATAAGTCATCAAGGCACGCATCGCTGATTGATACTCTTCATTGACCACATCATCATTGCGCATCACCTCAAACGCCTGCTCAGCATTGGATTGACTAAAAGCCTCTAGCGCATTGTGCAGCATCAGACGTACTTGATTGCTCAGATGCTGCACTTCGGCATAGCCATACGCTGATTTGCCTTGGGCGGCGAGCTTATTGGCCATTTTGGCGATTTTGACCGCTTCATCACCGATGCGCTCCAGATCCACCACGCCTTTACTGATGGACATCACCAAACGCAAGTCACCGGCCGCAGGCTGGCGCTTGGCGACCAATAACAAGATATGCTCATCCAGCTCGACTTCCTGCCGATTGATATCAAAATCCATCTCGATGACTTCTTGCGCCAGTGTGTCATCCTTGTCAATAAGTGCGTGAATGGCTTTGGCAACTTGGCTGGCTGCATGGTCGCCCATCACCAAAAACAGACGAATGGCTTCATCCAAATCTTGATCAAAACTTTTGGAGATATGCTTGTCACTTTGCATAAGAGGTATTCCCTGAATATCTGTATATTAATGGCGTGCTGCTAGCATAGCTGTATAGTCGATTTTAAATAAAACAGATACATCATATGTCAACGTGGAACTGGTATAAATTTTCCTTGCGTGCTGTGCCTGCGCCGACAGAGGCTGCGTAAAATTTATCCCAGTCCCACTGTATCGTTTTTATACGGAACTCACTATATTGTTGTTATTAAAAATTAACGATAGTTTTAATCTGTACAGCGTTAGCCATAACGACCCGTAATGTAGTCTTCCGTGGCTTTTTGCGTAGGCGTGGTAAATATCTGATCGGTCTCGCCCATCTCAACCATATCGCCCAGATACATATAGACCGTGTAGTCTGACACTCGCGCCGCCTGCTGCATGTTGTGAGTGACAATGGCGATGGTATAGTCTTTTTTTAAGTCTTCAATCAAATCCTCGATGGCGCCTGTCGAGATTGGGTCAAGCGCCGAAGTTGGCTCATCGAGCAGTAGCACTTCAGGCTTGGTAGCGACACTACGAGCGATGCACAGACGCTGCTGCTGCCCGCCTGATAGCGACAAACCTGAGGCTTTGAGCTTGTCTTTTACCTCCGGCCATAGTGCCGATTTTTTTAGCGCCCATTCCACCCGATGGTCTAGCTCAGCTTTGCTTAGTCTTTCATAAAGACGCACACCAAAGGCGACATTGTCATAGATAGACATCGGAAACGGCGTCGGCTTTTGAAATACCATACCAACCTGCGCACGTAGCAGGTTGACATCGATGTCTTTGCCCAAGATGTTTTTGCCATCGAGGTTGATACTGCCTTCTGCACGCATGCCAGGATATAAATCATACATACGGTTAAAGGTACGTAGCAGGGTCGATTTGCCGCAGCCGGATGGCCCGATAAAAGCAGTCACTTTTTTATCAGGAATGTCGATATTGATGTTTTTAAGTGCCTGAAAATCTCCGTAATAAAAGCTTAAATCACGAATTTGCATCTTCGCTGCTGGCATGTTTTTGGGAATATCATGCTGTGTTTGCTTAGTTAAGTTTGCCGCATCTGGCTGCGACAGTTGCGTGGTCGTCGCCATCGGTCTGTTTAATAAGCTGGCTGTGCTCGTATCAAAGTTGTTGCTATCTGCTGTGCTACGCGTTTTGCTGATGACGTCATTCATAATATTATCCAACCTAGCTTGATGAATATAAATTTAAGTAACTGCTATATATAAGGTGATTTGGTGGTAGGCGTTATCTACTCTGGCTACTATTTGCTGGAGCTGCGACCACCGATAAACCTTGCCAATACATTTAGTACCAATACCGAAGCAGTAATCAGCAATGCAGCGGCCCATGCAAGTGTATGCCAATTATCATAAGGACTCATGGCAAACTGATAAATAGTGTTCGGCAAGTTGGCAATCGGCTCGCCCATATCGGTACTAAAGTATTGATTATTCAATGCTGTAAATAGCAAGGGCGCGGTCTCACCAGTGATTCTGGCAAAGGCCAACAGCACACCAGTGGTCAGCCCCGCTCGAGCCGCCTTAATCGTCACTTGCGTGACCATCTTCCACTTCGGCGTGCCCAGTGCATAGGCCGCTTCACGAATGCTATTGGGCACCAAATTGAGCATGTTTTCTGTCGTGCGTACCACCACTGGCACCACAATCAGTGCCAATGCTAGTGCGCCCGCCCACCCAGAGAAGCTTTGACCTTTAACCATCAAAGCATAAATAAACAGACCAATGACAATCGAGGGGGCAGAGAGCAAAATGTCATTTAAAAAACGCGTCACCTTGCCAAGCAGGCTGCCTTGCGCAAACTCAGACAAATAAATCCCTGTCATCAGGCCAATGGGCGCGCCGATAAATAATCCCGAAAACGCCAACATCACCGAGCCGACAATGGCGTTGCGTAGGCCGCCTTCGCTCATCGGCGGCGGCGTGTCGGCAGTAAAGATAGGCATTTGCACCATGCCCTGAAAGCCTTCGACAAACAGCGTCACCAGTATCCAAAACAGCCAAATCAAGCCAAATACCATCGCCGATATGGCAAAACCCAAACCCAGCTTATTGGCCCAGCGCCGTTTGTTATAAAGACGCTTGTCGTAGCGGCTATCAAAGCCAGTCGGCGCAGGTAACGCTGAGTGCATCGCATTAGTAGGCATAAAACTCATTTCCCATATTTTCATCAGTACCAATAATCATCAAAATCTATCAAACCAATCGAATCATTAGCGGTTGCCTGCTTTTTGATCCATACGCATCAGCATGAGCTTAGCCAGCGACAGCACAATAAAGGTGATGATAAATAGTATGAGGCCAAGGTGCAGCAGCGAGGCCAGATGTAGCTCACTAGAGGCTTCGGCAAACTCATTGGCCAGCGCTGAGGTAATGGTGACGCCAGAGGTAAACAGACTTGGACTGATATTAAAGGCGTTACCAATAAGAAAGGTCACGGCCATGGTCTCACCCAGTGCCCGACCCAGCCCCAAGATAACCCCGCCGACCACGCCTGCTTTGGTATAGGGCAAGATAATTTTAAACATCACTTCCCAAGTGGTCGCGCCCATGCCGTAAGCTGACTCTTTAAGCAGGTCTGGCACGACAGAGAAAACATCGCGCATGGTAGCGGCAATAAAAGGAATAATCATAATGGCAAGCACCAAGGAGGCGGTAAACATGCCCAATCCCATTGGCGCACCGGTAAATAGCTTGCCGATGATAGGCAATGGGCCAATATGCTCGATAAACCACGGCTGAATGTGGTCGCCAAAAAACGGCGCAAAGACAAACAGTCCCCACATACCGTAGATGATAGAGGGAATACCTGCCAGCAGCTCAATGGCGATGCCGAGGGGCTTTTTTAAGAAGGTCGGACACATCTCGGTCAAAAAAATCGCAATGCCAAAGCTGACTGGCACGGCGATTAAAATAGCGATAAACGACGTCACCAGCGTGCCATAAATAGGCGCTAGTGCACCGTACTCATTGGCGACCGTATCCCAGTTATTACTGGTATAAAACCCAAGACCAAATGCTTGAATACTTGGCCAAGCGCCAATGATCAAAGAGAGCAAAATACCGCCCAATGATAGCAGCACGAGAATAGCAAATGCCTTAGTGGCATTGACAAATAATGCATCGTAACGTTTTTGTTTTGCCAGTTGCGACCTTAAATCATTCATAAGTGTCTCAGCATTAAATAATATTAAATCAAAATCTTTAAAAGACTCACCAGGTCTTATCACAACAAACTAAATCTTAATAAAGGGCGCTATTAACGGTCATTAATGACGCTATTTTTAAATTTGTTGTGATAAAACCTTTGAGACAACCACCGGAGAATAGGTGTCTCAAAGGGGCTTACAAGTTCTTCTATACATATGTATAAAAACTACTGAGCTGGGGTGTAGACGGGTTGACCATCGCTACCTTTGACCTCATTCCACTTGTCTTTAAACAGTGCCACTGCGGTATCAGAGAAAGGCACATAATCAAGCGCCATGGCACTATCATCACCTTGAGCATACGCCCAATCAAAGAAGTTCAGCACGCCAGCCACTTGCTTCGGGTTTTCTGGCTGCTTGTGTACCAAGATAAAGGTGGCAGCGGCGATGGGCCACGCTTGCTCGGTCTCAGAGTTGGTGATGACTTTATAAAAGCCTGCTTGCTGTGACCAATCGATGTCACCTGCCGCAGCAAAGGTCTCAGCAGATGGCTGCACGAAATTACCCGCCGCGTTTTTGAGGGCAGCGTGCGCCATGTTGTTTTGCTTGGCGTAAGCATACTCGACGTAGCCGATAGCGTTTTTCATGCGGTTGACGTAGCTTGATACGCCCTCGTTGCCTTTGCCGCCTGCCCCTGTGGCAGAGGTTGGCCATTTGATGGTTTTATCGACACCCACGCTGTCTTTCCAGTCAGTTGAAACCTTCGCCAAATAATCGGTAAAGTTAAAGGTCGTGCCTGAGCCATCTGAGCGAAACACGGTGGTAATGGCAGCATCTGGCAGAGTCAAATCTGGGTTCATGGCGGTGATAGCAGGGTCATTCCATTTACTAATCTTACCCAGATAGATATCGGCTAGAGTTGCGCCGTCCAGCTTTAGCTCACCTGGTCCGACACCATCGATATTGACAATCGGTACCACGCCGCCGATGACGGTTGGAAACTGAATAAGTCCTGCCGCATCCAGCTCTTCAGGGGTCATCGGGGCATCAGAGGCACCAAAGTCAACGGTTTTTGCTTGGATTTGTTTGATGCCACCTGAGGAGCCGATAGACTGATAGTTGACCTGACCGCCAGTCGCGGCATTATAGTCAGATGACCATTTGGCATAGATAGGCTGCGGGAACGACGCGCCAGCACCAGTGATGTTCATGGCGATGTTTTCAGCTGATTTAAAATCGCTTGCTGGAGAAGATGTCGCTGTGCTGGTGGTTTCGGCCACTGTCGCCGCGCTGGTGTCACTCTGCGCCGCTGACTCTGCGGTGTCGGTGGATTTATTACAAGCGGTGAGTACTAAGGTACAACTAACGGCGACTGCCAATAACGAATAACGCATGTAGGACTCCTAAAGTTTAACAACGATTGAACAAAGCATGATTGGTGATATGTGTGACATCTTGACAAGTTTTTATGACAGTTTGATGACAACCGCCCAACTCTTTTATCTGCGTGACAAATAGGGTCAAATCTGGCGGCGCTTGAGGCTAACGCTATTAGCCTGCGTGTCATGACTCATGGCCTCGTGCGCACGTTGACTGACATACCGATGGTCAAACACCAGTAGCCCTCATGGCAGAAGTTTGTTAGTATGAGACTGATTTACAACACTGACAGACTCGGGGTGCGGTGTACGAATGGCTGACTGCCTTTGTACATTCGCTGAGAGATCACCCGCCGAACCTGATGCGGTTAGTACCGACGCAGGGAAGTCTTCAGCACTTTATTATGTATGGCAAAGACGGGCAGAAATGCCTTGTTATCCTCATGACTGTTGGCCTAAATGCCCGCTTGGTGGTGCTAAGCTTTATAGGGTTAAGTAGTGCCAAATAATGATGAGAGATACCAAGCGTCGCTTACAGGTTGATGACATCCTCCGCGAAGGCAGGTTTTCGCGATGATAGATTTGACAGCCAGTGACGACGACGCAGTAAAAATTGCCTAGATGATAAGTGCTACCCCCGCAGCTTCTGGCGGTGTTGTTTTTATTCAAAAACCAACACGCTAGGACAGCATATGACAACCTCAACCCTACCTCCAAAGACCCAGAAAAACGCTTCTGACAAAAAAACCGACGCGCTAAAAACCCCTGCGCACCGTAGCGCCAAAGACACGCGCTTTGAAGAAGAAGCGCGCGACCTACACCGCATTCTCCCCGCCTCGCAAAAAGTCTATATCCAAGGCTCAAGACCTGATATTCAAGTGCCGATGCGCAAGATCACGCTAGATCCCACGCCTATTCAGGGCGTGGATGAGTCCGACTGGGAGCAAAACCCGCCGTTTTATGTCTACGACACCTCAGGCGTCTATACCGACCCTGATGCCCAAATTGACCTAACCCGCGGCTTGCCCAAACTGCGTGAGGGCTGGATAGCCGAGCGCGGTGATACAGAGCAGCTAAGCGGTTTGTCCAGCTCATACGGGCAAGCGCGTGCGCGTGATATCACCACAGCCAATCTACGGTTTTCCCATATCGATAAGCCGCGCCGCGCCAAAAAAGTCAATGGTAAAGCAGGCAATGTCACCCAGATGCACTATGCGCGCCGCGGTATCATCACCCCTGAGATGGAATATATCGCCATTCGTGAGACGCAAAAGCAGCATGAACTGACAGATATGCGCCAACATGACGGTGAGAGCTTTGGTGCCAATACGCCAAAAATCATCACCCCTGAGTTTGTGCGTAGCGAGGTCGCGGCCGGTCGCGCCATCATCCCAAATAATATCAATCACCCTGAATCTGAGCCGATGATTATCGGGCGTAATTTTTTGGTAAAGATTAACGCCAATATCGGTAATTCAGCACTTGGCTCGTCTATCGATGAAGAAGTGTCGAAGATGACATGGGCAACACGATGGGGCGCGGATACCATCATGGATTTGTCGACAGGCAATCATATCCACGAGACCCGTGAATGGCTGATTCGTAACTCGCCTGTGCCCATCGGTACGGTACCAATTTATCAAGCATTAGAAAAAGTCGACGGCATCGCCGAAGACCTAACGTGGGAGATATTCCGCGATACACTTATCGAGCAAGCCGAACAAGGCGTTGATTACTTCACCATCCATGCAGGCGTGCTGCTGCGCTATGTGCCACTGACGGCCAATCGACTCACAGGTATTGTCTCTCGCGGCGGCTCTATCATGGCGCAGTGGTGCCTTGCCCATCATACAGAGAGCTTTTTATACACCCATTTTGAAGAGATTTGCGAGATTATGAAGCAGTACGATGTGGCCTTTAGCTTAGGTGATGGTCTGCGTCCTGGCTGCTTGCAAGATGCCAATGACGAAGCTCAGTTCGGTGAGCTGCGCACGCTTGGTGAGCTAACGAAAATCGCATGGCAGCACGATGTACAGGTGATGATCGAAGGCCCCGGACATGTGGCGATGAACCGCATCAAAGAAAATATGGACTTACAGCTAGAGACTTGCAGCGACGCGCCGTTTTATACCTTAGGGCCGCTGACCACCGATATCGCACCCGGTTATGACCATATCACCAGTGCCATAGGCGCGGCGATGATTGGCTGGTTTGGCACAGCCATGCTCTGTTATGTGACACCAAAAGAGCACTTAGGACTGCCGAATAAAAAGGATGTGAAAGACGGTATCATCACCTATAAAATCGCCGCGCATGCCGCTGATCTGGCTAAGGGCCACCCAGGCGCGCAAGCTCGCGATAATGCCTTGTCTAAGGCGCGCTTTGAGTTCCGCTGGGACGATCAGTTTAATCTGGCGCTCGATCCTGATACCGCCCGCGAATACCATGATGAGACGCTGCCAAAAGACGCGCACAAATCGGCACACTTTTGCTCGATGTGTGGGCCGAAATTTTGCTCGATGAAAATCACCCAAAACGTCCGTGAGTACGCCAAGGGTTTGGACGCGTCAGAAAGCTTAGGCACAGAGACTATGAGCACCGCTGAGATTGAGCAAGGTATGAAAGAGATGACTGAAAAATATCATAGCGAGGGTCGACAGCTGTATAAAGAGGTATAAATCCGCTGATTTGACTGCTGTATATTTAATTACTTTATATAGCAAAAAGCTCGCTTCTTATGCCTGTAGAAGCGAGCTTTTTTTTCTTAGCCAAAGAGCCGTTTACACATTTGACGCCTGATAAATCTCTTCAATTGAGGCGTTCATGGTATCAGCAAACTCTTTATCGCTTTGTTGTTTGCTCAACCCTTCGGTAAACGCGCGTGAGAAGCTGGCAATCATACCGGGGTTTTGCTTAAGCTTTTCGCAGGCCTCACGACGACTATAACCGCCAGATAATGCCACGACTTTGAGTACTTTTGGATGATCGATCAGCTCTTGATAGAATCCGCCGTCGGTGGGCAAGGTTAGTTTGAGCATCACTTGATGGTCGTCATTTAGACGCTCAAGGTTACGCAAAATATCCGCTTTGAGTATCACTTCACACTCATGCTTTTGGGCGCTATCGATATTAACCTCAGGCTCAACGATTGGCATAAAGCCTTTGGAGAGGATTTGCTTAGCCACATCAAACTGCTGCTGGACGACAAGCTCGATACCATCGACACTTGGCTCATAAATGACTGAGCGCATCTTGGTACCAAACACGGGATAGTTTTTGGCTTTATCCAGTAGCGCGTCCAAGTCTGGCATCGGGCGCATGACTTGTACGCCGCTCATTTGCTCGGCCAAACCCTTATCGACCTTCAAAAACGGCACGATGTTTTTATCTTCCCACAGATAGTTTGCCGTTGGCTTGCCATTGACCTCGCGCTCCATGGTGTCTTCAAATAAAATCGCCCCCAGCACGCGCTCATTATCAAAGCAGTCGCAGGTCATGATACGCGCGCGCATCTCGTGCACCAGATCAAACATCGCGTCATCATTGTCATAAGCATCGCTGCTGATGCCGTAGTTTTCTAGGGCTTTTGGTGTGCTACCGCCGCTTTGATCAAGCGCGGCGATAAACCCTGAACCATCCTTTATACGCTGTCGTTGTTTTTGGTATTCCATTGAAAAAGTATCCTATTTCTATTGATTAAAACCAAACATCACCAATCGACTCAATCTATATGAGCCTTGCTATTTGTAGACAACCTTACCATAGGATGCTTTATCTGCCTATATAGGATGCGTGACAGCGCCGCCAATTTTTATGATATATCAGTTGAAAATAGCCAGTTGAAATAGTCAGTTGAAAATAAAACGGTTATATAAATTTAAACACGCTACTGATATAAATTTTACTGACGTGCGGCGTTCTCAGAGGCTGCGCAACCTACATTTAAAAATAGCATCCCAGTAGCGCTATGCTCTTTTAGAGTGCGTCGACTATAGGTATAAGAATATTATGCCAAACCACGTACATCAAAGCCTTACGTCAAACTCTTATGCCAAAAACAGTACCGCCACACAGCCAATCGCCAGCAGCAAGCCTAGCACATTGATACGACCGAGCCGCTCTTTAAACACAGCCACGCCGATGAGCGTCGCGACGGCGATGACCCCGACGTTCATCCCAGTAAAGACAATACTAGGAGAGTCGGACAATACTTGGTGGGCGCGCACATACGCATAGATATTGCCCATGTTTAGAGCGCCCAGTAATAGCCCTGCTGCCAAGGCATTACCCTGCCAACGCACGCGTGTCACAAGCAAATAAATCAGCAATAACAATCCTGCAACGCCAAAGCTGACAAACAGCGTCAGTGGAAAGGCTGTGCCTTGTTTGGCGACTTGTTTAAATAAGATATCGACGATACCATAGCCTGCCCATACGCCAAATAGCCATAGCGGGGTACGCGCGGCGGGCGGGCTCATACTAGCGTGCTCGCCTCCATCGGTATGTTTGGGCCGGTAAACCAAAGCCCCCAACGCCAAAAACCCTAAGACCAGACCAAGCACTCGCGTGCCCGTCAGCACCTCACCAAATAATAAAAAAGCGGCGATAATGGGAATAATCAGCGACAAGCGCTGGGCGGCATCGGTTGCGACCATGCCGACCGATGCAATCGCACGGCCCAAGATAATAAAAACCGTCGGCAGCAGTATCCCAAGCGCCAGAATGATGCCCCAAGCGTTGCCAAGCGTGCTTATGCTGCTGACATCTGGCGTTAATAAAAACCATGTCAGCAAAAAAGCCACGGGATAACCTGCGACGATGGTCTGGCGAATATCGATATTTTTTTGCCGCAGGATTTTGAGCAGTACCGAGACGGCCACACTGCACAGTACTGCTATCACCAAATACATCATAACCCTTACCTCTATCCTTGATTCATGTCAGAGCAACACCGCACGTCAGCAATACACAAAACCATGGCAAACAATATAAAACCACTGAATGTAACAAAATATTTCCAATATAACAATGGCTTTTTGGTGTTTTGTTGTGCTGATACTCATGGCATTTATATGCACGCAATTACAATTAGCCTGCAGGTCTGACATGAAATTTTGCTAAAATAGCCAGCACTCCCAATCACAAAGTAAAGATTCAAAATAACGACCGTCATCGTTTGTTTTGGCGTACTGCTATTGATGTTTTATCACTGCCTATGAATGCTCTATTTCGCTTTTTTGAAAACCGCTTACCGGCCTTCCCCACCACCCCCATGCCGCTGCCCTCGCCTCGTGACGGTATGCTGCAGTTTTTGTGGGCTTGTACAAAGGGGCTGCGCATCTGGCTGCTGCTGTTTATGGTGTTGTCAGCAGGCATCGGCATTTATGAAGCAATGCTGTTTGCATGGATTGGCGATATCGTCGATTGGCTTGGCGTCTATACGCCGCAGAACTTATGGCTAGAAAAAGGCGATATGCTGCTGCTGATGCTGGCGGTGATGATTGTCAGCCCGTTTTGGATTGCCTTATCCTCGTTTATTCATTTTCAGACCTTGCAAGGCGTGTTTCCCATGCAGATGCGCTGGCGTTTTCATCAGCGTATGCTTGGGCAGTCCATGCAGTTTTATCAAGACGAGTTTTCTGGACGTGTCTCAGCCAAGGTCATGCAGACCGCGCTTGCGGTGCGTGATACGGTGATGACCGTCACAGATATGTTTATGTATGTCACCGTATATTTTGTGACCAGTGGCCTTATTTTATTTAATTTAGACAGCTTGTTATTGATTCCCTTTATCCTCTGGTTTGGGTTGGTGGCGCTGGCGATATGGTATTTTATTCCAAAGCTCAAACAAACCGCCATCGTACAAGCAGATGCGCGCGCGTTGATGACGGGGCGCATCACCGATGCCTATGCCAATATCATGACTGTCAAGCTGTTTAGCCACTCACGCCGTGAGCTTGGTTATGCCAAAAACGCCATGGGGCAGTTTTTAGGAACGGTACATGCGCAGATGCGCTGGGTCAGTTATTTAGAAATTTTCACTCATCTTATCAGTGTGATTTTGGTCAGTAGTACCGCAGGAATTGGCCTGTATCTATGGCAACAAAGCGCGGTCGGGGTCGGGGCGATTGCCGCGGCGACAGCGATGGCGCTACGCCTCAATGGTCTGACGCGCTGGATCATGTGGCAAACCGCCAGCCTTTTTGAGAGTATCGGCACGGTACAAGACGGCATGCGCACGCTATCCGCGCCGCAGACGATCGTCGATAAGCCAGACGCAGCTGAACTACGCGTCACCGAGGGGCATATCGTCTTTGATCATGTCGACTTTAGCTATGAGAATGAAGACCAAGATAACTATCACGCCACCGATAAAACGTTTAAACCGTCGGTAGCGACCACTGACATGGCGCAAGACAACTCGGTCAAGCTGCTTGATGACTTTTATTTGGATATCAAACCAGGAGAAAAAATCGGCTTGGTTGGGCGCTCGGGAGCGGGCAAATCCACGTTGGTCAACTTGCTGCTGCGCTTTTTTGATGTCGATCGTGGCAAGATATATATCGATGGTCAAGCGATCGATGATGTCACACAAGACTCTCTGCGTCAGCAGATCGGTATGGTGACCCAAGACACCTCACTGCTGCATCGTACCATACGTGAAAACATCGCTTATGGCCGTCCCGGCGCCTCTGACGAAGAGATTATCCATGCCGCCAAACAAGCTCAAGCATGGGACTTTATCAAAGACTTATATGACGATAAAGGCAATACAGGTCTTGATACCCAAGTGGGTGAACGCGGCGTCAAACTCTCCGGCGGTCAACGTCAGCGCATCGCCATCTCTCGTGTTATGCTAAAAAACGCGCCGATCTTGTTATTAGATGAGGCCACCAGCGCGCTTGACTCTGAGATTGAGTTTGCCATTACCGAGAGCCTCAACGATATCATGACCGGCAAGACCGTGATTGCCATTGCCCATCG
The DNA here is from genome assembly GCF_016107555.1 of Psychrobacter celer. Lineage (GTDB taxonomy): Bacteria > Pseudomonadota > Gammaproteobacteria > Pseudomonadales > Moraxellaceae > Psychrobacter > Psychrobacter celer. The sequence goes on along the minus strand of NZ_JABASU010000008.1, from coordinate 81,710 downwards.
CCTCTCTACCATCGCTGCGCTCGATAGGCTGGTGGTGATGGAAAAAGGTCGAATCATCGAGCAAGGTAGCCATGACGAGCTGTTGGCACAAGGCGGCGTCTATGCGCGCTTGTGGCAGCGTCAAAGCGGCGGTTTTTTGGGCGAAGACACCCCCTAGACCGCCATCATCATAAAAATAAAACATAAGGAAGTGGGCAGTTTATGGAAGCCTTTACCCATCGTATCAATTTAAGCGGCAAACAAGCACGCTACTACGACCTTGGCAGTCTCAACCCATCAGTAGCAGCAGAGCACAGCAAACGTGCGCCTGCGCACTTTTATGGAGGCAACAGCTTTACGGTCGGTACTTATACGCCGCTGCTGCATGAGCTGGCAGCAACGTTTGATATCAGTGCGCTTGCCCTACGCGGCTACTGGTACGATAAGCCGCAAAAACGCCGCCTCACTCGAGAGCAAGACGCTGAGCTATTGATTGAGTTTTTAGAGCGCACCCAAGATCGGCCTGTGGTGGGTATCGGTCATTCGCAAGGTGCCACTGCCACCGCCATGGCCGCCGCCAAACGTCCAGATTTATTCTCCCAGTTGTATCTGATAGAGCCGGTCACCTTTACCAAAAACCAAGCACGACTGTATAACTTATTGCCGCGGCGGTTTTTGCTCAGTCGAGAGCCTTTTAAAAGCACACTGACCAAACCCGCTATTTGGACGAGCGTTGATGCGTACTATCAAGCCCTACGCGCCAACCGAGCCTACAAACGCATCAGCGATGCGCATTTATACGTGTTTGCTGAGCAAAGCTTGAGCGTCAATGCCGATGGTAGCCACACGCTGATGTTTGCCCCAGAGCAAGAGCTTGCCAACTATTTTGGTGCGCCGCATATCGACACCGCTCTAAAAAACCTTCGCTGCCCTTATACACTGATCACGGGCAAGCCAACCTTATTTATTAGCAATAAAGTCCGTAAGCAGTGGCAAAAATTCGTCCCTGCCGACAGTATCATCTCTTTACCAGATTACGGCCATCTTTTGCCAATGGAAGCGCCCAAACTGTGCGCACAAATTATCAATGGGCATTATGAAAACAGTCACTAAGCTGAGCAATGTAAGCCATGAGCGACCTTTTTGCCCCTGCCCCAACCGATAACTTATTACCTTATGATGGCAGGGTAAATGACTTCGGCCGCATCATCGATGATGACTGCCAGCTCTACGATGCATTATTGGCCGAGCTACCGTGGCAGCCTGATAGGGTGACCTTATTTGGTAAGACGCACGTCACCACTCGCCAAGTGGTATGGATGGGTGACAAAGCTCTGAGCTATCAGTACTCAGGTCATACCCGACACAGCCTGCCATGGTCAGACACTGTGTTTCACGTGAAACATCATACTGAACAGCAACTATCAAGCATCGGTATTGATGCCAACTTCAATTCTTGTCTGCTCAATTACTACCCGACAGGTCATGATGGCATGGGCTATCACGCCGATGATGAAAAAGAGCTGGGCGCGCGGCCTGTGATTGCTTCTTTATCACTGGGTGCCACACGCAAATTTGTCTTTAAGCACAAAAAAACTCAAGACAAAGTCGCGCTTTATCTTGAGTCCGGTCAGCTAATCGTCATGCATGGCGAGACGCAGCGCTTTTGGAAGCACAGCATCACTAAGACAAAAACCGTCGCCGATGGGCGCATCAGCCTAACTTTTCGGCACCTACAGCCAACTTAACGAATATAACTGCATGGGTCTGGCTAATCGCTTTTTTGTTGTACTTGTAAGACTATCTTGCCAAAGGCATCGCCTTTTTGTAGCTCATGATGCGCCGCCACCACTTCCGAGAGTGGGTAGACGCTTTGAATCTTTAAGTGTAACTTATCATCAGCGATGAGTTGTAAAACGCGTGCCATATCATCACCGCTGCGCTGCGCTTTGTAGCCTGTGACCGTTAGCTGCTTTTGCTCACCTGCTGCTTTGAGTTTATCAACCCAGATAGTCGGCAAAACAAAAACCCGAGCCGCAGGCTTGAGCACGCTCAGCGCTCGTATACCTGCCTCATCACCAACCAGATCCAGTAGCACATCAGCTTGCAGATCAGGAAACGCCGCGTCTTTGGTATAGTCAATCCAGCCTGCCAGCTTGTCTTTATCGATTAAGTCTGCAAGCTTGTCATACTTCTCAGGTGAGCAAATGACCGTGACCTTGATATCGTCGTTGGCTACTTTGTCCATCAACAGCTGTATCGCTAGGTGCCCCACCCCGCCTGCGGGTGCGTTGATGACGACGTGCTCACCTTTTTTGATAGCAGCAAACTCAACAAACTGTAGCGCGGTTTGGCCAATACAAGGCAGTGCGCCTGCTTGCTTTAGTGTGACAGGGTTGGGCACTTTGGCCAGCAGTTTGGCATCCACTGCCACATATTCAGCGTAGCAGCTGCCCTCAAAGCTCAAAGCCGCCACCTGATCACCGATGGCAAATTTATCACTACGGCTATCTACCACCGTACCTGCGACATCGAAACCCAAAATTGCTGGCTCGTTTTTATCAAACTTATTGTTTTGAATTGCCTCTGCGCCCCAGCCTTTGCCTTGACGCGTTTTATAATCGACGGGGTTTATCCCTGCATACGCCACTTCGATCAAAACTTGCTCGTCTGCCAACGATGGCATCGCCACCCCGTCTTGATACTGCATCACTTCAGGTGCACCAAACTCTTTGATGAGGACAGCGTGCTGCGTGGTTGGCAGTTGTTTTTCGGTTGTTAAATTAGACATGGTATATATCCTTATCCGTCTATTGGTTAAAGTATTTTTGGCTTTTTATACATATATTTATACACGTAATCATACATCAGGGTCGGTGTCGTCACTCTCATAAGCTGCACCCGCTATAAGGTCAGCTCAGCACTAAGCGGCAGATGATCAGATAGAGTCGACCAAGGCTTGCCCGTGTGCACCCACGCGTCTTTGACCGTCAGATTACGCACATAGATACGATCTAAGCTGAGCACTGGTAGCTTGGCTGGAAAGGTGGGCAAGAGCTTGCCATGACAGTGCTTAAAGGCTTCCGTCATGCCGAGGCTGGCCGCCAACTTATCACAAGACATTTTTTTCCAGTCATTAAAATCCCCAGCCAAAACCAGAGGTTGGTCGTCATCGATTTCGTTACGTACATAGTTAGCGATGGCCTCATACTGTTTGATACGGTCGCGCTCAAACAAGTTTAGATGCGCGCACAATACCACCACTGGCCGCTCCCAGCCGACGGGTTGTACTTCACAGTGGAGAACGCCGCGCTGCTCTAGCTTATTGACGGTGATATTGACGTTATGCTTTGGGTCTAATGGGAAGCGGCTGAGCACCGCATTGCCATGATGGCCATTTTCGTACTCTGAGTTTTTGCCGTAGCTGTTTTGCAGTTTTAGGTACTCGCCAAACCACTCATGCTGAGATTGGTCAGGGTACTCATTGTATTGCATATTGCGCTTTAGGTTTTGACCCTGCACTTCTTGCAAACACAGCACATCAGAACCTATGATATCGAGCGCTTGCGCGATGCCTTGTATTTTGACTTGGCGGTTCATCGGCGACATGCCTTTATGAATGTTATAGCTGGTTAAAACAAAAGAAGTCGTGGTAGTCATAGGTTTGGTCATAAACTCAGTATGGTAGGATAAAGGCGGCATGGTCTGCGGTGAGCCAAAACCGACGTAAAAAGAGCATTGATTCGTTGTGAACCAATGCTCTTATGTTATACCTAACTGCCGCCGATGGCTAATACGTCATCGTATCACGCCAGTATCTGGCAGCCCCGGTTTAGTAGCGAGTCACCAGAGCAATCGGTTGGTCTGCACCCATGATATCTTGTGGCATAAACACCGCTTTACCACCATTATGAATGACATGCTCAATGATTTCACCGATGGCATCATCCGTCACGCCATCAGCAGCTGGGTCGTCTGCGAGGCTCAGGGTCTGCGCTTGTTCATCTATCTTTGCAGGCTGGATATAACCGCGGCGGACATAGAGGGTCTCGCCCACGCCTTGATAGGCACGGCGATAGACTTCTTGCAAGTCAGTCTGGAGCATACTGGCGCCACGCGCTTTATCTATCTCACCGAGGGCTTCTTGATGTAGCGACGAGCGATAGCCCTCGACCGCTTCTTGTACGCTATCGATGATATGCTGAGCGCTGCCATCTTCTAGGTTGGTCGCATTGGTGACGGTAGCAATGATGTTGTCAGGACGGTCACAGACTTCTTTATAGTAGCCGATGTTTTTAGCATCACCCACGATGACCAGCGGCATTTTATTCTCGCCCCACAGCTCTTGCACGCTTTTATCAACTTGATTAAAGAATTCTTTGAGATAGCTGCTTTCGTTGTTTGATGAGCGATCTGAGCCACCATCGCCTGTGGTATAGGGGCCGTTATTTTCTACAGGAAATGGGATGTTTTCCATGTTGTTTTGTGCATCGTCATCTTTGTCAAACTCTCTGATGACGCGATCGTTCGAGGCTTCGATGAGGCGCGCATGTTCGCGGGTTAGCACCACGGTGTAGTAGTGGACCGCACTTGCCATATCACGTACTAGATCACGAGTGGCAAAACGATCTGAGATAACGACGCGCTCCTGGGTATCGATCGGCATACGAATGACTTTTACATCATCGGTGCTGGCAAATATCGCTAAGGTGTCAAGGTTATAGTTATGGTTGAGCTCTTTGGTTTTTGCGTAGATATTGTCCAAAATAGTAGTAGCCGTACGCTTATCATATTCACTGTTTAAGCGCTCTTCGACGACTTTTAATTGGTTTTTTAGGGCAATAGGGTCTTGATCGTTGGCAGGGTGCTCACGATGCGTTTTTACAAAGATACTGACCGCAGGGTTGGCTTTGGTTTCACGTAAGCTCTTTAGAGTTGCTTTCATATATTGCTCCTTGTTTTATTATGGTTTCATGGCTTTTTAGTGTTTATTAAACCTAATATTTTTTACACTTATTTTTATTAGATGGTGTCTTCTATTAAAAAAAGCCGCTTAGAAAAACATCCATTTAAAAGACAGAGCTGCTTGTTTTTATGTTGTACTGTCTGTTTTTTATGTTGTACTGTCTGTCATGTGTCATGTCTGTGCTGATAGTCCATTACCTTGATGCTAACAGCTAAACCTCACACTCTATAGGGTGACTTTGCAAGCAAATGATAGCGCTTTGTAAGCGAAGCACTCTTTATTGTATATAAACTTGCCTGACTCAAAAAATGACGGATTGTTTACATGATTTTGTGCGCTCATTGTTTTGTTGCACTGTTTACATCGTTTGCGATTTTGCGCTGTTTGCGATATGACTGGCGCGTAGGTTGTATTTTTGGCAAACGAACCCATCTTTTATACAGCTTATAAATAAAACGATAAGGCCGCCTACACCACCTCATGCCAAACGCATGATTGTCAATTATTCATTTATATCAGATATCGGACGCCGCTATGACAGCCATTTCTCCAGCATTACACCTTGTCGATTTTGACAACGTCTCACCCGCCACTCTACAAGACCAAGTCCGCAGCGCCATTGATGCGGCCAATGCTTTTTTAGATACAATGCCCGCTTTAGACTCCTTGCCAGCTGACCGCCAAATCAGTGCTGAGCAAGCACTGGCAGATGTGATGAGCTTTGACCATATCAATTTGGCGTTGGACCGCAGTTGGGGGATTTTATCGCATCTAAATAGCGTGATGAGCAATGATGATATCCGTCAGGTACATCACGAGCTGCTCCCCAAGCTTTCTGCTTATGGCACACGTGTCGGCCAACACCAACCGCTCTTTGGCCGTTATCAAGCCATCAAAAATGACACAGCGTTTTTTGCAGCGCTTGAGCCTGCGCGCGCACGGGCGATTGAGCTGGCACTGCGTAGCTTTGAGCTATCAGGCGTGGCATTGCCAAAAGAGGAGCAAGCCACTTTTGCTGATATTCAAAGCAAGCTCTCAACTTTATCTGCGACGTTTTCAGACCATATTTTGGACGCCACTCAAGCTTATGCTCTGCCGCTTAGCCAAGCGCAGTTGGCAGGGTTAACCGACAGTGGCTTAGCACTGCTAGCAGATGCCGGTGAACAATATAAAGCGCGTGAGCTGGCTCGTGGTACGCTCTCACAGGCCGATGTCGATGCACTACCAACGCCTTATTATGTAGCCAGCTTAAACATCCCTGTATATTTGGCCATCATGACCCATGCCGACGACCGTGATTTGCGCGAGACGCTATACCGCGCGTATGTGACCCGTGCCTCAGAGTTTGACATCCATACCAATGCCAAAGGCGAGTCGCTAAATAACGCGGATATCATGAGTCAGATTTTGCAGCTGCGTGAACAAAAAGCCAAGCTGTTGGGTTTTGATAATTATGCAGAGGTTTCTTTATCGACCAAGATGGCGGACAGTGTGACAGAGGTCGAAGACTTTTTACGCAACTTGGCCGCGCAGGCCACGCCAGCGGCGCAGCAGGACTTAGCGCAGCTACAGACATGCGCCCAAGACTACGGCATTGATGAGCTACAGCCCTGGGACAGCGCTTATATCGCCGAAAAAGTTAAACAAAGCAAGTTTAGCTTGTCGCAAGAAGAGATCCGTCCATATTTCCCCTTACCAAAGGTCATCAGCGGCTTGTTTGCAATCGTTGAGCGCTTATACGGTATCAAGGTACAAGAGCACAGCGAATCGGTATCGCGCTGGCACAATGACGTGCGTTTTTATCAGTTGTTTGATGCCGATGATACATTGCTTGGAGGGTTTTACTTCGACTTGTTTGCTCGTAGTGGCAAGCGCGGCGGCGCATGGATGAGTGGCTTTCAGTCGCGCTATCGTCATGAGGCCACAGAGCATCAGCAGCTACCAGTTTGCTTTATGGTTGGCAACTTCACCCCTGCCTTAGATGGCAAGCCAAGCTTATTGACCCATGATGAGGTATTGACCTTATTTCATGAGTTTGGTCACGGTCTCCATCATTTATTGACCCAAGTGACGGTCGGCGATGTGGCTGGGGTCAATGGGGTTGAATGGGACGCCGTCGAGCTGCCCAGTCAGTTTATGGAAAACTGGGCATGGGACAGCGAGGGCATCGCGCTGATTAGTCGTCACGTCGATACTGACGAGCCTCTACCAACCGATAAGCTTGATGCCCTACTGGCGGTAAAAAACTTCCAAAGCGGCATGCAGACCTTACGTCAAATCGAGTTTGCCTTGTTTGATTTGCTGATTCATGCACACACGCCAGCACTTGATTATGAGGGTATTTTGGCAACACTAGATGCGGTACGTCGTGACGTCGCTCTCATGCAAACCCCCGACTACAACCGTTTTGCCAATGGCTTTAGTCATATCTTTGCAGGCGGCTATGCGGCTGGCTACTACTCGTACAAATGGGCAGAGCTACTCTCTGCCGATGCCTTTAGCAAGTTTGAAGAAGAGGGTATCTTTAACCCTATCACTGGTAAGGCTTTTCGTGAGACGATTTTGTCGGTCGGTGGTAGCTTCCCTGCCAAGACCAACTTTGAAAACTTCCGTGGCCGTAGTGCCAGCATTGATGCTTTATTGCGCCATAGCGGTTTTGTCGCGACTCAAGGCATGCAAAATACCGATACTACTCATAGCACGCGTCACAGCACGCGCGAGGGCATCTAAATGCGCTATCAATCATCAACCCCCAAGCGCCGGTTTTTAGCAGGCGTTCGTTGCCCTAAATGTCAGGCGATGGATGCGGTGGTGCAGGTAAATATCGTCACGCCCGTAGCTGATGAATATATCGAGTGTACCCAGTGCGGGCACACAGAGCGCCGTCCAGACCCTGATGCCATCAGTGCCAAGAACCATGCCGAAGACCAGATCGCTCGCGATGCCATGACCACAGGTACCAGCGGGACAGTGAAGTTTAAGCCCTAAACGGTACATGTCGCTATTTGAAGATAGCGACGTGTTTTATTCTTTAACGGTGTTTTAAGCCTATCTTTTAATAGATAGGCTTTTTATTTTGAGTTTGCTATAGTATGGGCACTGATATCTTTGACATAAATCGATCAAAGTATGAAAAACAAAAAACCGCACCCTTTATTAAATAAGCATCTAAACAACAAACCCTCTAAATCGCACTCAAAAGCCGCAGTCGCTGTGATATTGGTTTTGCTTGTTGCAGCTTTTGGTTACTTTATTTGGACGCAGTCTCAGCCTAAAGTAAGCGAGCCTATCGACCAATCCTCGTCGGCCTTAGCTGAACAGACTAAAACAACAAATACAGTAGCGTCTCCCGATGTCTCACCAGATGATATAAAGAGTGATGTAGAAGGTAATATAGATGACACGGCTGATGATGGCACCAGCCGTGATAATGATACGATAAATACCGAAAACAATAGCGCTGCGATAGCCAGCAACCAAATACCAGATCCAAAAGCCATCCTACAAGCACCGCTACCACAGAATAATAGCTTAGCCAAAGAAGAGATTGATCGGTTAGAAGATGAGCGCCAACGTCTCGCCGAGCAAGAAAAACTGGCCGCTGAGCAATTAGCAATGAATAAAAAACTTGCAGATATGAAAGCAGAGCAAATCGCTCTACTCGAACAGCAAATCGCCCAGCTAGAAGCGGATAACGCCAGCAAAACCACTGAGCAATAAGGATTTTTTTAAGGGGCTGATCATGGCAAGCATCCAACTCACTCACGCCCCTATCTTAAATAGTAGCGCGCAGCTGCTTATCCTGCCTGTCAATACTGCTGGCATTTTGTTAGACCCTATTCTCACGCGCGCCAAAACGCTGTTTCCTGACAACTACCAGCGTTATCATCGTGCCTGCCGCGACGGTAGCTTGCACGTGGGCAGCTGTCTTTTGCATAAGCGCATGCGCGAGCAAGCGGGACTTGCAGCCAGTAGTAATGGCAATCAGCCAAGCCACATTGCCAATCTTGTGATATCAGACCATCCCTATCATTCAGCTCGTATGCGCTGGCTGACTGCCGCGTTGATACAGTTACGTGAGCAGCTGATACCGCTGATACGCTATCAAGGAATGCGTAGGGCCGCGCTTCTGGCCCGTCCCTTAATTTATGATACTACGCGGCACCACTCACCTGCTACCGCGCATTTAGCAAACGCCGTACCGCCAGATTGGGCTACAGAGACATTACCGCTTTTGATGCAGCATTTACAAGATCTGCCCAAACTGCGTATCGATATACACGTCCCCAAGCATTTTGACATTTAATCATCCATTAAGACAATCTACCAAATAACATCCGTGCTTGCTTAAGTCTAACCGACACACCAGCCGGCACCAGCAACATGTATATTGATTGTGTTGTATGAGCTATCGGCTTTATAACGGCCAAAAAAAACCGCCTTAAGCGTTCATAAAGAACAACTTAAAGCGGTTTTGGGTGTTTATAAAACGCATCAAACGCTTATAACGACAGCTTAATTTTGCTCAACACCCTTCATGGTTAGCTTGATGCGACCACGGTTGTCGACGTCTTGAACCAAGACATTGACTGCCTGACCTTCGCTTAGATAGTCTGATACGCTCTCGACGCGCTCTTCTGCGATTTGTGAGATATGCACAAGGCCATCAGTGTTTGGCAGTACATTGACAAAGGCACCAAAGTCTACGATACGGGCAACCGTACCGGCATACGTTTTGCCTACTTCCACTTCAGCCGTCAACGCTTCAATTTTGCCAATTGCCGCTTTGGTCGCTGCTTTGTTTTCACCAAAGATACGAATCGTACCACCGTCATCGATATCAATGACTGCACCAGTCTCTTCAGTCAACTGACGAATCATGGCGCCGCCTTTACCGATGACATCACGGATCTTGTCTGGATTGATCTCGATGACCGCATAGTTTGGTGCATGCGCGTTTATCTCAGTACGGCTTTGCGGCAAGACTTTATTCATCGCCTCAAGGATATGAATACGACCAGCATGCGCTTGCTTTAGCGCTTGCTCCATGATGTCAGGGGTGATGCCTTCGATTTTGATATCCATCTGCAGCGCAGTGATACCGTCTTTTGAGCCCGCCACTTTAAAGTCCATGTCGCCCAAATGATCTTCGTCACCTAAGATATCTGATAGAACAGCAAAGCGATCGCCCTCTTTTACCAGGCCCATAGCAATACCTGCCACAGGGGCTTTTAGAGGCACGCCAGCATCCATCAATGCCAAGCTAGCACCGCACACAGACGCCATAGAAGACGAACCATTTGACTCGGTAATCTCCGATACCACACGAATGACGTACGGGAAGCGCTCGCTATCTGGTAGCATGGCTTGAACACCGCGGCGCGCTAGGCGACCATGACCGATCTCACGGCGCTTAGGGATACCTTCACGGCCTGTCTCGCCGACAGAAAAGTGCGGGAAGTTGTAATGCAGCATGAAATGATCACGAATCGTACCGCTTAGTGAATCAATCATATTGACATCACGGCTGTTACCCAACGTCGTGGTTACTAGCGCCTGCGTCTCACCACGCGTAAATAGCGCAGAACCGTGGGTATAAGGTAATACGCCAACTTGCACGTCTAGCGCACGCACGGTCTCAAGGTCACGGCCATCGATACGCGGCTTACCTGATAAGATATTGTCACGAACGGTGCGGTATTTCAGATCTTCGTAGATGTCTTTTATCTCAGAGACTTTGCTGTCATAGTCTTCTGATTCGCTATCCCCTGCCAGCGCTTCGATGGCAGCATTTTTGATATCATCAAGTTTGCTATAGCGATCTTGTTTGTTGGTGATGGTATAGGCATCAGCCACTTGCTCACCAAACTGCGCTTTCATGCTACTCTCAAGCGTCTGATCTCGCTCAGGTGACGCAAATTCTTGCTTGGCAGTGCCGACTTCTTCTGCCAAAGAGGCGATATTATCGATGACGATTTGCTGCTGCTGATGACCGTATAACACAGCGCCCAACATCTGATCTTCTGACAGCTCTGCGGCCTCAGACTCTACCATCAACACTGCTGACTTGGTACCGGCAACCACCAAATCCAGATCACTACTCTCTAGCTGCTCAAGCGTTGGGTTGAGAACATATTCACCATTGATAAAACCAACACGCGCTGCCGCGACAGGGCCATTAAATGGCGCATCAGAGATAGCAAGTGCCGCTGACGCACCGATAAGCGCTGCGATATCAGCAGACTGAGTCTTGTCTGATGACACCACGGTGGCGGTAATTTGGATTTCGTTTACATAACCTTCAGGAAACAACGGGCGAATCGGACGGTCGATAAGACGCGAGGTAAGAGTTTCAAACTCGCTAGCGCGGCCTTCACGTTTGCCATAAGCGCCTGGGATCTTACCCGCGGCATACATTTTTTCTTGATAGTTTACGGTGAGCGGAAAGAAGTTTTGACCTTCTTTGGCTTCTGATTTTACTACCGCTGCTACAAGGACAGTCACCCCGCCCATATGAATCAAAATAGAGTTGGCTTGACGAGCCACGCGTCCTGTTTCGATGACAACCTGCTGGTCGCCATACTGAAATTCGCGCTTAATGGTATTAAACATTGTCATATAATCTTCCTAATGTTGACTGACAAAAACTAATATCAGCATCGTATAAAGCCGATATCTGTCATTAAAATTCTTTGAATATAGCCGCCTGCTGACTGACATCGTTTGCTATGTCATCGCCGCGGCGGCATATCTCATTACGATCTTTGTATCCATGCCTGCCACAGATATTTTGCTGGTATGTATATGTGGCTGTGCAGATGTGGTCTTACTATCGTTTGATCGATCTATTATCTAAAACTGATGCAGCGCGCTTAGCTACCTGCATGCTACCTTGTGCAATATATTTATGATGACTGCCTTATTGGCACTCCCTGCATAAACACCCTACTCACTGGCAAGTCCTCTATCTAACAATCGCTAAGCCATCAAGTTAACAATGCATTATTTTACAGTGATTTGTGGCTATTGACCAATCAATTACAAAACGGCACGTCCACCGCTGATGCTCGGCCATTATCACTATAACAGACAGTAAGAATAACACACAGCGCACGTGCCACACGTACCCCCGATGCAGACAGTATTACTTCTTAACTTCTTATAAATAAGCATAAAAAAACGGCGTGAAACTATTCCACACCGTTTTTAGAAAAATCTATTGTATCGATATCAGCAAGTAAGTGTGACGCGCTCTGCTAGAAGCTTGACAGTTAGCGCCTAAAGGGGCGTCACTTATCTGAATGAGCGCTCGTACTATCGTCGCTGTATTAACGACGTAGACCTAACTGGCTAATAAGAGTGGTATAGCGACCAAGATCTTTACCTTTTAGGTAATCAAGCAATTTGCGACGCGTGTTTACCATACGGATAAGGCCGCGGCGGCTATGATGGTCAGCTTTGTGCTCTTTAAAATGGTTTTGTAAATCATTGATACGTGCACTTAACAACGCTACTTGTACTTCTGGAGAACCCGTGTCGTTTTCGCTGCGCTGATATTGGGCAATGATTTGTTCGCGATCAGTATTGGTTAGCATAAATATCTCCGGCAATGCTAAAAGCTTTAAATATGCTCGAATTTGAGCGATATATAAAACAGTAAAATAAAAAGTAAAACAGCTTATACGGCATTCAGGACAACCCTGCATTACTAGAGTTGACCTAGTGTCGCTAAGCTCAATCACATAAGATCATCATCTAAAAAAGGCAGATAAGTCACGGCTCCCTCTCGCTCCTTATGAGCGCAATGATTTAAGCCTAATGCTATCTTCAAACCAAATTTAAATGTGGCGGCAATTATAACAAAAAACTGCTGAACTCGCAGCAGTTTTTCATATTAGTTTGTGATAAAAAGCGTAAGATACAAACCGACTCAAACGCGTCAAAAGATGATAGTAGATTCAGTTTAAAAATATTATAGCGCTACTAGTATAAATTTTCCTTGCGTGCTGTATACACAGAGGCTGCGAAAAATTCATCCCAGTAACGCTTTGGAACTTATGACAGTTTTGTTTTCCACTGACTATAAAAGGCTTCTATTTTTTTGCATCTTTTTGTGTCGCATGCGCGCCCAACTCGTTGTCCTCTAAAGGCACCGTGGTGGCTTCTGCTAAGCTATCTGGCGTCGCATCTTCACGTGGATTGATATCCTCAGCCAGTTTTTCAATTTCTTGTTCTTGTTGATCCATATTATCTGTGGACTGACTCATAATCCCTCCTATTTTTATTATTTCCACTTAGTTACAGCTAAATTCAATTATAAATCAGCTGTATTTATTACTGATCTTTTTTTACATTTTCTAAATTATCAGCAATTCTATCAGCCGCCGCCTCAGAATCTTCTGTGTGATTGTCTTCAGTTTGGCTTTTTAATGCCGCCTTTGCTGATTCTGAGCGTTGTTGTTCTAGCTTTGTATCGTTTGGATTTGAATTAGCCATGATAGTTTCCTTTTGATTATAAAACTTGATTGTAAAATAAGTCTTAGCGTTTAAAGGTTATTAGACAGAATAAGTAATAGACAAAATATTGCACATACACAGTTACGATAATGCTTTGTCAATAGCAGCAACGAAGTTGTCAATATCGTCTGGATTACGTGAAGTAATCAAATTACCATCGACTTGAACGGTCTGGTCTACAAAGTCCGCCCCAGCATTTTGCAAATCTGTCTTTAGCGAATGATAAGCCGTAAGCGTCTTACCTTTTGCGATACCGGCATTAATAAGCACCCAAGGTGCATGGCAAATCGCCGCTAAAGGCTTGCCAGCATCATTAATAGCATGGATCAGCCGATGGGCGTCTTGCTTGTCGCGTATGGTATCAGCATTGACGGTACCGCCCGGCAAGACCAGCGCGTCATAGTCGTTCGCGTCTGCTTCGCTAGCAAAAATATCAGCAGTAAACGTATCTGCTTTATCGACGTCTTGCTGCATCGCTTGGACTTGCTTGTCTTTGTTGGTAGTAATCAATACTGTCTGATAACCCTTATCTTTTAGCTGGTTATCGACATCTTCATACTCGGCTTGTTCAAAGTGATTATGTAATAAAAATGCAATGGTCTTCATCGTTATCTGTATCCTTATCGTTGTCTTTGTTAAAAACTACTTTTATCAACTACTTTTTATCGATTTATAGCCACGTATTTACTATTCTATTTTTAGATAGCAAAACCATAATCCGTTATTTTCACTTACTTATATTTTTATTGATATTTATTATTATCTTCCCTCTCAACCCTCTATAGTAAAACTATAATGCGTTTCTAGTTTTTCTTATACTTTGTTATTATTTTTATATTTTATTTAAACGTCCTGTTTTTTCTTATCTTAATAAAACTCTTAATTGTTATTTTTATCACGAGTTTTTTTATTATTATAATGTCACGTTTCCCTTGCTGACTTAATCAATGTACAAAAAAAACAGGTCTCACCATAGGTGAAACCTGCAATAAAATGTGACGATATGTGATTAGTGTAAACTGTTAGTAAGCCAGCTGGGCAATAAGCCGCTGATCAACCAAGACGGTAACATTAACGTTGAATAAGCTTTTTCGGTTGTAGCCTACCGTTTAGACTGACAGCACCCAAACCCAAAAACTGACCTTGTTCATCTAGCAGACGAATATCTACTGGTACGTCAGAGGCGAGAGCTGTGTTGCTGACAGTCGTTTCGTGAGCCGCAGTAGCTTCTACTACTTGGCTGCTGGTAGACTGGAGAATCTGTTGGGATATATAAGCATGTAGCTCATCTGTCAATTGTGCAGACACATTTAGACGCTGTCCCATATGGACACGCTGACATTGCTCGGCCGTCAGCGTCATTTGTGCAGGTATCTCGATACAGGCATCTATCGGCATCAGCTGCGTGAAACGCTCGACCAATGGCAGATCTTCTAGAGCAGATAAAGTGATGGCATTATCAACCTTAAAGCTACCAACTTGTAAGCGGCGCAAGGCGGTGAGATGGCCGAGTGTACCGAGCGCTTTAGCGATGTCTTCACCCAGCACGCGCACATAAGTGCCTTTGCTACAAGTGACGGTTAGCTGAATCTGCTCATGATCGAGTGCTGTTAGGCGAATAGAGCGGATGATAATATCTCGCGGCTCACGCACGACGTCGATGCCAGCGCGGGCATATTCGTAAAGCTTTTTACCGTCTTTTTTTAGGGCAGAGTACATCGGTGGTATCTGCTGCTGCGCGCCTAAAAACTGCTGGGCAAGCTCCTCTAAAGCGGCAGCATCAAATGTCGGCACAGAGGCCGTTGCAATTACTTGACCTTGAGCATCCCCTGTGTCTGTCTGGCCGCCAAGCAAAATGGTGGCTTGATAAGATTTGTCGGCATCTAGCTGATAGTGGCTAAACTTGGTGGCCTCTCCCAGACAAATCGGCAGCAGACCGGTGGCCATGGGGTCAAGCGTCCCCGTATGGCCTGCTTTTTTGCTGTCGTGCTTTGGGGATTTAAACAAATACTTAACCTTGGACACCACTTGCTGCGAGGTCAGACCATAGGGCTTATCTACCAAAATAACCCCTGAGACTTTTATCTTATCATTTTGCTTCGCTGGGATAGGCATAATATGGGCTTACTCGTCATGCTCGTTTTTTTCGGTTTTGCTGACGGCCTGATTGATCAAGTCCATCATATAATTACCATGCGCTGTCACTTCATCATAGTGAAAACGCAAACGCGGGGTTGTACGCGTTTTTAGGCTGTGGCTAAGCTCGGTACGCAAAAATCCTGCTGCTTTATTGAGCACATTGATGCTCTCTTCATGATTGGTCTTAGTCATCGCATCATCGAGCCCTGGCTCCATGATAGTGACATAAATATCAGCGTAACCCAAATCAGGACTGACTTTGACACTAGAGATGGTGACAAAACCAGTCAGACGCGGATCATTGACTTCGTCGCGGATAAGGACGGCAAGCTCACGCTGGATTTGATCGGCTAGGCGTTGTAAACGTTGATTCATGTTATTACCTTAATATTAGTATGGCTTAGTTAATATGGCTTATTTTTATTGGTTAAGTGACTTTGTTATGAGGACTTATCTATGGTAAAAAAGGCCTAGCAGGATGTACCTGTTAGGCCTCTGTACTACGGTCTATCCACCACACCTTTCAGACTTGGCTGATAGAGCCTATGGTCTGAGGGGTGTTTGTATCTAGCTTTGTTTTTAGATAGTACGAGCGAACTCTTGGATTTCAAAGACTTCGATCTTATCACCCACTTCGACATCATAGCCACGAACCGCAAGTCCACACTCCATACCAGTACGTACTTCATTGACGTCTTCTTTATAGCGACGTAATGACTGCAACTGACCGGTAAAGATAACCTTGTCATCACGCAAGACGCGAATAGGCTTGTTACGATAGATTGTACCTTCGACCACCATACAACCAGCAGCAGCACCAAACTTACTAGAGCGGAAGACTTCGCGAACCTCAGCGATACCAAGGATTTTTTCGCGATGCTCAGGCGCTAGCATACCGCTCATTGCCGCTTTGACATCATCGATTAGACCATAGATGACGCTATAGTAGCGGATATCGATATTGGCGACATCGGCTTTGCGGCGTGCGGCGCTATCTGCGCGGACGTTAAAGCCGAGCAATACCGCTTCGCTAGATTCAGCAAGCGTGACATCAGATTCAGAGATAGGGCCCACACCTGAGCTGATCACTCTGACTTTGACTTCATCCGTTGATAATTCGTTTAAGGCGGCCAGTAAGGCTTCTAATGAGCCACGAACATCCGTTTTTAGCACGATGTTTAAGGTCGATACATCGCCTTGTTCCATCTGATCAAACATGTTCTCTAAACGCATTTTGTTCTGACGCTCGAGTTGACGCTCGCGCTCACGATTGGTTCTAAAGTCCGCAACTTCACGTGCTTTTTTCTCATCAGTGACGACTAAGAACTCGCTACCAGCGGCTGGCGTTTCAGGTAAACCTAAAATCTCGACAGGAATGGAAGGGCCAGCTGACTTGATACGCTGACCGCGCTCATCTGTCATGGCGCGCACTTTACCGTAGTATTCACCTGCCAATACCAAGTCGCCTTGCTTGAGTGTGCCTTTTTTGACCAACACGCTCACCACAGGACCACGACCTTTTTCTAGTCTTGACTCGATGACCACACCTTGCGCTGAACCATCAAGCGGTGCTTCTAGCTCCATCAGCTCAGCTTGCAATCCGATAAGCTCTAATAACTCGTCGATACCGTCGCCTGTCTTAGCAGAGATACGTGCCATTGGGGTATCACCGCCCCAATCTTCTGACACCACTTCTTTGGTGGTCAGCTCATTGAGGACGCGATCTGGGTCAGCACTTGGCTTATCCATTTTGTTGATAGCAACGATAATCGGCGTACCAGCAGCGCGCGCATGGTCGATGGCTTCTGCCGTTTGCGGCATCATACCGTCGTCAGCGGCCACGACCAAGACGACGATATCTGTCGCTTGCGCGCCGCGCGAACGCATGGCACTAAATGCTGCGTGACCTGGGGTGTCAAGGAAAGTAATCACACCGCGGTCAGTCTTAACATGATAAGCACCGATGTGCTGAGTGATACCGCCCGCTTCGCCAGTCGCTACTTTGGTCTCGCGAATCTTATCGAGCAATGAGGTCTTACCATGGTCAACGTGACCCATGATAGTGACGACAGGTGGACGGGTTTGCACGTTACTGCTGCGCTCATCGACAGCATCTTGTAGATCGTCTTCGACCTTGGTATCACTGACAAGGACAGGGTTGTGACCCATCTCTTCAACGATCAGACTTGCTGTCGCTTGATCGATGGTGTCTGATTCGCGAGCGATTTCACCCATTTTCATCAGTAGCTTAATGACTTCACGAGCCTTGACTGCCATACGCTGTGCAAGATCTGCAACAGTGATATGCTCACTGATTTCGACGTCATAGATGATTTTTTCGACAGGTTTTTCGAACTTGTGCTGTGAGGCTTGCGTTGAACGTAAACCGTTTTTGCGGTTTTTGAATTCACGCTCATCTTGGTTTTTACGGCGGCGGCCACGAGCACCCGTGCTATTAGCACCACGCTTGATCTCACGGCGCTCTTTTTCAAACGACTCTTCTAGAGCATCACCGACCAGACCTTCGGCCAACGGCTCATCTTTACGCACTTCTGCCACAGGCTCACGATCGGTATATTTGCCTGCCATTTTACGCATTTGCTCAAGCGTACGCTTTTGCGCTTCTTCTGCTTGCTTGCGGCGTGTTTCTGCCTCAATTTCACGCAGACGCGCTTCCTCGGCTTCGCGTGCTTCACGAGCTTTACGCTCAGCAGCGGTTTCTACCTTCGGTTTGGTCACAGCGGCTTTTTTCTTCGGTTGCTCTTTTGGCTTCACTTCAGTGGCTGCTTTGCCACCTTTTTTTACCACCACAGAGGCTGAAATATCGTCGTTTTTATCGTCAGACTTTTTGCTTGAACCTAGGCTTGCACGCATAGCGGCCAGCGTTGCCGCTTGACGCTCTTCTGCTTTTTTCTTAGCAGCAGCACGTTCTTCTGCTTCTTTAGCAGCACGAGCTTGGGCTTCGATTAAGGCTTGCTCACGAGCAGCCAACTCTTCAGCCATTTTTTCTGGATTGGGTTTTTCAAAGACTTTCTTTTTACGCACTTCCACATTGACGCTCTTAGACTTACCTGAAGAGCCGGTCACACGCGCAGTGCTAGTCGTCTTAGACTTCAGACTAATACGGCGCTTTTCTTGCTGACCATGACTTTGCTTTAAATACGTCACCAACTTCTCTTGCTCAAGCTCGGTGACTGGGTCATCCTCTGCGCGAGCAGGCAGCCCGGCATCCACCAGTTGCTGTCTTACAGCACTTGCGGTTTTGCCTACCATATCTGCCAGTTCTTTGACGGTCTTATCTGCCATTTATTATCACCTACTGTCTATTATTTGCTATATGTTCAATTCAGTTGTTGGCTACAAATGATTGGGGTAAGGCTGATTTCATACACTCATCTGTCCGTATTGATACGGCAATAATGCCTGTGACGGTATGAGTGCCTGTTATCAGCGCTTTATTTTCAATAGCATATCACCAAAAGACAGCGATATGCAGTTACCGCTTATTCATCGAACCAAGATTCCCGAGCTTTCATGATGAGTTGTCCTGCAGTTTCAGAATCTAATCCTTCGATATCTTCTAAATCGAAGACGGCTTGTTCTGCCAAGTCATCTACGGTGATGATGTCTTTTTGTGCCATTTTATAGGCCCAGCTGACCGTCATACCTTCAAGCTCTTGCAGCTCTTGACTTGGCTCTTTCATGTTTTGTTGTTTGACCAGCTCATCTGCGATGACCACTTCTTTTGCACGCTCTTGAATGATGTCAATCGCTTCGTCGTCCAAACCTTCGATATCATAAAAAGTCTCTACAGGTACGTAGGCGACTTCTTCGATACTGGTAAAGCCAATATCCACCAGCGCTTGTGCCAGATCATGATCGACCTCCAAACGCTCATAAAACAGCTCAATAAAGGCTTTGGATTCGTTTTCTTGACGCTGCTGATACTCTTCTTCTAGCATCATATTGAGCTTATAACCAGTCAGCTCTGAGGCCAGACGGACGTTTTGACCTTGTGAGCCAATCGCACGCGCGAGCTGGTCGTTGGTGCTAAAGATAATGTCAGCGGTCTGGGTGTCTTCATCGAGGATGATACTGCTAACATCGGCTGGCTCTAGCGCACTGATGATAAATTGGGCTGGGTCATCTGACCACACCACCACATCGATACGCTCACCATCGAGCTCTTGCTGCACCGCTTGGATACGCGTACCACGCATACCAATACAAGCGCCAACTGGATCAATACGATGGTCGTTGGTCTTGACTGCTATTTTAGCACGAGTCCCGGGCAAGCGAGCGACGTTACGGATTTCGATGATTTGCTCTGCAATTTCAGGCACTTCTTTTTGCATCAAAGCTGAGAGCATCTCAGGGTGCGTGCGTGATAAAAGCAGCTGGGCACCGCGGTTTTCACGGTTAACATGATATAAAATAGCGTTGATACGTGATTTTGGACGTAACTGCTCACGAGGCAACATCTGATCGCGCGACAAATAGCCTTCGGCATTATCACCTAAGTCGATGATATAGCCATCACGAGTTTGTTTTTTTACTTCGCCATACATCATCTCACCGATACGTGGCTCAAAAGCGTCTGCAACCAGTGCACGCTCCGCTTCACGAATTTTTTGGATAATGACTTGTTTGGCTTGTGTGGCAGCGATACGGCCAAACTCAATCGACTCAATCTGCTCTTCTTTGATGTCACCGATGGACCACTCGTCTTGATCTAAGTCACTGATGGCCAACTGACAAGCCGGCATTTCGTGATCTTCATCGGCAACCACTGTCCAATAACGATAAGTATCATAATCGCCAGTTGCACGGTCGATTGATACGCGTACCGCCACTTCTGGCTGGTCGGTATATACTTTTTTCTTGGTTGATACCACCAAAGCATCTTCTATAGCTTCAAAGATATCTTCAGGATTTAAGCCCTTTTCATTACTGACAGTTTCTACTACCGTTAAGATTTCACGACTCATGCTATACCTGTCCTATCATTTTTTAATTGACTTAAATTTTATCATTAATGTATTAACGTTGTTTTTCACCATAAACCATCTAGGTCATTTGTGCAGTCGCCCAGGTAGGCCACCTAAGCATCTTCGTATACCAGATTGGCTTTATCAATATTACTTAACGCAATATCAAACTGCTCGCCATCAGCCGCCGTCAACTTCAATGAAGTGGCATCGATACTGTCTAACGTACCTGTCACTTTGCGGCGTTTTTGCTCACCTGTCCCGATCGCTTGGATCAAGCGCAGGCTGATGGTTTGACCAACATACGCATGCATTTGCTCATCTGAGAAAAACGCGCGATCAAAACCAGGCGATGACACCTCTAAGACGTACTCACCTGCGATGGGATCATGCACTTCAAGAATACCGCTGACTTGATGGTTCACCGCCGCACAGTCTTCTATAGTGACGTGTTTGCCCTGAGCCTGCTCTTCTGGCAGTGCTTCGATATAAATGCGCAGCAACGAGCGACGGCCTTGCGGCGCAAACTCTATGCCCCATAGCGCCACATCACAAGCAGCAACTGCAGGCGCGATGATATTGGTCAGTTCTGCAACTTTGGTCGAAAGCTTCATAATTTATTTATATTTTCCTGTTCACTTATCTATCGTACTCACAAACTCTATTAAAGTTATGCTGATCGTTTACCGATGATAATCACTCACCGTAATGAGTCATACTCATATATTGTAAACCAAGACAGATCGTTGTATGTATGCGCGTTTATATAAGGCTGAGCAAAAAAACATCAAGCTCAGCCAAACATTGCTTTTATTATTCATAAAGCAGTACTATCGATAAAGGAGTGAGGAATAAAAGATAGTGTGCTTACGAAACAATCATGCCAATGGCGGCAAGTGACGACCCGTATCGTGCTCTATAGACATAGAGCTTAGCATAAGTAGGATAGATACCGCGATAACACTGACCTTCAGATACAAAAAAACCCACAAACATTATGGTGGGTTAATCGTTACTGACAAATTTAGTGTACAAAACATCAGTATAAAAAGTGGTAGCGGGGGCTGGATTTGAACCAACGACCTTCGGGTTATGAGCCCGACGAGCTACCAGACTGCTCCACCCCGCATCAATCTAGAACGCATATTATAGGGAAGGTTTGTATGATTGTCAATGCTTATTTTTTAAATAAAATTTAAACAAGCCATTTATCATCAATCAATCTGCCCTGACGTCATGCTGCGTCATAAAACTTGGTGCGATTGGGGGGACTTGAACCCCCACAGCTTGCGCTACCACCCCCTCAAGATGGCGTGTCTACCAATTCCACCACAATCGCGTTTTTTACTGCTTTTACTCTGCCGTTTAGCTTGTTGAGTATCTATATAAGCCACTCTAAAGCTAGACTGTGAAAAACAGAAAAGGCATTGTAAATCTAACGTCTAAAAATAGCAAGTACTGCTGAAAAAAAGACCGTCATTCAAACCCCAATCCATAAAAAACCAACCACTTACTACTCTATTGCCTACAAGGCTACCCCTATAGACCGGTAGTGAGCCAGCCGTTATTGAGGGTCTTGGGTCAAGGGGCGCGGCGTTTGCGGTGCTGACACAGGTGCATCTAAGCGAAACTGATCTTCTGCTTGCTTACGCGCATGTACCGCGAGTGTCATACTGGTAATAAAAAATATCACTGTCAAAACAGCGGTCGCGCGCGTCAAAAAGTTTGCGGAGCCTGCCGCCCCAAAGACGGTACCAGACGAGCCTGCACCAAAAGAAGCCCCAGCGTCTGCCCCTTTACCATGCTGTATCAAAATCAAGCCAATCATGGCAATCGCCACAATAATATGCAGGGCTAATATAAACGTAAACATGGTGGCCTCTTTTGCCGCGTAACGACGACTGATAACGGAAAATAAATCTAAGAATCAATATATAAGCTGACTTGAGTCTAACAAAGCGACAATCTAACAAGGCGACTTAAAAGTCTGGAATATTAGCAAATAACAATGTTAACTTTTTAGTGCCAACCTTTTACGTTACCTACTAACTCTACTTTATCTGCTATGCAAACACAGAAGTGACTCCACGCAAAAGTCACTGCCCGACCCGCTTATATATGAGAGTATATAAATAAGGCGCATTGTACACGATTACAAGGGCACTGTTAAACCCACTTTTATCAACCGATAAAGACATTTTGTATACAAATGATGACCTTACCATAACCGTATGCTTATAGTGCCCGCGCCAGTACCAGCAGCACTATACATAACAGTGACCCAGCTGCGATGTTCAACGTAATGTCAGACGCCTTAGGCTTGCCCATTGCCAAAAGCTTGCGCAATTGCCAAAAAGCTGGCAGCCTTTAATGAAGCGCCGCCGACCAGTGCGCCATCAATCATAGCATCTGCCGCAAAACTATGGGCATTATCAGCATTGACGCTACCTCCATATAAGACTGTGATATTGTCCAATGCTTCCCCATAGTCTGCGACCGTCTGCTTGATATGCTGATGCGTCGCGCTGACTTCGGCCACGGTAGGCACTTTACCTGTGCCGATGGCCCATACTGGCTCATAAGCGATGATAAGGCGATCGGATAAGGTATCAGCAAGCGCAGGCTGCTGCGTTAGTATGTCTTTTATGACGGTGAGCTGCTCATCGATAACCGCAAGTGTTTGTCCAGCGTCATACTGTGCTTGTGTCTCCCCAATACAAAACACCACGCCTAGGCCTTGGTCAAACGCATGGGTCATTTTACTGAGTAAACAAGCATGCATCTCTTGATGATACTGGCGGCGCTCAGAGTGACCAAGTAATGTCCAAGTTGCGCCAGCATCTGCCACCTGCTGCGCGGAGCAATCCCCCGTATAGGCACCTGTAGTGCCACTATGCGCGCTGATATCTTGCGCAGCACACAGTACTGGGCTGTCTTGTAGATGGGTGCTGACACCGGCCAAGTGGATACAGCTAGGGGCCACCATTAACTGGCAACCAGCGCTATTGGCACCGTCATCTTTATCAGCAGTCGCCAATAAATCGCTTAATAATGTCTGGACATCATTGCTCGTTGCAGGATTTTGTTTCCAATTACCAATTACCCAAGCTTGCATCTGTAGTTACCCTGTCTTAAGTATTTATGCCAATTCGGCTAATGTGCGCGCCAGTATAACAAATAATTCACAACTGCTATAGTATGGTGCTGCATCGGCTGTCATGGCTTGATATGGCTGCATCGGCTGACCGCACTAAGCCATCTGACGCTATTTATTGACCTCTTATTATCTTTTTGGTGTCGTCAATAAACAGTTTAATAGTTGCCATAAGTTCTTTAAACTAAAGTAATGTTCTATATTATTACCCTAATACCCAAAAAAACTGCATAGTAGCATTCGTTTACTACCTATTTATTCGTGCAACAGCAGATAACGATACAAACGTTTGTTATTGAGGAGAGGTCGTCATGTCTATCACAACCAGCAAATATGGTGGTTTAGCGCAGCAGCTGATTAGCGAAGGTATCGTTAGCGAAGCAAATATGAAAACCGCACAAACCGAGTCGCAGCAGCAGCAAATAGGACTGGTGTCATACTTGGTAGACAACAAGCTGGCCGACGCCTATCACTTGGCACAAATGCTCTCACAAGCTTTTGGCGATCCTTTGTTTGATTTAGACGCCCTGAGCCTCGATGTCATTCCTAAAGACTTGGTCGATGAAAAAATCGTCCGTAAGTTTAATGCCTTGCCTTTGTTTAAGCGCGGTCAGCGTTTGTTTGTCGCCTTAAGTGATCCAACACGTATCGATGCCATTGATGCCATTGCGTTTAACTCGCGGCTGTCTATCGAAACGGTGGTGGTCGAAGAAGATAAGCTCAAACAACGCATCGAAGCGGTCTATGCAGACAGTATGCAAAGCTTTGATAGCTTTTCTGATAGCGATTTTAACGTCGGTTTTGAAGAAGGGGATGACGCGGCTGATGAGGGTGAAACCAAGCTCAGTGATAGCGTCGATGAGGCCCCTGTCGTTAAGTTTGTCAATAAGATGCTGGTGGATGCCATTCGTATGGGAGCTTCAGATCTGCATTTTGAACCCTATGAAAAGACCTACCGCGTACGTTTTCGTGTCGATGGGGTCATGCAAAAAATTGCCAGCCCGCCTGTCCAGCTTGCCGGTAAGATCGCAGCGCGCCTAAAGGTCATGTCACAAATGGACATCTCTGAGCGCCGTATCCCGCAAGATGGCCGTATCAAACTAAAACTGTCAAAAAACAAAGCCATCGATTTTCGGGTAAACTCCTTGCCGACGCTGTTTGGCGAAAAAATCGTACTACGTATCTTGGACCCCTCATCGGCCATGCTCGGGATTGATGCCTTAGGTTATGAGCCAGATCAGCAAGAGATGTTTTTAGAGGCTCTTCATAAGCCGCAGGGCATGCTGTTGATCACAGGTCCGACAGGGTCTGGTAAAACCGTATCGCTATATACTGGTATCAACATCCTCAACACGGGAGCAACCAATATCTCCACTGCCGAGGATCCAGTGGAGATCAACCTTGAAGGCATCAATCAGGTCAACGTCAACCAAAAAGTTGGCCTAACCTTTGCCAATGCTTTGAAGTCGTTTTTGCGTCAGGATCCTGATATCGTCATGGTCGGTGAGATTCGAGATTTAGAGACTGCGGAGATTGCAATAAAAGCGGCGCAAACAGGCCACATGGTACTCTCAACCCTGCACACGAACTCTGCTCCTGAGACGTTGACTCGTCTACGCAATATGGGGGTGGCTTCTTTTAACATTGCCACCTCTGTCAACTTGGTCATTGCTCAGCGTTTGGCACGGCGCTTGTGTAAAAACTGCAAAAAAGCCATCAATGTACCGCGGCAAAGCTTGCTTGAGCTTGGCTTTACGGATGCCGATCTAGACGATCCAGACAACGTCATCTATGAGCCTGTCGGCTGTAATGAATGCCGTGAAGGCTATAAAGGCCGAGTGGGTGTTTATGAAGTCATGAAGGTCAGCCCAGACATCTCTCGCATCATTATGGAAGATGGCAATGCCATGGATATCAAAGACGCTGCGCTCAAAAACGGCTTTCGCGATCTGCGCCGCTCTGGCATTTTAAAGGTATTACAAGGGGTGACCAGTATTCAAGAGATGATGCGAGTAACCTCTGAATAGCACCAACTCTCATTGCGTCAAAGAGGAGCATACTGCGTCATTGCTAAATGGTGTTTTTATCAAAGACACCAGCAGTAACCTTGGTCATCATTTGCCAGTCATAAGTAGGTATGGCTTTTCTTTTATAAACTAGCAATAATATCTACCAGATATATTTCAAAATAAAACAGATGAGCACTGGTTTTTTAGGCTAAAATAAAGTAAGAAATGCAAAAGGTTGTGCTATCGCTACTACGCTGTGCCCAGCTGTATTTACAAGAGCAGTGCCATAAAACCACTGTTATAAAAGTGGCTAAAGTCAACGTTATTGGCGAACCATCGTTTATATATTTGCAATATCTAATAAGACAATTTTTGAGGGTAGAAACATGGCAAAAGCGAAGACCGACATGCTGTCAGACTTTGTCTACGATGGCGTAAACCGGCGCGGACAAAAGGTAAAAGGCGAGACCACCAGTCGCAGCTTAGAGCTGGCCAAAGCTACTTTGCGCAAACAGGGTATTACGGTTAAGGGCATCAAGAAAAAACCTAAGCCACTTTATACCTTTAAAAAAGCCATTAAACCTATCGATATCGCGATTTTTTCTCGTCAATTGGCCACCATGATGAAAGCTGGGGTGCCTTTGACGCAGTCTTTTGAGATTGTCGCTGACTCATTAGAAAATCCCAGTATGAAAGATTTGGTGTTGCAAATAAAATCTGATATTGAATCTGGTGGTACCTTTGCCTCTGCCCTACGCAAGCATCCACGCTACTTTGATGACCTATTTTGCTCGTTGGTGGATTCTGGTGAGCAATCAGGCTCGCTTGAGACCATGCTCGAGCGGGTGGCCACTTATAAAGAAAAAAGTGAGATGCTCAAAGCCAAAATCAAAAAAGCGGTCAAATACCCGATTGCCGTTATTATCGTCGCCGTCATCGTGACCATGATTTTGCTCATCAAAGTGGTACCCGTGTTCTCTGATCTTTTTGAGTCTTTTGGTGCTGAGCTGCCCGCCTTTACCCAAATGGTGGTGGGCATGTCTGAGTGGATGCAGTCATGGTGGTTTGTTTTGATTGTGCTCGTCGGCGGCGCCATTATCGGGTTTTCAGAAGCGAAAAAACGCTCAAAAAAATTCCGTGACTTTTTGGACCGCGCTGTTTTGAAGGTACCTGTGTTTGGTAATATCGCTTATCAAGCGATTATCGCCCGCTTTGCCCGCACCCTCTCAACGACTTTTGCCGCTGGGGTACCGCTCATCGATGCGCTGGACTCCACAGCAGGCGCGACCAACAACGTGGTGTTTTATAATGCCACTCAGCAGATCAAAAATGACGTCTCTACCGGTCAGCAGTTGCAGTTTTCGATACGTTCTACCAATTTATTTCCTAGTATGGCCATACAGATGGTCGGTATCGGTGAGGAGTCTGGTAGCTTAGAGGAGATGCTAGACAAGGTGGCGGTCTATTATGAGAGCGAAGTCGATAACGCGGTTGATGGCCTGACCAGTTTGATGGAGCCTATGATTATGGCGGTGCTTGGGGTATTGGTCGGTGGCCTCGTGATTGCGATGTATCTGCCGATCTTCCAAATGGGCTCAGTGGTCGGCTAATACCTCACTCAAGGACTGCGATTTCATGCAATTTATACAGTTATTACAAGACAATACGACCGTGGCTTTGGTCGTATTTGGGTTATTAGGGCTTTGTGTCGGTAGTTTTTTAAATGTGGTCATCCATCGGCTCCCGCTGATGATGTTTGCAAGCTGGCGGCAAGAATGTAGTCAGTTTCTGGCTGAGCAAGCAGACATGCCGCGCGAGCATACGCAGCCACTGACCCGTATCGTCGCAGGCGACAACGCCATTACCTTGAGTCGGCCGGCGTCGCGCTGCCCGCACTGCGCTCATAAAATCACCTGGTATCAAAACATCCCTTTGATCAGTTGGCTGATGCTGCGCGGGCGCTGCGCTGCTTGTAACGCCGCCATCGGTATCCGCTATCCGCTGGTGGAGCTGATCACCGCCCTACTCTCTGTGCTGATCATTTATCAATTTGGGGTGAGTGCAACAGGCTTGTCGGCATTGGTCTTAGTATGGACGCTAATCGCCTTAACCGGTATCGATTTTGATACTCAGCTCCTCCCTGATCGCTTAACCTTCCCTTTGGCGGGGCTAGGTCTAGCAGTCAACAGCCAAGGCTGGTTTGTCTCACCCAGCCAGTCTATTTGGGGGTTACTGTTGGGGTTTTTGTCATTATGGGTGGTGGTGAAGCTGTTTTATTTGATCACCAAAAAACACGGCATGGGTCAGGGCGACTTTAAGTTGTTGGCCGTATTGGGCGCTTGGCTGGGGCCTATGATGCTACCGCTTATCATCTTACTCTCCTCCCTGCTCGGCTCTATCGTCGGGCTGATCTTAATGAAAAAACAAGGCGAGAGCAGACCCTTTGCCTTCGGCCCTTACATTGCTATTGCCGGTATTGTCGCCTTATTATATGGCACAGATATCGTCAGTTGGTACTTAGGCATGTATACTTATTAAAACAGGCGTGAGTTTTACCATACGTTTTAAAAAACATACTGTAAAAGTAGCAGGGTAAGTGGCAATGGCGCTTACCTCTCTCATCTTTGTGCCAGCCTCAAATCATCAGCACAGATTGGGCAAAACAGCTGCTCACGTTTTCATCTCTATCATCTCTATCATATCGGTCAGATAAGTCATTATTATGTCAAACGCTAACGCTTCACCTTATTCTCACAAACCGCAAACCCACCAAAAGCAAAGCAAGACACTGGTGGTCGGATTGACAGGCGGTATCGGTAGTGGCAAATCTGCCGCTAGTGACTGGTTTGCGCAGCAAGGCATCAATATTATCGATGCTGATGTGATCGCCCATGAGGTGGTGGCAAAAGGCAGCGCGACATTGCGCAAAATTCAAAGAAAATTTGGCGATTGGGTGTTAAATGGCGACGGCTCGATGGACAGAGCGGCGGTGCGTACGCACGTTTTTACTCATCCTGAGGCGCTCATCGAGCTTGAAGCCATTACTCACCCAGCGATAAGAGAAGCGGCAAAAGCACAGCTAGCCGCCAGCACTTCGCCTTATGTGGTGCTGTCCGCGCCGCTACTCATAGAGGCGGCAGAAGCGGGGCTGGCAAACTTGTGCCAACGAGTACTGGTGATTGATGCCAGCGAAGACACCCAGCTTGAGCGCGCCAGCCAGCGTGATGAGCAAAGTGTCCAAAAGATCAAAGCCATCATGCTCAATCAATTAAGCCGCGAAGCGCGCAACCGTCACGCTGATGATGTCATCTTAAACGATCGCGACCTAGCGGCTCTGTATGCACAGCTGGAGCCGCTACACCAAAACTATCTTACGCTTGCCCAGCAGCTAAAGTACGCTGCCGATTGACCTCATACAGCGCCATACCGGTAGCCACGCTGACGTTTAGGCTTTGTAAGTTGCCATGCTCATTGCCCAACATCGGGATATAGACCAGCTCATCACAGCGCTCTGTGGTCAATCGGCGCATGCCCTCTCCTTCTGAACCCATGATAATGGCCGTTTTGCCGGTCAAGTCCGCTGCATGTATGGGCTTGGCCGCATCACTAAGCGCCGTACCAAACACAAATACACCAGCGTTTTTGATGTGGTCAAGCGTACGCGCCAAATTGGTCACACTGACAATCGGCATCAGCTCAGCGGCGCCTACAGAGACTTTTGCCACTGTTGGGGTGAGACTGGCGGCGTGATGTTTTGGACAAACCACCGCATCCACGCCCATCGCAACAGCTGTACGCAAACACGCACCGAAGTTATGCGCATCAGTGATTTGATCGAGTATCAGCAACAAACACTGCTCGCGCCCCGCGATGGTGTCTAGCAGCGCTTCGTCAGCAAAACCTAGAGGGCGGGCATTAAGCACCACGCCCTGGTGCTGCGGGCTGCCGCACAGCTGGGTCAGCTTGTCTTTTTGTGTGGGCTGAATACTGATGCCATTGGCCTCGGCTTCGGCCATGATTCCTTGCACGTGAGGGTCGCTGTCACGGCCTTGTTGGACAAACAAGCTAAGACCATCGAGCGGACGATGTTTGAGTAAGGCATCAATTGCATGAATGCCATAAAAATAAATGGGTTTTGCCATAATAGGCCTACTTAAGTATCAAATGGATATCGCTAAAGCGATAAGAAGTAACGATAAAAAACAACAATAAAAAAACAGTGCAGCCTCATCAAAAACAAATAAACCATACCGACTGATATGGTTTATCCGCGATCGATTGAGGTTTTTATTTGGGGTGACGCTTGATGAGTACCTAATTTGGTTGATTTTGCTAAGGAGACTATATGTAGATTATCTAGCAAAATGCAGGTAGGCGCGGACTTGCGCCAATGGCTTAGTGTATGCGTCTTTAGCCTTCTAAATGACAGATATACTGTACGATCTCTTCGGTTCTGAGGTTAAAGCCGCTGTTGCCTTCGACCACAAATGACTGGCCTGCACGGTAGTAGCTAAACGCTTCCTCACCATTTATTTTGACCTCGCACTCCCCGCTGGTGATCTCGATACGCTCAGAAGTATTGGTACTAAAATGATAATGCTCCACCAAATTATCACAAGGTAAGATGATGCCTAGCGTCTTATGACGTCCATCCTCAAACATAATGGTATGGCTTGAGCAACGACCATCATAAGAGACCGTCGCATGAGCATTGACTGTTACATTGGTAAATTGCGCCGCTGTCATAGTGGCTTCCTTATCAAATAATTATGGTAAAACTAAAAAATAAGTACAGATGAAATGACTTTATGAATCAGCATTGCAAGCGGCCTAGCCTACTATATAAATGTGCTGTATTCGATCGAGTGACAGTCTTTGCCCAATCGCGGACACAGACTCGCACACATACTGACATCAGCCTTAATATCTGGTTGACATCTGGTTGACAACTTAAGATGCCTACCCGCGTATGCCGACTATGGTATCGATGAGATATTACGATAAGATGACTTATCATTATCAGACGACAAGCATAAAACAAGCTAGCAAGCGTTTGTCATTATGTGAGATTATGCTACCACATTATATCTATAAAGTTTGTTACAGGGGCAAGGAAAATGTTGCGGCAGGCGCAAGAGGTGCCACCGGTGGGCCGCTGACTTTATCCAAAGCGGGCTGCAGAGATTTATGTTATTGCGCGGCTTTATGATTTGTATTTAGCGGCGTTTGCCACCATAATATTTGCCAATCACTATAGTCTATTGAGTACCATAAACGAGCCATTTTATCGTTGTATTTATTCTATTTTAGCGATGACTTCATCTAAAGAATCGGTGAAACTCATTGTCTGTCATGAGAGGCGTTGATGCTAGTATCACTCACTTTACATCAGTTTGCATTGATCGCTCAGCATGAGCTGAGTATGGCGGAAGGCTTTAACGTCATCACCGGTGAGACAGGTGCCGGTAAGTCGCTGCTGCTCGATGCGCTGTCGTTGTGTGCAGGTGAGCGAGCCGACAGCGCCATGATCAGACATGGGGCGGCACATGCCGATATCTATGCTCAGTTTGATGTGGTAAACAATGCACTTGTCGCAGAGTGGTTTGCTGAGCATGATCGCGCCTTAGATGAGCCAGATGTGTTGATTCGTCGCCAGCTTAGCCAAACAGGGCGCTCAAAGGCTTGGTTAAATGGTACGCCCGTCAGCTTAGCTGAGCTAAAGAGCCTCGGTACACTGTTGGTCAATATTCATAGCCAGCACGCCCAGCAAGCACTACTAAAGCCGCAGTTTGTGGTGCAGTGGTTGGATGCCATGGCACAAACCACCACACTGGCTGCGCAAACCGCGAGCAGCTATCAACACTATCAGCAGCTAAAACGCCGCGCTGATGAGATTGCCAGCCGCGAAGCGCTGCGCCATGACCGTATCCAGCTGTTACAAAGCCAGCTGGCAGACATCGAGCCGCTCCTCGCTGTTGATTATACCGACATCGAAGCGGAGCACGAAGAGCTGTCTAATATTGAAGCTTTGATGATGGAAGCCAGTCATGGCCTGCATTTGCTCGACAACGATACCGATGAGCCAGACGTCATGACCCTGCTTGGACAAGCGATCAAGCTGTGTGATAATCAACTGGGAGTCAGTCAGACGTTTGAGCAAGCCTCAGAGCAGCTACATCTGGCTCAGCAGCAAATCACCGAAGTCACAGGATTACTATCAGATTATGCCGAACAACAACTGCCCGACCCTGAGCGCTTGCAAACCTTAGACAATCTCATCAGCCTCGGTCATCGCCTCTCGCGCAAGCACGGCTTACCCGCCGTTGATTTGATTGAGGAAGCCAACCACTGGCAAGCGCAATTAGAACAATTAGAAAACGAACCAAGTAGTGATGCCATGGCCGCGCAAATCGAGCAAGCGTGGCAGCAATATCTGCTGCTGGCCACCAAACTCCAAAAAGCACGCGAAAAAGCCGCACCACATATCAGCAAACAACTGGTCCAGCAGCTGCAGCCACTAGCGCTACCCAATGCGCGCTGTAAGTTTGTCTTTACCAAAAAACCCGACCCAAGCCAATATAATGCGCAAGGTTGTCATGACATCGATTTGTTGTTTAGCGCCAATGTCGGTATGCCCATGCAGCCGCTGCATAAAATCGCTTCAGGCGGGGAGCTGTCGCGGATGGCACTGGTGATGCAAGTGCTACAAGCCACCAATGCGGACAATGATGCCGCTAAGCCTATGTTGGTCTTTGACGAGGTCGATGTCGGTATCAGTGGCGGCACCGCGCAGGTGGTCGGTGAGCTCCTGCGTAAACTGGGGCAGACTCAGCAGCTACTGGCCATCACGCACCAAGCACAGGTCGCCGCGCAAGCGCACCAACATATCTTGGTACAAAAACATCATGACGAGCAAACCGAAAGTGAGCTGGTCATCTTGACAGATAACGCGCAAGTCGATGAGCTGGCACGCATGTCGGGCGGCGTGACCATCACGGAGGTCACTCGTGATCACGCTCGTAGCTTACTAACGGATGTCAAATAAGGCGTTTGCTATCCTGCACAGTGCCCTCTCTGCTCTGCATAGGGGGATATCGTTAGCCTATTTTAAAACAGCGAGCGCAGGGCTAAAAAACCATTGAGAGCGAGATTACTAAAATCAAACCGCTGCTAAATATTTGCTTTGGTTGATTTTTTTGGTCATCATCGCCATATAATCTTCTCTTGCCGGTGTGGTTGTGTTTTTAATGTAGTAATGTCTTTATCTTTTTATTGTTGATTTTATTATTAGGTTGCAGTTGCTTCTATGTCTAAAGCCAATTTGACCCATCATTTCTTAATCGCGGCACCAGAGCTGCCAGACCCACGGTTTGAGCAGGCGCTGATTTATATCTGTCGTCATGATGCACATGGCGCGCTTGGTCTGATGGTCAATCGTCCCTTAGAGCAGTCGCGCGTGGGCAAGCTATTAGAGGATCTGAGCATCGAAGTGACCGACTCGCAAGTGATGGAAGACGTGGCCTTAGAAGGCGGGCCGATGTATCCTGAGGTCGGTTTTGTGCTGCATACTGGCCAGCCGGAGTGGGCATCGTCGTTTGCTATTTCAGAGAATGTCTGTATCACCACCAGCCAAGATATCCTCAAGCGTATCGCCGCAGGCCAAGGCGTTGGTCACTATCATCTGTGCTTGGGGCATGCCAGCTGGGGCAAAGACCAGTTAGAGCGTGAGCTTGCAAGTGGTGACTGGCTGGTGTGTCCAGCGGATCTCAACTTGTTGTTTGATACCCCGTTTGCGGAGCGCTGGCAGATCGCTGCTGACAAAATCGGCGTCAACTTTGACTATCTTAGCAGTGACATCGGTCATGCTTAATAGCATATGCTCTATGAATACAGATAAAAAAATAAAGGATAGCCGTCACTATGGTGGATAGTACTTTTATGGTAGATAGCAAAGAAGCTGCAGATCATGATTTTGATATAAATAGCATTAACAGTAATGAGTCTAACATCAACGGTCTTAGCGACTCTGAGCCAGAAATAAAGCCGCATCTTATTTTGGCGCTAGATTATGGTGTCAAAAAAATGGGCATGGCACTCGGTAATAGCTTGACCCAAACCGCACGCGCCTTTGATATCTTGGCGATGAACAATGGTCAACCTGACTGGGACAACTTACTGGGTATCATAAAAGTATGGGGCGTGGCAAAGGTGGTGGTCGGCTTACCACTAAATATGGACGGTAGCAGCTCCATGCTCTCTAAACGGGCGCACAAATTTGCGCGGCGGCTGGCGCATAGAGTCATGGAGCAGCGTCTACCAGTGACTGTGACGCTGTGTGATGAGCGTCTGACGTCGGTAGCAGCGCGTGAAATCGCGTGGGAGAATGGCTGGATCCAAAACGAGCGCGACCCGATTGATGATATCTCTGCGTGTATTTTGATGTCGACGTATTTTGCCGATCCAAATAGCAGCTTGGCTATCGATGCGATCAAGCCTGACTAGGGCGTGTCCTCAAGCAGTGACGCGCAGGTAGTCGCGCACAAGCGGACGGCTAGTATTTAACGCTTAGATATTGCCACGCCCATCCTCTAAACCAATATATACGACTGATGATTATGACCACCGCTTTAAACCAACCTGTATCTAATAAGTCGCGACATGGTTTTGCGCCGCTTGCTATTGCTCGTATTAGAGGCGCGCAGCGAGCCAACCAGCTGGCGATTTATCTGATTTATGCGGCCATTTTTGCTTTTGTGGTCTTTGGTACCATCGCTAGCATCAAGGCCTTTCATGACAGTCAGCTGCTTTATCAGTTATTTTATAACCTGCCTTATGCCTTGGTGGCGCTGACCATTCCTGTCAGCCTTTATGATGCCTTTATTATTTATCGTTATCGCCTAAACCAAGCATCAATGGTAATCATGACCATCGGCGTCTCAAGCATCGTGCTACTCGGCGGTTTGTTATTTGCTGATACGGCTTGGCTAGGACTGTCTTGCTGGGTGGGTGTGGCGTTTTTGTTTAAAGTCAGTTTCAAGCGCTTTTTTAACTTCTTAGACGTGGCAAACACTGACAAAGAGACAGCAGCCGTAGACGATCTAGACAGTACACCTCAGTAAGCGATTAAACAAACGATCCATTCTTTAACCTACCTACTTAGCTTTACGATAATAACTATGACCACTTCAATACCAAATACTGACATTGACCATCACCTAGATACGCAAGGGCTGATCTGTCCTGAGCCTGTGATGATGCTGCACCGAGTCATCCGAAAAGCAGATAGCGGTGAGGTGATTGAGATACTGGCCACTGACCCTGCTACCACCCGCGACATTCCAAATTTCTGTCGTCATCTGGGTCATGAGCTGATGACTCAAGAAACACTGGCAGAAAACATCAACCTAGACGCTGATCCCGATGAAATCACTATTGATGGCGATGACACCACGCCAGCAAGCGTGACGCTATATCGTTATGTGGTGAAGAAAAAAAGTGGTTAACTTATATCTGACCTATATCCGAGCATCCTATGAGCCGTGACCGTGCCGTACAACAGCGCCAACCCAAAGCATTGGCTGTCGATGACGAGCCTGCCTATATCACCGAGTTTCGCCAAGCCATGCTAGCACGTGGTTTGGCAACGCGTACCCGTAATGCTTATGTGCGCGACTTGCGTTCTTGTGAGTTGACCAACCCACTCGCCCTGACCCGCTGGCAGCCTGATGATGTGCTGCACTGCCTTTCGCTGCTTGCCCAAGATGGTAAAACCCCACGCACCCAAGCGCGTATGCTCTCAAGCCTGCGCCAGTTCTATCTATGGATGATAGCCAGCAATCTGCGCGAAGACAATCCCTGCGAGCGTATCAAAAGCCCAAAGCTTGGACGTCCGTTACCAAAGGATTTGGCCGAGGCTGATGTCGATAATCTCCTTGCCGCACCTGATACCAGCACCGCACTTGGCCTACGGGACAAGGCCATGTTAGAGGTGCTCTATGCCTGCGGCCTGCGCGTCAGTGAGCTGATTAATTTATCGCTTGAGCAAGTCAATCTAAACGCAGGCTGGCTACAAATCACAGGTAAAGGCAATAAAACCCGACTGGTGCCCCTTGGTGAATATGCAAGCGATGCGCTAGAGGACTATCTTTCTTACGGGCGTGGCGATCTGATTGCACATCTCAAGTCAGGCAATTGCCAAGCAGTGTTTTTGACGGCGCAAGGCGGCTATATGACGCGGCAAAACTTTTGGTATCTTATCAAGCGTTACGCCAAAGTAGCTAGTATTGATAAGGAACTATCACCGCATACCTTACGTCACGCCTTTGCCACCCACCTACTCAACCACGGTGCTGACTTGCGCAGCGTACAGCTATTGCTTGGACATAGTGATTTGTCTACCACACAGATTTATACGCATGTGGCGACAGCGAGACTGCAAAAATTGCATGCCGAACATCATCCACGCGGCTAATATTGAACGGTCAACATAAAAACTGACTATTTATTGAAGATTATAAGAGGAATATAACGTGTCGCAAGCTCAGCCATCTTTGCAGCCTACGCTCACCAAAGGGCAGCATGCTGCCCTCAAAAACTTGACCATAACGGGTTATTTAGAAGGCACGTCTTTTTTATTATTGCTTGGTATCGCTATGCCACTAAAATATATGCTCGGCATTTCTGAGGCGGTGACATATATCGGTATGACACATGGCGCACTATTTATCGCTTATATCCTGATGCTGCTGCTCACAGCCAGCAAAATAAAGCTGCCGCTATGGGCCATGCCGGCTGGCGTGCTCGGCTCATTTTTGCCATTTGGCCCGTTTGTGTTTGATTATTTACTGAAGAAGAGTTTGGGGAAGTAATATTAAAAAATTTCAATGACTCAAACCTATACTTATGTGGTGAAAGCGAGATTGTAGATTTGATATGCAGAGCACAATCTGAGATAGAGGCGGTAAAGTATAGAATCTGCTCTATCAATGCCTAGCTGCAAACTGACCCTTTTCTCGCTACAATACCTGCCATAGCTTATTAACCTTTTACCTATCTACTATCCGAGAATCCCATGAGCCACTCTACAAACCACCGTCCCCCTGCCGACCTGCTAAAAAATGCTGAACACTGGCGCGAAGACATTCATTTTCGCCAAGAGGTACTGGGTAAACCGTTTGATTTTTCGACCACTTGGGGTATTTTTTCACCACAAAAGCTCGATGACGGTAGCCTAATGCTGCTCGATTATGTGGATTTTCGGGCGGATGATGATTCGATCGATTTAGGCTGCGGCTATGGCGTGCTCGGCATGACGGCAGCGCGTGAGTGCCCGAACGGTCAGCATACACTTATTGATAAAGACTTTATGGCGGTAGAATATGCGCGCCGTAACTGCGTGCAAAACGGTCTAAAAAATGTCGATGTACATTTATCAAACGGCTTCAATCATGTGGCAGCGGACAAAGACTTTAGCCTTGTGATGTCAAACTTGCCAGCCAAAGTCGGCAAAGAGCAGCACTATCTATACTTCCTCGATGCCTATGCGCGCATGCGTCAAGGCGGGCGGTTTTATGTGGTGACCATCAATGGTTTGCGCCAGTTTATGAAGCGCTCGTTTACCGAAGTGTTTGGTAATAGCGAAAAGGTCAAACAGGGCAAAACCTATACCATTACTATGGCGACCAAAGAATAAGCTTCAGTAACTTAAAAGCTGCACAAACAAAAATCCCGCCAACACATCAGCATGTTAGCGGGATTTTTGTTTTTTATTCTCTTGCTTAGGGCATTAAAGATGGCATACCACCTACCACATGGTCTTACATCTGCCGTTTTATCAGATAAAAACCCAAGGCGGCGCTACCAAGTATCGGTAATAGCACCATCAATAATGGCGAAAATCCTGTCGCTAATGAGATAAAGCCGACCAAATCTTGCACATAGCTAAATAGCAAACCAAAGAGTAGCGCGACGACGATACGCAGACCCAAGCTGTGCGTACGCAGCGAGCCAAAGACAAATGAGCAAGCAACGATCACCAGCGATAAAATCGATAGCGGCGACAGCAGCTTTTGCCAAAATGCCAGCTCATGCTCTAAAGAGCGATTGCCCTGCCCTCGCATAAACTGACGATGCTCATATAGTTGCGTCAGAGACAAATCCTCTGCCTTACGCGTCAGTAGATACACCGACTCTGGGGCAAATGGCAAACTGAGCGTATCGGAGGCGAATACAGCTTGCCTACTCTCAAAGCCTTGGTTGATACTAAGCGTGGTCATGTCATTGAGTTGCCACTCGTAACGATACTGTCCGCTCGGCGTGCCGCTGCTGCTATCCAGAGCTTGCCGACCGACATATTGCCCATCTTTGGCATGAATAGCGGTTTGCAAGTTGCCATCATTGTCCAAATGCCAGCGCTTCACCTCACCGATGTTGCCTTGTACGTCGGCATAGTCGATATATAAAATATCGCTGCCAGCAGGCTTTGTACTGCCATCTTGTGCATTTTCAAAGCGTGGCTGCACCGTCCAGTAGCCGCGTACCGAGGTCACAAGCGAGCGGCTGTCTTCATCATTGATGTCTTTTGCCAACTGATTGGAATGTGGCAAGACAAACTGATTGATCGCTAAGGCAAGCAGCACAAAAATCAGAGCGGGTTGTAGCACCCAACCGACGATGCGATAGATACTGACGCCAGCGGCACGCATGACGACCAGCTCGCTTTTGTTGGCCAGCAGCCCCAAACCTACGACCGCCCCAAGTAGCGCCCCTGTCGGAATAAATTGCTCTAAAAAGTAAGGCGAGCGATAAAAGATATACTTAATCGCCTCACTCATCGTATAGCTATCATCGAGCGAATCAAGCTCGGATAAGTAAGAAAAAATAAGCTGCAAGGCCCATAGACCGACAACGGCCCCGATGATAGCAAGCAACGCATTGCGTCTGACATAGCGGCCGAGCACTTTTAGTTGACCGGGTTTTTGGGCCAGTGGCTCGGCGCTTGGGGTTTTGGCAAATAAGGAGCGCATTACGATTGCCCTCCTGACATGCTGTCATTTGGATTGGCGCGACTGTCGGCCACTGTTTGCGGCTGCTGAGGTTTGCGAAAGCGCAGGCGATGCTGCACGCGGCTGCCCCAGTTCATATACAGCGCCAACGCCATAAACCCTAAGATTAGCCACGCATACGCCCACACGCTGACGCTGCCTTTACTCACCGCATTTTTGAGCGAAATGATACCCAGTGCACAGCTGACAAACAATAAAATCGCGGGAAACAAACGCAACCAGCGACCTTGACGGGGACGCACTTGTGCCAGCGGTACCGCCAGCATCGGCGCGATAATCATCAGCCAAGGCAACGCAAAACGATAACCGAGCTCACCTTGCGCAGCGCGCTTGGCCTCGACCGTGCTCACTTGTGTACTGCCGCTACCGGTTGCCGCTTGCCACAACGGCCCGATGGCTTGGGTTTCGATATTGTCTTCGGTGATGACGTCTTTGGCAGACTCAGTCAAGCTGATACGGTAGCGATCAAAGCCTACTTGATTGTACTTTAGACTCCCTGCGCCGACTTCGTATCGTCGTCCTTGAAACAAATCCAATTGCGTCACGCCGCGGCTCCCTGTATCGACCTGCTCGGCACGTTTGGCTAAGGTGATGGTGTCTTTGCTGATATCATGATTGACGAGTGTCTTTGGCAGTTCTGGAATATCCAACTGCTCAGCGGTTTTGGGGTCGATGCGATTATCGACAGAGACCGCGGCGCTTTGATCACGCTCATTTTTTGCTGTATTGGCCGCCGCGTTTTTGGGCTGACTGCCTTTTTCTGGTTTTTCTGATTGAATCAATATCACATCTTGCAGCTGCTTTTTGTCCTCGCTCAGACTGCCGACATACAGATGATAATTACCATTACTGATAAACTCTTTTGGGCGAATCAAATCAAAGGCACTGGTCAAGGCTTGCTGTTGCCACACCGCCTCAGATGAGCGCACCCCCCACGGCTTACCAACGATAGACAAAGCCGCCTCGCCGACAAACAGCGCGAGGATAAATGGCGTCATCAAGCGTGCCAGCTTACCACGCGACACACCGCTGGCATTGATGACTGCCATTTCTTGATCGACATATAGACGGCCAAATACCAGCATCAGCGCAATAAAAAACGCCAATGGCAAGATAAGCTCTAAAAAGTACGGCAGATTGTAGCCGATAATGGTAAATAACAAACTGATGTCTAAGCGACCTTCAGCGGCTATCCCAAAGTAACGAATCAAGCGCCCACCGAGCATCATCACCACTAAAAACCCCAACACCAAAGCGGTGGTCGAGGCAACTTGTTGGGTCATGTAGCGGCGTAATATCACAATAGGGACTCTTAAACAGTTGGTATGCGCGTGCTGTATGATAGAGCGCTGGCTCAGGCGTGGCGCTTATATGACTATTATAATGGGCTTTTTTGGGCGGCAGGTTTGTACCGCTCGCCGATAGTTAACGGATAATAACAACTAACAGTAGTATCGTTAGCGATACTACACAAATATAAGCCTTGAATATAACCGTTAATGCTAGCATGTTTTGGCAAAAAATGGCTGTGAAAAATGTGCTAAAACATTACCTAACACTTGCTAAGATTGAGGCGGTGGTTTATGCAGCCTTTGCTCTTAAGATCGCGCAGCAAATATATACGAAAACATTACTTAACCGATGCCGACAGCACGCTGATTACCTGATATGCTACACTACAACAAACGCCCAACCTTCCAATGCTTTGACTGAAGCTTTGACTGAACCAATGGCTTAATCTTGGATTTTATCGTTGGTTTGAGCACAGAGATCAGATATCGGCTGGGCAAGATGACTCTATGTTTTTATCACCTCAAACCATACACATAATCTCAGGCAGCATCTGGCAGTCACTTGTCGTGCGGCTATTGCACTGAGTCTGTGAGACATTAAGCTTACGAAAAACTAAGCTGGTGATAAACGGCCGCTTGGCTCGGTGATAATTGATTTAACTGATTGAACAGCTTAGCTATTTAGTTTAATAATCTGATTGTTTCGTACCCCGATTAAAAGGCGGCATCTATTGACCATTCAAATAAGGATAACTATATGAATATCAAATTAACTCAGCAGCTCCCCAAAACCCATACCCAAAAAATCCTCAAAAAAGAAGCGAAGAGTAAAGACGCGGCTTGTTTGGTGGTGTTGGTGGATGACAAAAAAAATCTCTTCGCTGAGTCTGCGCTAGCTGACTATAGCGCTCGTATTGAGCAATTGATGGAAGTGTCACACTTTAGTGGTAAGGCCTGCGAAACCGTTGCTGATTTGGCATTGGCCGGTGACAAAAAAACCACCAAACAAAACCCAGTTCAGTTATTGTTGGTCGGTGTCGGTAATATCGATAAGATCAACCACACTGCCCTACAAAAAATCGCCAAAACCATCTATAACAATACGCAAAAACGCGTCGCCTCTATCACGGTCGCGCTCGGCGATGATCTAGAAGAAAACCACTTTGGCCAATTTGCGCTAAATCTACTAGCGGCCAGCTATCGTTTTGATAAATACAAGTCTGAGCAAACCACACCGGTACTTACAGATGTGTATTTGTTGGCCGATGCAGCATTGCAGCCAGCGCTAGACTTCGCGCAAGCGGTGTTCGCCGGTCAAAGCTTGACTCGTGACGTCGCCAATGAGCCAGGCAATATCTGCTTTCCAGCGTATATGGCAGAACAAGCCCAAGCGCTTGCAAAGACCTATCCTGACCTCCTAAAAGTGACGGTGCTGGGCGAAGATGAGATGTCGGCGCTTGGCATGAACTGCTTTTTAGCGGTGGCTAGAGGCTCTAGCAAAGAAGGCAAATTGGTACTACTCGAGTATCGCGGCAAGTCTAACTTTAGTGCCAAAGCAGGCGCGACTGATACTTACACAGCCGGCAATAGCAGTGCAAAAGTCACCGGTGGTCTAAAAGCGTTGGCTGACAAGCTCCCCACCAAACTGCCTAGCAAAAAATCAGACAAAAACACTGATAGCAGCCATGACGATGCGCCTATCGTGTTGGTCGGTAAAGGCGTGACCTTTGACTCAGGCGGTATCTCTATCAAGCCAGGCGCGGCCATGGATGAGATGAAGTTCGATATGGGCGGCTCAGCGTCTGTATTGGGTACCATCAAAGCGCTGTGCGAAGCGCGTCTACCAATTAATGTCGTGGGGGCACTTGCTTGTGCAGAAAACATGCCATCAGGTGAGGCCACGCGTCCTGGTGATATCGTCAAAGCCATGAACGGCAAATCGGTTGAAATCTTAAACACCGATGCTGAAGGTCGTTTGGTGTTGGCCGATACCTTATGCTACGTCCAGCGCTATCAGCCAAAAGCCATCATCGATGTGGCGACGTTGACGGGCGCTTGCGTGGTGGCCTTAGGGCATGTACGCTCAGCGGTCTTTAGTAATGATGAAGATGTGTTGTTTGAATTAGAAAACGCCAGCTACTCATCAGGTGACCTCATCTGGCACATGCCATTAGATGACGACTATCAGGCACAGCTTGACTCACCCATCGCTGATATGCAAAACATCGGTGGTAAAGGCGCAGGTGCTGTAACCGCAGCTTGCTTCTTATCACGCTTCGTCGAAGAAGGTCAGCCATGGGCGCACCTAGACATCGCAGGCACCGCATGGAACTCAGGCAAAGATAAAGCGGCAACCGGTCGCCCTGTGCCTTTATTTATGCAGTACTTAAAAAACAGCGCAAACAACGCTTAATGCAGTGATGATGACCAATTTATGAACGTAAGTTTTTATGTATTAAGCGAGCGTAAAGCCCAAGAAATCTTGGGCTTTATTTGTCAGCTGACCCAAACGGCGCTCAATAAAAGCAGCCAATCGCTACTGATTTTGTCTCAAGATGAGGCATTACTCAGCTTGCTTGATGAAGCGCTATGGACGCACGACGCGACCAGCTTTATCCCGCACCAGCGCCTTTTGGGCCGCGATCCTCACTCCATAGAACCTGATACGATGGAGTCTGATGCCGCAAAGCCTGTTACCTCCGATATCGATGAGGCAGTATCAGCGCCCGTCATGCTCGGCAGTTATATGCCAGCGGACTTCTCAGGTATCGTTCTCAATACCACATTGCAGCCTGTCAGCGATTTTATAGCCGCGACCAGTCCTGCCAAACCCACTCGAATACTTGAGCTGATAAAACCTGATGCCAAAAGTATGCAAGAAGGCCGTCATAAATATAAGCATTATAAACAGCTTGGCTACGAGCTGACGCACTATACGGTGTAGCTTATACAGTTGATTTGTTCTAAAGACGACACAACGCTACTGCTATACATGTTCCTTGCGGGCTGTCTGCTGGTTTGTTTTCCAGCTTTGCTATCTTAACTTTGTCTCATTAGCTTTATTTTATCAGTCGCCTTGCTCAGTTTTCCCCGCGCGCCTGCCTGCCTTTCCTTTCCTTTCCTTTCCTTTCCTTTATTTTACCTACCCTTTTTATGGTTTTTACAGCGTGGTTGGGTTGGTTGCCGTCTGATTTGCCGCGTCCAGTCTGACTGGTAGGCGAGTATCCGAAAAAATGCTACTATCCTCCGATTGTTTTTCTATTTTTATGATTCATTTACTTCTGACTGACTAACTCGAGGGTGTACAAATGCGTTCATTGATTGCGATGTACCAGCGTATAGGGCTGGTACCGCTCATTATTATCGGTTTAATATTAGGGGTGCTAATAGGCTGGCTAGCACCAAGCGTTGGTATCGCCTTAGGATTGTTGGGGACGCTATTTGTCGGTGCGCTAAAAGCAG
The DNA here is from genome assembly GCF_016107555.1 of Psychrobacter celer. GTDB lineage: Bacteria > Pseudomonadota > Gammaproteobacteria > Pseudomonadales > Moraxellaceae > Psychrobacter > Psychrobacter celer. The sequence continues at coordinate 38,140 of NZ_JABASU010000008.1, read as the reverse complement.
TCGCGCCGATATTGGTCTTTGTGCTGGTGATGGCGGCGATTAGTCAGCATCGTAGTGGCAACGAAGTGTATGTCAAACCAGTGCTCATCATGTATATGTTTGGCACATTTTTGGCAGCATTGACCGCTGTCGGCGCCAGTTTTTTATTCCCAACTGAGCTGGTACTCGTCAACGCAACTGTCGAGCAAGTACCACCGGCCAACCTCAAAGAAGTATTGACCAACTTGCTGATGAATCTGGTGGCAAACCCTGTCAATGCCATCGCTGAGGCCAACTATATTGGTATCTTGGCTTGGGCGATTATCATCGGCTTTGCACTGCGTCAAGCCAGCGATACCGCGCGTACTGTCGTCGGCGACTTTGCCAATGCCATCTCACAAGTGGTGAAATGGGTCATCGCTCTCGCGCCTTTTGGTATCTTAGGTTTGGTTGCCAATACAGTCGCTGAGACAGGCTTTGCATCATTGGCAGGTTATGCTCGTATCTTGATGGTATTGGTCGGCTGTATGATATTTATTGCCCTCGTTGCCAACCCTATTATCGTCTTACTCAAAACCGGCAAAAACCCTTACCCTCTGATATTTACTTGCCTGCGTGAGTCAGGGATTACAGCATTCTTTACGCGTAGTTCGGCGGCCAACATCCCTGTAAACATGAACCTTGCACGCAAACTGGGCCTACACGAAGACACTTACTCTGTCACCATTCCACTTGGTGCAACTATCAATATGGCAGGGGCGGCGATTACCATCAACGTCTTGACGCTGGCGGCAGCGCATACGCTCGGTATCGAGGTGAGCTTTGCCTCTGCGCTCTTATTGAGTTTGGTCGCGACCATTAGTGCTTGCGGTGCCTCTGGGGTCGCTGGTGGGTCGTTATTGCTGATTCCTCTGGCTGCAAGCCTCTTTAGTATCCCCAATGACATTGCCATGCAAGTGGTTGCCATCGGCTTTATCATCGGCGTGATTCAAGACTCGGCCGAGACCGCGCTCAACTCGTCAACTGACGTCTTGTTTACTGCGGCAGCCGATCCTAAATACGCGCGTTAAGCCGGCGCAATCCGTATCTGTACATCACACACTGTAAAATAAAAGGCCTCAATGATCGCAATGAGGCCTTTTTTATGAGCGGTGCTTTATCAATGGTTTTGTTACTTTAGATACTCAGTATCCACTTCAATGATTGGCGTCTGTCCTTCTAGCTGACGTTTGAGCTGACGCAGCTGCTCGACTTCTTCTAATAGCTCCAGTATCAGGCCGATCGCGGGCACACTGGCATCAAAGTCACGGCTCAGACGAGAGGCGCGGCGCACCGTGGTGAGCTGATAGCCGGTAAACTGCTCACGCTCTGGCACGTCGTACTCGATGATGTTTTCTTCCATCAGCTCGATGACCCATTGACGCTCTTGACCACAGGCAGATACCAGCTCATCCAAGCTCATGATAATATCGGTAAATTCAGACGAGTGTTTCATTATTATTATCCTCTTTTGGTTGCTATCCTTATTTGTGCTTTATGTCATCGTGATCGTTTTCATCTCTCCCCGTTATCGCTTTTCGCTGATCTCTGTCGATAGCAGCGCGGCAGCTATCAGCGATTAATACTGGTATCAGCAAAGGCTTGCTTTAGCTGCTCATAGGCTTTTGTCACAGCCTCTCTATTGCTATCAGTGATATCAGGGTTGACGATATTGAGAGTTAAGTATAAGTCGCCCGCTTGTTTGGCAGGGATGCCCTTACCTTTTAGACGTAAATTGCTACCAGATTTACTATTTTTGGGGATGGTCACGCCAAGGGTGCCAGCGGGCGTACTGACATTGATTTTGCCACCCAATGCCGCTTCCCATGGCGCGATATTTACTGTCTGATAGACATCAGCGCCCTCGATACGGATATTGGGGTCGTGGCGAATTTTCACCTTTAAAAACAAATCACCGTTTTTGCCGCCACCCATGCCAGCTGAGCCTTGACCTGCTAGGCGGATTTGCTTGCCATCAGTGATGCCTTTTGGGATTTTAATCTTAAGGGTTTTATTTTCATAATCCACGCTGCCATCGGGCTGGCGTACCGGCACGTTTAGTTTGATGCTATAGTCGTCACCGCTATAGACTGAGGCCAAGTCCACCGCAATCTCGGCGTGCTGATCTTGGCCTTTATTATCCTGCGCGCCAAAGCCACCCCCAAACTGCTCGAAGCCGCTACCTTGCGTGCGGCCTCCTGCCTGTCCACCAGCTGAGCCACGCGCGCCGCGACCAAATGCCGAAAATATATCATCAAAGCGAAAGCCGCCATCGCCAAAGGCTTGTCCATCACCAAACTGATCTTTGATATCCTCCCAGCGAAAACCACCTTGTCCGCCTGCCGACTGACCACCAAACCCGCCAAAGCCACCAGCGCCGCCTTGACCGGCAAAGGGGTTGTCTAGCATAGCATCATATTGCGCACGCTTGTCTTTATCTCTAAGCGTTTCATAAGCGTTGTTGATTTCAGCAATTTTATTATCCGCGTTTGGGTCGTCGCTCACATCGGGGTGATACTGACGAACCAGTTTACGGTATTTTTTTTTGATATCAGCGTCTGAGGCGTCTTTTTTGACCCCCAAAATGTCGTAGTAGTTTTTTTCTGCCATATTATTTTTTCCTTATCGCATTTATTATTAACGATTTACTTAATACATAATATAGGGATGATGCGGCAATATTTCATTTCTTTACCTATAAACATAACTTTGATCTTTAAGATATTACCAATAATGATGCCAAGCGATACTAGCATTTGTATTATCTAAACCGCTTAAAGCATTATAATCAGCTTGTGTCTCTATATTAGCGTGTGTCACTATGATTCTGGCATCATTGTTCTTTGATAACTGTTGCCGTAATGTCAATTTAGTGAGGGCAATGGAGGCACGTCCCTCTCGTTTAGAGGCACTATAAGACAACTCAGCACTTTGAGTATCACGTTTAGCGCGCAAACCAAACTCAACCCCTATATCTGCATGCCGGTCTTGATCGTGGACTGTTGCATTTACCATACCATAACCAAGCATGTGCTTACCAAATTTTGCACCGGCTCCCATGCCAGCTTGCGCATAAGGACTGTGGTTGCTACCAGTAAACAAGTCTGTGCGCACGCCTGTTTTTAATTGCCAAGACAATTTGGGTTCGCCTGATAACGGTTGTCTCAAGTTTTCGATCTGCTGCATGTCTAAAAAGACAAAGTCTGTCAGCGTCCATTTGCTATCATCAAAATCATAACCTAAAGAGGCTTGTACTGCTTCAAACCGTTTAGCAATATCAGTGTAAGCGTTGAGAGGATCTTTCACAAATAGTGATAATCCCACCTGCGCACGCTCATCAGATAAAATTACTTTGGTTTGCGTGGTTTTGTTACTGAGTGCGGGTGACGCTTTATTAGGTACAACCAGCTTAGCTAAACCATCACTGGCTGGTAGCGCAAAACGTTGGCTCAACAATTCATTTTTAAATGCTAGCTGCTCTGGGGTATTGTCTTGTGATATTTTATAGGTGCGATGTAAGATTAGAAAATCAAGCGCAAGTGCTCTGTCATCGGTATTCAGCGTGGCAAGCGGTGCGGTATTTTCTGTACGAATGACTTCATTAACAATATTTTGTATTGGCTTTGATAGTTGTACAAACTTCTCTCGCAACTGTGTTTGCTCAGAAGGTAGGTAACGTACCGAGGAAACTAACGATCCTGTGCCACTATCATGCTCTAACAACTGATCAAATATATAATCTGGCGCGTACCAAGGGCCTATGCGCTCAGTCGTTTTTACATCGCTTATCAGCTCTAATATCTCTCCTGAACGATAACCACAGTTTTGTTTGATGAAGTAATAATCAAATCGAGCGGATTTTGCTTCGTATAAATGGTAGTTGAGTAATTGCGTTTCAAATGCTTCAAGATTTAGCACATATTCCCACATATCTCGTTGCTCGTTTTTGGAGTACACGGCATCTTGCTTAAAAAATTCCGTCTCCGAAAAACCCGCATCGTAGAGTCCAAAGAGCCCCTTAATAGCGTACATTGCTCCGTTCTCATTGGCTGGAATGCGCGCGCCAAAGTTGTATGAATTATTAAGTAAATCCTCGCTTGAAAGCACTTTGACTTCTTTGTTCATACTGTCTTCAGCCTCTGCAGCCATACTGGACTTTACCAATACATGACCGAACGAAGAGGCTGGATTTTTTAAGTAATTACTGACTAAGATTAGGCTTATCTCTTGATTGGGATCTGGCAGCAGCGGGCAATCTTTTAGATTACTATTTAGTTCGGGTAAATGGTGATTAAGCCATAAATATCTGGCTGGATACTTACAAACAACGCTCTCATTACTTGCCTGCTCTATCGTTGCCATCAGTTCTGCATAAGGATCAAAATTGCGTTTTGAGCGTGGTTTTGGATTGGTTAAATAAAAATCTGGTGAAATAACTTCAGCTTTGCCATTTTTGTAAAATAGTAAATGTTGCCATTGAGAGTGCTTAGATAATGCTTTTAGCTTGGCAAAAGTGGTAGCTGTGTTTTTACTGAGTTGTCGTTTTTCTTCAATAATGGTTTTATCACTAGGCATCTGCATGCCCTGCTCTTTCGCTAATGAAATATCCTGTCCGTTAGCAAGCATGCGTGGTTCAGAAGTCTCATTATTATCAGCATTCCCATCGTGAGTAAAAATACTATTGTCTTTTTCTTCAACTACTATCGAATCCATTACCGAATTCATTAGGTAGGGTTCAGCGGCATAGACAGTAGGTACAGCAAGACAAGCTACGCACAAAAATATTTTTTGCATTTTTTATTAGCACCATAAACACATAAGCAATAAAAAACACGTAAGCACTAGGTTTACGTGTTTTTATCATTAAACAGTCAAAAGCTTAATCATTAAACCAATGACTTAATACGTTAAAACTGACAAGCTTTAGATAGCACAGCTTGTTTTAACGATGCTGAATAGCGCTTCTGCATTTTGATCTTGGGTAGCAGTGCGATATGCAGAAGTCTGTGCATATTGACCATACTGTGCACGTACACTAGCGGCCGAATCACAGTTAGCAACGCTTTGTAATGCTGATAAATGAGCACCTTGGCCTGAAGCTAGATCTTTTTCAACACTTGGGAAGGCTTCTTTAATCAAAACCGCAGCTCTGACGTTACCACCTTGGCAAGTTTCAGGAGACATAGAGTCAGAAGTAGCAGCCGTAGTACCTAAATCCCAAGTCACGTTAGAGATAATAGCTAAGATAGGGCTAGAATTACCAAACAAAGCACCACCAATACCACACTGCTTATAAATCTGCTCGATAGTGCGACCAGTTTCTGCAGTTTTAAATTTAGAACCAAGATCGGCATTAGCTGCGCTAAATGGAATCATGGCAGCAACAACTGAAGCAATTGCAATTTTTTTCAACATACAACTTCCTTAAAGAGTGATAAAAAACGAATTATCAAACCTTTACTCAAAATATCTTTAGTGACTACTCAATATTATGAAATAATGTTCAATCCTACATATTTTACAAAATTGTAAGAATATAGCAAGATTTTTTACATTAAATTAAAAGCTATTTTAGGTTGCTTTTACTGATATTCCAGCTATTAAACATATGGAACCACCCCTTGTAGCTCAAGGGTTCCCTATGATTTCCCTGAAGATAAAGGCCCAAATTCTATATAAACTCAATCATTATCATTATTCATTTTGATGCGATAACGCTGTTATATTTATGAGGAAACACATTTGTTCACTTAACGTCATGATAGTTTTCCACAGTGTGATGCCATATAAATCAACGTTTAGAAAACTGAATATACAAAACTGCCTGAATTATAAAAATGATTTTCTCGTATTCTAACCCTTATTTGAACTGGGGCGTTTTTTAACAGAGCCGTAAGGATACGACAATCTATGTGCTATAAAATGAATATAACTTTGATACTCACAGGGAGTATCGATGATATAGGCAAAGTTATCTGTCTATTTTATAAACTATATAAAGGTATTGAATGTCGTATTTAATCAAGTCTTTGGTTATCACCTTGTCACTGCTACTAAGCACCAGCGTTTTTGCAGGTAACACCAGTTATTATGGTAGCAAGTTTCACGGAAAGCGTACTGCCAGTGGCAGTATTTTTGATATGAATGCCTTGACCGCTGCGCATCGTACGCTGCCCTTCGGTACTAAGGTACAAGTGACCAATCAAAAGACAAAGCAAAGCGTGATCGTCAAAATCACGGATAGAGGGCCTTTTATACGAGGCCGTATTTTAGATTTGTCGAAAGCCGCTGCTGGTCAAATCAACTGCCAATTGTGCACCACTACCATGGAGATACTGTCTTATGGTGATGGTAAATACCGTAAAGAATAATGTGAAACAAAAGGGAGAGCCTATGCTCTCCCTTTTTTTATGTGTGGCGCTTTCTCTATAGTCGATACACTCTAAAAATGTAATAGCGCCACTAGGATGCTGTTTTTAAATGTAGGTTGCGCAGCCTCTGGGAACGCAGCACGCAAGTAAAATTTATACCAGTAGCGCATTTCAATCCATAACAGTTTTACATTCAGCTGACTATAGGTACGGCTCTATTCAAAACCCGCTTCCATTTCTTCCAGCGTTGTCATGGCCAGCAGTAATTTTTCTTCATTAGCGCTTTGCTGCTGCTGTAGGGTGCTTTGCTCATCCAGCAGTTTTAGCAAGTCCGCTTTTCGGCTTTCTTCATACAGACTGGTATCGGCAAGCTTTTCTTCTATGGCTGTCAGCGCCGTTTCAGTCTTAGCCAATACTTTTTCGGTATCTTCAATCTCGCGGCGAACCGGTGCAGTCAGTTTACGCTGTTCGGCGGCCATTTTGCGCTGCTCTTCTTTGCTCAAAGCAGGCGATGTAGGGTCGTCTTTGGCTGCTACAGTAGGCGCTGCTGTATTTGCTAGGCTATCGCGTGTTTCACGTGAAACAAAGTTTTTACTCTCTTTTTTGCTTTTTTTCTTACCTGCTGCTTTGTCTGAGCTATTTTCTTGTTTGCGCTTCTCGCTCAGCCATTTTCCGTAGTCGCTAATATCACCATCGAACGCATCGATTTGCCCGTCATGCACCAAATATAGCTCATCACAGACATTGGCAATCAGCTCACGATCATGCGAGACCAGCACTACCGCTCCCTTAAAGCCTTGTAAGGCCAGGGTCAGCGCCTGACGCATTTGTAAGTCCAAATGGTTGGTCGGCTCATCGAGGACCAGCACGTTTGGACGCTGCCAGACAATCAAAGCCAGCGTCAGACGAGCGCGCTCGCCACCAGAGAACAGCTCACTTGGCGTATCGATACGATCACCACGAAAATCAAAGCTACCGAGAAACGAACGCAAATCGGCGTCTGATGTCTTACCAGCTAGGCGGCGCATCATCTGTAGCGGGGTGGCCGCCGCATCTAAAGCGTCCATTTGATGCTGGTTAAAGTAGCCAAGTTTTAAGGTATCGGACACGCGGTAAGTACCTGACAAAATTTTCAGCTCGCCGACCAAGGCTTTAATCAAGGTCGACTTACCGGCGCCATTCATACCCAGTAGCCCAAGACGCGTATCAGGCGTAACCTGCACATTAGCGTTACGAAGCAAAGGCGTATCGCTATAGCCAATATCGGCGTGTGTCATCTCAATCAGCGGCGAGCTCATATTGGCTGGCTCATAAAAGCGAAAAGAGAATGGGTTGTCCGCTATCATCGGCGACAGCTCTGCCATACGCTCAAGCTGCTTGATACGGCTTTGTGCCTGTTTGGCTTTACTGGCTTTAGCACGGAAACGACGAATAAAGTCGTCCAAGTGGGCGCGGGTCGCTTGCTGTTTTTCAAACGCTTGCTGCTGCTGCGCCATACGCTCGTGACGGGTACGAATAAACTGCTGATAATTACCGGTATAAAGGGTGATTTTTTGTTGTTCGACGTGCAAGATATGACCGACGGTAGCATCCAAAAACGCTTGGTCATGCGAGATGACGATGACCAGTCCGGTATAAGCATTGATCCAAGTCTCAAGCCAGAGAATGGCGTCTAAGTCTAAATGGTTGGTCGGCTCATCGAGCAACATCAAATCAGCGCGGCTCATCAAGGTTTTGGCGAGGTTTAAGCGCATGCGCCAGCCACCCGAAAACCCTGAGACAGGCAGCTCGTGCTGACTAGTGTTAAACCCAAGGCCTGCCATGATTTGTGCCGCTTTGGTCGGTGTACGGTAGCCATCGATTTCATCGAACTGCTGATGCAACACCCCAATTTGCTCATCACTGACAGCGCTTAAATCATTGAGCGCAGCATTAATCTCGTACCACTGCTCATCACCGCTCAACACATAATCAATCGCCGTCTGATCACTGGCTCCGACCTCCTGCGCCATGTGCGCCACCTGCCAACTATCAGGGATACTCACCTCGCCTTTGTCCAGCGTGACCTCGGTGTCCCCCGTACCCATCTGCGTAAGCAGTAGCGCAAACAAGGTAGATTTGCCGGTGCCATTATTGCCCGTTAGGCCGACTTTATGACCCGGATGGAGCTGAAAGCTTGCCCCTGCAAACAACTCTCGACCATCACGGCGTACGCTTACGTCTTTAAATTCGATCATATACTCTCTTCATCTCAACAATAATATAAAACTCAAGGCAATAAAAAACACACGTCTGGCATGTTTACTGGCGGCTATTATTTCAAACGCCTCACCGATAGGCAAACGATTAAATCACTATTTTAAAAGCAAATCTTGATTGCTATGATGGCTATCATCGCTAAACGTGGTCGGTAAACATAGTCGCCTCGGTGAGGCCGTACGGCAGCATCGCGAAGGCAGTTTTGTTTATTAATAGCGCATAACCAAGCGTCACTCTTGACAAACGAATCAACACCCCCATTATGATATACTGCGATACCATAAGTGCCCGTGGCCGAGCATGTATTTAGCGCGTGAGTGATGACACTTGTATTATATTGATAACGAGGATTGATAACGCGCGCATCGCTTTGCCATAATGACAGCATTCCATTGAATCAAACGCCGTGCGTATCTTTTTTTGCATGACTGTGCTTGCAAACCCAAACAGGACGACAGCCTTTGATCCTAGTAACTGAGGTAGATATGAACGAATCAGCCAATCAATTTAACCCAAGCGCCGCCCAGCCTGTAGACCCAACGGTTTTAAACCTAACGGACAGCGCCGCTCAAAAAGTGCGCCGCCTGCGCGAAGAAGAAGGCGATGACACCTTGATGCTGCGCGTCTATGTCACCGGTGGCGGCTGCTCAGGATTTTCTTATGGCTTTAATTTTGCCAATGACCTAAACGAAGACGACGCCAATTTTGATAATGGCGATGTGACCTTGGTCGTCGACTCGATGAGCTATCAATACCTGCAAGGCTCTACCGTTGACTACACCGAGGGCTTAGAGGGAGCGCGTTTTATCGTGACCAACCCCAACGCCACTACGACGTGTGGCTGCGGCTCGTCATTCTCTATCTAAATGACGCTTTTTTGCGGTTTGAAAACGACGGTTCAAGCACCTATGGATAAGTCTTCTATCTTATCTATAGGTGCTTTTTCGTCTCGTGCCTGCTCATTCGCTACATGGGCAGTAAACCAGACTGCTTTTTTCTGTGATTTGTGTGTCAATTTTTTTAATAAAACCAGCCAAAACCGCCTTGGATAAAGCTTATCGTATTTGTAATTGTCCGTGGTTTTCAGGACTGCTTTGAGCTAAACTGACCAAATTCTTCATCCTTATATTTACCTTTTTTATGGTCAAACACCCGTCGTGTTTTGGTCTGCCATAATCAATAACAATAGATGCCTATTATGAGTAATTTTGTGAGTAGCTTTGTGAACTTTGAAATCCCCAATTGGTTTGACCATCAGCATCTGACTGGGATGCTCCGCGGTATCGAAAAAGAAGGCTTGCGTGTTAAACCTGATGGTTTTTTGGCACAAACCCCGCATCCGGCCAAACTGGGCTCCAAACTTACTCATCCGTTCATTACCACAGATTACTCAGAAAGTCTGCTTGAGCTGATCACTGACCCAAAAACCTCTCCCAAAGAAACCTTAAACATGCTGCGCCAGCTGCATTTGCTGGTCTATCAAGGTATGCCTGAGGGTGAGCTGATGTGGCCGTTATCCATGCCGTGCATGCTGTCATCGAACGATGAAGATATTCCGCTGGCCGACTATGGCAGCTCTAATACGGGCAAGTTAAAAACACTGTATCGCAGCGGGCTTGGTATCCGCTATGGTCGCCGTATGCAGACCATCGCAGGCTTGCATTATAATTTGTCGTTTGGTGATGATTTGTTTGCGGCTTGGCAAGCAAAGACGCCAGCGGCGCAAAATCTGACGCTGACGGAGTTTAAAAACGATAAGTATCTTGGACTGATCCGTAATTTTAAGCGCCTAACCAGCTTGGTGCTGTATCTATTGGGAGCCAGCCCCAGCGTTTGTCCGTGTTTTTTGGCGGGGCGCGAGCATGACCTAGAGCGCCTCAATGACTCGACCTACTACAGACCTACCGCCACCAGCCTACGGATGGGCAAACTTGGCTACACCAACAGCGTACAAGAGCAGCTCGACATCCGCTACAACAACTTGCCTGAGTATATCAAAGGACTGCGCCGCGCGATTCAGACGCCGCATGAGAGCTTTAAAAAACTGGGTTTGGATGATGCAGACGGCAATCCTATTCAGATTAACAATCATATTTTACAAATAGAAAACGAGTACTATAGTCCTATCCGCCCCAAACAAATCGCCATGAGCGGTGAGACGCCAACCGAGGCACTAGAGCGCCGTGGTATCGCCTATGTCGAGTTTCGCGCCATCGATCTCGACCCGTATAGCGATGTCGGTATCCGTCTCTCTAGCGCTTGTTTTTTAGAAGTCATGGCGCTGTACTGTCTGCTAAATGACTCGCCTGACTTGCTCCCTGAGGAAGAAGAAGCACTGGCAATCAACCTTGAGCGCGTGGTAAACGAAGGTCGCCGCGAGGGCTTGCACATCATCAATAACAGCGAAGAGCAATCGCTTGAGAGCTGGATGCTTATGCATTTAGACCGTATGCAACCACTTGCCGAGCTATTTGACGCGCACTACGGTGGCAATGACTACCGAGCAGCCGTAGCCTTGATGCAAGGCAAAGCCAGTCATCCAGAATCGACGATTTCGGCGCAAGTCAATGCCGATAGCAAACGCTTGGGCAGCTTATGGCAACTTGGCTTTACCTTGGCAGAGCAGCATCGTGACGCGTTGTTGCAGCAGACCTTGAGCCCCAACACCCAAGCCAAATATGAGGTATTGGCAGAAAAGTCTATTTTGCAACAAGCAGAGATTGAGTCTGCCGAAACTGAAGACTTTATGGACTTTTTACAACAATACCGCTAGCAACCAACTTAACCACTGGTTTGATACCTTAGACAACGACCTAATAAGAGTGACTGTCCCATGCTACCGCTGACCACTTACCGCAATCTACAAGTATTTTTGGTCGTTATGGCCGTGATAGGTATGAGCTTTGCGCTGTTCTTTTTGCAGCGCTATATGGGGTTTACCCCTTGCCCGCTTTGTGTTTTTCAGCGTATCGGGCTGATTGTGATGGGCGTGTTTGCTCTGATGGCGGCTTTATTTCACCCCAAATCTATGGCGGTGCGTCTGGTATTATGGCTAGGTAGCTTGGTGGGTATTGGCTGGTCGACTGTAGTGGCAGGCCGTCACGTCTGGCTACAGCACCTACCTGCCGATCAAGTGCCTTCTTGTGGTCCGGGGCTAGACTACTGGCTAGATACCTTACCTATTTTGCAAGTGTTTAAAGAAGTTTTTGCAGGCTCTGGTGAGTGCGCCGCTATCGACTGGACGTTTATGGGACTGAGCATCCCTGAGCAGTCTTTGATTTTGTTTAGCCTATTGCTGGTCGTCCACGGTTTGGTGTTGTGGCGTATCGTACATCCTATCGCCTCTAAATAGTCCTCTTTATCCCCATATTATCCCCATGCCATACCGATACGCCTATCGGTATGGCATGGATTTATAAAAATAACCAATAACAAAAACGCTACAAAGATGTTCTAAACCTTTGATATCTTGTCACAGCTTATTCTATTTGCTGATAAGCAGACCTGCGTGACATACGCCGCTTTATAGAATTGCCAAGCGATTGAACGCTGTTTATCTACCTCAAAACCAACGATGAGTCACATGATAATCGCCTCATAAAAATCATGGTTTTTGATGGTTTGTCTGGTTTTTTCATTACTTCTCGATTTTGACAATACCCTGAACTGGCCGATATGATAGGCAGTCTTTTCAGATGTTGTTTAAAAAACTGTTTTTGGTGTGACCATGATATACCGTGCGCCTAGTTGCTCTTTTAATGTATCGACGATCAGACGCTTTCATCGTCTGCTCTTAGGTATACCGCTTTGCGTGTTGGTGATTGGCTGCGATAGCGCCTCTTCTAATACCAACAAAGAAGTGAGTACTAAAGTTGCGCCGGTCAATAACGCTGCAGACAGCAGCCCATCTACCGTCGATCTGGCAGACAGCCTATCTAAACCTAAGGCTGATGCCGACGAGCTCGACGCCGTAGAAGGTCGCTCACTGATCATGGCAGCGCAATCAACTGCCGATAGCAGCATTGACACTGTAGATAGGGATGGAGACACCGCCAATTATAGCTCGCTACAAGCCACGCTAATAGGCGACTACGGCGGTATGGTGCCCTGCTCTTTTTGTGAAAGTATCGATATCACCCTAAACCTATTTGCCGATGGCTCCGTCCTAAAAACCAGTCTGTATAACAACCCTTCCCAGCCCAAAGTCCCGACGATTGAGTCTGGCATTTATCGTCAAGATAACGACCTCATTACCATCGTTTATGAGCAAGAAAACATAGAGACCTACCGTATTCAAGACAATCATCTGATATTGATGGACAATGACAAACAGCTCGATGACGATTATGTTTTATCGCGTAAATAGCGTATCCGTTTGTTGCTGACTCATGCCTGTTATGATAAAGCCTCAATACTGCGCCTACCCACCATTAGGTGTTTTTTTATTGGTCATCGAACGACGTTTACTTTACAATGAATCCCACTTTTGGGCACCAAACGTTTGCACATCCAACCTTGCAAACGAACTCTAATCAGCAAGTCTAGCCAGCAAGTTTGCCCCGATAGATCTTATGTCTTTGGGTCTACCAGCTTGAGAGTCCACCTTTTTACTTCAGCACGTACGGAACGTCTATGCATATTCATATCCTTGGCATTTGTGGTACTTTTATGGGGTCGCTGGCATTGCTGGCGCGCGCGCTTGGGCACAAGGTTACCGGCTCAGATGCCAATGTCTATCCGCCGATGTCGACCCAACTACAAAATGCCGGCGTCGTCATCGAAGAAGGATACCTGATCGAGCATTTACAGCCGGCGCCAGACTTAGTGGTGGTAGGCAATGCCATGAAACGCGGTATGGATGTCATCGAGTACCTGCTAAACGAAGGACTGCGCTACACCTCAGGTCCGCAGTTTTTGTCTGAGCAAGTATTGCAGTCGCGTCACGTCATCGCAGTAGCCGGTACGCACGGCAAGACCACGACCACGACGATGCTCGCTTGGATACTGCACTATGCTGGTATCGATGCAGGGTTTTTGATCGGCGGGGTGCCACTGGTCGATACGCCTGACACGCACTTGCAGCAAGTGTTTGCCCACAGCAGCTATCTTGGTGCAGACAAACTTGCAGCGAATAAAGACAGTGAGGATAAAAACGGCGGCTATTTTGTCATCGAAGCCGATGAGTATGACTCTGCATTCTTTGATAAGCGCTCTAAGTTTGTCCATTATCGTCCGCGTACGGCTATCTTAAACAACCTTGAGTTTGATCATGCCGATATCTTTGCCGATCTCAATGCGATTCAAACGCAGTTCCATCATATGGTGCGCATGATTCCTAGTACGGGTAAAATCATCATACCTGCCGCCACAGCCAGCCTAGAGGACACCTTGGCAAAAGGCGTCTGGACGCCCGTCTGGCGCACCGCGATTGATGATACAAATATCACTGCCTCAGACAGCGCCACGGATGGTAGTGACTGGCATGCTAAGCTATTAACCGCTGACGGTAGTCGTTTTCAGCTCAGCTATCCTGCCGATAACGCAGCAGCGATTGTAGAGTGGTCGATGAGCGGTATGCATAATGTCAACAATGCCCTCGTCGCAGTCGCCGCCGCCTACGATGTGGGCGTGAGTGTAGAGACCGCGTGTGCTGCTCTATCAGACTTTGCAGGTATCAAGCGCCGTATGGAACTGATTGGTAATGTCGATGATATCTTGGTTTTCGATGACTTTGCCCATCATCCAACTGCGATCACCACTACCTTAGACGGTGCCAAAAAGAAGCTGGCGGACCGACGCATTTGGGCCATCATCGAGCCGCGTAGCAACACCATGAAGATGGGCATTCATCAAGACAGCCTTGCACAGTCAGCGGCGCTAGCCGACGATACGCTCTGGTATGAGCCGTCTGGGCTGGAGTGGGGGCTTAAAGAAGTTATTGATACCGCGATGGCCGAGGATAGTACCATCGGTCATCAGCAAGTACTTTGTAGTATTGAGGGTATTATTGAGCATCTCTGTGCGTATGCGCAGTCAGGTGATGCCATCGTCATTATGTCTAATGGCGGCTTTGAAGGAATTCATCAGCGACTACTCACCGCCCTGCGCGAGCGATAGGCGCAGCACACAAGTCAAATTGATACCAGTAGCGCGTTTGAACGTATATCACCGTTTTATTGTCAATTGGCTATATCTGATTTATTGTATTTAACACTGTTAGAAGCCGCCTATCACCTACCCAAAGCGCCGTTTATGGATGATAAACGGCGCTTTTTTTTCTGATGTTTATCGTTTTTTACTTCAGCACATATCTTTGCCACCCGTTAGCGACTTTACTACCTTTGTAACCTTCCGTTTACCTATTTCCTCTGCTTGATAGCAAACAGCGGTTTTTCCTCACATAGCCCATACACAGATAACATTTTGTGCTTACTCTTCAATCCTTAGAATGACTACAATAAATTCATCAAAGCACATCACACAATTATAAATGATAAAAAATTAGGAGAATAATATGAGCTTTATTTGGATGATTATCGTCGGTTTGGTTGCAGGGTTATTAGCACGTGCTATCAAGCCAGGTAGCGATCCCATGGGCTGGATTATGACGATTGTATTAGGTATCGTCGGGGCGATGCTCGGTGGCTTTATTGCAGGGCTTATCGGTATCGATGCCGACGGCGGCTTTATAGGTCTTATCTTCTCTGTCATTGGTGCCATCATCTTACTGTTCTTGTATGAGATGATCGTCACTAAGCGCCGCGTATAAGAAACGCATCTTAGCTAATTTGGTACAGATAACTTGATAAAACTGCATTGATAAAAAAGATAGTTTTGAACAAAATCAATCAAGCAAAACTCATCAAGCAAATATATCTATCTTACCCAAAAGCCTTGCGACTAGCAGGGCTTTTGTATGTACCGGCATAAATTCTAACGCCCGCGAACATAAAGGGAAAGTATTGATAAGCATTACTTTTGTCCCCATTTACCTTATAATATATACCCTATTTTATCCTTAGCATTGAGGTAAGCATTATGGCATTACTCCCTATTTTAAACTATCCAGATCCGCGTTTGCGTACGATCGCTGAGCCTGTCAAGGAAGTGACTGCTGAAATCAAAACCTTGATCGCCGATATGATTGAGACCATGTATGATGCCCAGGGTATCGGTTTGGCAGCCAGTCAAGTGGATCGCCATATTCAGCTAATCGTCATGGATTTATCTGAAGATAAAAGCCAGCCGCGCGTGTTTATCAACCCAAAAGTGACGCCACTGGTCGAAGAAAAACAACCGTACGAAGAAGGCTGTCTGTCAGTGCCGGATGTCTATGACAAAGTCGAGCGTCCGACTAAGGTTCGCATCGAAGCCCTAGACGAAAACGGCGACAAGATAGACGAAGAGGTCGAAGGCCTGCTCGCAGTATGTATCCAGCACGAAATGGACCACTTAAATGGGGTCATTTTTGTCGATTACTTGTCTCGTCTCAAGCAAACACGAGCACGCGATAAAGTACGTAAAGTAATCAAAATCCGCGAAAAACAAGGCGCAAATGCTGCTGAACAACAGCCGCAAACCACTAACGCATAAGCCAAGCATATTTGCTATTCGCTTTTACCAAAGGTTTTTTATATGACGATGATCAAAATTGACCAATATTTTGACTCTGCCGCTTGGCAGAAATTTACCAAAGCCGCTGAAGGTCGCCAAACCCCATTTTTGGTGGTGGATCTTAGTCGTATCAAAGCCAAGTATCATGAGATGGTCAGTCTGTTTCCAAAAGCAAAAATCCACTATGCCATGAAGGCCAGCCCAGCGGTTGAAGTCATCGAGCTATTGGCAGAGCTGGGGTCAAACTTTGACTGTGCTTCCATCTATGAGCTGGACCGCGTGCTTGATTGCGGCGTTGAGCCATCACGCATCTCGTATGGCAACACCATCAAAAAAGCCGAGCACGTCAAATACGCCTTTGATAAAGGCATCGAGCTATATGCTACTGACTCAGAAGCGGATCTAAAAAACATCGCCAAACACGCCCCTGGTTCTAAAGTGTTTGTACGTATCTTAGTACAGGGATCAGAGACGGCAGAATGGCCATTATCTCGTAAGTTTGGCTGTCATCCAAATATGGCCATTGATTTGCTCATTCAAGCACGTGAGCTGGGTTTGGTGCCTTATGGTATCTCGTTCCATGTGGGTAGCCAGCAAAAAGACGTTGCTGCATGGGATGATGCATTAGCCAAAGTTAAATATATGTTTGACTGGATGAAGAACGAAGAAGGCATCAAGCTACAAATGATCAATCTAGGTGGCGGCTTCCCAACCAACTACATCAGCGAAGTCAATCCTATCAAAGTCTATGCAGAAGAGATTACCAGCTATTTGACTGATGATTATAATGATGACGAGATGCCTGAGATTATTTTAGAACCAGGCCGCTCGTTGGTCGGCGGCTCAGGCGTGTTGGTCAGTGATGTGGTACTAATCTCTCGTAAGTCAGACACTGATTTGGCTCGCTGGGTATATACGGATGTTGGTTTATTCCAAGGCTTAATCGAGACGCTCGGCGAAGCCATCAAATATCCTGTTTATACTCCCAAGATGGAAACGTCTACCAGTGAAGGGACGGTCGTACTGGCAGGACCAACCTGTGACTCAACCGATATCATGTACGAAGAAGCAGGTTATCAGCTGCCAGAAGAGCTGGAGATTGGTGACAAAATCTATTGGCTGACCACGGGCGCTTATACCAACTCGTATTCTTCGGTCGAGTTTAACGGCTTTCCGCCGTTAGACGTGGTTTATATTGATTAACTTTTCAACTTTTAGACCGTTGATATCCATCATAAAGCGCGGCACTGCGATAAGCAGTGCCGCGCTTTTTTGTGCAGATTTGCTCATGGTTAAAAGACCAGAAACACGACCGAGCGTTAGCACTACCGAATATATTGACGACCACTCACTGTATTAATAATGAAATAGGCGTGTTGTTGCTGCTATCTCGCGTACTATGACTGCCATAACCTGAGCTTTGGGTTTGATTGTTTTGTGAGATTTGCCCGATAGTGACCCACTGCCCACGCGGGACGATCATCGTGCTAGCAAGCCTTTGGCCTTGCATGCGATGGGCGAGGTGACTGTAATCGTTGTCTCGATTATCAGCAGAATGGTCGCGCTCGAGCTGTTCTGCGACTTGGACTAATCTCACTTCGATTTGCCCGCTTGGTAATACTCTTGGCGTCACTTCAATGCCTTGCGTCGTTGGTAGTAGTACCTGCTGCTGAATCACAATCTGCCCTATAGGACGGTGATAATTCGGATAGCCATTGGCAATATGGGTTTGGTTTAATGAATACAGAGTAGCTGTGCTAATACTGGCCGCACTGCCTGACAGCGTTTGGATTTGATATAAGTTACTACCTTGCTGTTGACTGCTCTGCTGGTGTGTAATACCTGCACCTTGAATAACGCGATGATTAATAACAATCTGACCTTGCTGGATGCTACGTTGTGACTGGCGGTCATTACCAACGCGTACCGTCACCGTGAGCGCTTGCGGCTGACGATCAATCAAAGACAGTAGCTGCTGCAGCTTTGGGTAATTGGCAGGCGTGGTGCGGATGACCAGCTTGTCTTGATAACTGGTCACCGTACCACCGTCACGGCTACTCTCTAACTGCTGGCGTACCGCTGGTATAAGTGCCTGACCACCATAGGTATCAATGACATAAGTTTCATAAGTCGCCGCTTGGACAGCCACCAGCGGCACCGTCATACCAACAGCCGTGGCTAGTAGGCTTTTATAAACAGCATGGCTATAAAGGACACGGCGACTATGTTTGACTGCCATCACAGTCGCTACCGCATAACTGAGCACTTTAAGATAAGCACGGGCAGAGCTACTCATTTAAACCCAGTACATCTTGCATATTATATTGCCCAGCGCCCTGCTCAATTACCCAAGTTGCGGCGCGTACTGCACCAGCGGCAAAGGTCATACGTGCACGGGCGCGGTGGGTAATCTCGACCACTTCACCATCAGCGATAAACATTACTGTATGATCACCGATGATCTCACCGCCGCGTATCGCATGAATGCCAATGCTACCCGCTTCGCGCTCGCCGGTCTGCCCTTCACGGCCATAGACAGCGACGTCTTTTAATCTCTGTCCGCGCGCGTCGGCCACTGCTTCTGCCATCATGTAGGCGGTGCCCGATGGTGCATCGATTTTGTGCTTATGATGGGCTTCGATGACCTCAACATCGGCGTCATCACCAAAGGCTTTGGCTGCCATACCGAGCAGCTTTAGCGATAAATTAACGCCCGTTGAATAGTTGCCTGCGTAGACGATAGCGATTTGCTCGCTGGCAGTTTTTAGCACTTGCTCTTGCTGCTCATTAAAACCTGTGGTGCCGATCACCATCGCAACGTCATTTGCCGCACAGACTTGCATATTTTGCTCAGTGGCATCGGGCAAGCTAAAATCAATCAGCACATCGATGTCATGAATCACTGCCTTTAAATCATCGACGATTTGCACCTTTAAATGCCCAATCGCCGCGACCTCGCCCGCATCTGCACCGACAAGGCTTGAGCCTTGACGTTCAATTGCGGCGCTCAGTGTCGTTTGTGGGTTGTCTTGTACCGCTTCGATGAGCATGCGTCCCATACGGCCACCAGCACCGATGACGCCGACTTTGATGGTTTGTTCTTGTGTTTGTTTTTTGGTTTGTTGAGTCATGTTTTGTCCTAGATATTTATGTTTTTAGCACGGTGGTGCTTATAGGTCATTTATCCTAAGTTTAGCAAATATCCCTGCATGGGTGGTTTTTTATACACCCATTAAAAACCCCTAGCGTTTCACGTGAAACACTAGGGGTCTGTTATTGAATCATTAAGCCACATGCGTGATCAACGCGATGAAAACCCTTTGATCAATCAAATAGATCGCCGATCTTTTTAAAGAAAGATTTTTTGTGCGGCGACTGCTGATGCTTGCTATCACCATCTAGTGTGTCTTGGAATTGACGCAATAGGTCTTTTTGCTCACGCGTTAGGTTCACGGGCGTCTCGATGACCACACGGCAGATCAGATCACCTTTCATGGTGGTGCGTACTGGCGTCACGCCTTTACCGCGCACGCGTAACAGCTTGCCACTTTGCGTACCTTCAGCGACCTTGATTTTGACTTTACCATCCAAGGTTGGGATTTCCACTTCTTTACCCAAAGCGGCATCAGTGATGCTGACGGGCACATCCATATACAGATCCGCGCCTTGGCGAGTAAAGACGTCATGAGGTTTGACGCGTACCTCGACATACAGGTCGCCATTTTGTACGCCAGCGCCACCCGCTTCGCCTTCACCTGCGAGACGAACTCGGTCGCCATCATCGACGCCGGCTGGGATAGAGACTTCAAGCGTGCGTGACTTATCCTTGACGCCATTACCATGACAGTCAGGGCATGGGTTTTTGATTTGCTTACCTGAGCCGCCACACTGCGGGCAAGACTGCTGTACAGCAAAAAAGCCTTGCTGCATACGTACTTGGCCTTGACCATGACACATCTGGCACGTCACCACGTCAGAGGCGTCTTTTGCGCCTTTACCGTCACAAGTGTCGCAAGGTGCAGGCGCGGTAAAGCTGATTTCTTTTTTAGTACCGCGTACCGCTTCTTCGAGGGTGAGCTCGATCACATAACGCAAGTCCGAGCCGCGACGTGAGCGACCACCGCCGCCGCGCGACTGACCAAAGATATCGCCAAAATTGCCAAAGATATCACCGAAGATGTCTTGGAAGTTGCCGCCGCCACCAAAACCGCCGCCGCCCATGCCGTTTTCAAACGCCGCATGACCCATACGATCATAGGCTGAGCGCTTTTCTTCATCGCTCAACACCTCATACGCCATCGATGCTTCTTTGAATTTTTCTTCGGCATCAGGGTCATCAGAGTTGCGATCTGGATGGTATTTCATGGCCAGCTTGCGGTAGGCTCGCTTAATTTCTTTGCTGTCAGCGGTTTTACTGATACCTAATACTTCATAAAAATCGCGCTTACTCATGGGCTCTCCTATCGTCTTCGCAGCGCCGCCGATCGATCGATTCATCAACCCATAGCAATTATCGTCTGTTGCTATTCAGACTCGCAATGCTGTTTCACATGAAACATGGCGAGACAATAAAAAGCAAAGAAGAGAATCGTCTGAATCGTACAAGCGAATGCGGCGGGGTGCTGCTTAGCCAAATCAATTATTAAAAGTTTGCGCTATTTATGGAGATGGCAAGGTGATTTATCAAGCGCATTAGAGGCGAAATTGTCGGACAGAAGATGATGGGCGCCCAAAACAGAGTTCGTTAAGAATAGCACAAAGGTTTTTATACCTTTTTGGCAGGCCTTCATGCTAGTATTTATCGCCATATTCGTACGCATTTAAATTTAGGCTTTTAGATTGGCGATAAGGTAGTATTTTTTATGAAAAAGCTTTTGGTTTTATTGATCGTCATTGCGGTGACAGTTTATGCAGGCTCGCCTTACTACAGTACCTATCAGCTCAAAAACGCCTATGATGCCAACGACGGTGCGGCGATTGCAGCCGCCATCGACTACGAGCAAGTCAGGCCAAGCGTACAAACCCAGCTCACCAATCAATTTGCGACCACCATACGCAGCTACCCGTTGGTAGCCGAGCTCGGCGGCGAGCCATTAATACAAGCGGCCAACACCTTTATCATAAAGGCCGTCAATGGTGCCATCACCGCACAAAACATCGAAACCGTCATCAACACCCAAGGTCAAGCCAATACCGCGACCAAAGAGCTGGCGGCGGCGTGGGCCATCGCCAGCAATCAGGTCAATCTAAAAAACTTGATTCAAAACCTCATCATTCATCGCGGTGATATCGATGCGGTGGTCAAAGATCAAATGCAACAGGTCATGCAAAAACAAGCGGCTGAGCTAGAAAAACAAGCCATGCAAGGCAATGATAGTGACAAGCCAGCGCTGAGCTATTGTGGCATTAACTGCTTTACTATCAGCGGACAGATCAAAGGCTATCCGCTGACCATCGAGATGCAGCGACAAGGCCTGATTGAATGGAAAATCGTCGATATTGTGTTGCCATAAGTCTCTGTTTATCAGTATGTTGCGATAAGCGCCGTGTCATTATTGGTTGAGAGCACTAGCGCTACGACACGTTTGCGCTAAATCCAGCATATACAATAAACACCGCACAGCATTTATGTATGCCGTGCGACCGCTCATCTATTTACTCCACGCCCAAAAACTCTAAAAACTCCGGGCTCTCAAAACTAGCTTGATACAGCACGCCGTCTTCGCGGTAGATAGCTGGCGTCGCCATCACGGCCAGCCCTGCTGCTTTTTCGCGATTGGGGGTCAGATGGTCGGCCTGGCAGCTTGCTGGGGCAGGCGTCATCTCTCCTTGCAGCATGGCTTTGTCAAACGCTTGACGGCGGCTATCTTCACTGCCTTGACACCAGATAGCACGCATCTGCTCAGGCGATGCTTCATATATCGGATAACCAATAATATGCACCGTGACGCCTTTGTCATTGAGCATCGGTAGCTGCTGATGGAAGCGGCGGCAATAAGGACAGTTGACATCGTCCGCCACATAAATCACCGCTTTTTCGGTAGTGGTGGCAGGATAAGTGATGAGCTGCTGACGGTCTAACCCCTGAAAGACTGACTGGTTTTTGCGCTGCTCAAAGGTTTCATCTAACCCCATAAATCGACCGTTTTCCATGACAGATATCTCGCCGTCAGTGATGTACTGCGCATCATCGGACAACAAAAACGGCACGCCCTCTAGCGTCGCGCCCCAGATCACCCCTGGCACCGCGGTATAAAAAAACGGGGTCTTGGCACTCATGTGTTTGAGCGCACTCATATTGGCGAGGATGGCCGACTTGGTCTCGGCACTCACCGGCTGCCCTGCTTGCTCACTACGGCTGCGGGCAGGGGTTTTGGTCACCACCTGCTTACTGGGGTTTTTTTGTAGCTCGCCTTGGATGACGTACTTGCCATCTTCGGTGATATGTAGTGGCGGCTGGCCGGCGAGACTGACCTGATACATATTGGGCAGCTGCGATGGCACAATCGCCGTAATCTGAGCTTTGATACCCGCTTGGGTCAAGCGCTCACGCAACTGACTATCGAGCGTTTGGCTCACACTGCCTGCTGATTGCATTTGATTGGGCGTTTTTTTGCTGACGTCGGTGGCGCTCGGCTGCGCACAGGCGGTAGCAGTAAGTAACATGGCCGCCATCAAGCTGGTAAATTTTAATACAGGGAGTTTCACAAAGACCATCCTATTTGGTGGATTGATAGCAAGTGTTTATCAAACAAACGGCGATAGGCATTACTATCAAATCGCTGCTAATAAGGCATCGGCACGTACTACTTATGTGTGCTGCCACAGGCGCTATCAAAACAGTTTTATCAAAAATGGCTATCAATAAAGACAACGATATTATGTAAAAAAACGAAGTAAAAATAATAACAAGACTTTAGCACAAGCAGGGTATTTGCAAAGCGCTCAGGGCGCAAGTTTGCAAAATTGCTACCCAGCTTTAAGAGATAGGCAACGCACAAGCTGCCATAGATGATTTTTTCATAAAAAAAGCAGCACACATAACGTGGCTGCTGATGAGGTGTCTTTAGTGACGTGTTATCGCTTTGACCAGTCGGCACTCAAACTCAATGTTAGAATTTGCCCACTTCTTCTGCGCTCAAAAAGCGGCTGTCGCCTTTTTCTAATCCATCAAGCGTGATATGGCCGATACTGGCACGGTGCAGCTCAACGACTTTATTGCCAAAATACCCCATCATACGTTTGACCTGATGATATTTGCCTTGCTCAAGCGTCAGACGCGCATGAGTTTCATCGATAAACTCAAGGGTAGCCGGTTTGGTCGGCTCGTAATCGCCCTCCAACAAAATACCTTCGCCCACCTTTTTGATTGCGTGGGCTTGCTCCTCCTCATTCATAGGATCAGCAAGCGTTAGCTCATAGACTTTAGCGTGCTCATGCTTGGGACTGGTCACGCGGTGTAGCCAGCTGCCATCATCACTCAGTAGAAGTGCGCCTGTGGTATCGACATCGAGGCGGCCTGCAATACGCAAGCTGGCAAGCTCAGGCACAGCGATCAGCTCGGTGACAATCGGATGCTCTTTGGCTTTTAGCGTACACTCAAAGCCTTCAGGCTTATGCAGCAAGATATAACGATTACCCGTCGCCACCGAGAGCGGCTCGCCTGCCCACAGCACTTCATCATTGATAATATCGACATGTAGGCCAGGGTCTTTGACCACCTCATCATTGACGGTGATCTCAGAGGCGTGGAGGATTTTTTTGGACTCTTTGCGTGACAGCTCAGTGGCTTTACTGATAAATTTATCGAGACGCATACTTTTTACTACCTTTAGTCATATAGGGTTTTGTTATAGTGGTGTCAGTTTAACATATCCCATCTAACCCTAAGTGTACCATCGATGCAATATGAGCTATCAAACCTTAAAAAACCCCGTGACCGCGCGGCTTGAGATCAAAAAATCTGAGTTTATCGCTCATGCCTATCCTGTCAGCTCACGTGAGCAAGCGATGTTTCATGTGGAACAACTACGAGAAAAGTACCCTGATGCTCGGCATTGGTGCTGGGCCTATATCATTGGCGACCCTGATAATACTACGAGCGCAGGTTTCGATGATGATGGCGAGCCGAATGGTACCGCAGGGCGACCAATATTAGGCGTGCTGCAGCATAAATCTATCGGCAATATTATCATTATCGTGGTGCGCTACTTTGGCGGTATTAAGCTTGGCGCAGGCGGTCTCACGCGTGCCTATGCAGGCTCTGCACAAGCAGCAGTCGATCAGATGATATTGCAACCTCACGTGCCGATGACGCAAGTGCAAATACTAGCGGACTTTGCGACTGAAGCTCAGTGTCGTTATGTGGTTGAGAGCTTAGAGGGCACTATCGAAGATGTCGCCTATAGCAAACAAGTCACCTTAACTGTCACTATTGCTGAGGTTGATATTGAGACCTTAAAAACTGAACTGGCGATGGCAGGTAGAGTGATAGAACCCACAGACTAGTATGTTTTAAAGAAGCAAGCTGAGCTTAATTAAATAATACAGTAATCATCTGTTCACTGAGCCGTTCACCGAAAGCTGTTGGAAGCTTGCTGCGAGCTTAGTATGATGACAAATTCGTTAAATTAACGATTTATAGACTTAGTCTTATAAAACTGCTTTGTTTCACGTGAAACTAGCTATTTAAATCATACTCATATTTTCTATTTATACTTTTATTTTACAACTGTAGAAACCCTACTATGACGACCTTTACTTATACCCCCTTTAAGCCGCCCTTTTGGCTAACCAATCCACACTTGCAAAGCATTCTGCCAAAGTTTTTTGCGCCCAAAGCACCCGAGTACAGACGAGTGGTGCGCAAAGATTCCTTGGACGAGAGTGATATTGCCTATGACTTTTATGATGCGCATCCTATAGAACATTCAGAAAACTCAGAAAATGGTGAACTTGAACAAACGCCATTAATCGTTTTGTTCCACGGTATGGAAGGCAGTAGCGATAGCCATTATGCGCGCGCTTTGGCGTATCAGGTACACGCGCAGGGCTGGCATTTCGTCGTCGCCCATTTTCGTAGCTGCGGCGGCATTCCAGCAAAAGGCCGCGTGTTTTATAACGCTGGTGACACAGACGAGGTGCATCATATGCTACAAACGCTGCGCGAGCAGTATACCAATATCTATGCCGTCGGCGTTTCACTTGGCGGTAATGCCTTGGCAAAATACCTAGGCGAATATGGCGATCAAGCGCTATGTAAAGGCGCTGCTGTGATCTCAGCACCAGTCGATATGTCGTCAGCGGCGCTGAGTATGCACAGTTTTTTGAGCCATCGCATTTATACGCCCTACTTGCTTAATCCAATTATCAAAAAAGCCCTCGCCAACGACATCAGCCCAGAGGAGATGGCATCGATCAAAGCGGTCAATCGTATCAGCGATTTTGATGATATCTTCACCGCACCGCGCCACGGCTACCGCTCAAACAATCACTATTACTATAGTGCCTCTGCTCTGCCGCACCTTATCAATGTCACCCGCCCACTATTACTCATCAGCGCCAAAGACGATCCTTTCTTGGGCTTTACCGCCACAGAAAATGACGTATCAGACACTGTCACTATCTTGGACACCGAGCACGGCGGGCACGTGGGCTTTATTCGTTATCGCACGAGCAAAGACAAATCGACGCCTCTGTACACACAGTCCCGATTTGATATCAATTGGTTACCCGAAACCGTCTGCACGTACTTTAAACACATTGGCGTGCCCTCTGCGGCGTGATAATCGAGCGGGCGGCGTTTTATCGTATCCCGCCAGCGTTACCTTTTACCTGACTCCCTGTCTTTTGAGACTACTAACCCTTTGAGACTGTCCTATGTATCCATTTATTCGTTATGCCAGCACCATCGCGCATGCTGCGCTACAAGCAAAAAGAGGCCGTACCTTAACGTTTAAAGATACCAGCGAAATCCATTTTCGCTGTCGTCTGTCAGATATCGACAATTTCCTTGAGATGAATAATGGCCGCGTCCTCACTCTGTATGACTTGGGTCGTACGGACTTTGCAGTACGAAGCGGGCTGGGTCGTCAGCTGCTCAAGCAGCGTTGGGGCTTGGTGGTCGCTGGCAGTACCATCCAATACCGCAAGCGTATTCGCGCCTTTGATAAAGTCACGCTCAAGACCAGAGTGGTGGGGTTTGATGAGCGCTGGATCTATATCGAGCAGTCAATGTGGGTCAAGGGCAAACCCTGCTCCTCCGCCCTACTGCGTACTGGCGTCACCGAAGGCGGCAAAGTAATAAAAACCGCGCGCATCCTAGAGGTGATGGGGCAATCAGACTGGCAGCTACCGCCGACAGGCTACGTGGCAGAGTGGATCATCAGTGATGCCGATCGTCCATGGCCACCGTAAGCATAGCGCCCAGATAGACAATCCTCAATAAAATAAAACGGGCATGCAAGATACTCTGTATGACATGGTGTTACGTGGTGCCACCTGCTACTGGTGTTTATGTTGCGTAGCATCTGTCGGCGTCAGCACAGCACGCAAGACAAAGAAATACCAATCGCGCGGTACCTGTTTGTGAATATTCAACACCTTCTTAACTATATCTAAGCGGTAGCGTAAGTCACCATAGAGTAACCTTATGATTACTATTTGCCAACACGACATTATATAAACAAGCATAGTAAGTGCTATAGTGATATTTAATCATAGGTTACTACTCAACATTGTCCATAAGGAGAATAACATAGTAAATAATACGGACTATCGCACGGACTACGTGGGCATGTTATTTGATAACGCAGAGTCCAACCGAGGTTTAAAATCTGACCTTTTTTTGCATTAAGCTTTATGTTTTATATCGTTTTTTCTTGAGCTTGTTTGACGACGATTTACGGTGCCTCTGCTATCCTTATTTAGCAACTAAATAAGCACTATCTCACCCACCGAGCACCCAGCTTTGCTACAGTAAGTCATGCTATTTCATAACCACACCACCAAAAAAGCCGAAGTGGCCGAGCAAACGAGCGCAGGTGCCTTATTAGGTGGCTGGCTAGGTAGCTGGGCAATTTGCCACCCGTGCTTTTTTGGTTTGGTATAAAATCAACAGGAGACCCGTCATGTCCTTACTAGATACTCTGCAGTTGACCCATCCAATCGTCCAAGCGCCAATGGCAGGCGGTGCCACCACCCCTGAGCTGATTGCAAGTGTCAGTAACTTTGGTGGACTAGGATCGTTGGGCGCTGGCATGACCGCGCCAGATGTTTTGAATAGCCAAATCAATACAATTAAGACGCTGACCGACCGTCCTTTTATGGTCAATCTGATGGTGTTATCTGAGCAGGAGTCGAGCAGCTTTGACACCGCCATGCCGAATTGGCTGAGTAATTATTACCAAGAGCAGAATATAGAATTTACGCTACCCGCGCGTCCAGCTCAGAGCTTTGCTGAGCAGTTACAAGTCCTCTATGACAATCCTGTACCTGTCGCAAGTTTTACTTTTGGTATTATCAGTGCTGAGCAAGTTCAGCGTCTGCAAAGTGTTGGCACACACGTCATCGGTACGGCAAACCATCCATTGGAAGCCAAAGCATGGAGCGATATTGGTGCAGATGCAGTTTGCTTGCAAGGAGCAGAAGCTGGCGGTCATCGCGGTGGTTGGTTGCCACAAAGCGAAACCGATCCATTAGGATTATTGACGCTGATTAGCCAAACGCACGCTTGCACAGATATTCCGTTGATTGCCGCAGGTGGCATTATGACGGGACAGGATATCAAGGCAGTACAAGCGGCAGGAGCCGAACTTGCGCAAATGGGAACGGCATTTTTGACCACAGATCAATGCGGTATTAATGATACCTATAAGCAAGCGCTCATTGATGCCAGTCAAGGTAAACGTAGTAGCGAGACGCGCTTAACCAGATTGTTCTCAGGTAAGCTTGCACGTGGATTATTAAACAACTATTTGCGTGATTTTGCTCAGTTTGAGTGTGCAGATGCGCTACCGCCCTACCCGCAACTCAATGCCATGACCAAGTTTATGCGAGCGGATGCGGCCAAGCGTTTGGACGCCGAGCATCTGTCGTTATGGGCAGGGCAAGGCGTCACGTTAGTCAGAGACGAAAGTACAGACGCCTTACTGACACGATTAACAAAAGACTTGTGAATTACTGACCCTTCAGCGTTGCACGAAACCCTTTATAATCCTCAGCCGTTTGCTCTACTGCCTCTATCATCGGTACGTGACCGATATCTTCCATCATAATGACTTGCGCTTGCGGGATGATGTCTTTGATCACATTGACCGTTTCAGGTTTGATGACTTGATCTTTATCACCCCAAACCACGAGCGTTGGAATATGATAGTCCGCGATGATTTGAGCACGCTCCTCGACATTATCAGTGACGATTTGCTCAAGGATTTTGGCGTCCAACTCCTTATTATTGATACGCTCTTGTGCGAATACCGCTTTGACTGACTTGGGCAAATAAGGCGGCTTATACATGACAAAATCGTACATCTTGTAGAAGTCTTCTTTGCTATTGATCAGCAATGGGTTGTTCTCAAAGGTTGCGCCCTCAAGCGATTTTGGCACGCCTGCTGACCAAAACCCTGCGGTATCGACGAGCCATAGACTCTTGACGTCTTTTGGGTACTTTGCGGCATACGCGACACTGATCGCGCCGCCCATCGAGTTACCGCCGATGTGAATATTGCTTGCCAATCCCTTAGCTTGCAACAGCTCATGTAAGCGCGTGGCCTGTGCCTGTGAGCGATAGTCTGCGCTCATAGGTTTGCTCGACTCGCCAAAACCCAGCAGATCAGGAATGATCAGATGATAGTCCTCTAACTCGTCAGCGATACGGGTGAAGTTGTCCTTATTACCACCAAAACCGTGAATAAGGAGTAAGGGCTCGCCTGTTAGGTTGGCGTTTTCGGCATAAACTAACTTGTCGCCAGAAGCTAGCGTAAATGATTTGACGTCTAGATCAGACTTATTGCGCTCATATTGAATGATTTTTTGGGTAGTGTTAACGGCAAGCGTATTGGGCGCTGTGGTACAGCCTACGATAGAGAGACTAAATAGTGCGGCAAGGCCTAAGCGTTTAAATAGCATGGAGGCATCCTTGTTTAGAATTAAGGTGGAAACAAAATCTGACTTTGATTTTAGCGCTAAACTTGTGCCTAGATTTTTTAATTTATAACTTTCTAGTCAAAACCTTATCTTCTATGTTCATATACAAGACTATCGTTAGCTTTTGTTTACCTTTCTAGCCCAGATAGCTTAGGCATTGTTATTTATAATAGGAGCGTTTTATAGCAGTAGTGGTTATAACTACAACCCTAAGCTCACCATCTATTCTCAATTAAACCCAACTGACACTCATCAAAGCCCAATCAAAGTGGCATAAAAGGATGCACCTTGAGCGACACGAGTACGCCCTCCAGTAAATCGCGTGACCTTACCAAAGGGTCTATCGCCAAAACCATGCTGCTATTTGCCCTACCAACGACGTCATGGAAGCGCTTACCGCTGCGCCGTATCATCAAAGTGTATGAAAAGGTTCATGGTAGCCATTAACCAACTTACGATAAAGGCTAAACGGTCGCAGCAGGTTTTATGCTATCTTTGCAGTATTTAGCCGACTGCCTTATCCACTAAAAACCTTACCGCCGCTCGCGCATGGATAGCAGTGGTATCAAACACAGGGATGGGGCTGTCCGCTTGCTTAATCAGCATGCCAATTTCAGTACAGCCCAAAATCACCCCCTCGCAGCCTGCATCAGCTAATTGCTCAATGACCCTTTGATAATATTCTCTTGAGCTGTCCAATAACTGCCCTTGGCACAGCTCCTCATAGATAATTCGGTGCACCTCTGCTCTCGCCGCATCTTTAGGTATCACCACTTGCAAACCGCTATCTGTCAGGCGCTGCTTATAAAAACCCTGCGTCATGGTAAACTGCGTACCGAGCAAACCTATCTTAGTCAGACCCTGCGCTTGAATCGCACTAGCGGTTGTATTGGCAATATGAATAATCGGTAAGCCTGTGGCCTCCTGTACCTCATCAGCTACCTTGTGCATGGTATTAGTCGCAATAAGCAAGCCTTGCGCGCCAGCCGCTTGCAGACGTTTGCCGCTACTCACTAATATCGCGCCCATCTGTGCCCACTCGCCTTTTGCTTGCAGCTCACCAATCGGCGCAAAGTCTAAGCTATGAATAAGCAGGTCCGCTGAATGCAGGCCACCTAATTCAGCCTTGACCCCTTCATTGATCAGTCGATAATAGCTCTCGGTACTCTCCCAACTCATGCCACCGATGATGCCTAACGTTTTTTGGTGCGGCATTTTTTGTTTCTCAG
Source organism: Psychrobacter celer (assembly GCF_016107555.1). Taxonomy (GTDB): domain Bacteria; phylum Pseudomonadota; class Gammaproteobacteria; order Pseudomonadales; family Moraxellaceae; genus Psychrobacter; species Psychrobacter celer. The sequence continues at coordinate 7,503 of NZ_JABASU010000008.1, read as the reverse complement.
TTCTCATCGTCCCTTCCTTTTATCATTTATTATGCAGTCACAAATATTAGTCAATCACAATATTAGCGATAGCTTTATGATAATTCAGCTATTACAAACATAGTGATTAACAATAACCAATTTACCCAGCAAAGTAGAGACTATATGATAGCCATTATCAAAATTTTGGGATAAAAATCTATGGCACTTCCTACCCTGAGAATACGTATGAGTCGTAAGCTTTATCGTCTCGTATTTACCGGACTAATGGCCATGATGATGTCGCTTATTATTTCAGCGGCGTTGATACTGGTAAAGGCTGGCTATAGCGATCATTTTTTCTCTGATTTATTGGGTTCGTGGAGTTTAGCCTTTGTGTTTGCTTGGCCGAGCGCTTATATCTGCGCATATTTTATCCAAGAGCACGTGCTGAGCCGCATTGAGTTTTATTAGTTTACTCTTAAAACCCTCAAACCCTCAAACCCTCTAGCTGCACCCGCCTACCTCTGTTTACTCAACTCTATAAATGCCGCCTAAAAAAACCGCTAAGATAAGCTAAATATTCTGTTAAACAGAGGGCGCTATGAGTCAAACGCGGCGTGCTATCGAACAACTCATTGAACAACACAAACTTCCTCTCAAGCATGCAGAGGCTGCTGCCAAACACCTAAAAGTCTATCCCAGCAAAAGAACATGGCTTAGCTTCTTTGATAAAGCCTTGCTGATTATCGGTGCGCTGGCATTGGTATTATCACTGGTGTTTTTTATTGCTTATAACTGGCAAAATTTGGGTAAGCTAGGCAAATTCGCTTTGGTCGAGGGCGCTCTGGTTATCACTATTGCGCTCTACGTGGCTCTCTCTTTTCGGCGCAGGTTTCATTTTATTCGCCAGCTATTATTGCTGGTCGCTAGTATCATTACGGGTAGTTTGCTGGCGCTATTTGGGCAGGTATATCAGACTGGCGCGGATACTTGGCAGCTGTTTTTTGCTTGGGCAGTATTGATTACCCCTTGGGTCATTATTGCCCGCTTTCCGGCACTGTGGCTATTGTGGCTTGGGCTGCTTAATACTTTTCTATTGCTTTATTTGGAGGTGGTAGATCTATCGTTCGTTGATAGTAGCTATCAAGATGTTATAAGAGTGGCGATAGTGGCACTGATCAATTTGGTTGCCCTAAATCTTTGGCTTATCTTTTTGGGTCAAAAACGTGCGATGTCTAGCCAAGTTAATAGCGAGATTGTTGGTTCAGATACTTCTATTGCTAGTCCTAACCTTTCAAGCTCCAAAACGACTTACGACGATATACTATTGCAAGCTCAAGCAGGTTTGCACTGGAGTACTTATCTTGTTGGTTTAATCAGCACTATCGCTATCACTTTCCTCGCTATTATTACTGTTTTTGCTGTGGATAGTGTGTTGGCGACGCTCCTGTCTTTATAGCTTTGGGCGGGCTGGTGCGCCTTTATGTATTGGCGTTTTTATCGACAGCGCAGTGATCTACTGATGCTGACCTACCTTTGCTTTTCTCTCATTATTGTAGTGATGTCTTGGGCAGTTAACATACTACCTAATGACTTTGATGCAGGCAGCCTACTCGTCTTAACCCTTCTACTGATTGGCATGGTTACTTATGCTATCAAGTGGTTATTTGAAGTTATAAAATCAGATAACTCTCCTTCTGAAGACCTTAAAATCTTACAAGCGGTGAATACTCCTTTGAATAAAAAAGGAACCGATCATGAATAATAACGACCAACAAGCGCTGGCATCGCTGCAAAATATCGGTCTAATCGCTAAAGATTTTAGCGTATATAACGACCATTTAGATGACGACTCACAGAAACATACCCCTTGGTATCTGCAACTTTTTATTGGTTTCGGTGGCTTGTTAGCCAGTTTGTTTTTTACAGGTTTTTTGACTTTATTTTTGGCTGAAAGTAATGTGTTAAAAAGCGCTATAGGCCTTATTATAGTAGGTCTAGCTTTAAGCGCTCTTGCCTTTTGGCTCTTTAATACCGCAAGCAAACATCGCAATCTATTCTTTGAATATTCAGCCTTTGCTATCAGTATCACAGGACAGTTGTATGTCGCTGCTGGATTGTTCTTTTATGCCGTAGAGCGCCCCTTATCAGTCTGGCTATTTTTGATTATTCAAAGCTATTTGACTTTTATCATGCCCAATGTGGTGTATCGACTGCTAGGTGCTAGCCTCGTGCTTGGGCTTATGGTCTATTTGTTCAATTATTATCAGTTCCCTGAGCTAAGTTTAGGCGTATTAGCGCTCTTGACTATCGTGACGCAATTGCAACGCTATCCGCTATTACGGCGCGTTCCTCGTCCACATCAAGTCTATGCACAATCTATTATTAGCGCGTTTGGCTATGCAAGCGCCCTTGTGTTGCTTGGCGTTTCGGTCTATTTTATCGTTGCTGAATATGATGGCAGCTTCGATAATGACGGTAACCCTTTTCGTTATAACTACTATTTAGCGCAAGGATTATTGGCCCTTGCTAGCTTATGTGCCGCTTACTTAATCTTGAAGCGCTACCGTATCCAACTGCTCTCAGCAACGGGACTGATTATAGTCGGCGCTACCGCCGTGCTTGGGGTGGTATCGATTTACGTTTCAGGGTTGCTCGCCACTAGCCTTATTATTGTCATAGCGTTTGCCAATAGTCAGCGAGTGCTATTAGCGCTTGGTATTATCGCCTTAGTCAGCTATATCTTTTGGTATTACTATCAGCTCGATACGTCATTATTACTCAAAGCCGCTTCTATGCTTATTATCGGAGTTGGCTTATTGCTGATGCGCTGGCTACTGATCAAACGTTACTTTGCCAGTAATGTGGCATTAGCAACGAGTACTGATAAGGAGCGCTTGTCATGAATAATAAGACTATGGCTCAAAATTCATCCGTGCTTAGCTCGATTGGCTGGCTTGAAAAACGAGCAGTTAGAATTACTATTGCGCTGTTTGGCTTAATCGTTATCTTAGTAGTAATGACTCTCAATGTCGCCAAATACGAGACCCATTTAGCCACTGGTGATACCGTACTGCTTGAGCTTGCGCCCGTTGATCCACGCGGCTTTATGCAGGGCGACTATATGACGCTACGTTATGCGCTAGAGAATGAGGTATTTGCCGCCTTAAATACAGCTCCGGGCAGCTATCCTACTCATGAGGAAGGCTATGTCATCGTCGCTTTGGATAATAATAATGTCGGACAGTTTGAGCACTTGGCAGAGAGTAAGCCTGACAACTTAAGCACAAATGAGAGGGCGATTTATTATCGTCTCCGTAATGGCGTACTCAAACTGGCGACCAACGCTTTTTTCTTTCAAGAAGGTCATGCCGAGGCTTTTGAGGCGGCTGAATATGGCTTATTCCGGGTTAATGATGACGGTGAGCCTTTACTGACTAATATGGTCGATGAGAAGTTTAAGGTAATCGATCCTAAGATGAGTAACCCTGAAACTAATAGCCTTGACCATGAAGCGAGTATTGATAATTAATCCTTGTAATTTTTTAAAAAATTCATAGCTAAAACCACTCACAACATCAGGTAACCAAAGTTGCCTTGTCAGTGATCCAAACCCCTTGTTAAGGTAGTTCTAAATTGTTTTCTTAATAAATACTAGGGCGTGTCTTCATTTCAAAAATGGCGATAAAAATGAGATAAATTGTCGTCAAACAAGAAAATTAGCCATTTTTAGCCCATTTAGATGACTATCGAGTGAATTGAAGACACGCCCCACTCTAACAATACTTATAAACCCTTATAAATGATAAAAAGGAATATATTATGCGTAGCGCAACTTATAACGAATTTGGCAAACCCACCGAAGTCCTCAGCCTCGGCGATCGCCCTATCCCTGAGCCACAGGCCAATGAAGTCCGTGTCAAAACGGTACTCGCCTCTATCCACAACCATGACTTGCTCACCGTGCGCGGTCAGTATGGCTTTAAACCCGAGCTGCCGGCGATCGGCGGTAGTGAAGCGCTGGGCATTATTGACGCCGTTGGTAGTGACGTTAAAGGGTTAAAAGTCGGGCAACGCGTGGCGGCGGCCAGTGTGCAAGCGACTTGGGCGGAGTACTTCGTCGCTGACGAGGACATGGTGTTTGCCATCCCTGAAAGCCTGGATGATGAGATGGCCGCGCAATTAATCGCCATGCCGCTTAGTGCCTTGATGCTGCTGGAGTTCTTGGAAGTAAAAAGCGGTCAATGGCTTATTCACAATGCCGCCAATGGCGCAGTCGGTAAGTCACTTGCCATGCTGGCGTCGGCGCGCGGCGTCCATACCATCAACGTCGTACGTAGTGGCGAGGCCGTCAAAGAGTTAGCAGCCCTCAACATCAAACACAATATCAACACCGAAGATGACGACTGGAAAGACCAAGTCCGACAAATCATCGGCGATGACAGCATCAGCGCAGCAGTCGACTCTGTCGGCGGCGACGCCAGTGGCGACTTATTATCACTGCTCGGTCATGGTGGCACCTTGGCGTCCTTTGGCATCATGTCAGGTAAGCCCATGACGCTCAATCCGACGCATCTTATCTTTAAACAAGCCATCGTAAAAGGATTTTGGGGCAGTAAAATCAGCCAAGAGATGAGCGTGGATAATAAACAGCGTCTTATCAACGAGCTTATTGAGCGCGCCGTCGAAGGCAAGTTGAAATTGCCCGTTGAAGCGACATTTGATCTAGCAGATATCACAAAGGCCGTTGATGGCAAACTACAATCAGGTAAAAACGGTAAGGTGCTGTTAAAGCCATAAGAATTTGCTACGCGTAAATTACCTGATCTAAAGTCCTTTAACAGCTCACTCAAAACAGTGCTTCTTATGATAGAAGCGCTGTTTTTTTATGCAGAATGTTAATTCTGGTGCAAAAGTAGCACTCGTTAAGAAAGCCTTATGCTTAATCTCGACTCCCTTACAATTCTAAGTCAGCCACAACGTTAAGTAACCAAAACCAAGTTGAGAACGCTTAGTCTGAGTTGTTATCTTTTATAAAAAGCAAATTGTTAAACTTAATTTCTTTGAGTACTCAATAATCTCTTTAAGTGCTCAAACGGATAAATAATAAAAAGGATACTTCTATGCGCACTGCAACTTATAACGAATTTGGCAAACCATCTGACGTGCTTAGCGTGAGTGACAGCCCGACTCCAGAGCCCAAAGACAACGAAGTCCGTATCAAGACTGTCTTATCTTCCATTCATAATCACGACCTTGTTACCATCAAAGGCGAGTACGGTAATAAACCTAAACTGCCTGCGACAGGCGGTAGTGAGGCGGTAGGGACTATTGATGCTTTAGGCAGTGAGGTCACAGGCTTTGAAAAAGGTCAGCGCGTCGTAGTCTCAGGCGTACAAGGCACGTGGGCGGAGTATTTTATCTCCCCAGTTCAAAGCATCATCCCTATACCAGACGCTATCGATGATGAGATGGCCGCTCAATTAATCGCTATGCCGATGAGCGCGCTGTTGCTCATTGAGTTTTTAAACATCAAGCCGGGTCAATGGATCATCCAAAACGCTGCTAACGGTGCGGTTGGTGAATCGATGGCGATGCTCGCTCCTACTCGTAAAATCAACACCATTAATCTAGTACGAAGCAAAAAATCTGAGCAAGAGCTTATCGATTTAGGTATCACTGACAACAACGTCGTGACTGATAATGACGACTGGAAAGAGCAAGTCAAAAAAATCGTTGGCGATGCTCAAATCAGCGGCGCAGTCGATGCCGTTGGTGGTCAGCCAGGCGGCGAGCTAGTATCAATGCTGGGTAAACATGGCGTCATGGCGTCACTCGGCGCAATGTCAGGTAAACCGCTGATGCTGAATCCTAGCAATCTGATCTTTAATCTGGCGCAAGTCAAAGGCTTTTGGGCGAGCGATATGATGCAAACCATCAGTAAAGACGATATGCAGCGCTTAACTGGTGAGCTAATCGAAAATGCTGCTAATGGCACCCTAAAACTACCGACTGGCGGTGTTTACGATTTAAACGACATCCAAAAAGCGGTCTCTGATGAGGTACAATCAGACAAAAAAGGTAAGATACTCATCAAGCCTTAATGTATCGCCGTAAAGTTTATTTACCAAAAGAGGAATAATATTATGTCCAATCAAACAAACTCTGATAATAAAACCTTTAAAGCCTTAGTGGTCGAAGAAACCAGCGAAGGCACGTTCGCAAAAAACATTCAAGAACGCTACGTCAGCGACCTGCCTGACAATGATCTATTGATCGAAGTACATTACTCCTCGCTCAACTATAAAGATGCCATGTCGGCCTCAGGCAATAAGAGCATCACCAAAAACTATCCGCACACCCCTGGTATTGACGCGGCAGGCGTGGTGGTCAGCGACAAGTCTGGCACTTTTAACGAAGGTCAAGAGGTCGTGGTATTCGGCTATGATTTAGGTATGAACACCGCAGGCGGACTCGGGCAAATGATTGCCATCCCTGCCGACTGGGCATTGCCTTGTCCTGAAGCGCTGAGCCTAAAAGAAGCGATGATCTATGGTACAGGCGGCCTAACGGCGGCGCTAAGCATCCAAAAGCTGGAGAAAATGGGCGCAAAACCAAGCGATGGCCCCGTTGCCGTATCAGGCGCGACAGGCGGTGTGGGCACTATCAGTATCGCTATCCTCTCGCAGCTGGGCTACGAGTCTATCGCCTTCTCTGGTAAGCCTGAGCAAAGCGAACACTTGAAAGAGTTAGGCGCCACCGAAGTGCGCCATCGTGACACCATCAATGAAGTCGGCAATCGCCCTGTTGGCCGTCCGCTATGGGCCAATGCCATCGATACCGTCGGCGGTGACTATCTTGCCAACCTACTCAAGCAAACCAAACCAGGTGGCGCAGTGACGACCTGTGGCCTTGCAGCATCAGCGTCATTTTCGATGACCGTATTGCCGTTTATCACGCGTGCGGTATCGCTACTGGGTATCGACTCGGTATTTATCCCGCTTGAGGACAAAAAAGCGATTTGGCAGCGCGTGGCAACGGACATGAAACTACCCAATCTGGAGCAATACGCGGAAGAAATCACCCTTGAGCAAACCCCAGAATACCTAGACCGCTTTATTGATGGTCAGGCGGTGGGGCGTTATGTGGTGAATGTGCGGGGTTAGGTTTTAGGCTTGCTATAAAAAAAGCAGCGCTCGTTTTGGAGGGCTGCTTTTTTTAATTAGATTCATTGATATTTAAAAATATTTTAAGAAATTAATTCTTATATGTGGTGTTGCAGTATGGATGCGTTAACTGACCATTCTCAAAGTTTCCTATGCCACCATCCTGCTTCCTAACTATATGATCTATAGACATAGAATTTCTATGAATTCTCGCATTACATATCTTACAACGTACTGCATTCTGTAAGGCATCAGTAATGAAAATAGCAGATTTAGTAGTATCAGAGAAACTCTCGTTAGTTATTAAGTTATCGTCAAAATTGTAACTATCCCCTAAAATAGCACAGCTCAAACGTAGAATCTCTTATAAAATACC
>NZ_JABASU010000007.1 GCF_016107555.1 Psychrobacter celer | reverse complement strand
TCAAACCTATCTAATAGTCAATATTGGCTAGGTTTGAGTAAGATTTTTGGAACGGTTAGGACCATCATACAAACGTGCGACCGAATGCAGCACGATGTACAAGCAGCTTGGCTTAAAAACCACATCGATAATGATAAATCGTAGTGGGTTTCTTACTAAAACAGCTAGATTACGTCAAAATATGTAAAAATTCTCAGTTAACAACTGTACATTGATTGCTCATTGGCCTGAATCTAGGTATCATTAGCAATCAAACAATATTTAGTTACACTATTTCTCGAATTTAGTACAAGGCAAGATAAAAACTATGGATATTGAAAAAATACGCACCCTCATCGCCCTCATGGAAGAAAGTGAACTGGTCAATCTAGAAATCAGCTCTGATGACGAACACATCAGTCTCACTCGTCACTATGATGCCCCTGTACCGACCATGATGGCCGCTCCTACTGCTGGCGCAGCACCAGTGGCTGCAGATACAAAACCAGCAGCAAAGGCAGGTAGCGTTGAGACATCGCCAATGGTTGGCGTTTTTTATTCTGCCCCAAGCCCCAATGATCCACCGTTTGTTAAGGTCGGCCAAAAAGTACAAGCGGGCGACACGCTTGGTATTATCGAAGCGATGAAAATCATGAACCCTCTTGAGGCCACCCAAAGCGGTGTCATTGACGAGATTTTGGTAGATAACTCTGAAGTTGTGCAGTTTGGTCAACCTGTCATACGCTATAAAGCGTAACGATATTTGCCTCACTTTACTTCATACTGATTGAGTCTTTAGCACTTTATTTCGGCACCTTATTTTGGCACTTTATACCGTTTTACGTTGTTGTAAGCTGTCACTATCTACCGATGCCGAATACGGATATCAAATGCCGAAGCTCCCCATCAAGGCTCAATCAATGTCTGCCGCGTCAAAAAGGATGACCCCATGATAAAAAAACTGCTCATTGCCAATAGAGGTGAAATCGCCCTACGTATCGTTCGAGCCTGTAAGGCGTTAGGTATCGAAACCGTCGGCGTCTACTCCACCGCAGATGCCAATCTTATGCATCTGCGCTTTGTTGACGAAGCTATCTGTATCGGCAAACCCAATGCCAACCAAAGCTACCTCGATATCAATACGATCTTGACGGCGGCAGAAATAACGGGTGCTGACGCCATCCATCCAGGCTACGGTTTTTTATCTGAAAATGCTGAATTTGCCGAACAAGTAGAAGAAGCAGGACTGACCTTCGTCGGTCCCAATGCCGATCATATCCGCTTAATGGGCAACAAAGTCTCGGCGATTAATGCCATGAAAAAAGCAGGCGTGCCAACCGTTCCAGGCTCTGTGGGCGCAGTTACCTTGCACAATGCCGAAGAGCAAGCCCGCAATATCGGCTTTCCTCTTTTGATCAAAGCTGCCGCTGGTGGTGGTGGTCGCGGCATGCGCGTGGTCGAGCGTTTTGATGAGCTGATTGGACAAGTACAAGCCGCCAAACAAGAAGCGGAGCTGTGGTTCGGTGATGACACCGTCTATATGGAGCGCTATCTACAAAACCCGCGCCACGTAGAGATACAAGTATTAGGGGATGGTAATGGTAACGCCATTCACCTCTATGACCGTGATTGCTCACTACAGCGTCGCCACCAAAAAGTACTAGAAGAAGCCCCTGCCCCTGATATCCCAGACGATGTGCGCGAGCCTATCTTAAAAGCCTGCGTAAAAGCGTGCGAGCTGGTCAAATATCGCGGCGCGGGCACCTTTGAGTTTTTGTTCGAAAACAACGAGTTTTTCTTTATCGAGATGAACACGCGCGTGCAAGTAGAGCATCCTGTGACTGAGATGATCACCGGTATCGACGTGGTCGTCGAACAGCTCAAAATCGCAGCCGGTTATGGTCTGTCTTATCGTCAAAGCGAGATCGAAGTACAAGGTCATGCGATTGAGTGCCGTATCAATGCCGAGGACGCCGCTACTTTTGTCCCTTGCCCAGGCACCATCTCTCAGCTGTTTACACCAAGCGGTGCAGGCGTGCGTTTTGATTCACACCTCTACCCTGGCTATGAAATACCGACCTATTATGACTCACTCATTGGCAAGCTGATTTGCCATGGTCAAACGCGCCAACAAGCGGTGTCCAAGACCCTGCATGCGCTTGATGAGCTCGTCATTGAAGGCATCAAAACCAATATACCGCTGCATCGCGATGTGATTTTGGCGGATGACAATTTTGTCCATGAAGCCCAAAACATTCACTACTTAGAAAGAGAGCTTTTGACGCCCAACCATGCCAAAGCCGACTCATAATTTAGTTTGCTGTATGCCTCAATAAAAAACCGCCAATCGTTGATTGGCGGTTTTTTTGACCAAATAAGACATATACAGATAAAGACAAGGCTACTGATATCAGTTTTATTGGCCCGCTATATCTACGCCGCTCGATGCTGCGCAAACCCCTTCTAGCAGCGCGATATCAGTTTTTAGGGATTTAACCATATCAGCCTTTATGAGAGCTTACGGCAGGATTCTATGAAAATTCATAAAACATTCGTTACCCTCAGGATCCGCGCACCACTGCATTTGGTTGCCATCATGGTACAAAAACGCAATGAGTGCCTCATCGGTCTGATCAATTTGATTGCCTGAGCAGTCTACTTCGTTATTGTCATAAACAGTCTTGAGGGCGATAATAGGCAGCCCTTCCTCGCGGTGTGTCACCAAGTAACGTCCGTACGTCCACTCCTTACCACTTACCGCCCACATCTCATTATCCGCACCAAAGTTATACAACTCACGGCATTGATTAGACTTCTTGGTTGAGGCGAGTAAGTTTTGATCGGTGTTTGGCTCAGTCTGTAGGATGCGCTCCTCGCTTTGTGTGAGTATCCCGCCTGCTGCGCCCTCCTTAATCTTCGGCTCGCTATTCGCTGACGCCAATCTCTCTTTTCGGGCCGCTTGCCGCGCCTGCGCGTCTTTGGTCATCGTGATACTACTGTCCAAATCTATCTCCCACTGCCCCGCGATAGCAGGACTGATATGGGTCGTGATGGTCGGTTTGGTCACGACTTCACCATTGGCAGGCAACGAGGCCAAAATAGAAGCCAAAGTAAATGAAGCAAATGATATAGGTTCCATAATTAACCTTTGATTTATTGTTTTATAGTAGGTGCTATATACATTAGCGTAAGTCTTAGACACCAAAAACACAAGTAACTTTATGCTATCAGTCGTAACGCCACCAGTGCTGCCTATGACTCACACAAAACAACGCCATAGCGCCGCTTGCATGATGCAAAACGCTATGACGTTATAATAACCAATAGTAGGGCTATATCACCCGCTGTCAGGTTTAGGCGGCGACCGCACTGACTGCCTGAGCAAAGGCCGATAGCGCGCCTTTTAGCATCGCCGATACCGTACTGCTGCACGTACCGATACCAGAGTACACCTCACCATCGACATTTAACTGAATGTAAGCGGCGGCATTGGCGTTGGTTTTATTATCTCGATTGGTATCATCATCGATGCCATGACCACTATTATGCTGCGGGTTGATTGCATGCTCAGCATAATTGATGATGTGCAATGACTTTCCTGTATGTTGGGCCAGACCATTGATAAAGGACGACAGCGGCCCATTACCAGTACCATCGATGTCGATGATATCGCCATTCATCTGCACTTGACCATTAAAGTAGACCTCGCCGCCTTTATTATTGACACTATAGTCTAATAGCTCAAAGCTGCCTTGCTGCAGATAGGTGTCTTCAAAGGTTTGCAAGATTTCGTCGTTTTGCAATTCGCGCGCCACGCGTTCGGCTTGTTTTTGTACCACACCGCTAAAGTCAATCTGCATCCAGCGCGGCAAATTAAAGCCGTAGTTACGCTGCAAGATATAAGCGACGCCGCCTTTACCCGATTGGCTGTTGATACGGACGACATCTTGGTAGCTACGACCAATATGCGCAGGATCAATTGGCAGATAGGCCACATCCCAGATATCGTCCGTCTCGTCTTGATGTCTTTCATTATAATCGAGCGATTTTTTGATGGCGTCTTGGTGCGAGCCACTAAAGGCGGTAAACACCAGCTCACCGACATACGGATGACGCGGATGCAGTGGCAAGTTATTACACTCGCTCACCACCTGTACGATTTCGCTCATGTTGCTAAAATCAAGCTCAGGATCGACACCTTGGCTAAATAAGTTCATGGCCATGACCATGACATCCATGTTACCTGTGCGCTCGCCATTTCCGAGCAACGTGCCCTCGATACGATCAGCACCCGCCAAGACGCCAAGCTCTGCGGCTGCCACCGCGCAGCCGCGATCATTGTGCGTATGCAAACTGACCGTCACGTGCTCTCTGTGGGTGAGATGGCGACAAAAATACTCAACCTGATCGGCAAAGACATTGGGCATAGAGGCCTCAACCGTGGCGGGTAAGTTTAAAATCACTTCCTGCCCATTTTGGGGTTGCCATACTTCACAGACAGCATCGCAGACTTCCACCGCATATTCAGTCTCTGTCTGGCTAAAGCTCTCAGGAGAATACTGAAAGACCCATTCGGTTTCAGGATATTTGGCTGCATAATCTACCAATAGATTGGCCCCAGCGATTGCTATCTCTTTGATCTCGGCTTTGTCTTTACCATAGACTTTTTCGCGTTGGACACGGCTCGTTGAGTTATAAACGTGGACAATCGCCCGCTTAGCGCCCTTCAACGACTCAAAGGTACGAGCGATCAAATGCTCACGCGCCTGTACCAATACTTGTAAGGTGACATCATCAGGCACATGGTTTTCTTCGATAAGTTTGCGGGCAAAATCAAACTCAACCTGCGCGGCCGATGGAAAGCCGATTTCGATCTCTTTAAAACCGACGGCAACCAAAGTCTTAAAAAAGCGCATTTTTTGCTCGATGGTCATCGGATCAATCAGTGCTTGGTTACCATCACGCAGATCCACGCTTGCCCAGATTGGTGCTTTGTCGATTGTTTTGCTCGGCCATGTGCGATCTGGCAGCGCAGGAGCAAACGCAAATGGACGATACTTTTTATAATCAAAAGCAGTATTTTTTGGGGTGATTTTGGCAGCTGTACTTGTCGCCGTGCGTGTGGCTTGGTCAGACATAATCAATCCTTAGATGGTATCAAGGGTTACGGGTTTTACAGGATGGTTGATGATTGGATTTATGTTTATCATACGAGATAACCACTCTTTATGCCATCATAATATCAAAGTTTGTCAGCCGAAAATCAGCTTTCTTTTGTCTTATTTGGTGCTATTTTGGTGAAAAACTCTGCATTTATCAATATAATTAGTACATTTCACTAATAAGATGGATATTTATGTCAAACAGCTATATTGATAAAGGGTTTTCTGTAGAGATTGACGAGACCGACAGAGCGCTATTACGCTTGCTGCAGACGCAAGCGCGCATGAGTATCACGGAGCTGGCAGAGCAGGTCAATCTTTCGGCGACGCCATGCGCGCGCCGCATCAAGCGCTTAGAAGACACTGGCATCATCACCGGCTACCACACACAAACAGACGCGCAAAAGCTCGGCTACCCGCTTGCCGTCTTTATCGCCATCAGCATGGATCGTCATACTGCCGAGCGTTTTGAGATATTTGAGTCAAAAATTCAAAGCTTTGATGAAGTGGTGAGCTGTAGTATCGTCACCGGTCGCACAGAGGACTATCTGATTAAGGTGCGGGTACGCGATATGGCGCATTATGAGGAGTTTTTATTGCATCGCCTCAATCGTATCGAGGGTGTCGCCCAAGTACATACAAGCTTTGAGCTGCGAGAAGTGTTTAGCCGCAATGTGGTTTGACGGCTATATTAGGGCGTGCCGCGCTGGCGACTTGGCTCTAACCAAGGACACGCCCTAGGTATAATAGGTGCAATAGAGACAACAGGTACAATCATTTGTGATTTTAGTTCACCGTCTGGCCCAGCATCTGTACCCGCTGATCGCTAAACATGTCCATATCGGGCGCAAGCGTACGCATAAAACGATCAAAATACAGCATCTGCTTGGTCAATAAGGCAAAGTCCCGCGGGAAGTGAATACCATGACGTTTGCCAACTTCCACGATCTCTAGCATCATCTGGTTGAGCTCGTCAGCTTGCTCTTTACTATTAAATGGCACACCGCTGGTAAAAGCTTTGTCCTCTGCCATGATGGTCTGCATCATGCGCTGCAAGTCATCGCCCAGTGCGGCGACATCCACCTGATGGCTCTCGTGCGTCATTTCCATATCGACCATATGACGTGCCATCGCTTGATAGTCACTGTCTTGCATGGCCTGCATCATTCCCATACAAGCGCGCCAGCTCTCAGCTTTGAGCCTACCCACGATTCCAAAGTCTAAAAAGCCAATGCGTCCATCGGTCAGCAGCATCAAATTACCCGCATGCAAATCTGCATGGAAACTATTACACAGCATCAAACTGGCAAACCAGGTGTTTAAAGTATCAGCCATCACCTGTGCAGGGTCGGCACAGTACTGACGCATCAGCACTTCATCGACCATTGACACCCCATACAATCGGCTCATGGTCAACACGCGCTTGGTGGTCAGCGCCTCATATACTTTGGGCGCGACCACGCGAGTATTGCCAGATACCGCTAAAAACTGCTGAAAATCTCGAATGTTTTGCGCTTCAGCGATAAAATCCGTCTCGGCCAGCATACGCAACCGAATCTCATCGATGATCGGTGCGATACTGGCAAACTTCATCGATGGCATCAGCAGCTCAAGCAGCTTGGTAACGCCATACAATACGCCCAAATCCGTCTGCATGATGGTCTCGACACCAGGTTTTTGTACCTTGAGCACCACCTCATCACCATTATGTAGACGCGCAGCATGCACTTGGGCGATAGACGCCGACGCCAGCGGTGTCGGGTCGATATGTGCAAACTTATCCTCAAGCGTCATGCCATCCGTTGCCAGCTCTTCATTTAATACCTGCTCGATATAGGTGTACGACAATGGCGTGGTTTGATCCAAACAGCTCTGAAACGCCTTGACATACTCACGCGGAAACAACGATGGCGTGCTGGCGATAAACTGGCCTATCTTGATATAAGTAGTACCAAGCTGCTCAAAGGTTTCTTTTAATAGCCTCGCGTCTGGCTTTTCACCTTTGGCGACTCTGAGCGCCGAGAGACCTGCCACACTTGCAGTTTGACGAACCCGATTGACGACATTGAAAGTGTGTTTTAATAAATGCGGACGATGAATTTTCATAAAAAATAACTTATACCACGATCGATTGAGTTTAGGCATGGGCGCAGACAGGGCACGCTGGGTCTGGACGATAGCCCATCAGCCGCTGCTGCATCTGGCTACCATCCCATATCAGTAGCTTATTTGTCAGTGGATTTTTGGTTAATCCTAGATATTGCAGCGCCGCATTGGCTTGTAGGTTACCCATAATCGCGGTCGTACTTGCCAGCACACCCGAGTTGGCACAGTTTCGCTCATCTGCCTCTGCATCGATGAGCACCGAGCCAAAGACACAATGATAGCAGCCCGTCTGCCGATGCGGCTCATACAAGGCCAGCTGCCCTTGCATGGCGATCGCTGAGGCAGACAATAACGGAAGCTGATAGCGCACACTGATACGATTGATCATATCGCGGGTAGCAAAATTGTCCGTACAGTCCAATAATAAATCAGGCTTACCAGATGCTATGCCCAGTAGCTCATAGGCATTGTCTTCGCTCAGCCTTGCCACTGACCCACGCGCCTTTATCAACGGATTGATTTTTTCTAACATCTGCGCGGCTGTCAGAGCTTTGGCTTTGCCGATGTCACTAGGTAAAAACAGCGTCTGCCGCTGCAGATTGCTGGCCTCAATCACATCATCATCAATCAAATGGATTTGTCCAAGCCCCGCCCGTACCAGCGTTTCAGAAGCCGGACACCCAAGGCCACCGGCTCCTATCATAACGACGCGCGCTGATTTTAAACGTAACTGAGCATCGACATCCCAGCCCTCTAGCAGTATCTGCCGCGCATAACGCATTAGCTCGCTATCTGATAGCGGCTGTGTCTCTGTCGCCTGCGTCATACCTTTCATCACACTCTTTCACCACGATTTGTTAGAAAAAACATCTAAAAAGCCCTTTATGCCAGATGCCCCAGCGTCACCCGATCGTTTCCGCCATAGTCTTGCACCGTCTGTATCCCGCCAAAGCCATGGGACGAGAGTATCTGACGCACCGCCTCGCCTTGATCAAATCCGTGCTCTAGCGCCAGTAGCCCGCCTGCACGCAAGTATTTAGGTGCCAGCTGCGTGATATGCTCGATATCAGCCAGACCATGATTGGGCGCACTAAGAGCGCTCATTGGCTCGGCTCTCAAGTGTGCCAAGTGCGCATCTTCCTCATCGATATAAGGTGGGTTTGAGACAATCACATCAAACATCCTGTCGGTCGGCAGCGACTCATACCAACTGCTTTGGATAAAATCAATCTCCCCCACTTCATTGATTAGCGCATTATGTTTAGCAACCTCTAGCGCTTCAGGCGAGACATCGAGCGCAACAGTATGCCAATGAGCATATCGCAAGTGGTGCTTTAGCTCATGCGCCAAACTGATCGCGATACAGCCTGAGCCAGTGCCTAAATCCAAAAGATATTTTGGTGTAGGATGCTCGTCATTTATCGGCTGCGATTGTATCCATTGTAGTACTTGCTCGACCAATACCTCGGTGTCGGGCCGAGGAATGAGGGTATGCTCATTGACAGTAAAGCTAAGCGACCAAAACGCTTGTTGACCAGTCAGATATGCCAATGGGGTACCAGCCTGCAGTTTTTCGATACCTGCATAAAACTGCGCAAGCTCACTTTCTGTCAGCTGATACTCTTCGTCAGTGATCAAAAACAAGGACGGTTTATCAATGACCGCCAGCAGCCAATCTGTAAACCAAAACGAAGGCAAACGGCTATTGTCAGCATCATCCGATAGCTGGCGAATGTACTGCTTTAGATGTTTAATACTGGACATGACTACCGTTTATATTTTTCATATATATTCTTAAACGCCGATATTAGGGTTTTCCTTGGTCAATGAAGGCGCGCCCGCACCATTATCATCATTGTCATTAAGGGTTATGGGTTATCATCGTCATTATCATAAATATCATCATTATCACCGATGACGATGTGTTTATCGACAAAATAAATCAGCGCCAAAATTGGAATCCCGAGGGCAAAGGTAAAAATAAAGAAAAACGGATAACCCATGCTATCGACGATAGAGCCAGAATAGCCGCCCATCACCTTAGGAATCAAGGTCATCAATGAGGAAAAAATCGCATACTGCACAGCCGTAAAACGTATGGACGTCAAAGCAGACAAAAAAGCGATAAACACAGCACTGGCCAGCCCTGCCGCCAAATTATCAAATATCACCGCCATATACATGATAGGCAGGCTGCCTGGATTATACGTCAAAACCACAAACAATAAATTGGTCGCACATGCCAAGATGGCACCAATCATCATGGCATGCATGATACGAAATCGCTGCGCTAACAGTCCACCCAAAAAGCCACCAGCGATGGCCATAATCACCCCAACCAGTTTTACTGCATTGGCGATGTCGGTTTTGCTAAAGCCCATGTCTTGGTAAAACACATTAGATATGACCCCAGCGACGATATCAGAGATACGATATAAGCCGATCAACGCCAGTAGCAAAAGCGCTTTCATACCATAGCGTCTAAAAAAATCAACAATCGGCTCAATCCATGTCGCCATGGCAATTTGTTTGTTGACTAGCCCCGCCTGCACCAGCGCAAAGCCTGCTACTAAAGCGACCGCCAAGCTCATCAATAAATGCAGCGTCTCACTAACAAAGCTGACAAACACCCCGTCAAACGCCGGCAAGAGCTGCCCTATCAATACATAGGCGGCGATAAATGCCACGACAGCAAAGACAAACAATAATACCAGTCTGACATAGTCTTCACGCGTCTCGGCCACCAGCGGTGCTTTATTGATGATTTTTGGCTGATTGATAATAAAGTACAGCAGCAGCAAGGGCGCGCAAGCAACCAATGCCAAAAAGTAAAACTTGATACTGGGCAGAGCGACCTGCGGTATCAATGCCACAGGAGTATCGATCGCCAAGTTAATCAGCATATTGAGTAAATAAGCCACACCAAACAACAGCCCTGGTATGAGCAGCAACGCTGAATAAATCAAAAAAACCTTTAAATTGCGATGTTGTTTGTTGCTTTGCAATATCTCAGCGGTCGGCTCATAGCTGGCAAACGTCGTCAAGATACCTAATGTCATGACCCCTGCCATAATATAATAGGTATTGCGCCATGCTTCATAACTATAAAAAGCCTCCGTCGAGCCAAAATAGTCCGCCAAGTACAGCGCACCTGCCCCAGCGACAATCATACCGATACGGTAGCCTGACACATAAATAGAAGACAAAATCGACTGCATAGACGGCGGTGCCAGCTCAATACGATAGGCATCAATGACGATATCTTGGGTGGCTGACGAAAAACCCAGCAACACCGCCGCACCTGCCATATAAATCAGCACATCTTCACTGACAGGATTGACGGTCGCCATCAAAAAAATCGCCAATACGATAAGCAGCTGCGACACCACCATCCAGCTGCGACGCCGTCCCAGCCACTTGGTCAAAAAAGGCACCGGCAGCGCATCAATCAAAGGCGCCCAAATAAACTTAAACGAGTAACCAAGTGCCGCCCAGCTAAACATCGTCACCACGCTGCGATCTATACCCGCTTCTCTTAGCCATAACGACAGACTAGAAAATATCAGTAAGATAGGAATACCGGCTGAAAACCCCAAAAACAGCATCACAATGACACGCGAGTCCAAATAAGCCTTGGCGGCCTCGCCCCATGATTTTTTTGCACTCGGTTGATTGGGCGGCACAGATTTGACAGCAGACATAATAACTCACCAGCACTTAGGACAGATAACACACCATCATACAGCACCACACGCGCATTGGGCTTTTATGACGATAGTCGTAATAACAAAATTGAATTATGGTACTTGAGAACGCTGACCTTGACTAGATATTTTTGTATGGGCTAGCAAGTAAATCGAATATTGAGGCTTTATGTTGTCCCTTTATCAATCACTGTATCCCTTTACCGCTTCTACCTTACTTTATTGTTAATCATATTTCTTATTCAACGCCGTATCTTGCTTTTTTAAACAGTTCTTTATCGCAAATACGGTATGACAGCTAATAAAGCTGAATGTGACGAAAATTTATATATTCACAACCTATGCTTACAGCTTATATTCATAATTATCATATTTTGATAGCTATTTATTATATACAAGAATAATAACTTTGTTTTACACTAGGCCGTATTCGTACGTTTTCATTTTTATATACAAGCATTTTATATACAGGCAGGGTCTGTGTATTTATATAATAGGATTTAGTTATGGCAATCGACGTAGTGGTCAATCAGCGACATCTACAAATTCAGCTCAAACAGTTGGAAACGGTGTGGCATACGGTGATTAATGGCTATAACTTAAGTCAAGCAGCGACTGTACTGCACACCAGCCAATCGAGCTTGTCAAAGCATATCGCGGCACTTGAAAACCAACTGAAGACCGAAGTATTTATCCGTCAAGGCAAACGGCTGACTGGGCTGACGGCGATGGGTACGGCGCTGATGCCGCATATTGAGTCTATCTTTGCTGAAATCCGCACCATCGAAAACCTAAGTCTGGATTTTAATAATCCAAATATCGGTACTTTGACAATTGCCACCACGCACACGCAGGCCAGATACGTACTGCCAAAAGTGGTCAAAGAGTTCAAAGAGCGATTTCCAAAAGTCAACTTGATCTTGCAGCAAGCGGATCCTGAGACCATCGCGCAGATGGTCATTCGTGGGCAGGCCGATATTGGTATTGCAACGGAGTCATTGCTCCATAATAACTACCTACGCTGTTATCGTTATTATGACTGGACACACCGCGTCATCGTACCAAGCGATCATGAGCTCGCAGGCTTAGAGTCCATTGATCTGCCGACGCTGGCCAGCTATCCGATTGTGACTTACCATGGCGGCTTTACCGGTCGCGGCGCTATCGACAAGACCTTTAACAATGCTGGTCTTGAGCCTGATATCGTTTTGGCCGCGCTCGATGCCGACGTGATTAGCACTTACGTGGGTCTAGGGCTGGGCATTGGGATCATCGCCGAGATGGCCTTTGAGCCCAGTCACTATCAAAACCTAACCGCCATCCCCGTCGATCATTTTGGACGGTTTACCAGTTGGATGGCAGTACGCGATGATGCTGAGATTCGCCAATATGGCCGCGCCTTTATGGAGCTGTGTCAGAAACAATTTGACAACTAAACAAAGCGGCTAGAGCGTCTGTCCTACCTTACGCCACCTTTACCGAGCTTATGCATAAGTGATAAAATACAGTCTCAAACGTTGTTCAACGTTTGATTTCTTTTTTATTTCTGCATGTATTGCTGGACGCCTAGACATCGATTTGTACTGAGTGTCGACCACTGCATGTCCATTTGCTTCTATGTAACAGGTGATACCGCTCATGGAAAAACTCGTAGCGATCATTATGGCAGTTTTTGCCGTCCCCTTGATTATTGGCGGCGCTTATCTGCTCTCTTTAGGCGGTAGTCCTTACTATCTTTTTGCTGGCGTTATGATGTTAACGACAGCATTTTTATTGTTCAAAAAACATTGGAGCGCTTACGGGGTGTACGCGATATTTATCGTTGTGACACTAGTATGGTCGCTTTGGGAATCTGGATTTTATTGGTGGGCGCTGGCAACTCGCTTGGGTTTCCCACTAATATTTGGTTTATTAATGCTTTTACCGTGGGTCTCTAAGAAGATGCACGGGAAACACGCTCAAGTAACAACCACAAACAACACTAAGAAAAGTCCTCTTTATTATTGGGGACTAATGGCCAGTGTGGTTGTGGGCGCACTGCTCTCTTTTGGTAGTATGGCCAATAATGCCACCGACAAATTGGGCGAGCTCGATTTAACTGCCAAAGATGACAGTGGTCAAAATGCCACTTCTACCAACCTTGGCGACCCATTATCCACTGGTGAGCAAACACCAGATGGTGAGTGGAGCGCCTATGGCCGTACTGATTATGGACAACGCTATTCTCCTTTGACTCAAATCAACACTGATAATGTCAAAGATTTGGAGCTGGCGTGGCAAATCCAAACCGGTGATGTCAAAGGTCCTAATGATGTTGGCGAAACCACTTATCAAGCAACCCCACTAAAGATCGGCAACGCTCTTTATATGTGTACGCCGCATAACTGGGTGCTAGCATTAGATGCCGACTCTGGTGAGACTCTATGGAAGTTCGATCCTAAGGTTGGCGAAAACCTCCAACGTCAGCATCAAACTTGCCGCGGTGTCTCTTATTACGCTGGTCAAGCTGGTACAAACAGCACTACGCCAGCAGCTAATGCTAGTACCGAGACAGCTAGCGATAGCGCCGTCAGTGACACCACTGATAATAACGTAGTAGCGGCTAATAAACCGGCTGCGACTGGCGATACATTGGTGCAAAAAATTGCTGGAAATACCTTTGAAAATCCTTCCAAGCAATGCGATGCCAAGATCTTTATCCCAACTTCTGATGCCAAGCTATATGCCCTCGATCCAAAAACAGGACAACGCTGTCAAGACTTTGGTGAAGATGGCGCATTAGATTTGATGCACAACATGCCATTCCAGCAAGCAGGCTACTACTACTCAACATCTGCCCCAGTGGTTGCAGGTGGCGTTATTATTGTTGCTGGTGCTGTTAACGACAACTACGATGTAAACTCACCTTCTGGTGTGATCCGTGCTTATGACGTGAATACTGGCGAGCTTATGTGGAACTGGGATTCAGGTGATCCTGACAACACAGCCCCTTTTGATGTCAATGATCCAACTCAAGTCTATCGCACCAGCTCGCCAAACTCATGGTCGACTGCTAGTGCTGATGAAGAGCTTGGTTTGGCCTACTTCCCAATGGGCAATCGCACGCCCGATCAGCTCGGTAGCTATCGTAATGCTGCTGAAGAAAAGTATGCAACCTCTGTGGTCGCACTAGATCTGAAAACTGGTGAAGCGCGCTGGGTACAGCAGTTTGTCCATCATGATCTTTGGGATATGGATACGCCTGCGCAGCCAACACTGCTTGACTTAGATACCGCTGATGGTGTCCAGCCTGCATTGGTTATACCGACCAAACAAGGCGATGTTTATGTCTTGAACCGTGCCACAGGCGAGCCTATTGTGCCTATCAAAGAACGTGATGCACCGCAAGGCTACCTGATTGCTGGTGAACATGCATCGCCTACACAGCCTTACTCTGGTCTGAGCTTTGCGCCTGAGAAACTGACTGAAAAAGATATGTGGGGCGCAAGTCTCATCGATCAGATGATGTGCCGTATTGAGTTCAACAAACTCAACTACGACGGCCGCTACACGCCGCCATCAACCAATGGTACGTTAGTCTATCCTGGTAACTTTGGTACCTTTAATTGGGGCGGACTCGCTGTTGATCCTGAAAATGGCGTGATGTTCGGTATGCCAACTTATCTTGCCTTTACCTCAAAACTCATCCCTAAAGACACACTTGGCGATGTTGAGACCAATAAAGGTGAACAAGGTGTGAATGCCAACGAAGGCGCAGACTATGCGGTAGAAATGGGACCATTCTTATCACCACTTGGTGTACCTTGCCAGCAGCCACCATGGGGCACTATCGCAGGTGCTGATCTGGCCACAGGCGAGATTGCTTATCAGCGCAAAAACGGTACCGTACAGGACTTATCTCCTATTCCAATCAAGTTTGAATTGGGGGTACCTGGTATTGGTGGACCTATCATCACTAAAGGTGGCGTCGCATTCTTGTCAGCAGCAACAGAAAACAACTTCCGTGCTTATGATCTAAAGAATGGCGATGTCCTATGGAATGTACGTATTCCAGCAGGTGGTCAGGCTACACCTATGACCTACTTGAACTCTAAAGGTGAGCAAATGGTGGTATTGGTTGCTGGTGGACATGGTTCAGTAGGTACGAAGATCGGTGATTATGTGGTCGCTTATAAGCTTGGCAATCCAGCCAAATAAGTGATTTGAATAACTTACCATTTACATAATGTCATTTCAAAAAAGCAGGTAACTTAGGTTGCCTGCTTTTTTATGTGCGACTGGTTTTGTTATCTACTCACTAATGGCGCTTTGTTATGATTTATTGCTACTCTGTAACACCGCTTGAAATCGATAGTGGTGACAAGCATATCAAGAGAAAATAATTAATCACTCTACTGGATAATTTATGAATAACAAAATTCCTTTATCGTTTTTGGATCTCGCCCCCGTACCCGAAGGTAAAACCGTCGCTGACGGTATCGCCCAAACCGTGGCAACCGCTCAGCAAGCAGAAAAAGTCGGTCTCAACCGCTACTGGATGGCAGAGCATCACAACATGCCAGGTATCGCCAGTGCCGCCACCTCGGTGCTACTCTCACATATCGGTAGCCAGACCAGCCGTATCCGTATCGGTGCAGGCGGTGTGATGCTGCCCAACCATGCCCCGCTGGTCATCGCTGAACAGTTTGGCACCTTACAAGCGCTTTATGGCGATCGAATTGATCTCGGTTTGGGCCGCGCCCCTGGTACTGATGGCGCGACGTTTCAGGCGCTGCGTCGCCAGATGAAAGATGCTGAGCGCTTTCCACAAGATGTACAAGAACTGATGTACTTCTTGGGCAACGATACAGATGGCAGCCCTGTACAAGCGTTCCCTGGCGCCAGATCAGGCGTCCCTATTTGGATATTGGGCTCGTCCCTTTTTGGTGCGACCTTAGCCGCGCATTTAGGACTGCCCTATGTGTTTGCCTCACATTTTGCCCCGCAGATGCTAGCGCAGGCGATTAACACCTACCGCGAGCAGTTCAAGCCGTCTGCCTATTTAGATAAGCCTTATGTCATGCTGGCGGCAAATCTATTACTCGCTGATGATGACGAAACTGCTCAGTATCACTTTACCTCAGCACAGCAGAGCTTTGTACGTTTGCGCCGAGGCGAAACGGGACAAATGCCCAAACCCACTCATGATATGGATAGTATCTGGAGTGAGGCTGAAAAAATGATGGTGGATAATGCGTTGTCAGTATCGTTTATTGGCTCGGTTGAGACAGTCAAACCAAAGCTTGCGCAGTTTTTAGCACAATATGAGCCAGATGAGCTAATCGTCACGGCCAACATCTATGATCAAGCAGCGCGTTTGCGTTCACTTGAACTTACACCTGAGCTAAATTTGTTTACTTTACAATAAGATGGGACGCTTGCATAATTATTGATAAACCACTATGAGATCATACTTATGGAACCCTCTGCTTTTATTGGTTCATCGATATTTTTGTACATTGCAGCATTTATTGCCGTGATGGTCGTTGGCGGTTATCTGACGTATCGCACCAGCCCCAAACGTAAGCAACGTCGAGAAGAAAAGCGTAACCGAGACAATATAAATTGACATTAAAAACCCCCTTTTTTCTATTTTGAAAAAAGGGGGTTTTTAGTATTACAACGACCAGTTGACGCTATGTCCAACAAAGCACTGACTATATATAAGCTACATCAGACCAAGCGCACGTAAGGCGGCCGCCCCAATCGCCATACCAAACATCCCCACCACTGTCGTAAAGGCCAAAATATTGGCCGCGAGTACATCATTGCCGCCCATGGCTTTTGCCATCACGTAGCTGGCGGCGGCGGTTGGTGACGCCACCATCAAAAATAGCACGCCCATATGCACCCCTGACAGCCCAAAGCTCAGTCCAACGGCGATAGCAACGATAGGCGCTATCACGATACGGCCGATACTTGCCTGCATGGACAAGCCCGATGGATGCAGCATCGATTTCAAATCAATACTAGCACCAGCGCAAATCAGTGCTAGCGGCAATGCAACCGCTGCTAATAGATCACCCGTTGTATGAATGACTCCTGTAAGCGGTGGCAATGGCAATGCCTTATAAGCGAATGCTGATAGCAATGCCAAAATAAGTGGGTTGGTAAAAACTTTTTTGAGGATCATCGTGCTGCGGCTAATCAATGTGTCATCCACACTTTTGGAGACACGGCTGAGCGTAATAACAGCGAGGATATTAAACAATATAGTCACCACACCCATATAAACAGCGCCGATACTCAAGCCGCGCTCACCATAGGCGTTTGCCACAGTCGCTAAGCCAATGATTGCCATATTGCTACGAAAGACGCCTTGGACAAAAACCCCTTGATCGATGGGCCGACTGACAAAACGCTTGGCATAGAGCTCTGCACCGACAAACAAAATAAAGGTCACGACAATACCTGCCCCGATCAGCGTGATTTGCTTAGCATAGTCCACTTCACTGTCGACCACACTAAAAAAAAGCAGACACGGCAAGCAGTAATTAAACACAAAGCTTGAGGCTTGATCGATAAAAACCTGACTGGCCTCACCGCGCCTTTGCATAAAAAACCCCAACCCCATCAGCGCTAGGTTAGGCAAGACAATGGTAATCGCAAAAATGATGGCTTCTATCATAAAAAACTCAAAAAACACCATAGACGCACAGCAGCACGTTTGCCGCCATGCCTCTATATCAGGTAATAAGGTGACTAGAAAATCAGATAAACGCCTAATCTAGCATAAAATCGGCTGACATTTGGTCTATCGCAATGCAGCTATAGTCAATCCCGCATAAAACTGGCAGGCAGGATACTGTGTGCTACGTGCTTCTGAGTGTCAGTAACTATATCTCTACAGACCAAAAGCGTTATTTATGATCTGGTTTTTTGACCCATTTGTCGTCCGAGTTTTTTTCGTAAACGTTTTCGACCGCCGCCCATGCCGTGGCAAACCAGCGTGACTCGTCGTCGTATTGCTCGCTTGCACTATTAAATGCCGCAAGAAATATCTCTTGTCCGTGTTTGGGTAGATGGTCTTTTACTGCCGCTGGCAGCTCTGATAAAGTATTGTAAGGCATAATCGCACTCCTTTTTGTCATTCATTGGCTTCATTACCGATACAATATTCTACCTGCTATTTTTGCTATCGCCAAAAACCGCCAAGCCTTTAGCAACAAAAAACCCATAATGACCAATCATTATGGGTGTTAGGGCGAGCCTCTTGCCGTCTTATATTGAATGACAAATCTGTGTCATCATCAAACGTTAAGCGTCGCTTGCGCTTTTTTTTGTTTTTTGACCGTCATGGCCAGCAGCTGAACCGCCGCCGGCGTCACACCGCTGATGCGACCAGCTTGACCTAGCGTCGCAGGCCGTACTTGCGATAGCTTTTGTACAATCTCATTTGATAAGCCTGAGACCACACTATAATCAAAATCCATCGGTAATGTCGTACTCTCCAAACGCTTCATTTGCTCAATCTCTTCGGATTGACGGTCGATATAGCCGGCGTATTTGACCGAGATTTCTATCTGCTCGCCTACTTGCTCATCGACTTGCGAGTCAGTCATCGCAGCAATATCCGCAAAGTGAATCTGCGGACGCTTTAGCAAGTCAAACGCCGTGGCTTCTTTGGATAAGACTTCACCGGTTTGCTCAGTAAGTTTTTTTCCAAGGGCATTGGCAGGCGTGGCCCACATGTCTTTTAGACGAGCCGATTCGGTGGCGATGGCATCCATTTTGTCTTGATATGCTTGCCAGCGAGCGTCATCAACCAAACCGAGCTTGCGGCCCGTCTCGGTCAAGCGCTGATCCGCATTGTCCTCACGCAGAAGCAAACGATATTCAGCACGGCTGGTAAACATACGATACGGCTCTTTGGTACCGTGGGTGATGAGATCGTCGACAAGTACGCCCAGATACGCCTCGTCACGGCGCGGTGTCCACGTCTCAAACTCACTATTATTGGTGGTGACGAGTGCCGCGTTAGTACCGGCCAGCAACCCCTGCACGCCCGCTTCTTCATAACCTGTGGTACCGTTGATTTGCCCTGCAAAGTACAATCGATCAATGGATTTGGTCTCAAGCGTGGGCTTTAGGCTTTGTGGATTGAAGTAGTCGTATTCGATGGCATACCCTGGACGGGTGATGTGTGCATTCTCAAGCCCTTTCATACTATGAATAAACTCTAACTGCACATCGAAAGGCAAGCTGGTTGAGATACCATTTGGATACAACTCATGTGTGGTCAGGCCTTCAGGCTCGATAAAGATTTGATGACTGTCTTTATCCGCAAAACGATGAATTTTGTCTTCGATAGACGGGCAATAACGCGGGCCTACGCCTTCGATTTTGCCAGAAAACATCGGCGAGCGATCAAGGTTTTCGCGGATGATGTCATGGGTACGCGCATTTGTGTGGGTGATATAGCAATTGACTTGCTCAGGATGCATAGAGGCATCACCCATATAGCTCATTACGGGTAGCGGTGTATCACCCGGCTGTACCGTCATGACGCTAAAATCCACCGTACGCGCATCGATACGCGCAGGCGTGCCTGTCTTTAGGCGGCCGACTGGCAGTTTGAGCTCACGCAAGCGGTCAGCCAGCTTGATAGAAGGCTGGTCTCCTGCGCGGCCACCTTTTGCGTTTTCAAGTCCGATATGAATGACACCGCCCAAAAACGTCCCTGACGTCAGAACGACTGTTTCTGTCTTGAAAACAATACCTGTCGAGGTGACCACCGCTGTCGCACGGCCATTTTCTACTAAGATATCATCGGCCGCTTGTTGAAATAAATCAAGATTGGGCTGGTTCTCAAGCGTATGACGAATGGCGGCTTTGTACAAGATACGATCCGCTTGTGCGCGCGTGGCACGTACAGCAGCACCCTTACGGCTATTTAACACCCGAAACTGGATACCCGCCTTGTCGGTTGCCAATGCCATCGCACCACCTAACGCATCTATCTCACGTACTAGGTGCGACTTGCCAATACCGCCAATCGCGGGGTTACAGCTCATTTGTCCGAGCGTCTCAATATTATGAGTGAGTAGCAAGGTCTGCGCGCCCATACGTGCGGCTGCCAGCGCAGCTTCTGTGCCAGCATGACCACCACCGATCACTATCACGTCGTAATGTTTTGGGTATTGCATGTATGCCTCACTTGACTCATAACGCGGCCCTCGCTCACTACTTTTTTGTCACGTAGCAAACGCCCAGCCCACAAACGTCAGTCGAATTAAAATCGAAGAAAAAATAAAAAGAGACAACGGCTCAGATAAGCCGCTGATCAGGGAGTAGATGACCCATTATTATAACAATTTTTTGATGTGTAAAAAATGCTCAAACAAAAACTATTTATAGCAAATAACTGAGGAAGCCAAAGCAAATAATCACCGCTTACTTACTCATAAAGCCGTATAAATGCCATTACTCTATGCTATTACCAGGGCTTAGTGGCACGATACGATCTTTTTGACTACTGCCAAGCATATGGCGACTGCCATAGCCTTCTGGATTGATTTGCAAATACGCGTTCATTTGTCCAATTGCTTCACCATCGTTGCTGGCCAAGATAGTCTCTTTGATATGATCGACAGGCGGTAACGGCAGATTTTTAAGTAAGGCCAAACGCTGCGTATTGTCGCCTTTATTGACGACCAACTCAATCAGCTGGCGCGCATCGATGGGCAAATCAGGCGTGTTTTGTGCCAACAAGGCCAGGTGATAAGCACCTGCTGCGTCTTGATCGGCCACGATACGCTGCTCAATAGCGATATAAGTCGCTTCAGTGGCGCCGCCTGCCACACTGAGCTGATGGATACACTTAAGTGCCGAGTGTGGCTCATTATTCGCCATATCGATCAGACGCTGCGACTCAGCTTTTAAATGCTCGCGGCGCTTTTCAATAGCGGCTTGCTCATTTTGCGGTGCGGTGCTTTTTTCAGGATGATTCATAAGTATCTCTTATTATTAAAATGGCGTTTATCCTAAGCCCTATATGGGGCCAAAACCGCTAAAAACAATGCAAAATGCCGCATCACGCCCACAAAAAACCCGAGCCGTGCGTAGGCAGACTCGGGTCTTGGACAGATGTTGCGCCGTTACAGAGACCTTAGCGGCCACATCTTCATACAGATATTACGCTGCAGGGCTGTTGGCTTCAACCAATGGCTTAAGCTCACCTGATTGATACATCTCTAAAATAATATCTGAGCCGCCCATCAGCTCGCCATTGATCCATAACTGCGGAAACGTAGGCCAGTTGGCAATCTTAGGCAAGGTCGCACGAATCTCTGGGTTTTCTAAAATATTCACAAAGGCAAATGGACGGCCGATTTGCGTCAAGACTTCGATCGAACGTGCAGAAAAGCCGCACTGTGGAAACTGCGGCGTACCTTTCATATAGATAAGGACTTTGTTGTCACGGATCTGATCACGAATCAGTTGTTCGACATCGTTTGCAGCAGTGTTTGGGGTTTGCTCACTCATAAAAGGCTCCTATTGATAAAGCGGTTTATTAAAAAGGTATGTGGGGTAACGATATTGCCAATTATTCATTCGATAAACAAATAGATAAACAAAGAAATAAAGGCTATGGCTGATACATGGGGCGATGGTCCGTATATTACAAGCATGGCTTGCTAGCGTTTGATCCATCGCCTAAACATTGTCAGTCCTCATAAAAGAAGTGCCAATATTATATCCCTCATCATTGCATCACCCGTCATCACACCCATCACAGCCACGCTACCGAGGCTCAGCAGCGAGCAATAATACCACGGCACTGGCCATAATGCCCTCTTGACGGCCGGTAAAACCCAGTTTTTCTGTGGTCGTGGCTTTTATGCTGACATTACTGATATCGGTTTGCAAATCACTGGCGATGTTGGCGCGCATCGCTTGATTGTGGGGAGCAAGCTTAGGGCGCTCACACATCACGGTAATATCAGCATTACCAATCTTGTAGCCGGCGTCGACTATTTTCCTATACACATAGCGCAGTAACACTCGTGAGTCCAAGCCAGCATGCGCGGCATCAGTATCAGGGAAGTGTTGCCCGATATCGCCGAGCGCCAATGCGCCCAGTAGCGCGTCAGCAAGTGCGTGTAGCACTACATCACCGTCTGAGTGCGCCAGCAAGCTATGGGTGTGCTCAATCGGCACGCCAGCTAATATGACATATTGTTGCTGTTCACCATTGTTATGAAAAGCATGAACGTCAATACCTTGACCAATTTTTATCATTGTTCATCCAAAATTTTATTCAACATAAGCGAAACTTTTATGAAAGCATCTAAGCTATTTTTAAAACTAGAAATTAGCTTGATAAGCATTGATTTTTAATTCAATGCTATAATATAGCGCCTATGTTATCACAAATTGTTGAGCGCTCCGTTATGCCAGTTACATCAGCCACGCAAAATTTATCCAGTCAAGCTACTGCAATCACTCACCATCGCCCTCTAAACTTAGCCGACATCGATAGCCCAAACACGAAGCGGGTCATCGTTGGTATGTCAGGCGGTGTGGACTCTTCGGTATCAGCCGTACTTCTGCAGCAAGCAGGCTTTATCGTTGAAGGTCTGTTTATGAAAAACTGGGAAGAAGATGACGGTACTGAATACTGTACGGCAATGGATGACCTCGCAGACGCACAAGCAGTCTGTGACAAAATCGGTATCAAATTGCACACTGCCAACTTTGCGATGGAATACTGGGATCGCGTGTTTGAACATTTTTTGGCCGAATACAAAGCCGGACGCACGCCCAACCCTGATATTTTATGCAATAAAGAAATCAAATTTAAGGCGTTTTTAGACTATGCGCTGACGCTTGGCGCTGATTATATCGCTACCGGTCATTACACGCGCCGCAGCGTAAATTATAAAAATAGCGCGGGTATGGAGGTAGCGCAGCTATTGCGCGGCCTTGATAACAACAAGGACCAAAGCTACTTCTTGCATGCAGTTGGCGGCGACAAGATAGCCAAGACTTTATTCCCAGTCGGAGAGTTAGAGAAGCCTGAAGTACGCCGCATCGCAGAAGAGCATGATTTAGTGACCGCGAAGAAAAAAGACTCAACCGGTATTTGCTTCATTGGTGAGCGCCGCTTTAAGGACTTTTTGCAGCAGTACTTGCCTGCCCAAAAAGGCGATATCATCACTGACGATGGACATGTTATCGGTCAGCATGATGGGCTAATGTACTACACTTTAGGTCAGCGCGGCGGTATCGGTATCGGCGGTGTAAAAGATCGCCCTGAGGAGCCTTGGTTTGTCCTTGCTAAAGATTTAGAGAAAAACCAGCTAATCGTTGGTCAAGGTCATGAGCATCCTATGCTGATGAGCAATGAGCTGCAAGCTTATAAAATGGATTGGGTCGATGGTGCTGCACCCAAAGCTGTTTTTACTAGCGAAGGTTTAAGCTGTATGGCAAAGACACGCTATCGTCAACCCGATCAAGCCTGCCGTGTGTTTGCGACAAATACTGACGGCAGCGAGGTGCGCGTGGTCTTTGATGAGCCGCAGCGCGCAGTGACGCCGGGTCAGTCTGCGGTGTTTTATATTGATGAGGTTTGTTTGGGTGGCGGTGTGATTGAGTCTATTGATGCGCCATGCGGTTTTTAGATAGGGTTTAATTTTTGACAAGCGGCAGTAGCAACCGTTACTGCTCCGCTTGTCATGTCGTCCGTTCGCGTTTGGATTATGATCCTCAATCGTTTTTGACTCCTCTCTCTATTCAATTTCTCCCAAATCTATTGACGTTGATATCTGTCTTTGACGTACTATTAATTCGTGGGAAATATCGCTGACACTCCCTTTTTTGCATCAGTTTTTGCTATAATTGCGCCACCAAAATTTACTGCTGTCGTAAGCAGTCATTCACTTTCTGTTCATTCAAAGGCGATACCATGACCCCACTTACCGCTCTTTCCCCAATTGATGGCCGTTATGCTTCAAAAGCTGACAGCTTACGTCCTTATCTTTCTGAGTTTGGTCTTATTAAAGCGCGTGTCACCGTTGAGATCCGCTGGTTACAGTCGTTAGCAGATAATGATGCCATCGGTGAATTATCAGCGTTTGATGCAGATACCAATGCCTTTTTGAATAGTATCGTTGATGATTTTAGTGAAAGTGACGCGCAGGCGATTAAAGATATTGAGGCGACGACTAATCACGACGTCAAAGCGGTTGAGTACTTTATCAAAGATAAGTTTCGCGGCAATCAGCAGCTAGAAGACAGCTTGGAGTTTATCCATTTTGCTTGTACCAGTGAAGATATTAACAATTTGTCTTATGCGCTTATGCTCAAAGACAGCCGCGAGCTTGTGGTTGCAAAAATGCAGCAAGTGACCGATAGCATCGTTGACTTGGCGATTACTCACGCTGATCAGCCCATGCTGTCACGCACGCACGGTCAAACTGCTAGCCCAACGACGCTAGGTAAAGAGATGGCCAATGTCGCTTATCGCTTAGCTCGTCAAATTAAGCAAATCGGTCAGGTTGAGCTACTCGGTAAAATCAATGGCGCAGTCGGTAACTACAATGCTCACCTATCAGCCTATCCAGAAGTCAACTGGCAAAGTCATGCTGAGCAGTTTATCACCGAGCGCCTTGAGCTGACGTTTAACCCTTATACCACTCAGATCGAGCCACATGACTATATCGCTGAATTGTTTGATGCGGTCAAACGTTTTAATACTATATTAATCGATTTTAACCGTGACATTTGGCAATATATTAGCTTAGGCTATTTTAAACAGCGCCTAAAAGACGGCGAAGTCGGTTCATCTACCATGCCGCACAAGGTCAATCCGATTGACTTTGAAAACTCAGAAGGCAACTTGGGCGCGGCCAATGCCATGCTAGCGCACTTAGGGGAAAAGCTGCCAATTTCACGTATGCAGCGTGATTTGTCAGATTCTACAGTACTGCGTAATATCGGCGTGGGCTTGGCACAAAGTATGATTGCTTATGATGCGTGCCTAAAAGGCGTGGGCAAATTGGAAGTCAATCCTCAGCGCTTAGATGACGACTTGGATCAGGCACAAGAAGTCTTGGCAGAGCCGATTCAAACGGTCATGCGCCGCTACCGTGTCGAAAACCCATACGAGAAGCTCAAAGCCTTGACTCGCGGTAATGCCATGACTCGCGAAGCCATGCTCACCTTTGTAGAGAGCGATGAGTTGGCTGCTGTCTCAGATAGCGACAAAGCAAGCCTGCGCGAGCTGACGCCTGCGACCTATACGGGTAATGCTGCTGAGCAAGCACGCGCTATTCAAGACTGGATAGCAAAACTATAAAGTTTGCTAAGGTGAATTGAATACCTTAAAGTAATAGAGATAAGGCACAATTGCCTCATCTCTATTTGTTCAAACTGGCTATACATTCGCCTAAGTCCATAAAAAAACAACCTTACTTTGCATGCTATGATGATCTTAAAAACTCATAGGTGATAAGTAAGGTTTTATTTTTTATCATCATCGTCATCACTGTCGCCTGGTATGATAGCCTTGCCGACCGCGACCGTGCCTTTGACTACGCCTTTGGTGGTTTTATAAGCAACTTTGGCAGGTACAGTGACAATTTTGTGGACACAAGCTTGTAGGACAAATACGCTGGCGATAATG
Organism: Psychrobacter celer; assembly: GCF_016107555.1. Classification (GTDB taxonomy): domain Bacteria; phylum Pseudomonadota; class Gammaproteobacteria; order Pseudomonadales; family Moraxellaceae; genus Psychrobacter; species Psychrobacter celer. The sequence goes on along the minus strand of NZ_JABASU010000007.1, from coordinate 85,824 downwards.
ACGATGAAATGCAACTTTTTCATAAACTTCCTATAATTTTAAGATAAGCCGATAGTCTTTGTATTAAGCTATCGAAAAGTCATCATAAACGATTAAAACTCTCCTATAAAGTCATCCTGACTATTAATTTTTCCTAATTTTTATATGGATTTACCAATGAGCGCTATACCCCTTTGTTTACCTGATAATATGACCCCTGAGCAATTCTTAAATGAGTATTGGCAAAAAAAGCCATTGCTGATCAAGCAAGGTCTGCCGCAACTAATCGGTATGTTTGAGCCAGAAGATATGCTCGGCCTAGCGCTTGAAGAAGAGGCCTCTGCCCGCCTGCTCACTCAAGCGGCAACTAAGCCAGTCGATGAGCCGCAGTGGCAACTCAAAAAAAGCCCCTTAAGCGAAACCGACTTTGACAACCTGCCAGCGCAGTGGACAGTCCTTGTGCAAAACCTTGAGCAATGGTCGCCTGAGCTTGGGCAATTGTGGCAAGCGTTTGACTATATTCCGCAGTGGCAGCGTGATGACATTATGGTCTCTTACGCGCCTAAAGGCGGCTCGGTCGGCAAGCACTATGATGATTATGATGTATTTTTGGCGCAAGGCTATGGCTCTCGCCGTTGGCAGCTAGGTAAATACTGTGATAAGAATACGGAGTTTGTCGCAGATGAGCCGATAAGACTGTTTGATGATATGGGCGACATTATCTTTGATGAGATATTAGAAGCGGGTGACGTGCTTTATGTGCCGCCCAAACTCTCGCATTTCGGCGTGGCGCAAGATGATTGTCTGACGTTTTCTTTTGGCTGCCGTCGTCCCAACCTTATGCAAATTATCGATAGCTTAGCGGATATCGCCACCAACGATAGCGATTTGTTTATTCCGCTGCTATTGCCGCAAGCACTACAGGCATCTGGCGCATTGCAATCAGAGAGTATCAGTGCGATCAAAGAGCAGCTCTTGCACATGCTACAGTCTGAGCGTGGTGACGATATCATTCGTCAGGCAGTATCTGAGGTCGTCAGCAAGCGTCAATATGACGCGCTGGTACCTGAGGAGACTCTAACGACCGATGAGCTCATGCAAGCCATAACGGAAGGCGCGACCTTGCAAGCAGATTACAGCAATCGGCTGCTCTATCATAAACATGCCGATGAACTCATCTTGTACGCTAATGGTCAACGCCTAGATGGTCTAGATACTATTGCCAAACAGACATTGCAGCGCTTGGCAGATGGTGAAGCTTTGCAGGCGGATGATGTTGCAGACATCGATCCCGATGACTTAATGGAGTGGCTGGAGAACGGCTGGGTTTGGCTTGATTATGCTGAGTAACTGCTCATTGTTTTGTACAAGTTATCTTGTATAGGCCATCTCAGTCTGTCCTCAATAAAAAAACCGATACCTGAGCTTTCAGATATCGGTTTTTATTATTACTGTTGGTGTTATCTTGCGCACTCACCGCTCAGCATCATCTATCTATATGACTTAAGCTGCAATGCAAGAAACAACCCTAGTCGGTACCAAGCTCAAGCAAGCTAGCATTACCACCAATCGCGGTGGTATTGATGGTTTTGACGCGCTCAGTGACAAACCGATGCAGATAGTCAGGCGTGAGCATCTCTGACATGCCGTCCATATCGGTCACACTAATGACTTGCGTCAAGATACCATCGGTGTTGGCCAGCTCTTGGCTGATGGCCTGCACTTCACTATTACTGCCTGCCACTGCGACCTGCGCGAGGCGATCGATGTATAACAGTGTGATGGTTTGTGAGTCGTTGGCGACGCTTAAGACATCATCGCTTACTCCTATCTCATAAAGCACTTTTGCCGCTTCATCGCACATCTCCGCCTGACTTGGGCAGTGTAGTATCACTTCGTTACCCGTCAGCAGGGCGGCGATTAGCTGACCAAGCACTGCCATCGTACGCGCTGACTCACTACCGATGACCATGGTTTTGCCACGAGCCGTCATGTACAGATCATTGGACTCTCCTGTCGCGCCTGTCATACGGTGCACTTCATCTAAGCTTGGCGCAGCGCTCAACAAATGATTGAATAAGCGCTTGGCTTTATTGGCATCGCCCGTCAGCAAGGCCAACCGAGGAATGGCTGCTTGCAGATAAGCGGCGCGATTGACCGCGCCAAGTAATCGCCAAGACTCACAAACTTGGGCATGATTTTTTTTAAATTCAGTCGCCATCTTGCTACTCCTTATGCGATTGCTGATTGCGTGGATGTTGAAGGTTGATTGTCGCTATCTAATTTCATCAGGCGCGCCACATAATGCGGGCCACCTGCTTTGGGGCCAGTACCTGAGAGGCCACAGCCACCAAATGGCTGGACGTTGACCACCGCGCCGATTTGGTTGCGGTTGATATACGTATTACCCACCAGCACGCGGCGCTCGATATGCTCGGCGGTGTTTTCGATACGGCTATGAATACCCAATGTCAAACCAAAGCCGGTGCTATTGATGGCATCGATCAGCTTGTTTAGATCACGTGCTTGATAACGCAAAACGTGCAAGATAGGACCGAAGTGCTCACCGCCTATCACATCAATACTTTTTACTTCTATCGCTGTCGGTAAGACAAAGGTCGATTTTTCTTGACTGACGACCGAGCTGACACTCATGGGCGTCTGTGCCAAGATCGTCGCGGTTGGCTCAGCACGCATGCGCTCGATATGCGTTTCTAGGCCATTTTTGGCATCGGCATCGATTACCGGACCGACATCCGTGGCGGCGTACAGCGGATTGCCGACCGACAGCTCCGCCATATTGCCTTGCAGCAGCTCAATCAAATCATCAGCCATCTCTTCTTGTACACACAAGATACGGCATGCTGAGCAGCGCTGACCCGCTGAGCCAAAGGCAGATAGCACAGCGTCTTTGACCACTTGCTCAGGCAAGGCGGTTGAGTCGACGATCATCGCATTTTGTCCGCCTGTTTCGGCGATTAGTATTGGTAGCTCACCACTGCTTTGTGTATGACTGTTTAAGCTTTGGTTGATACGCTGGGCGGTCTGGGTAGAGCCTGTAAATATCACACCTGCAATATTGTCAGCGGCCGTCAATGCACCGCCTACCTCACCTGCGCCTATTACCAACTGCAACGCTTCTACCGGCACCCCTGCTTGATACATCAGTTGTGCACCAAAATGCGCAATCAGGCTGGTCTGCTCAGCAGGTTTAGCAACCACGGTATTGCCTGCGGCCAGCGCCGCCACGATTTGACCGGTATAGATGGCCAGCGGAAAGTTCCAAGGACTGATACAAACAAAGGTACCGCGCGCTTTATACACTTGACGTGCAGGCTTACCAGACAAGTCTGTAAACTCGTGCACCACCTCATCTAGGCGCTCTGCTTCATCCGCATAAAAACGGCAAAAATCGACCGCCTCTTTGATCTCATCGATACTGTCTTGCATGGTTTTGCCCGCTTCTACTTGGCACAGTGCCATGAGCTCAGCGTAGTTTTCTTCATACAAATCAGCAATCTTACGTAGTATAGCTGCGCGCTTGGCCGCTGACTGCGCTTGCCATGCTGCTTGTCCTGCCACGGCCGCTAGGGTCGCTTGTTGTGCCAGATCAGCATTGGCATAAACCACTTCACCAGCGATCACGTCGTGATTCCAAGGCGCGCGTACTGTGTGCGCTTCAAGCTTGTTGACTTGACCATCCACTTTATACTCATCAATCGCCGCGCCATTGATGATAGAAGTCGCTGACCATGTCTTGTGCAAATGGCTATCAATTGCCGCTTTAAACGGTAGCCACTGCGACTCTACAAAGATATTAGGGCCAAAGCTGGCGCGGCGCTCGCCATAGATATCTAATGGCAAAGGAATCTCTGGATTGTGCAATGTTGCGTTGGCCAGCAGCTTATCAAAAGGGTGCACGGTCAGCTTATCAATCGGATAAGACTTGTCTAGTAGCTGATGGACAAACGAGCTGTTGGCACCGTTTTCGAGCAAACGACGTACCAAGTATGGTAGCAAGTCTTTATGAGCACCGACTGGCGCATAGATACGCACCGGAATCTGATAGGCTTGCAAGATATGATCATAAAGCGCATCGCCCATGCCGTGTAGACGCTGAAACTCAAAGTCTCGATGCGCACTCATGGTCATGACTGATGCTAGCGTATGCGCATTGTGCGTCGCAAACTGCGGCCAAATCAGCCCGCGCAGATGATCTGATAACAAGAAGCGCGCGCACGCCAGATAAGCCGTGTCGGTGCCTTCTTTTCGTGTCCAGACAGGATAACCTGCCAGCCCTTTTTGCTGAGCCAATTTGATCTCCGTATCCCAGTACGCGCCTTTGACCAAACGTACTGGAATGCGATCACCCATTTCTGCCGCTAACTGCGCCAGCCATGCCAAAACTGCAATCGCGCGCTTTGAGTAGCCCTGCACCACCAACCCTAAGCCATCCCAGCCGGCAGTCAAATTGTCACGATACAAAGACTCAAACAGTTTTAGCGAAATCTCAAGGCGATCCGCTTCTTCGGCATCGATACTGATATCGACATTGACGGCGCGCGCCGCTTCGATCAGTAGCAAACAGCGCTGGCGCAGTAGTCCCATCACTTGCGCTTCTTGCGTGGCCTCATAGCGTGGATGCAGCGCCGACAGCTTGATAGATACTGACGGTTTTGGCATGCCCTCAGCCACTTTGATATCTGCGGTGGCTTTGATGGCGTGCAGATAATCATTAAAGTACTTTTCAGCATCTTTATGCGTGATGGCTGCCTCACCCAGCATATCAAATGAATAGGTATAGCCTTTATTGCGATACGGCTGACTGTTTTTATTGGCGCCCTCGATGGTTTCCCCCAATACAAACTGATGCCCCATGATGCGCATGGCTTTTTGCATGGCACTACGAATCACCGGCTCGCCCATTTTTTTGGTCATACGATCCAAAAACCCTGTGGCCGTGGTGTTGCTATCGATACTCACGACGCGGCCGGTCATCATCATGCCCCATGTCGAGGCATTGACCATAAAACCATTGTCATTTTTGATGTGTTTTTTCCAGTCAGCCACGCTCATCTTGTCATGGATCAAAGCATCAGCCGTATAATTGTCTGGTACGCGAATCAAGGCTTCAGCCAAGCTCATGAGCAAGATACCTTCTTGGGTATCAAGGCTATACTCAAGCAATAATGAGTCCACCATCTTGACGGCTTTGCCATCATTGCGTACATGCTCGACCAGCTGGCGTGTTTGCTCAGCAGCGTCGTCACGCTCTTTGTCGCTGGGCTTAGCAAGTGGCAACAGCTCTGACAACCAGCGCTCTTCATCCACACAATATAAAGGTGAGATACACGCGTATAGTGCTTTTGACGACTGGGTAATATACTCTGGCGCTAGCAAATCGACAGGCTTAAATAAAATCGGCTCTTGCGGGGTAAACTGGTCTACTGGGTTCATAACAACTCCATAACTATCGTTTAAAAACCATCATAAATGGGGCTTTAGGAAGTCTGATCGTCTTGTATCACCGCTAATGACAGCGGTTAAATAAATAGCAATCACAATATATGCATGCAGCGATAATCAAAAAACCAAACGGCGCCATCACAAAACGAGAAAATCCAGCATAGGCTGGAAACGGTTAAGTAGGTCGTTCGAGTGTTAAACGGGCTACGTTAACAATACAAAGGCAACAACGAAAAGTTAAGCGGCATTAGTGCCTTCTTCTTGTTAGTAGTGAAAGGAGTGCGATGAGCAGGTTTTGCGATAGCGATATCAAACATCGACGTGTCAAATATGGCGAATCCCTGTCATCTAAGATAATGCAAATTCACTGTAAGAAAAACCTCTACGGCGTTGATTGAGGTGATGCGCTTAACGTCGCTATAATATCATGAAAAAAATTTTCCAACTAACGATATCGCGTATTTTTGACAATTAATATCTTACTAAAAAACAATCAGTTACTAGCAAATTTTCCATCATGACGCCTGAGTTATATTTTTGTGTTTACTATTGTGTGTTAATTGTTTTTCTAATCAAATACTTGGACGCGCCCCTTGCTAAAACCTGCACCCTAAAAACCCTCTACTGCACCCACATAAAAAAACCCTTTTTATCCATATCAGATAAAGAGGGTTTTTACGGATGACAACGCAATATTGAGCCGTTATATCAAGTGTATTTGTATCAAACGCATTGATAACGCCAAATACTTATAGCAGTACCAGCTTGGCAAGCAAAATAGCCGTCAATACCCATACAGGGAGGCTAATCTCTGAAAACTTACCCGTCATCAGCTTGACAGCAGTAAAGGTGATAAACCCAAGCGCGATACCATCAGCGATAGAGTACGTCAGCGGTGTAAGTAACAGGACTACCGCCACTGGTGCCGCTTCGGTTAAGTCTTCCCAGTTGATGTCTTTTAGCGTAAACAACATCAATACCGAGACATAAAAAATTGCGCCAGCAGTCGCGTATGCAGGAATCATCCCAGCAAGGGGTGCAAAGAAAATACTCAGCACAAACATCACGCCCACGGTCACTGCCATCAGACCTGTACGGCCACCTGAGGCCACACCTGAGGCGCTCTCGATATAACTGGTCGTCGATGATGTACCTAGCATAGCGCCTGCGACCGTCGCTGTTGAGTCAGCAAGCAGCGCCTTGTCCATGTTAGGGATATTACCGTCTTTATCGATCAGACCTGCCTTGTTGGCGATACCCACCAGACTGCCCGCAGTATCAAACAAGTCGACAAACAAGAACGCAAAAATCACACTGATCATACCGATATCAAAGGCACCTGCGATATCGAGTTTCATAAAGGTTGGTGCGACAGATGGCGGCGTCGACATGATGCCTGTAAACTGTGTATGCCCTGTAAACAAGCTGATCAGAGTAATCGCCAAAATACCAATCGTCACCGCGCCTGGGACTTTTTTGTAGACCAAGCCGATAATAATAAAAAAGCCCAGCGCCGCCATCATCGGTGCAAACGCGGTCATATCGCCTAGCATCACTAGTGTCGCATCACGGCCAACGATGATGCCTGAGCTTTGTAAGGCAATAAATGCCAAAAACGCACCAATACCCGCCACGATGCCTTGCTTGAGGCTGGCTGGAATGGCATTGATGATCCACTCGCGAATCTTAAATAGGCTTAAGAGAATAAATAAACAACCTGATAAGAAAACAGCGCCTAACGCGGTTTCCCACGCATAGCCCATCCCTAAAACGACGCCATAGGTAAAAAAGGCGTTTAAGCCCATACCAGGAGCCAATGCCACAGGCAATCGGGCATAGATACCCATGATAAAGCAGCCTAATGCCGCTGCCAAACAGGTAGCAACAAACACCGCCCCTTTGTCCATACCAGCTTCTGCCAATACGTTGGGGTTGACAAAGATGATATAAGCCATCGTCAAAAAGGTGGTTATACCAGCGAGGATTTCCGTTTTGACCGTGGTGTTTTCACCGTTGATCCCAAAATAGCGTTCAATTGCATTCATAAGTGTCGCGCCCAGCTTGCTAAGGTATGGCCTTATTTAAACATCAAAATATATAAATAGACCGTATCTTAGAGAAAGAACAAATTTATTGGTGCCTAAAATAAATATGACGTCAGCAAATAGATTGCGACGTCATTATCAAAACGGCAACGGTAACAAAGTGCAACATTTTAGAGAAATTGGCGTACAAATTCAATCATTACCCGTGCCTGATGGGTGCAAACAGCTGTTTTCGCTTTATTTATGACTGTTTTGTGGTTTAGGTCATGTGATAAGTCACCAAATCAATCGAAAATAACAATGTATCATTTTTACCGGTTTTATTTACCGTTTAACACTTTAATAAATGACCTTTTTTTCATTTCACAGTACACTACACTAGGACTTGTCCTACCAGTTGTTATTCATCACTCATGAGTCAAATACATGCCTGAATCATTAAACATTATCGACCTTGTTACCCAAGCCAGTTTGCTGGTACAAATCGTCATGGCGTTGTTGTTATTGGCCTCGCTACTTAGCTGGGTGATTATTTTTCGTATGAGTGCACGGCTGGGTACTGCCAAAAACTTCGATCAACAATTTGAGACGTGGTTTTGGTCGGGTGAAGACTTGGCCAAGCTCTATCAAGGCGTACAAGGCTCCCCTGATCGGCAAGGGCTTGAGCAGATTTTTTATGTTGGGTTTTCTGAATATTTAAGAATGCATAAAAAACGCCAACCCAAAGACGACATCATCGATGGTGTGGAGCGCAAGCTACGTGTCGGATTGGGTCGTCAGCAGTTATTACTAGAGTCAGGACTGACCACGCTTGCCAGTATTGGCTCAGTGGCGCCTTATATTGGACTGTTTGGGACGGTTTGGGGCATTATGAATGCGTTTTTGGGGCTATCACAAACTGAACAAGCTACCCTCGCTGCGGTCGCTCCTGGGATTGCTGAAGCACTGATCGCCACTGCTATGGGTCTATTTGCTGCGATTCCTGCTGTACTGGCCTACAACCATTTCACCGCCAAGTCTGGCCGTCTGTATGAGTCGCGCGCGCTGTTTTGTGATGAAATGACTGGTATGCTCCAGCGTGAGACCAGCGCTGAGCGCAGCACGAACCGCGAAAATAACCCAAGCTCAGAGGCACCATCGAGTGCCAGTCAGGTGCAAGGACGCTAAGTATATGAGACAAAGCCCCTATCGCCGTGAAAAAAAACCCCTAAATGCAGAGATGAATGTCGTTCCTTATATCGACGTCATGCTGGTACTACTGGTGATATTTATGGTGACCGCGCCGCTGCTCATCACTGGTGTCGACGTGGATCTGCCCAAAGAGCAAACCAACACCATGAGCCAAAGTCAGCTACCAATCATTGTGTCTCTAACGGCGAGCGGCGAGCTATTTATCAGCTATGAAAACAACATTGACATGCCGATTAGTGAGCCTGAGCTGATCAATACGCTGTCCAATCTTCAAACACAAAATAGCAATACTGGCAAGCCACCGGTACAAGTGATGATCAATGCCGATCAAAACAATCAGTATGGCGCTATCATGACATTGATGGCCAGCCTACAACAAGCAGGGATCGAAAAAGTCGGACTACTCACTGGTGAGCCTTTACCGACCCCATCGCTGTGATTGTCTCGCTATTTTTGCTAATACAGTGCCAAGCAATGATACAGCAAATCATAGCAAACAATCTGATATACCACGCTCATGAGTAATCACACCATGCATAATGCCCCTGTCGTTTATGTGCCCACCGAGCCTGAAGGCAACGGGCTCACCTTACCTATGCTGCTGAGCTTGCTCGCACATGGGCTGGTACTGGGCATCTTGATATACGCGTATCAACATACCGATGTAGAGACAGCAGGTGGTATCGAGACGGTCATGGTCTCGCCAGAGCAGCTCGCTGAGATGCAAGGACAGATATTGGCCAACCGAGCTGCCGCTGCAGAGGCCATGCAAACCGACAGTAGTACAAACGGTATATCCAGCACCTTGCCCCCTCAGACATTTGATAGCGGCTCTACCAGCCAAAGCACTGACCAACCGAATGCGCAGCGAGCACCTGTATTCACACGCTCTGACGATCCTGCGAGTGCATCAATTCTCATGAATGAGACGCAGCACCAACGTCTGCTTGAGCAAAATCAAGAATATGAACGCCGTATGGCAGAGTGGGCAGCCAAGCTTGATGAAGCCATATTAGAAGAACACGAAGCAGTTGAACAAGATAAAAAAAAGCAGCTGATAGAGGAACAAAGGCGGCTGGATGAGTTTCATCAAAAACAAAACAACCCACCCAAGATTACTCGTCCTACGTCTACCGACCGAAACCTAAAAATTGATACTGGTGGTTCTGGTAGCGCAGGTAAAACCTTTGACTTATCAGAAGGTCAATCAACGGCTGATAGCAAGCCTGCTAGTACCCGTAGTAGCGCTTCGGCTTCTGCGGATGATTTTAAGAACAGCATAGCCGCTGAAATTCAGAGAAATTTAAAAGCACCGCTTGAAACCCAAGGTATTACTGCTAAAGTAGCTTTAAGATTAGATAATCAAGGTAACGTATTGTCCGCCAAAGCTACTGGCGCTAATAGCGCTGTTAATGATGCTGCGGAAAAAGCCGCTTTTGCCGCAAGCCCCCTACCTATTGATTTGACTAACCCTGCCAGCTTTGCGGCTTTAACTATCAACGTTATGGTTCAATAGATTAAGGTAAAAACTATTTGAGGGCTAGTGTCAAATAAGGCGACATTAGAGCTTTCTGACGTTTATCTCATACCGCCGATTATTTTAAAACTTTTAACTTAGGGTATTCACCTATGAAACCATTATCTTTAAAGCTACCAACCTCAAAGGTCACCACTTTCTCCGCGTTAAACCTCGCTTCGGCTTCGCTATTGGTTACGCCATTGCTGTTTGCTCCTTTATATTCTGCTACTGCTGCGCCTATGGAGATCGATGTCACGGTGGTTGCGCCAAGACAACAAAACCAAGTCGCGTTTGTACCCTTTGCAGGAGACTCGGTACTATCGCCGATTATTCTCAATGACTTGAGCAAAACAGAGCTAAAAGTCACCAGCAAAGACTTGCCGCAGCAGCCGCATAGTAGCAGCGAGCTGGCAGGCAGCTTGCCGGTCTGGCAAAGCATGGGTATTCCTTATTTGGTGGTGGGCAGTACTCGCAGCAATCGCGGTAAAGTCATCACAGAGTATGAGGTCATCGATGTCAAATCAGGTCGGGTGCTACAAGGCAAGCAAAGCCTCAGCGCTGACAACAACAAAGACAGCATGCGCTATGCCGGTCACGTCATCGCTGATAAGGTGTATGAGCTGATCACCGGTACGCCAGGCGACTTCTCAGGACGCATCGCCTATATCGAAGAAGTCGGCACCGGCAAACAAAAAGTCTCACGCCTAAAAGTAATGGATGCCGATGGCGAAAACGCCAAGACTATCACCGAAGTGGCAGGCTCTATCTTCTCGCCTGCTTGGTCTCCTGATGGCAACCGTATCGCCTATGCTATCCAACGCGACCAGTCTTATCCAGTGATTTATATCCAAAACGTGAGTGGCGGCGGTGCCAGCGCACTTACTCCATTTAAAGGCAGCAATCTTAGCCCGTCGTTTTCGCCCGATGGTAGCAAAATACTGTTTTCTAGCAGCTTTGAAGGCAGCTCGCATATCTATGAGATGAGTACCAGCGGCGGCCAGCCCAAAAGACTGACCAACTGGCCAAGCAGCGAGGTACAGCCAAGCTACGCCCCAGATGGCAAATCGTTTGTGTTTGTCAGTGACCGTGCAGGCTTTAATAAGCCGCAGATTTATCGCTATGAGTTTGGCTCAGGGCGCACGACCAAAGTCTCAAACAGTAGCTACGCCACCAGTCCGCAGTTCAGTCACGATGGCACGCAGATCGCCTTTTTGAGTGGGCGAGCCGCAGCGGTGATGAATAGCAATGGCGCGGTGACAGCTAATTTAGGCAATACGGGCATCGATGAAGCGCCAAGCTTTTCGCCAAATGGTAAGCGTGTGGTATATGCCGCTACCCAAGGTGGCAAAGGAGTGCTAATCATCAAGTCCCTAAATGGCGGTGAGTCCTTTGGCAAGTCTGGTCAAGGCGTGATACGCTCGCCCGTTTGGTCAGCCAGCCCACAATAGACTCTCATATCATCAATCCGATATAAAAACGATACAGCGACTTTATCTTGGCGACCACAGCATCCACAAAAAACGCCTGATAGTTAATCAGGCGTTTTTGTATGCCAGCGAGCTACTCGCTTGGATCATGGCCTGGTGGATTGGCGTGTCTTAATTTGGCAACATCGGCGGCGGTCACCGTATCGGTAAACCCATTAAGATCGCTGACCACATATTGCGTGACAGCAGCCATTTGCTCATCGTCCATCATCATATGAAAAGACGGCATACCGCGAAAGCCATTAATCAAGATATCGATAATATAATATTTTGACTGCATCTTGCTGTTGTTCGCCAGCGGCGGATAATACCCTGCCCCGTACGCGCCTTGACCTTCGTGCATATGACAGCCTGCACAGGAGTCGTGGTATAGCTTTTTGCCATCGGTGGTGACAAAAGCATTGGTGCCCTCAAACTTTGCCTCCCATTTGCTAAGGCTGGCATCTTGCGCCATACTTGGCAACGAGCTGTCATCGACGACGTTGATCTGCGGGGCTTTTAGCTCGTCGCGACTCATATAGACACCGCCCCAACTGCCCGTATTGCGGCTGGCTTGATAATCTGGAGCAAGGTCAGCTTCTTGTACACTGGCCACCGTCTCCACATCATCTGCTTGCTGGCTACAGCCCATTACCACCGCGCCACTCATCACACTCAGCAACATCACAGGCAGCATTTTTGATGTTGTATTCTCCCTGATTGTTTTTTTTACGATTGCATTGTCCATGATAGCCTCTGAATTTTATTGTTATCAATATTAACCAAGCATTTTTGCTTTTTTATGCAGGCGATTGGCGGCGTCTATGCCAGATAAAATAGCGCCTTCTTGCCATGCTGGTATATGAGAGCAATGCTCGCCAGTTAAGACGATACGATTGTCTATGCTGCACAGCGTATCGTAGTGCTGTTTGCGGCTAGATTCGCTCCAGATACCATAACAGCCCAAAGTCCACGGAATGCGATGCCAGACCACTGATGTCCCAGCACGAAACTCTTTGGGATACTGTGGGTGAATATATTTACCATAGGCCAGTGCGACGTTGATACGCTCCTGCGGCGTTAGGGTATTAAATTTATAAGAAGTAGCGCCAAAACCATACGCCCCTAATAAAACGCCTGTGCCGTCCTTAAACATATCCTCAGAGGGATAAGCGATTTGGGTAATTGGCATATTGGTATAGGTTAAGCCGCCATAGATCCACTCATCCTCTTCCCAAAAACGGCGCTTAAATTCTAGGCCGACTTTATAAGAAGTATCATAAGGCACTGCCGCCATCGCCTGCTTCATAGGCTTTGAGACATTGATATCAAGCTGGGTCAAGACAGTCAGAGGAATATTGCAGACACACCAATCCGCCCGTACCGTCTTCACCGTCCCTTCTGGGTTGTTGCTATCTACATAGCTGACCGTCACGCCCGTCTCATCTTGGTGAATCTTAGTGACCTTGGCATTAAATTCGATCATATCGCGGCACTCACGCGTAAAGGCGTCGCCTATCTTACCCATGCCACCTACTGGCTGAAACATCGTGGGCTGATGCGCATACGTCATATGATTGCTATAAATATCAGACCACATGCCTGAGTCTAGTATCTCACTCATCGGTAGCGGTTTTGAGGGTGTCTCTGTTGGCATAAGCCCGCCGCCTGGCAATACGCTATAGCCGCGGTGCTTGCTGGTGGCATTGCTCGCGCGATAACGATAGTCTTTGTCCAGCACGCCCCAACCTTTTAAGCCCTCTAGTAGCTTTTCTTTATCTTCGGTATTGACCGAGCGATCCAGGCCGCCGACGTTGACCACCTTGGACATCAGCTCTGCGATATTGCCTTGAATATCGTTTTTGACGTCCCCTAGACGCTGAGGGACACCGCCGAAGTAATTGGTCCGATGCAAATAAGCTCGATCATTGGTTTGGATAAACGGCTGCATTTCTACGCCAAATTTTTTGCAGTAATGAAACACTGCATAATGATGGCTCGGTAATCGCCAAGGCCCACCATTAAAATAATTGCCTTCCTCAAAGTCGCATGTCACTTCCGCACCGCCAAGCTCGGTATATCTATCTCCGCTATTTAGTGTCCAGCTACGCCCGCCGCCGCGGTTTTGAAACTCCAAAACCTTGACATTATAGCCTGCCTGACGCAGCTCATAAGCGGCCGTCAGACCACCCAAGCCTGCCCCAAGGACGATAATACTAGCGCCCGGAGGTGCCCCTTCAAGCTCCATGGACTCTTGAAATGTCGACTCAGAGGCAAACCCTAGCGTGGTCATCGCCTGATACATCGCCGTTGCTCCGGCTGTTTTACCGATCATGGAGAGCAATTGGCGCCGTGTTGGGGATTGGAGCATGTCTTTCATAATCATATCCTTAAAGTTGGTGCATGACGGTTCGCTTGTGGTTTTTTGCTCTGTGTGGCACCGCCAGTTTGAGTATTGATAGGCTATTTTCCTATAAAGCTATCAGCTTGGTAGCAGACTGATGATGCTACTATGCGATACTCAACGTGTGCGCGGCCGTCTGCCCTATTATTATTTGTGATTGGTTTTGCTAAATAGTCTGGCGTTACTTAGTAGCATCCATGACAAAAGACAGCAAGGTTACGACTGGCGTCTTTTGCGCATGATGGCTCGTATTATGAAGATGATGAGCAAAATCGCTACGATGATGCCAATAATCGCCAGTAAACCTGCGTATTTTATTAAAAACGGCTGCTCATTCCCTGCTGACGCAATACGTTCGACATCAGCAGCACTGACGTCGCTGTCTGTCAGTCCGCCGAAGTTTACGCGCACATAATTGGCGATACTGGCAATTTGTTCACTATCGAGCTGGTCGGCAAACCCAGGCATAATCGGTGAGGTATTGGTGCTGCCGACTACCCCATGCAAGATGATATTGACAAGCGCATCAGGGTTGTCACGGCGAATACTGCTCAGACCGACGATAGGAGAATACTGGGCATCCGGTTGACCATAACCATTGACACCATGGCAGCTACCACATGTCGCTAGGTACAAAGACTCAGGCGAATTACTGCTATTGCCCGCATCTGCTTTGGCCTGAGCCAGATAGTCTTTTTGTGCCAAAAGATCATGAGTGATTGAGTCATTGATAGGGGTTGGCAAGCGCGCCACATCGACAGCTGATACTTTGTCATCTGTCTGCACCGCTGGGATGGCTTTTAGATAAGAGGCGATCGCGCTTAAATCTTCGTGTGTGAGGTACTGCGTACTATGAGCCACGGCCTCGCCCATCGGACCGCCAGCATACGCCCGCTGATCCAGCTCCCCTGTCCGTAGATAGGTGACGATATCCTGCTCACTCCAACTGCCGATACCGCTTGACTCGTCAGGGGTGATATTGGGTGCATACCAATGCCCGAGCTGGGCACCAGATAGGTATTTTTCTTTATCAAACCCCATGGTGCTGTTACGCGGCGTATGACAAGTACCGCAATGCTCGAGATTATTGACCAAATACTCACCGCGCTGCTGCGTTGGGCTCAGGCCTTCACGGTTTTCGGTCGCTGGCACGTTTAAGAAGTTCCAGCCCAGCATTAGGGCACGGATATTAAAGGGAAACGGCAAATCAGTCTTTTGTTTGGGCGCTTCATCGACAGCGGGCACCGTTTGTAAATACGCAAATAGTGCCTTGATGTCTTCGTCATTCATACCATGATAAGAGGGATATGGCATGGCAGGATAAAGCATATGTGTAGGAGCACGGCCTTTTTGCAAAGCATTTTTTAGGTCTTTTTCGGTATAATCACCGATGCCATAACGTTTTGAGGGTGTGATATTGGTAGAGTAAATATCCCCCATGGGAGTCTCTATGGCGGTCCCGCCTGTATAGTCCTCGCCGTGACAGGCCATACAGTCAGCCGCCCTTGCGATATAAGCGCCGCGATTGACCAGCTCGCTATTGGCGGGGCTGACATTGGGCAAGCTGGCATTTGGTAGGGTGGCATCGGCAACGTTACTGCCTTGCGCCATGACGGTACCAGAGGTCATACCGATGACGAGCATCGATAACATCATAGAAAATGGCTTCATAATATCCTCTTATAGCTGGCATCTAGTTTTAATGATTTGATATTTTTAATTCACTAAGATGTTTTCATTATTGTTATCTTTTAATATTGGCTTCCTGACGTATCTTAAAAATCCATTTTTCCAGCATATGACTTATCAAATAATTTTTGACCAGATAATACATCTGCGTTGACCATCACTTATTTGGCACTGTATGCCTTATTTAAAGCAGCAGATAACACACTCATGGCCAGTATATTGCGCTTATTTTAATCTTTTACTGATTAGCCTCTGGTCTAAATCAGCCTTATAAATGGTTACTCGATACTCTCTACTCCCTTACTAATGTAAAGCTATTTTTCTGCTATTGCTTGCGTAGTAACTTATTACCTCCATTTTTTTACAAAAGTTAAAAAACTACCTGAGCCGACTCGCTTATATTTTTAATAATATACAAAAGCATATTTTATAAAACAGTTTAGAAATATAATAATCAAAAACAATGGCTTACCTTAAACATTCATTTTTATATTTTATTAAAACGCGCCATAATCTTGTATAATACTAAAACGCTGGCGTTATTTTTTACTTTGGCCTGCCTTTACTGTACATAATAGATACATTGCTGGATGCTGTATCGCCTATCAGACCTGTCATACAGTAATATCGCTTACCTATATTTTTCTATGTTTATATGATTTGCACCGACTTGTTTGTAGTTGGCAGGGCCCTTTTTGAGATTTTATTATGAAGTCACTATTTGCTTTATTGAGCACGATGATGCTGCTATCAGGCTGCCAGTCGTTTCAGTTTGTCGAAAGTCCTATTCCTGTCACCTCTGTGCCTACCACTCTGCACGCTCACGTTCATGAGGCCAAATAAAAACCTCTATAGTCGATTGGATATAAAACCAAAAAAAGCAGACAACATTGGCTGTCTGCTTTTTGGATACTATAGTCAGTTCGAAATAAAGTCGATACGCTCATATGCACGTGCAACTGGTACAAATTTTCCTTGCTTGCTGTGTCTACGCTGACAGATGCGGCGCAAAATTCATACCAGCTGCACTGTATCGGTTTTAAAGTAAATTAACTATATTTAAGTTAAGAGAGAATAATCACTGATGCTCAAACCATCCTCAAACCGACATAATCAGCTTAAAACAAAATTGTTAGAAATGTAGGAGATGCACCGCCTCTGTGGGAGCAGCACGTACATAAAACTTATACCAGTAGCGCCCTGTCACCTTTAGAATAAATCGACTATATGAAATAAACGGCCATATGATATAGCAAAGCTGATACTAGGGTCTGCTATCGGCTGGCTGATGTTTGATAATGGTCTTAGCCAAATGATTGCCAAACCAAATCGCGGTATCGATATCGCCAGGTCCTGGCGTCGTTTCAGGCGGCCCATCAAGCGACTGGGTCATCAAGCCCAAAAAGCTCGACAAACGGTTGAGGTCTGTCGCTTCGTGCCCCGTTGGCATTAGCGGCAAGCCAATCCAGTTCATACCATGCTGCATCGCATACAAGGATATCTGCTGTAAGACTGCGAGCTTATCCCCGCTTAAACCGCCTGAATTGGCAAAAGCGGCAGCCCATTTGCCCTCCCATTTTCGGTGGTACCAGCGCTTTGAGGTCTCGTCCATAAAAGTTTTGAACTCAGCGGTGACACTGCCCATATAGACTGCACTGCCAAATACCAACAAATCTGCCTGATCGACAAACGCCCAATCGATGTCGTGCACATCAATCGCGCGTGCCTGATCGGCGGGCAACTGAGTACGCGCACCTTGTACGATCGCTTCTGCGACGCGCTTGGTATGACCATAGTTACTATGATAAATAACCGCCATCGTTACGTTAGGCGGGCTTTGGGGAGCGGCAGCTGATGCAGAGGCTTCGGTTGATGTGTTCATACAAACTCTATAATGATAAATAAAAATAAAAAAAACGAAAATAAATAAAGGCCAAATCAGTGACCAATCAAACGACGTATCGTCTATGACATCTCGCCGCCCGTATGGCTCAAAGCGCCACGCACGATAATCAGTGCCATCCGCCCAGTCGCAGGCTGCTGCAAGTGGGTTTGCCGACGATAAGAATAATAGTGCGAGTCGGCATAGCTGCAGCTAATCGGCGCTCTGTTTGCTAGGTTCACACCCGCATGGCTGAGCTGGTCGGCGGCTATCTTAGGCAAATCTAGTGTGATCTTATCTTTACAGGCAGCAGAATCGGTGGTTTGATGCGCCGCTGACGTGGCCACATACAGCTGATCAAAACGCTCCGTACCGCTTAGGGTATGCGCAGGTAATGCCTGACTGTCTCGGCATCCTGCCAGTAGCTTGTCTCGCACGCGGCTGTCTACTTCGTAGTTGGCTTGGCTGATACACACCCCTATCCACGCCTGAATTTCTCCTGCCTGCGTAAAGCGCTGCACCGCCGCTGGAATGACACCGACCGCCAGCCCTTGCCAACCAGCATGAATCGCGGCAATCTGACCACTGGCGGGTTGGTACAGTACCACAGGCACACAGTCAGCGGTCATGATAGCCAGCCCTAACCCTGCTTGTTGACTGACCATGGCGTCCGCTGCCGCGGGCTGCATACTTAGCGGACAAGCATCGACATCATAAATATGCTTGCCATGAACCTGATCGACCCAATGCAAACGCTTAATATAGCGGCCTTGGGCGCGGTCAGTCGCTAAAGCGTCAACTGGCCTGAGCTGCTCGTTGATGGCCGCCAATACGCGCATGCGGTTGCCTAGTACCCTAACTGCATGATCATTGACATGCAGGCCTAAATTCAGCGCACCGTAGTTTGCCTGAGCGGTTGATTGCTGGCTTTGATATAAATCACTACTAATATCTGTATCTGTCTCAAGACAAGCGGCCGTTTGAAAGACCACCACATCATCAATGTGTGCCAGCACTGTCATTGGCAGGTTTTTTGTCATAGCAGCTTCCTGTCTCTTAGCACGAGTTAACGATAGCTCGCGTTAACAATAGTATGACGGTTACTCGTCATCGTAACCATCACTTAATACCGAAATAAGCGTTTGCATGTCTTCTGGCAGCGGTGTGGTGACTTCGATATCCTCGCCTGTGGTCGGATGGACAAACCCTAACGCATAGGCGTGCAACGCCTGACGCGGAAAGCTGCTAATCGCTTGACGCTGGGCATCGCTTAAACCTGCGCGTAATTGACGACGCCCGCCATAGACACGGTCACCAACTATCGGATAAGTAATATGGCTCAAATGCACACGTATTTGGTGAGTACGACCCGTCTCCAAACCGACGTCTAATAGACAGTAGTTTTCATTCAGCGGGGTTACCTCTAACAAATGAGTGACCGCCTCACGCCCTGCTGTCATCACAGTCATTTTTGTACGCTGATTACGGTGGCGACCGATTGGCGCATCGATACGGCGATGACGTAGCAGGCTTGCCGCATCTCCTGCGACTACGCACTGATAATGACGATAGACAGACTTGTCTTTTAACTGTTCCATCAAGGCCATTTGGGCGGGTTTGGTTTTTCCTATCAGTAGTAGCCCTGAGGTGTCTTTATCGATACGGTGCACCAGACCTGCACGCGGCAGATGGTGCTGCTGCGGATAATGATACAGTAACGCATTGACCAAGGTGCCCGTCTGATTGCCCGCGCCAGGGTGGACGACCATACCGACAGGCTTGTCAATCACCAGCACATCATCGTCTTCGTAGACGACATCGATGGCGATATTCTCTGGTTGATCTTCGCTGTGCTGCTGCAAAGTCGTGGACAGATGCAGCACATCTTCAGCTTTGACACGTACTTTGGGTTTTTGGACTTGGCCATTGTGTAGCAGGCTACCATCACTGATCCAGCCTTGTAATTGCACTCGCGAAAAATCCGTAAAGACTTGCGAAGCCAGCTTATCAATACGCAGACCAGCCTCGTCTTCTGTGACAGTATGGATCACATTCACCTCGGCTTGGTCAGCGGCTGGCGCATCATCATCCTCACTATCGTCAATGACATCACCATCGTCGCTGTCATCGCCCTCTTCATACGCGAATATCTCGCTATCTTCGGGCGCGGCCTCCTCTGCTGCTACACTATCGTGTAGCGGCTCATTGAGTGTCATCTGCGTGTCATCAGTTGGCTTACTATCATTCAAAACATCATTTGGCATCGGGTTTGGTGACTCTTGCGCTGTTGAATCAGTCATGAGCGAGTGATTCGATATTGGATGGGTGGAAGGGTTTGTCATAGCATCATCATTCATCATATGGTCATATGGTCATAACGCTGACATGGGCCAATAAGTCGATTTTGTCAGGCGGTCTTTATCTACTCTCTTTGTTTACTGTGGACATACTTTGGCTCAGACATCCTGATAAAACCCTATATTAACTACTTATTACAGGCTATCATTCATTCAAAATAATATGTCACTTTTAAAGTGTATCGACTATCACCAAAGCACTGCCCTCACAAAAAAAAGCAAAAACAATATCATCATAGTGTATCATGCTCAGCGCCTAAGCCCTATAGATGCAGTACAGTATCTGTCAGATTTTGCGCCTTATAGGCCAGTCAGTAATATCGCTTAACTCTCTGAAATATAACATGGCTGTAATTTACTGTATATTTGTCATCGTCAGGGGCATTGCTTATCGCTCGCTAAGGCCGCTCATGCTAAACTGCAAAAATCATCGAGGGTCTGCTATATTGTCAGTGTCAAGCAGGCGCAGCACAAGCACGCAGCCGCCAAAATATGGCATGTATGGTGATGGGCATAAAGATAAACCATAGACGAAGCACAAGTTATTATATAAAGTAAGCCATATTTTGCTGTATGCTATGGGGCTGTCTTTTGATATTGGCATGCTCAATAACAGACCATGAGCCGGTGCCTAAGCATCGTTTTTTATTATTAACCTTTTATATAGCATGGTAGCGCCGCTACTATTATGCGTCCTGTGTCGGAGAAAAAGTATGCAAGCTGTTGGCAATACGTTTATCAAACTGTCCTCAATCACCCTACTGGCGCTGAGCGTAAACCTTGTGGGTTGTCAGACCTTTAAAAATCTGACTGGCGGCAAAGACGTCGACGCGGTAGAAACGGCAGAGAAACCCGAGCAAGCTTACTATAACGATGCGATTACTCAGATTGATAAAGGACGCTATACCCAAGCGATCGAAGATTTGACCAATTTGCGCACTTTTTATCCCACCGGTCAGTATGCAGAGCAAGCGCTGCTTGACATGATGTATGCCCAATACGAAAGCGGCAAATATGAGATGGCGGCAGCCAGTGCTGAGCAGTTTATTCGTTTATATCCTTCTAACCCACAGGTCAGTTACGCTTACTATGTGCGCGGCGTTGCCAATATGCAAGGCTCATCTGAGGGTCTTAAACTGTTTAAGCTCAATCAAGCCGAACGTGATACAGCCTACTTCCGTCTGGCCTTTGCCAATTTTCAAGAGCTTATCAACAAATACCCAAACAGCCCATATACGCCAGATGCTGCGCAGCGCATGACGTTTATTTATAATCAATTTGCCGAAAGTGAGATGAGTGCAGCCAGATGGTATATCGAGCGCGAAGCCTATGTGGCAGCAGCCAACCGTGCCAAATGGGTGTTTCAATACTACCCACTTAGCGAATCTATCCCAGAAGCCATCGCTGTCCTTGCTTATAGCTATGACAAGCTTGGCATGACGGACTTGGCAAGTGAATATAAGACGCTGTTGCAGATCAACTACCCCACGTGGCTGACCCGTGATGGCCGCGTGAAGCTAAGTACCAAACGCGACCGTAGCTGGTTTAATAAGTTTACCTTTGGTCAGCTTGGACGCTCAGGCATGAAAGACACCTCGGTGGCGACAGGTGAGTACAATGGCGCAACCAAAACCCAAATAGTGCGCAATGCTCAGCAGCTCAGATTGCCCGCGAACAACACAGCAAATACCAATACAGCGCCAAGCAGCACATCGACTAGCAGCGCGCCTACCCGTAATCGCGGTATCAATATAGGTCTGGGCTTGCCTGAAGCTGAAACGGAGCGCGTGACCGATCAAGCCAGTACAGGCTCTACCGCCAGAGAAGCAAACGTCGATCCGCAAAACACCAATCCGGTACGCCGCACGACACCCGTAGAATAGGCGGTTTTTTAGCCCACAGTTTCTGACATCATAAAATAAGGTCAACACATTGTTGGCCTTATTTTTCTGTTTTTGTATGATAGCCAGACGCGCATAAACGCATATAGACACATATATCCATCAAAACCACTGACCTATGGTAAACTGTTTTTTGTATGAGCATCCCTAACCATATCCTTGAGCAACTAAACAGCCAAGCTGACTTGATCAGTATCATTGGTCGTCATACCACGCTCAAACGTGCAGGTAATGAGTATAAAGGCTGCTGCCCCTTTCATGGCGAAAAATCGCCGTCGTTTTATGTCAATCCACAAAAAAACATTTATCACTGCTTTGGCTGTGGTGTCGGCGGCAATGCCATCAGTTTTTTGCGTGATTATGAAAGCCTTACCTTTATTGAAGCGGTCAATGAGCTATCCAAACAAACGGGCATTGAAGTCCCGCAAGAAGAACAGCGAAATGTGAGCTATCAGCGCACCAAGCAGCCGCCTACTACTAAATCAGCGGCGCGGCCAATTAGCAAGTCACAAGCTGATAGTCCCTCATCACCACATAGGTCTTTTGATAATCAAGAGCAAACAAATCCTACCCACTATGCCGAACAGCCGGCCCACGATAGCCATGGCTATGACGATTACCCACCCTTAGCCGCCTATGACTTGGCCCCTTATGCAGCAGAGGACTATGGCTCAGACTACCCAAACGACGCCAGCTACCCGCCCGCTTGGCTAAGCGACTCAGATAGTGGTATGGGTTTTGATAGTGTCAACAGTATCAATGACGGGGCGCTTGATCAAGAAGGTAACTTGTACGATCTGCTCGAACAAATCCAGCAGTTTTATCAGCACAATCTGACCACGCATCCGCATGCCAAGCACTATTTTTTGTCACGCGGTATCACAGAGGATACATTTGAGACCTTTGGTCTTGGCTACGCGCCCTTTGGCTGGCAGCACCTTGAGCATCAGTTTCCGCAGGATATCGAAGGCCTAAAAGCCCTAGGACTGGTGCGGCAATCTGAGTCTGGCCGCGACTACGACTTACTACGTGATCGGGTGATTTTTCCAATTCGAGACAACCAAGGGCGCACCATCGGCTTTGGCGGTCGAGCGCTCGATGACGAGGTAAAACCCAAATACATCAACTCCTCAGACTCGCCTGTATTCCATAAGCAGCATGTGCTGTATGGTTACTATGAATCTCGCCAGCAGCGCGCCGACAGCTGGCTGGTGGTCGAAGGCTATATGGATGTCATAGCTCTCTACCAAGTTGGCATCTATGGCGCGGTGGCGTCCATGGGCACCGCCATTAATGAAAGCCAGATATCGCGATTACTAACGCTCAACCCGACCCTCACCCTGAGCTTCGATGGCGATAGCGCAGGACAAAAAGCGGCTTGGCGCACCCTTGAGGTGGCACTGCCGGTACTCAGTGACGACAAAGAGCTGCGCTTTTTGACCCTGCCCAATGGCCATGATCCTGATACCTTTATCAAGGCTCAGGGTAGCGATGCCATGCGCGAGCAAATCGTAAACGCCATGCCATTGTCGCAGTATATTTTTGCCTATCTCAGTGAGCGCCACGATTTATCCTTGGCAGAAGGCAAAGCCAAGCTGATGTCGCAAGTGCGCTCATTGACCGCGGCACTGCCCAAAGGCAGTAGCTTTCGTTACTTGCTAAACAACGATATTTACCAAAAGCTTGGCGGCAGACGCAACCAAAACAAAGACGCCAAAGATGCGCTGCTAGATTTTGATGGTGAGATGACCATCAGCCAGCAGTTGCAGCTGTGTTTTTTGTTTCAGCCGCGGGCGTTGCTCGATGACCCAATAGAGTCGATTTGGCGGCAGGCAGGTATTCATGATTTGCAGCTACCTGCCCATATCAGACAAAAAACCTCAGCCGATACCTTGCGGCCTTTGGCGTGGCAAGACTTGCAAGATAACGAATTGCTGGATATCGTCAGTACCATCACGCGCTGCTTAAAGTACTTGCCTGCAGATGTAAACGCGGCTGCTCATTTTGTCATGTCAAATCTCCAGCCCAGCACGCAAGAAAACCTAAGCCGTAGCTGGAGTGGTTTTTATCGCGCCTTGACAGCGCGCAATATCTTAAGCCTCGATGGTCTCATTGAAGAGCTGGTCAGCCAGCTACTTGAGCGCAGCATGAAGAAAAAAATACAAGATTTGATAAAAAACCCTGACCATATCAAGCTGGCGATTGTCCGTAAGCAGACCCAACTGCTAAATGACTGGCTACGCGCGCAGCAAGCAGAGCAGTCAGCACAGATGACCACGGTCTAGGGTCGATTGATGTATGGGGGATGACAGTTTTGAAAATGTTATTTTTAAAAATAATGCCTTTAAAAATGCCTTTTTAAAATAATAATTAGACCTGCTAAAAACCGCTGGTTTTTATTAAAAAAGCACATCCCCTTTAAAAGTATGGCCGCCGCCCCCACTACTAGTGATTATGCCAAATAGCCTGCGCACGACTTGATGAGCGGCTAAATAAAAAGACCGCAAATAATCAGTAAAAAACCGTTGGTCACTATCACTACCTCGTGCTTGATGACTGCGGTCTGTGGTAAACTGTGGCGCTGCGTATTGACAGCCTTGTTTACTCTCTGCTGATTGGCAGATGTCTTTAGATAGATTTTAGGGCGCGTCCTCATTTTTTAGCCCATTTGTGTGACTATCGACTGAATTGAGGGTATGTCCTAATACCGATATTGCGTCTTGTTTTAGTACTTGATGTTTTTTAAGTTTTTAGCTGTTTTTAGCAAAATTATTGTAGTGTTTTGAGCCTTTATTCATATCCACTCATTTTTGATATTATTGACAACCTCTACGCCATATTTTGATCAATCGATTGATAAGATCAACGCACCCCAAGAGCGATAGCGAGTCACAATATAAAAATGTCCGATGCAAGTAAGCGAGTATTTATGAAAGATAAGTCAGTTTCTCAGTCCACATCTCAACTGGCCACCTTAATCCAAATGGGTAAAGAGCAGGGGTATCTAACCTATGCTGAGGTGAATGACCAACTGCCAGACTCTATTACCGAAAGCGATCAGATCGAAGATATTGTGCAGATGCTAACCGACGTTGGTATCAAAATCTTCGAATCTGCGCCTGATGCCGATGACATCTTGATGAACGATGACTCAAGTGATGATGACATGGCAGCAGACGAAGCAGCGGCTGTACTCGCCTCTGTTGAGACTGAGCCTGGTCGCACCACTGACCCTGTGCGTATGTATATGCGCGAGATGGGCACGGTCGATTTGTTGACCCGCGAAGGCGAGATTGCCATCGCCAAGCGTATTGAAGAAGGTATCCGCGACGTGCAGCATGCCATGGCTTACTGGCCAGGTACGGTGCAGTTCGTCCTTGACGAGTATCAAAAAGTACAAGATGGTGAAAAGAAACTGTCCGATGTCATCACAGGTTTCTTAGATCCTGAAACTGAAGAAGACAAAATTACCGCTCAAGAAGCCAAAGACGCGGCAAAAGAAGAGCGTGAGCGCATCAAAGAAGAAAAAGAAAATCCACCCGTTATCAAAGCCAAGGTCAATGCCAAGGCAGCCGCGCTTGACGATGAGGACGACGAAGACGAAGACGACGTGGAAGAGGAAGCGGAAGAAGAAACCAGCGGCCTTGATCCAGAAGAAGTCCGTCTGCGCCTAGAAGAGATCGAGCACTTATTTAACAAAGCCAAACAAGCCTTGCTTGATTATGGCCGTGGTAGTGTCGAAGCAGATGCTGCCTATGCGCTATTGGCAGAGCGTTTTATGATGCTCAAGCTCAATAACCGCCTATCAGATCAAGTCATGGCCATCATGCACGATGTCTATGACGATGTGCGTAAGCAAGAGCGTCAAATCATGCGTTTGGTGATTCGCCGTGGTCGTATGCCGCGTGACGAGTTCCGTAAGACCTTTCCTAGCAACGAAACCAACGTCGATTGGCTCATTGAGCGTATCAAAGGTAAGCCTGCATTTGCCGGCACCCTAGAAAAAGTCGCCGACGATGTGATTTTATTGCAGCGCCGCATTCGTGACTACGAGCAGCAGCTCGACATGAAAATCCACGATATGAAAGACGTCGCCCGCCGTATGGCCGTCGGTGAAGCAAAAGCGCGCCGCGCCAAAAAAGAAATGGTCGAGGCCAACCTACGTCTGGTCATCTCTATCGCCAAAAAATACACCAACCGTGGTCTACAGTTCTTGGATCTCATCCAAGAAGGTAACATCGGTCTGATGAAGGCGGTCGATAAGTTTGAATATCGCCGCGGTTATAAGTTTTCGACCTATGCGACATGGTGGATTCGTCAGGCGATTACCCGCTCTATCGCTGACCAAGCGCGCACCATCCGTATCCCTGTGCACATGATTGAGACCATCAACAAGATAAACCGTGTCTCACGTCAGCTGCTACAGGAGATGGGACGCGAGCCGACGCCTGAGGAGCTAGGCGAACGCTTAGAGATGGACGAAGTCAAAGTCCGTAAAGTGCTCAAAATTGCCAAAGAACCGATCTCGATGGAGACGCCTATCGGTGATGACGAAGACTCACACCTAGGTGACTTTATCGAAGATGGTACCATCTCAAGCCCTGTTGACGATGCCACAGCAGCTGGCCTACAAGAAGCGACACGTGATGTATTGGGCAATCTCACCGAACGTGAAGCGCGCGTGTTAAAAATGCGCTTTGGTATCGATATGCCAACCGATCATACACTAGAGGAAGTCGGCAAGCAGTTCGATGTCACCCGTGAGCGTATCCGTCAGATCGAAGCAAAAGCTCTGCGTAAACTGCGCCACCCTTCGCGCTCTGAGCATCTACGCTCTTTTTTAGAGAACGACTAAGTTATCAGGGATATACGGAGTCTAGATAATAGGTCTCAAGTATTTGCTAATAATAATTTTGCTAACATGAAAAAGCTGAGTATATCTCAGCTTTTTTTGTGTCTACTCATTGTGTCGGTCTATGTGTCGAGGCCGCTTATTCATTATGTCTACTTATTGATAGATACCATACAGCTTTCATTGATTAATCAATAAACCGTCTTTGTACCTCATCATCTATCCTCTCAAAAGCATTTCATTCAAAAAATCATTGCCTTTATGTATTATTGAGCGTATAACCACCTAGCACAGCTAGCGCTGTATACTGATGCATATCTGGGCGTGATCGACAGCTTAAGTGTGGAGCTGCTGTATGCAGAAGGACTGTATGAGCGGCGTTTTAAAGCCATGCTCATGCTTTATCACACTACTATTAAACAGCTGACAAAAAAATAGATTTTTAAATCTAGGTCACTTTTATATATAGTCGATACACTCTAAAATGTCATAGCGCTACTGGGATGAATTTTGCGCAGCCTCTGGGAACGCAGCACGCAAGTAAAATTTATACCAGTAGCGCGTTTAAATCTATAACAGTTTTACATCCAGCTAACTATATGGTTATTTGAGCATCACTTGCTAATGGTGGCTGTTCTCGCCTATCATAGAGCGGATTTACTTTAAACGCTATTTTATCGCTATTATTAAAAAATAAACCTTAAAAACAAACCTTGTCGGGGTGCTTTGATTTTTTTGTCGTCAATCAAAATCATGGCTGAGAGTTACCCGCGAACCTGATGCAGTTAGCACTGACGTAGGAAACAAGCGTGCCGATATATAAGTCACATTGACGCCACAACTTGCCAATCTATGTTATTTAGACTGGCAAACGAGTCATGTCTTTTCACCTATGCGCCCTACGCTTTGCTTACTGGTATTTTATAAAGGTAAGTAAAAACCATGAACTACCAAACACTACGTCACCGCTGCCCCACGTGGGATGACTATATTCAGCATGACTTTGTCAAACAATTGGCCGACGGCACCCTCGCCCCTGATAGCTTTCGCCACTACCTTGTCCAAGACTACCTATACTTAATTCACTATGCTCGCGTGATGGCGCTGAGCGTGTATAAGAGCGACACACTGGCACAAATGCGCGTCGGTCAAGCAGGGCTAAACGCCATGCTCGATATGGAGATCGGCATGTATCTAGACTTTTGCCGTCTTTGGGATATCCCTTTGCACGAGGTCGAGGGTGCGCCTGAATCTGCTGTTACCATCGCCTATAGCCGCTATATATTAGACGCTGCCATGTCAGGCTCTTTGGCGGCGCTGTATGCCGCAATTGCGCCTTGTCTGATGGGTTACGGAGAGATTGGCAAGCGCATTAAACAAGCTGGATTTATCGCCGGCAACCCTTATCAGCCTTGGATTGATGTCTTTTCTAGCGATGACTTTCAGGCCATTACCGCGCAAAACGAAGCACAGATTGACCTGCTATTGGCAGATGCCAGCACAGCACAGGCCGATAAGTTCCAGCGCTTATTTGACACCGCCGCGCGGATGGAAGTCAGCTTTTGGCAGCAGGCGTTGGACTTGTCTTAGACTGTATTTTTTATAGTATGATTCACCGACTTTAAATCAGCGATAGTCCTACTCGCATCGTATCTTATACATTCATTTTATTTAAAATTGATGATAAAACAACAACCACCCTCAAGGAGAGATTTTATGGCAGCATTTGATGAGCACGCCAGCGCATACGACAGCTGGTTTTTGGACAACCAAAACTTACTGGCCAGCGAGCTAAAGCTAGTGGCGCACTTTTTGGATAAGGACAGTGAGATACTGTCTATCGGCTGCGGTAGTGGTCTGTTTGAGATGCTACTGGCCAAGGATTATGACATCCACATCAAACACGGCATCGAGCCGTCAACAGATATGGCAAAAATCGCTGAAAAACGCGGCTTGCTAGTAGATATCAGCCCTGCCGAAACCAGTGAGATTGCGCCCAATAAATTTGACATCATTATGTTTAACGGCAGTGTCAGCTATATCAGCGACTTGGACTTATGTATCAACAAAGCCTTTGACGCGCTAAAGACTGGCGGCAAACTTATCCTCATTGACGTCCCAAAAGAAAGCGGCTTTGCCAGTCTTTATAATCTGGCCAGTGCGGTAGATAGCTGGGCGCATCCCCTGCTCGCGCACATCTCCCCTGCCAACCCCTATCCTATCGAGTTGGTCCGCTCTGCCAATTGGCGCACCACTGATGAAAAAATCAAACTGATGCAGGCCAATGGCTTTACCGACTTGCAATACGCGCAGACCCTACTGACCCACCCTATGTATGCCAATGACCAAGTGCAAGAGGTCATCGAAGGGTATGATCGCGGTGATTATGTGGCTATTTGTGGGTATAAAAAGTAGCTGTGGCCAAAGACACTTGAATAATACCAGCTGCGCCATCATAAACAGAACAATGTATTTTTATAACAGCGAGGCAAGATTATGAGTGACGACCCAAAAGATAACGGCCAAAACCCGACTGCTCACCGAGCGGTCAATGTCACTAACCTAACCCCTAATGACGGTGTGCTAAAAGGCAAAAAAACCGATATCCAAAACCCAGAGCTGTGGGACTTTCCGATGAACTACCCGATGAGCATCATCGGTCATGAAGGCGAGCATGAGACCTTACTTAACGAAGTCAAGCTTATCCTCGGTAGTCAGTTCCCTGATTTTGATTTGGCCTCGATAGATGTCAAACCCTCAAAAACAGGCCGCTTTCACTCAGCACGCGTCAATCTGTATCTGACCGAAGCTGAGCAAGTAAACACGCTGTATGCTTCTCTTGATAGCGCCAAGACTGTCCGCATGGTGTTGTAGGGCTTTTTGTCACGATAAGCGCTGCTAACCGACGAGCTGATGGACTTTTAAAAAAACCAGTCCGTTTTTCGTCTAAATCGTCACTCATATGAGTGGCGATTTTTTATGGTCTGCTGTACAATCTGCATCCGCATCGTGCAGCTGCAAAACAAGGCTATAGATCAATTTTTTGGGCGGCAATAAAAAGTAAATGTCTACCACATTTTTACAAAAAAAATTATCCACGAGGCTATTCGCCCCTAACCCTTATGCCATCACCCTTTGCCAAAATTGGCGGCCTCGGCAACCTCTTAGCAACATAGATTGCCACTAAAATCAATATAGCATTTTCAAAAATTTCCCGCTATATTGTGCCTACCTACTAACAAATACGCTATATGTAGTGCTCAGTGAATTTTTAATTTACTACGAGCAGCGGTAGAGTTTTGCCTAAAAAAACACCCTACCACCACAAGACAGCTATAGCGTCATAAAGCATGCCAGCGGGCTATTTCCGCTTTGCATCACAATAAGCAATCAACTTAAGAGGGCAATATGACACACATCGACAAAATCAAAGTGACCAAACGTGACGGACGATTAGAGCTTATTGATTTGGATAAAATTCATAAGGTGATCGAATGGGCCGCGCACGATTTAGATAATGTGTCTGTCTCACAAGTTGAGCTAAAGTCGCATATTCAGTTTTATGAAGGCATCAAAACCCGTGACATTCACGAAACCATCATCAAGTCTGCCGCAGATTTGATCTCTGAAGAGACGCCTGATTATCAGTATCTGGCCGCGCGCCTTGCTATCTTTCACTTGCGTAAGATTGCGTATAACAAATTTACCCCGCCGCACCTATTTGATCATGTGACGACTCTGACAGAGGCAGGCAAATACGATGAGCATATCCTAGCCGACTATAGCCGTAGCGAGTTTGATGAGTTAAACGAGTACATCGACCACTGGCGCGATATGAATCTTGCCTATGCCGCGGTAGAGCAAATGGCAGGCAAATACCTCGTACAAGATCGCGTCACCAAGCGCGTTTATGAAAGCCCGCAGTTTTTGTATATGCTGGTCGGTATGTGCCTGTTTGCCAACTACGACAAGGCCAGCCGCTTAAGCTATGTCAAACGCTTTTATGATGCGACCTCACAGTTTAAGATTTCCCTACCGACGCCTATCATGTCGGGTGTGCGCACGCCATCGCGTCAGTTTAGCTCGTGCGTCTTGATCGAATGCGGCGATAGCCTAGACTCTATCAACGCCACCACCAGCGCCATCGTGCGTTATGTGTCACAGCGCGCTGGTATCGGCATCAACGCTGGTCGTATTCGCGCCCTTGGCAGCCCTATTCGCGGCGGTGAAGCGCAGCATACTGGCTGTATTCCATTCTATAAATTATTCCAAACTGCGGTGAAGTGTTGCTCACAAGGCGGCGTACGCGGCGGTGCTGCAACGCTGTTTTACCCACTATGGCATCTAGAAGTTGAGTCGTTACTCGTCCTCAAAAACAACCGCGGCGTCGAAGACAACCGCGTCCGTCATATGGACTATGGCGTGCAAATCAACAAAACGCTATACACTCGCCTGATCAAAGGCCAAGACATCTCGCTGTTTTCGCCCTCGGATGTCCCAGGCTTGTATGATGCGTTTTTTGAAGATCAGGACAAATTTGAAGCGCTATACACCCAGTATGAGCAAGACCCAAACATCCGTAGCCGTCAAATCCCAGCTGCTGATTTGTTCAGCCTGATGATGCAAGAGCGCGCCAGTACGGGTCGTATCTATATCCAAAACGTCGATCATTGCAACACCCATAGCCCATTTGACGCGAGCGTGGCACCGATTCGCCAGTCAAACCTGTGTATGGAGATTGCCTTACCGACCAAACCACTTGACAACATCAATGACGAGACTGGCGAGATCGCGCTTTGTACGCTATCAGCGGTCAATTTAGGTAAAGTCGAGAGCGTCAGCGACATCGAAGAGCCAGCAGAGCTGATCGTCCGTGCACTAGACGCCCTACTCGACTATCAAGACTATCCGGTCAAAGCTGCTGAAAATGGCAGTATGCGTCGCCGTACCTTAGGTGTGGGAGTGATCAACTATGCGTACTACTTGGCCAAAAATGGCGTGCGATACTCAGATGATTCAGCATTGGGTCTGACACATCAAACCTTTGAAGCACTACAGTACTATCTGCTCAAAGCCTCAAACAAATTGGCCAAAGAGCAAGGCGCGTGCCCTGCCTTTAATGAGACCACGTACTCGCAAGGTATTTTGCCGATCGATACTTATAAGTCTGACTTGGATAACATCTGCCAAGAGCCACTACATCTCGATTGGGAAACGCTACGTAGTGAGATTACCGAACACGGTCTACGCAACTCGACCCTTACCGCCTTGATGCCGTCTGAGACCTCAAGTCAGATCGCCAACGCCACCAACGGTATCGAGCCACCACGCGGTCTGGTGTCTATCAAAGCCTCAAAAGATGGCATCTTAAAGCAAGTCGTTCCTGAGATTGACAAGCTAAAAGAGCAGTACGAGCTACTATGGCAAATGCCAAACAATGACGGTTACCTAAAGCTGGTCGCTATCATGCAAAAGTTCGTCGACCAAAGTATCTCAGCCAATACCAACTACGATCCGGTGCGTTATGAAGGAGGCCGTGTACCGATGAAGATATTGCTCAAAGATTTGCTAAACGCTTATAAAATGGGCGTGAAGACGTTGTACTACCATAACACCCGTGATGGTGCCAATGACGCGCAAGCGGATATGGAAGATGATTGTGCTGGCGGTGCTTGTAAGATTTAGAGCTTTCTCATAAAGTCTATTACACAATTATAAGTTTATAGCGTAGCCCTTTCAGATTTTTATCTTTTTGAGTTGCGCTATAATCTTATACGCTTATTTTATATTTATAAAATATTTTTCAGTTGAGGTAAGGATGCTATATAAGTATAAAAGCGAAGAATTTAAATCGTTAACAGACAAAGTAATTGCTTATTTAAATGATTATTCTACTACTAACGAATGTACTGAAAAGCAGCGAAAAATAATAAATACTTTTAGAATTATTTTAAGCGATAATAATATTGAAAAAATTAATTCTCTAGACACTCAGGATTTGAAGTTTAATAACTGGGTAGATGTTAACAATGCTGTTAATAGTCACTTACTATCCTATCAAAATCATATTTTATTTAGAATCCATAGTGACATGCATTCAGACTCACTTACTCCTAATGAGGTAATAGATAGTCTTTATTTAGTATTGTATGCAGATATGTATGAATTTTCTCTCATTACTACAGACGAAAAACTAAGAGAGTTTTTTGCTCAACACACTGAAAAACTGGTATTTAATTCTGATTGCTTATCAGAGGATAGTTTCAAACGTTTGACATATCTATGGTTTATTATTCCTAAAGAAGTGTTTGGTAAACATTTACAACAACATCTTGATCCTGAAGTCATTGAAACTGTCGCTACATTAAAAAGTAATGAAGATTTTATAGCAAAAAAGCTAAATTCAAACGAACTTTTAAAACAAGATATTGAAGAAATACAAAAATCACTCGAAGAACAGAAAAGTGAATATAATTTTGTTGGCTTATCAAACGGCTTCAGAGCACTTAGAGAACAGAAGAAAAAAGAGTTAGATTGGCAAAATGGTGCATACTATATCCTGATGGCCATAATAATCTTACTTATAATATCAAAATCTGTTTGGTCAGCTAATTATTTAGTTTCTAACAATTTTGATAGTCCTGTATTTATAATAGTAACCATCTCAACAGTTTTGTTTTTATTTATACTACTGTACTTTTTTAGAATATCTTTAGTCAACGTTAAGTCAATTAAGTCTCAAATACTCCAGATTGATTTACGTTTAACTCTTTGTCAATTTATACATAATTATGACTCAGATACTAAAGATTTAAGAGAAGGTATGAAAGAAAGTTTCGAGAGGTTCGAAAGCGTTATTTTTGCTCCTATTGTGGCTACTGAAGACCAAATGCCAACAACTTTTGACGGTATTGAACAGTTAACTGGATTATTAAGTTCATTTAATAAAGGCTCAAAATAGCTTGTGAAAATACAAGCGGTAGGCGGGATTGGCTACCGCAAATATTTAATTTAACACAATAACAAATAAGACTTAATTTTCGTGCTAAAATTAGACCTATATTTAGAGCATAATTTTAGCGGAGAATGAATCATGCAACCGATATTTGCGACACAGACAGCCAGTATCTCAGAGCTCAAGACCAACCCTTCGGCACTGATTAAACAGTCGGATGGTGAATCCGTTGCTATTTTAAATCACAATAAGCCCGTGGCTTACTTAGTTTCCACAGACATGTACGAGCGTATGATGGAGGCGATGGACGATATGGCACTTAGCCAAACCGTTGATGCTCGCATGAATGACGGGCAGACACCGATAAAGGTTACGCTCGATGACTTATAGTCTTGAGTTTCACCCGTTAGCGTTAAAAGAATGGAAAAAAATATCGCCAAGTATCCAGCAGCAATTTAAGAAAAAATTACAGCAGCGACTATCCAATCCTCATGTGCCTGCGTCAAAACTCTCAGGGCATCCAGATACCTATAAAATCAAATTGCGTACTGTAGGCTATCGTTTGGTATATAGCGTCAAAGATGACGTTGTGGTGGTCTATGTGCTGGCTGTCGGCAAAAGAGAAAACAATAAGGTGTATGAAAACCTTGCAGTACGCCAGCCATAGCTTAAGTATAATCAAAAAAACCCTTTAACTTTACCGCTATAATCGCAACACATAAAGAATAAAAATGACGGAGGTCATAGACGTGCAATATACCGCAATCATCAAAGACGGTGGGCTTTTTATCCCAAACGTGTTTTCTGACCTAAACGATGGTAGCTCGCATATCGTACAAATAGACGTTGACATCGCCGAGGTACGACAGCAGCTAAGCGAGCACGCCGGCACAATCGAGACCAAAACGCCCAAAAAACCCACCAAAAGAGCCAATAAAAAGGCTGAGCAAAAACCGCCAAAAGACACCGATGACGACGGCATAAGTACCCGACGCAAAAGCGCAATCGACGAGCTAGATGCCCTAGATGATGCAGAGCTAAGCGAGATACTCAAAGCCTATATGAATGACGGACAAACCCCAGAACAAATATCGCTAGAAAACTTATAAAACCATCAACTCCATATAAACCAACAACCGTATTACTGATAAAGGTAGAACAATGACGTACTCGATTTTTTCTCAAACGCCAAACAATGCGCTGACAGAGCCGATGTTTTTTGGTCAGCCAGTCAACGTGGCGCGTTATGACCAGCAAAAGCACCCAATCTTTGAGCAATTGATCGAAAAACAACTGTCGTTTTTTTGGCGTCCAGAGGAAGTCGATGTGTCACGCGACCGTATCGACTTTAGCAACCTCTCCTCGCACGAGCAGCATATATTTTTGAGCAACCTCAAGTATCAGACCCTACTCGACTCTATCCAAGGCCGTAGCCCAAACGTGGTGCTACTCCCGCTGGTGTCTATCCCTGAGCTGGAGACTTGGATCGAGACGTGGTCGTTCTCCGAGACCATTCACTCGCGCAGCTATACCCATATCATCCGCAATATCGTCAATGACCCTGGCGTTATCTTTGATGATATCATGGAAAACGAGCATATCTTGCAGCGCGCCTCTGATATTGCGCAGTATTATGACGATCTGTACCGCAACTCGCAGCTGTATAGCCTATACGGTGCTGGTACGCACAATATCAATGGCGAGCAGATCACCGTCGATCTAAAGTCACTCAAAAAACAGATGTATCTGTGCATCATGGCGGTCAACGTCCTAGAAGCCATTCGTTTTTATGTGTCGTTTGCCTGCTCGTTTGCCTTCGCTGAGCGAAAATTGATGGAAGGCAACGCCAAGATCATCAAACTGATCGCGCGTGATGAGGCGCTGCATTTGACGGGTACTCAGCACATGATCAATCTGATGCGTAATGGTAAAGATGATCCTGAGATGGTCGAGATTGCTGCAGAGTGTTTTGATGAAAGTATCGAGATATTCCGGAAGGCTGCTGAGCAAGAAAAACAATGGGCAGGTTATCTGTTTAAAGATGGCTCGATGATCGGTCTAAACAAAGACATTCTTTGTCAGTATATCGAATACATCACCAACCTGCGCATGGAAGCGGTCGGCTTGCCAGCGGCGTTCCCAAATTCAAAATCAAACCCTATCCCATGGATTAATACGTGGCTGTCGTCTGACAACGTACAAGTGGCACCGCAAGAGACAGAGATTAGCTCATACTTGGTCGGTCAGATCGACTCTGATCTGTCAGACAGCGACTTTGATGACTTTGAGCTGTAATTTTTAGATGTTATTAGCGCGTCGATGACATATCGCTGTCATACAGGCGCGCTATCATCAAGGCAAAAAACACCAATAAAAATGACCATCAGGAGCTTGGGCAATGACGTGGGTAGTGACCAGCAAACAGCGCTTTTATTTGCATGATAGCGAGACCTTGCTAGACGGCTTACTGCGTACTGGGCACGATATCAGCTATCAGTGCCGCGAAGGCTACTGCGGTAGCTGCCGCGTCAAGCGTATCTCAAGCTCACACAGCGTCGACTATCCATTTGAGCCGCTGGCGATGATAGATGAGGATGAGATCCTACCTTGCTGTTGCCGTGTGCAAGGGGTCATTCATATCAATCATGAGCCCGTGATTAAGTAAAGACGGCTCACTTTAAAACCAGAAGCCACAGAAAAACGCGCTACCTCAAAAGGCAGCGCGCTTTTTTGTGGCAGTTACCGACCTCTATACCCTACTCAAACAGCTTAAGTAGCTCCTCACGCATACGATCACGCTCTGCCTCTGACATCATCGGTACCTCTTCATCTGGTAAGTATGGCTGACCGGAACCGCCAAGCGTTTCGTCGTGAATGATGACGGGACGCGGGGTTGGCTCTTGTACCGGACGCTCCTCTAATACGATTTTTACCTGCGCGTTTTTGCCTTGGCGTAGTATCTGGGCATTGAGCTCAGTATTGGGCGGCTTACGGGCCACATACTGAATCAAGGTATTGGCATCGGTCATCTCGACCCCGTCGATGGTCAAGATAATATCGCCCACTCGTAGGCCACTTTTGGCTGCAGGACTTTGGTCGATGACGTTTAATACTTCTACACCGGTCGAGGTCTCAAGCTGCGTAGGATCACGAAGCTGTGACTGAATCTCGATACCTAGCCAGCCACGACTGACCTTGCCATCTTTGATTAAGGCATTCATCACCTGTTCGACAAGGGCGGTCGGAATAGCAAAGCCGATGCCCATCGAGCCGCCAGAGCGGGAAAATATCACGGTATTGATACCGACCAGCTCGCCATGCGCATCGACGAGCGCGCCGCCTGAGTTACCAGGGTTGATCGCCGCATCGGTCTGAATAAAGTCTTCAAACTTATTGACTCCAAGACCAGTACGCCCAGTGGCGGAGATGATCCCTTGCGTTACCGTTTGGCCGACACCGAACGGGTTGCCAATGGCCAAGGCCAAATCGCCGACGCGGATAGGATCCTCGCGGAAACCAAGCGGCGTCAGTCCGGTCATATCGACTTTGATCACCGCCAAATCACTATCAGGATCGGTACCGATGATCTTGGCGCGGCTCTTACGCCCGTCATTAAACGCGACGGTGATTTCATCGGCTTTTTCGATGACATGGGCGTTGGTCACGATATAGCCGTCTTCTGAGACAATCACCCCAGAGCCTAAGTTGGTAGAGCCTTGATCCTGCGATGGCCCGCCGTGAAACTCAAAAAAACGGCGCAAGACAGGGTCATTCATGTATGGATGCTCGGCCATGGTCTGCGTGGTATAGATATTGACGACCGACTGTGACGCGCGGGCGACGGCATTATGATAAGAGGAGATCGATGCAGGCGTGTCAGCGACAGGAGCCGATGCTTGCTGCTCAGCAGGTGACGTCCTCGGTGGCTCCCACGTCGCCTCTGACGTCGTTTTCATACTCATGAACAACCAGGTAAACGCTGCCAATACTAGCAGCAATAAGATCCAAGGAAGCCACTTTAACACAGACGCCTTGTTATTGGTGTTCGGGGATGGCGACATATAAAAACCTCTATAATTTTGATGCACACAAACAATAAAAAAACAATGATAAATAAAACCGGGACAAATCGCAGGCCAGTTACTACTGGCCTACTTTGAGCAATAGCATAGCAAATATCAGCAGCAAAACGCTATCGCTCAAGTGGTCTTGTATATCGTCAGTTCTAAAGCTGACCTACCATAGGCAAATTATAACTGCCAATTCTACCGAATAGTAACGCATCGTGTACCATTTCAGTTATTGGCCTTGTCTACTCTTTGGCACTGTCATGCTAAAATGCAGATTATTTGTCTCACTGGCCAATCAAATAACGCAAATAACGACAAGGAACCACCATGACCGCTCACGATACCCCGACCTCTGCCGATATGACGATTACTGCCCAAGCGCTGACTGAGTTTTGTGATGACTATCTGTCTGCCAGCGCATTTAAAGACTATGCGCCAAATGGCCTACAAGTCGATGGCGGCCGGCCTATCAGACGCATCGTGACTGGCGTGACGGCTTGCGAGGCACTCATCGATGCTGCCATCGCCGAGGACGCCGATGCGATTATGGTCCATCATGGGTATTTTTGGAAAGGCGAACCGATGACCATCACTGGCATGAAAGGCCAGCGTATTCGTAAATTGATGCAACACGGAATCTCGCTGATTGGCTATCACTTGCCGCTCGATGCTCATCCAAAAATCGGTAACAATGCCAAGCTCGCCGAGATGTTAGGGCTGACCATCACAGAGGCGCTATACCCTCATGAACCGCACCCCGTTGGCAATATCGCCACATGCCCGCCGCAAAACGCGGAAAGCCTAACTCAGACCATCACGCAAGCCCTAGGACGCATACCGCTACATATCTCAGGTCATTATCAGTATTTGGCAGATAGAGCCGCAGATACAGCCGCCCCAAAACTGTTAAAACGTATCGGCATCTGTACTGGCGGCGCGCAAGATATGATCGAGCAAGCCGCAGCCATGGGCTGTGATGCTTATATCTCAGGCGAGATATCAGAGCGCACGACCCATAGCGCCCGTGAGCTTGGGATTGATTACTTTGCATGTGGCCATCACGCGACAGAGCGCGCAGGGATTCAAGCACTCGGAGATATCGTCGCTCAACAATTTGGTCTATCTGTGCGCTTTATCGATATCGATAACCCCGCTTAGATTCGGCGTCAACCCAGCACAAGTAAAGCTTAACACCAATACTCTTGGTTTACGATATTGAAAATTCGATACGTCAGTGATGGTTATTTGACGGTTATCTAACGATAAAACTTAGTCGTTTTTTAGCTTCTACTTCATAATACAGCCAAATTTGACCGTTTATAAGCAAATTGTTAAGTTTTATCGCTAATTTCTTAACTCTACTTGAATAATAAAACCAGTAACCACATATTACTACCTGTAACAAAGAACGTTTTGTCATGAAACTTCCCATTATTACAGCTTCCGGTTATGGCACCAAGATAGATAACAAATAGATAATAGACAGCCATTTAGCGTTACTATTTATCTATAACTTGAGTTTTGCGAGACTTACGCACGGCTTATTGTCTTGGTGTTGCGATGGTGGTTTGATGTTTTTTGTCAGTCGGTGTTATGACTGGATAAAAAACGAATAACCCTGTATCGCTGAACAGCAAATATGATCGGCGGTTTACTCTACCCTAAACGATATAAAGAGTAAGCCGCTGCTGATATTAGCGTAGTGCATTGACTTTATCATTGAGACGCATGGTTTGGCGCCGCTTTGGTACAGGTATCTACGTGTTTGTTTCAATAATTTAATCATGACCTTACCTGTGTTTGTTAGGGAGTCGTTACGTTCAGTCTTATCTATTGTCGATGAAGGAATCATCTGATTTATCGCCTTCTGGGGTTTTTGCGTCTGTTTTTTGCAGGCATGGCTTTTTTAATAAGCTTTTTTTGACAATAGATACTTGGCTGTGACAGCGCTGCACGTGTTTATAGAAAACTCATACGCGGCACGACTTTTTAATAAGCAAACTGAACGCACACGACAGTTATTTAACCGCGTTCTTCAGTTGAAATGCAACCTCGGTATATGTGCTATTGGCATACACAAGCGAGCATTTACGGTAAGTAGGATGGCTAAAATCAGGAGACATCCATGCAGCGTATTACTTATCGTGTGAAAGTATCAGCGCAAGGGGCCAAACGCCGTATTTCTTATCTGCTGCGTCCATCTAAGCGCCTACCAAACACCAAAAGTAACATCGTTTCATCCGTTACCCCTACTACTTCAAATCGGTTTGCCAAGACCAAAAAACTGGCGCAAGTGTCTAGTATCGCCCTGCTCTCGCTACCTGCTGAGAGCCTAACGACGATGCAGGCAAGCGTACCGGCCTATGACCATGTCATGCTAGACAACACCTTGACCGTCGCTGCTGTCCCAGGAGATAGTACGTATTTTGCGACCGATGGGTTTCAGCATGGTTTTGGGTTTGACTTGGTACGTACTTATGCTGACGAGCTCGGTGTCGATATCGACCTAAAAGCCTACGCCAGTGAAGAAGCAGCCTTACATGCTCTAAAATCTGGTGAGGCGGACATGGCATTGACCACCGCCAGTACTCAACTAAAAAGCCAGCTAAATTTGTCATCCATCAACGTCAGCTGCGGCTATGATGCCAGTTTGACCAAAAACGGCCTGCATCCAAAGGTCAGCTGGTCGTTTAATGCCCCTGATGAT
This sequence comes from Psychrobacter celer, assembly GCF_016107555.1. GTDB lineage: Bacteria > Pseudomonadota > Gammaproteobacteria > Pseudomonadales > Moraxellaceae > Psychrobacter > Psychrobacter celer. The sequence continues at coordinate 45,341 of NZ_JABASU010000007.1, read as the reverse complement.
CCATTGTCACAAAAAGCCAGTTATTTTTTGTGCGATAGTATTAAGCTAAAAAACACCCAAAAGCTGGCCGCGTTTTATAATCAAACCCTACTAAAAGACGCTTATAGTCAAGATCACTTTAAAAAAACACTGACAGAGAGGCTGCCTGATTATCAATCATCGTTTGAAGAGCAAGCGCGCAATTATAATCACGATTGGGAATTATTGGTTGCTATGGGCTATCAGGAGTCACATCTGGATGCCAATGCGGTCTCGCCCACCGGCGTACGCGGCCTGATGATGCTTACCAACAATACTGCCAAAGCGATGGGCGTATCAAACCGTGTGGATCCGTATCAAAGCATCGGCGGCGGCGCGCGTTATTTAGAGCAAATGAAAGATGAGTTCGCTGATGTGCCAAAGTCTGATCGAATTTGGTTTGCACTAGCAGGATACAATATGGGTCCAAATGCGGTCAAAAGCATCCAGCGTAAACTGCGTACGCAAGGCATCGATGATAAGAGCTGGGCCAACGTCTATGCCTATCTCGCAGAACACAGAGCCTCTAACAGCCGCTATGGTCAAGCGATGCACTATGTCAGCAATATCAGAAGCTATCTTGAAACCATTAAGACGCAAACTGTCTAATGACATGACACTCAAAAACGCAAAAGCGGCTCTTATGATAAGAGCCGCTTTTTTGTGTGATGACTATATACGCTATTAACGATTGGGTACCGTCAGACGCTGACCACGTTGTAGCATGGTGTCGGCTGCGATATTATTCATATCTGCCAACTCTTGGGTCGACACTCCGTATTTACGCGCCAGCCCGATGAGACTATCTCCTGAGCCTACGGTATAGCTGACGGTTGCTTTTGGTACTTTTAGCGTCTGTCCGCGTTGCAGTTGGGCATTGGTTGCCAAATCATTGGTCGCCGCCAGATCTTCTACCGATACACCAAACTCTCTAGCAAGCGCAATCAAGCCATCGCCTGACTTGACCTTGTAGTTTTCGGTATTGCCCAGCTTTTTGCCACTGCTGACTGTACTGGTTGAGGTATTGCTCGTCGCATTGCTGCTTTGGCTGCTGGCACGAGAGCCCACTGGGCTACCGCTAGCAGGAATCGTAATGGTACGGCCTAGTATCAAGTTTGAGTTGGTCTTTAAGTTATTGGCGGCAGCCAAGTCACTCAGACCGATATTGTAACGTCTTGCTACGCTCGTTAGGGTATCACCGGATTTGACTTTATAACTGACCGCTTTATCATTTAGCTGACGATCGACGATATCTTTGGGCGCAGGCACTTTAATTGTTTGACCACGTTGCAGGCGAGCTTTGGCATCAAAGTTACTGTTTACCGCTGCCAGCTCTGCTGGACTGACGCCGATACTGTTGGCAATACCAATTAAAGTCTCACCTGATTTTACCTTATAACTGGTGGTTGCCACTGAGCTTGCACTACTCTGCGCTCTACTGCTGCTAGTACGAGAGGCCGCGTCTATGTCTGCGCTGGCAGGTACTTTTAGGGTTTGCCCGACATATAGAGAGTCTGTGCTGTTAAGGCCGTTGAGACTGGCCAAAGTAGCGGTTGGCACATTGAACTGACGCGCCAAGGCAATCAGACCATCACCCGGTTTGACCTTGTAGTTTTTGGTTGCAGTGCTTGATTTTTTTGATCTGGTAGAGGGCGCCGCTGGTGTTGTAGCAGGTGCTTTCACTTTGCCAGGTACCAGCCATAGCTTTTGACCTCTGAGTAAATCCGCGCGACTACTTAGGTTGTTGTAACTGGCCAACTGCGTGACCGATAGACCAAAACGGTTGGCCGTACCGATCAGCGTATCACCCCCTTGTACCACATAGCTTTCTGGCTGGTTGGCCGCTGTGCTGCTCGCACTGCTCAGAGGCTTAATGGGCTTGGCATTGTATAGATACAAGGTGCTGCCAGACAGCAGCTTGGCGCTGGCATCTATTTGGTTCCATTCGGCGATATCGCGCCAGCTCACGCCAGCTCGACTGGCAATATTGGACAGCGTATCACCACGTTTTACCGTATAGGTACTACGTGTGCCTTGTGGCTTTGGCTTGCTGACTGGCGTTTTTGCAAAGCTCAGTTTTTTTTCATCGCCTGTCGCCTCCAAGATAGACTGCTGCGTCTGCACCGCCGATAAGTTAATGTTGCCATCGGCGTTGATGACATTGGTCTCAGGCGTGCTACTGCGTATCTGCTTGGCAATAAAATCACGTTCTTCTTTGCTCAAAGGCGGCTCTTGAACGATGGTATTGTTTTGAGTGATTTTTGCAGACGTGGTCGGTAGGCTGTTGCTTTTTTTTAGCTCAGCATTGATTTTATTAGTCTCGGCGGTGGTCAACGGCGGCTCAGTATGTACGGCGGCGGTGTTGCTATAGACCGAGCTGCTCGTCTGTGTCGTTGTAGGCGAGATATAGCTCGTCGTCTGCTGCGGCACACTGGCGCTAGCGGCATAGTCTGCCAATGCGCTGCCAGTAGATGGCAAAGCAGAACTGGTATAAGGCTTACTGTTATAGCTTGGTGAGCTTGATCTGCTAGTGGTGGTGCTGTTATTACTGGCAGTCAACACATTACCCATGCCATTACCACGCAGCGAGCTGAGCTTGGCGTCTAGGTTGAGGCTCACATCATTAGGGATAATCACCCGCTGTGGGCCTGAGGCATCGACACGCCCTGAGGTGAGCGCGGTATTGAGTCTTTCGAGCTCATCATAACTGACGCCTGTGATTTGTGATACTTCCGATAAACTGACACCATAATTGACAGGCACACTGCGAAAATGCTGACGGTTGGCGATAGCTGGTAGATAGACACCGTACTGCTCAGGCTTGGCAACGATTTCGGCCACTGCTAAAAAGCGTGGCACGTAGTTCATGGTTTCGGTGGGCAGTCTAAGTGACCAGTAATCCGTGGGCAGACCACGAGCCGCATTAGCATCGATGGCATTTTGCACACGACCGGGCCCTGCATTATAAGCGGCTAACGCCAGCTCCCAACTACCAAACTGGTTGTGCAATGCGGTCAGAAAATCATAGGCAGCGCGCGTCGACTCAATGACGTCACGGCGACCATCATAAGTGCTGCTTTGATTTAACCCATAAATACGGCCCGTACTAGGGATAAACTGCCATAAGCCAGCTGCTGCGGCACTACTGGTCCCACTTGGGTCATAAGAGCTTTCTATCACAGGCAATAGCGCCAGCTCGGTTGGGATATTACGGCGCTCTGCTTCTCGCACTGTGTGATAAATATAACGACTGGCACGCGCAGTCAAACGGTTTAGATACTCTTGTCGGCTGGTAAACCAGCTTTTTTGTGCTTCGATACGCTGGTTATAAATTGGCTGTCCGCCGTTCATACGGTAGCCGGCACGCAAACGATTCCACAAATCACCGTATTGCTGAATGGCAAGTTTGTTGCCTTCTACCATGGTCATGTCTGTCGCTTCTAACAAATCCGCTAACTCGTCTAAGCTTTCAGCATCAAGATAAGCGGTAGAGTAATCCGTGGTGGCAGATTTTGCTGCTTGCTTACCAGAACGCTTGGCAACCGTCGCCGAGGTGTTGGTCGCGCCTTTGTTTTTTACCGGCGAGGTATTGCTACAAGCACTGATGAGTAACGTCGATACCGCAAGCGTCAATGGTAACGCAATAAATGAGCGAGAGTTTGAGAGCACAGTAGACATGATATTGGAGGTTTCCTAACGACAAGAAGTAATGAGATAAGTTGCTTGATAGTATAGTCTGCAATGTAAAGCAAAGACCGGTCTGATGTAAAGACCTTAAGCAAAAATTACGGCCGCTCTTTTTTGTGACTTCTATGAATATAAGCATAGATATATGAACAAAACCTTATAAGGAATGGTTATATATCATGGATGAGCTGTATTTATTCACCATCTTAATGATTGATGGTCTTAATTAGCTACTCTTAATCAGATACTTTTAATGAAATACTCTTAATTAATAGTCACTTGTGAGACCGCTCGCAATAAGACAGCATTGCCCGTCGAGAGCGTCAAGGTCACCCGCGAGGTGGTGACAAACGAGACCTGCTGACCATCTTTTACCCAGCTTTCATTGGTGATCACATTGGCTTTGGCCTGTCCGCCTGTGATGACGATGTTATCGACAGAGATATCGTAGCGATAATTGGAAGTGTCGTTCCAGCTGTTTTGCAGCAGTTTTAGATAAGCTTCTTTGTCCAGACTGGTTGTTTTTCCTTTTCTAGATAAAGAAATCAGCGCATCATCAGAGACCAAACGTGCAACTTGGTTGATGTTTTGGCTGTTCGCTGATGACTTCATGGCAGCGGCGTAGTTTTTTACTAGCGCTTCGGTCATGGTCGCCGCCTGCGCATTGATCGTGATGGTGCTTGCAGCAGCAACGATAGCAGCCACACTGGTACTTTTTATCATCAGAGCCAAAAGCCCGTTTCCCCATACTCGTTTCATGATAATCCTTAGCGATATTATCGGCGTTATGGTCATACATTTTCTATTTATCATACATTTTATATTTATCTATGTATTGACGTAGAGACCACAAGCGCATTTATCGTTTGACTAAATAGGCCACCTATACTGAGTATAGGTATTGACGCCTTAATATTGACTTTACGAGCCATTTTGGTAATTTTTTTAGTCCAATCACGGCAGACTCGTATCATAGTGTGAGACTATCATTCAATTCTCACAGCCATGTGACACCCTGTGTAATTATTGCGAACATCTTTGACTTCCTCCCCTCCCTAAAGTGAGGGGATTCCTACAACTAGACGGTCAAGCCCGACCGCAAATCTTAGAGGTGGCTACCGCCTTGCAATTCACACCTTGCATCTAAGATTCTTATTTCAAACTAACCCTACCGTTAAGATTGTCTGTTGACACGAGCTAGTTTGAGAGTGTGTGTGGAACACCATCTACCAGTTAAGACACTGCGTACTCGCAATTTATACTTGTCTTAGCTGTTTTTTGTAGATGGTTTAATTTAATGGCTGATTGACTGTAGCAACTTTGTCGCCTTATATCCACCCCCTGAAGTGGGTGGTTTTACGGCAACTGATGATAACGATAGACTATCTTGAAGTATACCATCATATCAAGCCTCACTGATTATCACAGTAAGGCTTAATAGTGACGAAAACTCAGAGCAGTGTAATCAGTCACGCTTAGCGTTATGACTTGGTTTCTGAGCCATTGTCTTCAGACTGTTCATCATCACTGAGCTTCATACCGAGCCGCTCTACACGTCTGTCCATCATTTGCCGTGCCAGCGCTTGCATGTCCTCGACGCGGTCTATCTCATCGACAATCTCCAGCCCGAGCAAGGTTTCAAACACATCCTCCAACGTCACCAAGCCTTTGACCTCACCATACTCACCCACAGTAATGGCAATGTGCACACGGTTTTTTAGCATCAGCTCTAGCAAGTCAAACAGCTTCATCTTTGAGAATACAAAGGTGATCTCTCGTTTAAACTGGGTCAACGGTTTGTGCATGGCGTGGTTGACTTTGGCCAGCAGCATATCTGTTTTTAGCACAAAACCAGTAATATTGTCCAAATCACCATCATAAATCGGCAAACGCGAAAACGTCAGCTTAGGGCGATCCACCAGCAGCTCAGCCACGGTTTTATTTTCTTCAAAAGCGAGCATCACTGAGCGCGGCGTCATGATATCCTCAACCTTGATAGCGCCAAAGGCCAGCAAGTTACGGATAATGCGCGACTCTAGCGGGTCTATCTGACCTGACTCCTCACCGATACTGGCCAAAGCGGCAAACTCACGGCGGCTAAAGGTTTGCGGCTCTTTGCCGCGCACCAGCAGTTTGGTGAGGCGCTCTGATATCCAAATCAGTGGATACAGCAGTAAGATAATACCGCGGACAAAATAAGCCACCAGACCGCTAAGCTGACGCCAATACAGCGTGCCCAAAGTCTTGGGAATGATTTCAGACAAAAACAAAATCGCCAGCGTCATAATCGCCGAAAACAGTCCAAACCAAGCACTACCAAAGACGATAGTCGCTTGGGCACCAGCGCCGATAGAGCCAAGCGTGTGCGCCACTGTGTTTAATGTCAAAATAGCGGCCAGCGACTGATCGATATTATCAACTTTTAGGCTTTTAAGCATTTCCGCTTTTTTGGGGTTGCTTTCTTGTACGTCCGCGATAAACGACGGCGTCATACTCAGCAAAACAGACTCGGCCAACGAACATGCAAAAGACACGCCAATGGCCAGTACGACAAAAAATATCAGCAGCATCACATTCAGCGCTGTTGGTGCAGCCGCCGCGTCAGCCGCCCAAGCCAGCTGCGGTAGTAACAAGATGGCAGGAAACGGCAACATCGCGAGTAACGGCCGACCAAAACGAGCAGGACGACACATCTTTGGGGGAGGTTCTGCTGACTCATCTTGACGACAAGCCCGCGGACGACTTAAACGAGGTACAAACATAAAAGAGGTGGACAAGTTAGGTAACCTAAACAGAAAAGAAGAAAAAGATAATACCATGAGTACGCGCCGCCGAGCATCTACCGCATAAAAGCTGGTTAATACTCGATAAACAGGCACTCATTGATGCCCACCACCTTGCCTGACAGCTTGTCGTATAGGCAACTAATAACCCAGTCAGTCAACAACCAACATCTGGCTGCTGCGCGTGACATTTTATAAGGACAGCTTACCAGCCCTACCCTCTGGGTATCGTGTGGCGGCAATTATTGCCATTTGATAGTAGCATTGATGATAATATTTCACAATAAGCCGCGCTTTTTAAGTGCGATTTTTTAGGTACGCCGTTTATCCCCGAGGTTTTACGTTTCGTCATACGGGTTTTTGGCTAGCATTTGATGCGATCAATCGCCCGATATACCAGAGAAAACACACCCAGCTTATGATTAACAGTTACCAAGTCTGGGATTTTTTGTTACTATGCGTCTAATTTTATTATTGTCTATGACTTACTGAGAGTAAATTATGTTGCTATTTATCCAAGCCGCCCATGCGGCCCCAGAAACTGCAGGCGCTGCGTCAATATTTGGCCAGATCTTATTGCCTGTCGCTTTTTTTGCGATTTTTTATTTTTTGGTCATTCGCCCGCAGTCTAAGCGTACCAAAGAGCATCGTGCTATGGTCAATGCGCTTAGTGTCGGCAATGAGATTATCTTTGCCGGTGGTCTGATGGGCCGTATCAAAGACATCGAGGGCGACTATGCTGTCGTCAGCTTGAACAACAACACAGATGTGAAGATACAGCGCGCTTCTGTCATCTCAGTATTGCCTGCTGGCACTATAGAGAGCGTATAATTATCAGCCGTGCTGTATTTATGATCGTGCGCTCGTCGCACTGATAAATACGTACGTGCCTAAAAAAATGACCGTACCTTGTCTACGGTCATTTTTCGCTATAAAGTAGCAAAACCATGCATTTTATAATGCCAAAGACGGCGATAAGTTGTCAGCTTTATGTTATCGACAATCTTTCGATAACAGATATTTTGGATGACGGCGCAAAGCGTCATCTGTATTATTTGCTTTATTGTTTTATGCTTTATTATCATCGCGGATGATCGCAATGGTACATGACAACGACTGCCAAATACGGCACTCGGCCATTGCTATCGCTAACTTCCCATCTGCTAACTTGTGGCCTACGTCGCCAGTCGTTTATCAACCTAAAGAAGTGATTATGCAATATCCCGCTTGGAAATACTTACTCATCGCCGTCGTGCTTATCATTGCCGGTCTGTATGCTGCCCCCAACCTCTACCCTGACGAACCTGCCGTACAGATTACCAGTGCTGCCGCAGGTACTCAGCTGTCTGAAGGTATTTTGACCGAGTCACAAAGACTCCTTACTGAGGCAGGTCTGGACAGTCATGATGGTACGTTTGAGGGCAACAGTGCGCTGGTACGCCTAAAAAACCCAGTCGATCAGCTCAAGGCGCAAGAAGTATTGCGTCAAAATCTGGGCGAGGACTATGTCGTGGCGCTCAACTTAGCACAGACCACGCCAGAGTGGCTACGTAGCATCGGCGCAAAACCGATGAAACTTGGTCTGGATTTGCGCGGCGGTGTGCGCTTTGTCCTCGAAGTCGATATGGATAAGGCTCTCGAGCAGCGCTTAAGTAGTGCGAGCCGTGATATGCGCCGTGAGCTACGTGCTGAACGAGTGGCGGTCAAAGGCATCAAAACTGAAAACCAAAGCATCGTACTGCATTTTGCTGATACGGACGCGCGTAACCGTGCTCAAAACATCCTACAAGGCTCAATGGGCAATACCTTTAGTTTGCAGTCTTCGATTGATGAGCAAGGCCCAGCGCTAATCTTGGCATACAATGACGCCACCATCGATGAGATCAAAAGCTACGCGGTCAATCAAAACCTCACGACCCTACGTAATCGTATTGCAGAGCTGGGCGTGACTGAAGCCCTCGTACAGTCACAAGGCGCTAGCCGTATCGTGGTAGAGCTACCTGGCGTACAGGACACAGCCGAGGCCAAACGTGTCCTTGGACGTACGGCAAACCTTGAGTTTCGCATGGTCGCTGAAGACGCTGACACCTACACAGGCGGCATTCCACCAGCAGGCACTGAGGCTTTTCCCTTTGAGACGCTCGATGGCCCTCCAGTACTGCTAGAGCGTCAAGCCATCGTCACAGGTGATAAAGTCACCAATGCACAGACAGGCGTCGACGAAAACGGCTCGCCAGAAGTGAGTATCACGCTAGACAGTGCTGGTGGTAAGCTAATGCAAAATGCCACCCGTACTGCTGTTGGCAAACAGATGGCAGTTTTGTTTATCGAAAACAAACAAAGAATCACCTATGAAGAAGACCCAGAGACTGGCGAGACCGTCGAAGTACGCACGCCTTACGCTGAGACAAAGGTCATCAACCGCGCCAATATTCAAGCGGTACTTGGCTCATCTTTCCGCATCACGGGGCTAGATAGTAGTGCTGAAGCAGCTGAACTGGCACTGTTACTACGCTCAGGTGCTTTAGCGGCTCCGATGTATTTCGTCGAAGAGCGCACTATTGGCCCATCACTCGGTCAAGAAAACATCGAAAAAGGCTTATTTTCGACGCAGGTCGGTTATTTGCTGGTCTTTGCCTTTATGATTGTTTTTTATCGCCTCTTTGGTGTCATCGCCAACGTGGCTCTAGCGGTAAACGTCATTATTATCATCGCTATTATGTCGATTTTAGGCTCATCGCTTACCCTACCAGGCATTGCAGGTATCGTTTTGACCATCGGTATGGCGGTCGATGCCAACGTCCTGATTTTTGAGCGCATACGCGAAGAGCTGGCCAACGGCGTACGGCCAAAATCCGCTATTGTGGCAGGATTTGATCGCGCCTTTAGTAGTATTTTTGATGCCAACCTCACCACATTGTTGGTGGCGTTTATCTTGTTTGCCATCGGCACAGGCCCGATCAAAGGCTTTGCAATTACGTTAGCTATCGGTATTGTCAGCTCACTATTTACCGCCATCATGGTGACACGTGCGCTGGTACAAATTGCTTATGGTAAGCGTAAATCTATCAAACGTTTGAGCATCGGTTAGGAGAACACTATGGCGATCGATAAGAACAACCCTTTAGAACAAAACAATCCAGATCGAAATGGTCCAGGCGGCTCAAACACAGACGCTAGCAGCACGCGCCGTCGCAAAAAACCACGCCGTGATGGCAAAGGCAGCAACAACCAAGCCCAATCAAAAAAAGCACGCCGCAGCGATAGCGGTGATAACGCCGCACAAACGCTCAGCACCCAAGCCATCGATCCAAATCTGGATATAGGTGATGCAGAGGACTATGCAGCAGCGCAAGCAGAAGGCGGCATCAAAGCGATAGGCGATCAGCGCATCATTCCATTTATGAAGATAGAAAAGCCAATGGCGCTTTTATCGCTCTTGATGGTCATTGGTAGTATCATTGCAATTGCGGTCAATGGCCTAAACCTAGGCCTTGACTTTACCGGAGGCGTCTCAGCAGACGTACGCTATGAGCAACCTGTCGAGCAAGTAGAGGTCGTACAGGCTTTAGCCGATGGTGGCTTTGATGATGCTGTGGTACAGTATTTGGGTACTCGAGAAGAATTGCTGGTACGTCTACCGCCGCAGTCTGATAATGTCGATGGACTAAATGCCAGCTTAACCCAAGCATTGACACTGCCCGATAATGCTGCTGATATCAGTAACGTCAATATCATCGGTAGCCAAGTGGGCAACGAAGTGTATTTAAACTCCGTCATGGCGTTGGCACTGGCGCTGGTTTGTATGCTCGGTTATGTGGCCCTACGTTTCCAATTTAAGCTATCATTGGGAGCGGTGCTTTCGCTGTTTCATGACGCCATTGTTACTATTGGTGTCTTTGCCCTATTCGGCTTTCCATTTGATTTGACGGTGTTGGCTGCTATTTTGGCCTTGATCGGTTACTCATTGAACGATACGATTGTCGTCTATGACCGCATTCGCGAAAACTTCCGCCGCGTCCGTGGTATCTCACCGCGACAGACCATTGACCTGTCTTTGACAGAGACGTTGCGCCGTACGATTATGACCATCTCAACCGTGTTACTTGTGGTATTGGCCATGATGTTCTTAGGCGGTGATGGACTATACTGGTTCTCAGTAGCGCTATTTATTGGTCTACTGGCTGGTACGTATTCATCGACTTACATCGCAAGCTCAATCCCACTACGTATGGGACTATCACGTGACGACTTTATTGTAAAAGTAAAGCCTGAGTTTGAAGAAGAAATCGTGACGTTTAACGATCCAAAAATGTACGAATAAAGCCGTATTTGGCCATGATGGCATTCTCTTATCTCATGGCCAACTGACAACATAAACACAAAATTTGTATTTTTAATACAATAATAGCGTGTAAAAAGAAGCACCTGACTCACCAGCTGTGAGTCTAGGTGCTTTTGTCTTTTTGCTGCGTTTACGGACTACTGACCACAATCAGGTCAATATAAGACAGCCTCAGCCAGCAAAAAGACGTATGTCTATTACGTATCATCATATTGTATGTTGATTTCATTTAGCGTCGCCTACGACAGCGCACTGTCTTTAACAAAGGGCATAAAACGGGTCAAAAATGTCAGTTACCGCCTCCTCTGCTAACGCCTTACCACCGATTGATACCCGCTACGCGCGCATCATCGCAATTGCGCTGCCAGTTTTGCTGGCAAATCTGGCCATGCCGCTACAAAGCGTGATCGATACGGCCATCGTCGGCAATATGAATGATACTGCTAAGCTTGCAGGTATGGGGCTTGCGATACAATTGCTGTCTTTACTGCTGGTTAGTTTTAACTTTTTGCAATATGCATCGTCTGGACTATCCGCGCAAGCTCTGGGACAACTGGACGTAGCAAGCAAAGATAAAAACACGCTTGATTATCATGCTATTACTCCTTTATTGTCCATTTTACAGCGTGCTTTATTATTAGCCACGGCCATCGGCTTGGTATTGCTGCTGGCAAAGCCTTGGCTGATAGATTTTGGTCTACAGGCACTATCGGCCAATCCTGAAAGTGGCCGCGCGGCCAAGACGTATTTGGATGTGCGTTTTTGGGGTGTCATCGCCGAGCTGATGAACTTTGCTTTTATTGGCTGGTTTGCAGGGCAAGGCAAAACCCGTTATATGCTGTATCAGCAGGGCTTTATTGCCATACTCAACATTATCCTAACGCTGTTTTTTGTCTTTGGGTTACAGATGGAGCTGGTCGGTGTGGCACTGGGCACCACCATTGCGTTTTGGTCAGGTGTATTATTGGCTTTATGGCTGAGCTGCCGGCACCTAAAGATATCTTGGCGGACCTTGATTTGTGCTGACAGCCAGCACTTTACTAAAGAGAAAATGCTTAGGCTATTTTCACTGAACAAAGACATCTTTATACGTACGCTGATTCTAACGTTAAGCTTTGCTTGGATTACCCGTCTATCTGCTCAAAGTGGCGATGTTATATTGGCGGCCAATGCCATATTATTACAAGTATTGAGCATATCTGCCTTTGCTTTAGATGGCGTCGCTGTATCAGCTGAGACGCTGAGCGGACAGGCAGCTGGGCGACGCGACTGGGCAAGCTTTCGCGTCGTTATCAAGCGCACTGGGATCGTCAGTTACACGCTGGCTATCTTATTAAGCGCGGTTTGGTGGCTGGCCATGCCTATCTACCTGCCATTTATGACCAATATTGAAGCGGTGTTTCGCTTAGCTGACCAATATCACTGGTATGCAGTGCTCTTACCCTTAGTCGGTGTGGGCGCATATTGGCTGGATGGCATATTTTTTGGTCTGACTGCTGGCAAGGTGATTCGGAATGCCGCGCTTATCTTAGCGGCTGTCTTTTTTCCGCTAAGCTGGCTACTCTATCAGCAGTGGGATATGACTGGTATTTGGCTCAGCGTCTGGAGCCTATTGCTACTCAGACTTACCATTTTAATAGGTTTTTTATACCGCGCTCATCAGACAGGCGATTATGAAAAGCTCCAAATATAGTCGATACACTCTAAAAATGTCATAGCGCTACTGGGATGAATTTTGCGCAGCCTCTGGGAACGCAGCACGCAAGTAAAATTTATACCAGTAGCGCGTTTAAATCCATAACAGTTTTACATTCAGCTAACTATAACGCGTAAGGCGGTATTTGCTCCGATGTTGATATCGTCAGTTCGATATAAAAACGTTATAGCAAGTTAATAAAAAAGTCAGTAAGAAAATTAGGATGTCACGTGACTACTCAATCAAAATCATTACATCAGCAGCATAGGGCCCACTATAACTGGGCCGAGGGATTTAAAAAAAGTTTGCCTGTGGCAATGGGTTATCTGCCAGCGGGGATAGCCTTTGGTGTGCTCGCGCAGGTGGCGGGCGTCCCTATATGGGCGACCATTATGCTCAGTGTCGTACTCTATGCAGGCGCCGCTCAGTACGCCTGCTTGCCCATGCTAAGTGCCGGCCTACCGATTGGCAATATGGCAACCAATATTGCCGCAATTAACCTGCGTCATGTGTTTTATGGGATGCCATTGCTCCACTCTCTCCCGCAGAATAAAATCGCCAAAACCTACTGTTTGTTTGCCTTGACCGACGAGACATTTTCGATGATGACCAGCCTACCTCAGGAATCAAGGCGGTCGCTAATTTTACCCATTAGTCTATTTAACCAAAGCTGGTGGGTGTTGGCGAGCGCGATCGGCGTGATGATCGGCAGCACCCTTAGTGATATGGTGCCGCATTTAGATTTTGCGCTGGTCTGTCTGTTTGCGATATTGGCCTATGAGCAGTTTCAGAGCATCAAACGCTATTTTCCTATTGGCATTGCCATTGTTGCGTTACTGATTGCCTCACTATTTACCAGCAACTGGTTATTATTGGTGGCCATTTTTATTTGTATGTTGATGATTTTGGCACGTGGTTTTTGGGTACAGCGCGGTATAAAAGGAGACGCTCATGAGCAGTAGTTATCTGATTTTGGCCACCTTTGCAATGGCTACAGTGACCTTTGTGACGCGTGCACTCCCCGCTTTGATACCAAAAAAGCTGCTGGACACGCCGTGGCTACACCGTTTAAACGAAAGCCTGCCCTTATCAGTGATGGTGCTGCTTATCCTCACCAGCCTTTCTTATCAAAACTTATCAGTAACCACCGGTATGCATAGCGCAGAGCTACATTTGCTGATGGCACAGATTGGCGCGCTACTGTTGGTGCTACTGATTTATCATATCAGCCGTCAGTTATTGGTCAGTATGGTCGTTGGTATCGCTGCCATTAATGGGCTGCTGTGGCTGTTTACTCAGTTTTTGGGCTAACAGTTTTATAGCAGCACCGCTTTATCTTATCTTTATCTTGTGATGAAAAAGGCTGAACTCTGATAAGAGTCCAGCCTTTTTATTAGATACTATGAGCGGCTGCTCAGTGAGACATTATAGCTCTTCGACGCCCATCATATCGACTGGCGTATCGGCGACGATTTGCACGCCTTTTTTACCTGTTTTGGCAGTGTCGCTGCGCTGCTCTTGTAGATAGTCAAGATAGGCTTCGTTGATTTGACCTGTGATGTAGCAGCCATTAAACACGGCACAATCAAACCCTTCTACTTTACTGTACTTGGTGTCCTTGACCGCGTCAATCAAATCCTCTAAATCTTGGAAAATCAAACGATCAGCACCGATGATATCACGCACTTCCTCTACCGTATGACCAGAGGCGATCAGCTCGCTACGCACCGGCATATCGATACCATACACGTTTGGATACTTGACTGGCGGCGCGGCACTAGCAAAAAACACTTTGTTGGCACCAGCATCACGCGCCATCTGGATGATCTCGTGACAAGTCGTACCACGGACGATAGAGTCATCTACCAACAGTACGTTTTTGCCCTTAAACTCAAGCGGTACTGCACTGAGCTTTTGACGGACAGATTTTTTGCGCTGCTGCTGACCTGGCATAATAAAGGTACGCCCGATATAGCGGTTTTTCATAAACCCTTCACGGTACTTGACGTTCATCTTTAGCGCCAGCTCCATCGCAGAGGTGCGCGAGGTGTCTGGAATAGGAATCACCACGTCGATATCGTGATCGTCGCCCCACTCTGCAAGGATTTTGTCTGCCAGTTTTTCGCCCATGCGCAAGCGTGATTTGTAAACTGAGATGTTGTCCATAATAGAGTCTGGACGGGCAAAGTAAACATACTCAAAGATACAAGGCGTGTATTCTTTTTGCTCAACACATTGATGGGTATGCAGCTTGTGATCCAAATCGATAAAAATTGCTTCGCCTGGTTTGACATCACGAATAATGCTAAAGCCTGACCCTGTCAATGCCACAGACTCAGATGCCACCATGTATTCGGTGCCGCCGTTGGGTGCCATGCGCTTACCAAAAATCAGCGGACGAATACCGTTTGGATCACGAAACGCCAATAAGCCGTGACCTGTGATCAAAGCGACCACGCCATAAGCGCCTTCGCAGCGGCTATATACCGCTTTTACCGCTTCAAAAATATCGTCAGCGCTTGGGTTGGTTTTACCCAAGTTTTGCATCTCATGCGCTAGTACGTTGAGCAGGACCTCAGAGTCAGAGTCGGTATTTAGATGGCGACGATCTTCGATGTACAGCTCTTTTGCCAAACTCTCAGCATTGGTTAAATTACCATTGTGTGCCAAGGTGATCCCATAAGGCGAGTTGACATAAAATGGCTGAGCTTCTGCGCTGCTAGAGGTGCCCGCTGTTGGATAGCGTACGTGGCCGATACCAAATTTGCCGACCAGCTTGATCATATGATGGTTCATAAACACATCACGGACCATGCCATTTTCTTTACGCAGATAGAGTCGTCCATCTTGCAACGTCACAATACCTGCTGCATCTTGCCCGCGATGCTGTAGCATCGTCAAGCCATCATAAAGAATCTGATTGACTGGCTCATGAGCTGCAACCCCAACGACTCCACACATAGTTTTATCCTA
The DNA here is from genome assembly GCF_016107555.1 of Psychrobacter celer. Taxonomy (GTDB): domain Bacteria; phylum Pseudomonadota; class Gammaproteobacteria; order Pseudomonadales; family Moraxellaceae; genus Psychrobacter; species Psychrobacter celer. The sequence continues at coordinate 29,839 of NZ_JABASU010000007.1, read as the reverse complement.
TTTTGACCCATACATTAGTACTACAATGACGACGAGACTTTAGAGCGGCCTGTTTAGCAGCCAGCATCGCCTTGCCATCTACCTGATGATATCTCTTACTACACTGATGTGTTATTTGTCAAAAATGCCCGCCATCGACTCTAGAATGTCGATTGCCCGTTTATGAGCTGTAATTGCTATCAAATCATTTTTTATCAAGGAAAAATACGAAGATAATGTCATAAAATTTGGTCTAACCAAAATTGGCCGATGATATCGAGCGCTTAAGACTGATTGACCTGATCCCACGCCATGCCCAGTACGTCTGACACCAAGGCTTTACCCATCGGTGCATAAGGCAATAGCTCTGGCGCGAGGACGGACGTTTGCCACTGCGGCATTTGTACCAGCAGAGGCGCGCTGACACTCAGTACCACCAAGACCATCAGTACGTTTTTTGCCGCACCGAGTACGCCGCCTGCCATTTTATCCAACACACCCAAACGCAGCGTCTGAAGGACACCGGAGAATACAAAAGCAACCAAGTGCATAATGGCCAAAATAACAATCACCACCAATAAAAACGCCATGGCTATCTGCAAAACAGGGTTTTGCACCACACCCACCAGCTGCGGAGCAATCGAACCTGCCAACCGAGTGGCGGCGATAAGGGCAACAAACCAGCCCAGTAAACCCACTGCTGTCTTAATCAGCCCTACCTGAAAGCCGCGCCACAGTCCAACCAAGACGACGATAGCAATCACGATATCCAAACCACTCATGTCCTATGCCTCATTGGTTTTATCATTTGTATGGTGAGAGAGTGCCGCTGATGACAGGCTTTAGCTTTCCATGGCGTCATAATAGCCGCCGATCGCCTGAATACAAGACTGTACCAGACCAGGCCCACGATAGATAAGTCCAGTATATAGCTGTATCATATCGGCCCCTGCTTCGATTTTTTTGACCGCTTTGGCACCGCTGTCGATACCGCCAACCCCAATCAGTGCCACCTTGCCCTCTAGCTGATCTGAGAACTGCTGCAATATCTGGGTACTGGTATGACTCACCGGACGACCTGATAGCCCGCCTGCTTGGTCGCCATCTCGCAGATCCTCAACCCCGACTCGGCTCAGCGTGGTATTGGTTGCGATTAGACCGTCAATCTCAAAGTCTATTAATTGCTGCGATATATAGTCAACTTGTAATGGCTCTAAATCTGGAGCTACCTTTAGCACCAATGGCACATAAAAGCCATATTCGGTAGCCAACTGACTGTGGCGGTTTTTGATCGTATGCAGCAGCTGCGTCAGTGCTTCGCCACTTTGCAAATCGCGTAAGTTTTTGGTGTTGGGCGAGGAGATATTGACCGTAATATAAGAGGCATGCGGATAGACACGCTCAAGACAGTATACATAGTCATCGGCCGCCTGCTCTACAGGGGTGTCGGCGTTTTTGCCGATATTAATTCCGATATTGCCTTTGTATTTACACCGCTTAACGTTTTCTATCAGATAATCAACGCCCTGATTATTAAACCCCATACGATTGATAATCGCATCGGCTTGTTTGATTCGAAAGAGTCTGGGTTTCTCATTGCCCGCCTGCGCTCGAGGCGTGACGGTCCCGACCTCAATAAAGCCAAACCCCAGCTCCGCCAGCGCATCGATATAATCGCCGTTTTTGTCCAGTCCAGCGGCCAACCCCACAGGATTGGAAAACTGCAATCCCATACAGTCAGTGGGCTGCATCAACTGACCATAGGCCAACCCTAATACACGCGCTCTGTGCGCTTTGTCCAATAAAGACAGTGTCATCTCATGGGCGTGCTCAGGATCCATATTAAACAAAAAAGGGCGAAGTAAGGCATAAGACATAATGGTGGCAGACCCTGCTCGAAAGTTATGGTGAATGAAAAGTGCGAATAAGATCAAGCGCTGCGATTATATCAGCTTAACAGAAATAAGAGCAAAGTTTCATGGGCTAAATTTTTATATTAAGGCACAGGGCGATTGTCTGTGAGTGCAATCCAACCTCTGATGATTCGGTAGAGATGCCAAATAAAAGTAAACAGCATTATTAGCAAGCCAACCCCTGCCAGTAGTACCGAACCGATGGCCATGTTGTTGCTACTATCGGTCAACATACTCACCCCAAATCCACCGAGCGCAAAGGCAATAATAACAATGCCCAAGACAAACCAAACAATACTGTACCAAAAGGTCTTGATTTGCCAATCAAAATGAGTAGCAAGCCATGAGCCATCGGCATCATGACGCTTAGCATAGTTCATCACGATCGGCACAATCCACAACAGACCTGCAGTAAAATAACTGACCACATAGAGCAGATAAGTGATGTGATTGTAAGTGATTAAGGAGCGGCGTTTGTCGCTATTCATAGTATCTTTCGCCTGATTGCTATCGTTATTGTTATTTATAGGATAATTGGCCATTGTACGCATCCATATCTGACAGTGACTGATACTTAGTTCATTGTGTCAAACAAAGGGGTTTTCAATGGTGCATCTATCAATAGCCTGCCGTAGATGATTCAGTGGCTAATGACTCTGTAGAGTGAGCGCCGTGATTGACGCTCATAGATGACTTACTGAGCGATGGTCGCTTGCACTTGTATTAGCTGACTGGTCAAATCTTGTTGCATCGATAGCTGAGTAAACTGCCAACCTTGCTGCTGCAGCTTGGCAAGTGCGCCACTGACCACCGCTTGACTGGCATGATCAAAGCTGAGCTGTACCGCATCGCCCGCCGCGACGACTTGCGCATTGGCAATGCCTGAATGATCAAGTAGCGTACTGACGCGGCTGGCAGGCGGCATGGCCGCTGCGCCGTCTGGGGCGGCAGATGCAGTGAGCGCCTGACTGTCGATATTGCCTGCCTGAGCACGCAGCCAAAAATAATCAGCCACTTGCGCTTGATAGGCATTTTTACTGTCTGTTGCTGCTTGATGCATACTATAGCCACCATAACCACCCACAAACACCAATAAAAACACAGACAGTACCGTTAGCGCTAGCTGATCGCGTGATGGCAAGGCATGCCAGCGCGACGATAATGTGTTTCGGTAATGACTAAAGCGCCCCAATAAAGCATTGTCCTTTATCAGCTTACTCGGCTCAGCAATACTGTTGCGGCTCTTGGCACGGCGCTGTAAACGTTTCATTTTCTACCTTTTGCTGATTTTGCGATAAGTAAGAAAGACTTAGACTATGAGGCCGCTTGCAAGTCTGCACTCTCTGCGACCGCTACTGTGATCTGACCACTGAACTGCCCTTGCTCAGTGCTATTGACCTGAGCCAGCTTTGCATCGATGCCTTGGGCGACCAAGGTGCTGGTAAACTGGTCAAGACTACCACGATCAGGAGCAATCAAGGTAAAACTCAGCGCAGAGGGCTGCATCACCAAAGCTTGTGCATGCAATGAAGACTGTTTGATCAATGGCGATAGCCGTGCCAGTGTCGCCATATGAGACGCCTGTGCTTGACTGTCATGGCGCAGTTTTGGTTGCAGCTGTATTTGTAGCTTGTTGCGACTGCTCAGTGGCTCGTTGGCAAACCAAGAGTTATACTGATTTGCAATCTCAGCTTTGGTCGCCGTGGCTGCCTGCTGGTACTGATACCACTGCACGCCATCGGTTGCTATTTGTAGCACTAGCGCTGCCAACGCCACCATCATCGCCACCCGTAAATACGGCGATAGCTGAGAATCAGCGGATTTTACAAAGAAATTTAGCGCATGGCGCTCAGGGTTTTCAAGTGGTACTGGGGAGGCAGATAACGGCGTCAGCAGCAGCTGATGATCAGCGATAAGATCAGCAGTGCGGGCAAACCAATCAGACCGAGCGTCCAGCTCGTCTTGCTGCTCCATAGCGGCGATAGGCGGCAAAAGGCTCACCTCGCTTAAGTGCGGAAAACGCTCAAAAATCAGCGGTAAATAACTGACCGCCATGCCCTGCCATGCAGACTGGCGCAGCAAAGTGGTTTGCTCGTCTTGATAAAGCGTGATTTGCTGACCGGCCTGCTCCGTTGGCGCAGGCAATAACAAAAAATCAGGCAATAGTGCGATGAGGCTCATGCCAGCCAACTGCGCGCTTTGTTGCCATGAGTCGATATCGCTCTGCGCCAAGGCATACAATTGATGACGCTCAGCGTGACTGATCTGGCGAACGGCCAACTGCTCTACAGGAGTCAAAGAGGTCTCTTCAAACAAATACTGCTTGCCACTATTGCCCAGCTGCTTGAGCTGAGCAGTATTTAGCTCAGTATCTACCTGCAATACATGACTGGATGGAAAGTACAGGCAGACCGCATTTTTTCCATTGGCTTTATAATTACCATACCGCTCTTGTAGCTGCTGCCACCCCTCAACGCTTTGCCAGTGTTGGAGGTCTTCATGCCAGACAGCCAGTGGGCTATGCTGCGCCCGTAACCAAACATGTATCACTAAGCGTGTCCTTAATCATTAAAGCATTTATCAAAGGTAGGTGGCGTTATTGTGTAGATAACTGCTACTGGGTGACGACCATAATCACGGGCAAAACACGTATCACATCAAACAAGCTAATAAGGCTGCTTTGGTACAAAGCGATCCGTTTCCCGCGCCATGCCAGCCATCACAAAGTCCATCTCAAACACTCGTGCTTCTGCCAAGGCAAACGACTCAGGATACTCCCCTATCAGTAGCCCTGCGATGTGAGCGACGATTGACATATGACACACCACAACCAAGCACTCGGCTTCAATATGACCGAGATCGATCAAGGCTTGATGCGCATCATCTGCTGGCGTAATGTTATCTAGTATGACAAAGGGCACCGTTGGCGCACAGGCTTGAAACGCGGCCAAGGTTTGCTGCGCTCTATCATAAGGACTCACGATAAACTGATCTGGCTGATAGCGTGTCATCACGAACTCTGCCGTTTGCGCCGCCTGCTCTCTACCCAGATCTGTCAGTTGACGCGCGCTGTCTGGCCGCGTGTCGTTCTCTGCTTGACCATGACGTACCAATATAATTTTCATAAGCTTCCTTAATACCGCCTAAGCGCTGCATACCTACTGCGAGTTTTTAACAAGTCGGCTTTTCTATTTGGCGTATTATTTGTCTTTATCACTGTCCTTGTCAGCGGTTTTGCTGGCTGAGCTTTTCATATGTGCTGTCAGCGCTGCATTGCTATGATCATGCGCCATCACAAACTCGACATCGCTACGAAACCCAGCTTCCATCAGATGCAAAGCCACACCCAAGGCGGCCTTGTCTTCATAAATGACGGCGTATAGGGCATGAGTGATGGGCATATAGATGCCCTCGCGGGTGGCTTTTTCGTGCACTTGCTGGATGGTATTGACCCCTTCCGCGGTCTGACCCAGCTTTTTGACTGCTGCATCGATATTCATACCACGACCAAGCATATTACCGATACGAAAGTTGCGACTGAGCTCTGAGTTACAGGTTGCGTATAAATCGCCAACACCTGACAGGCCTAAGAAGGTCAATGGATTGGCCCCCGCCTCAACCCCGAAACGGCTCATCTCAGCCAAAGCGCGAGTCAATATCATGGCCTTGGTGTTTTCGCCGACCTCATAGGCCGCCGCCATACCCATAGCAATCGCATAAATGTTTTTGAGCGCGCCGCCCAGCTCTACGCCTTTGACATCATCACTGGCAAATACCCGAAAAAACGCACTATGCAGCGCGGCTTGTACCGCATGACGCAGCGGCTCAGACTCACTCGCAATCACCGTAGCAGAGGGCATGTTTTTCATGATTTCTATGGCCAGATTGGGCCCTGACATCACGCCAAAATTCACCTCTGGCAACTCTTCTTTGATGATATCACTCATCAAGGCAAACGTGTCTTTTTCCATACCTTTGGTCAAAGAAACAATGGATTGCCCACTGATAAAAGACGCGATGTTTTTTAGTGTCTCACGAAAGGCCAAACCAGGCACCGCGATAAAAACAATGTCTTTGTCTTTGACTGCGGCGGCCAAGTCATGACTGTATTTTAAGCGATCATCAAGCTTATGTCCTGGCAAATATTTTTTGTTGGTTTGGGTTTTTGCCATCGCCTTAACAGTGCGCTTATTGCGCACCCAAAGCGTGGTATCACAGCCATTCCGCGCCGCGAGGTTTGCCATGGCAGTACCAAAACTGCCGCCGCCCAAAAACGCCAAACGTAGCTTAGTCGGATTGCTATGGATTTTGGCCATGTTTTTTGCAACGGCAGACTCTACCGCACTGGGATTGAGCTTTTTACGGCCCAGACCTGATTTGGTGGCGCGCTCGATGATGCCTGCCAGCAGACTGTTTTGTTTATCAGAGCTTTGCTTATCCGTGTCATTATGCTCGTTATTGGTGTCTTTATTACTGTCGTTAGGGCTAGTCATGTTCTGGTATCCGTGTTGACTGACTTATTATAAGTAGCATTATCGTGATTGAAAACCAAGATGCCGACCGTGTTTATTGTATATTGTAGGCATCTAAACCAAAGCGCCTGTAAACCTTATGACTCAAAACGTATGAGCGGCTCAATGTCAATGGGCTTGCGTGTAGGCTCGTCCTTAGGACTGGTGCCAGTATAAACAAAAGCGGTAATATAATCATCTGCCCCCACGCCAAAGTATGCCTTGACCGCAGGCTCATTACAGAGTAAGCCTGTCCGCCATACCGTACTAAAGCCTTGTGCCTTTAGAGCCAGTAGCATATTTTGGACAGCGGCGCCTGCGCTGAGCAGCTGCTCAAAAGGCGGCACTTTTTTGTGTGCTTGCATGTTGGTCACTACCGTTATGATAACAGGTGCACGTAGCGGCATGGTATGAGTTTTTTTGATGGTTTTTTCGGTCAGCACTTTACCTTGTTGTGCAGCCTGTGCCTTTGCGGCGCTCACCAATGCCGCGCCCAACTGATGACGCGCCTCACCTTCGGTGACGATAAACCGCCACGGTTGCAGCTTTTTGTGGTCAGGCGCTGTGGCCGCACAGGCGATTGCTGCTTCTATCTGAGCACGGGTAGGTGCAGGCGTGTCTAGATTGCCCATGCTGCGCCTCGAGCCAATCCAGCCGATCATCGCTTCACTATTGACTGGCATCTCATCCGTGTCGATACTTTGTATAGACTGCTTTTTATTATTTTTATCAGAGGTAGTCATTACCGCTCCTTATTTATTTTGTGGTCACAGACGGGTTGCGTCAAGCTTTGATAATCCTTGAAGCTATTTTTTACTCAAAACGACTAAAAACCATTGCATGCGCACACTGATATCATGCCTTTGTGATACCTTTAACACACCCTTGCCCTCAACAGCTATTACTGTATTCAACAGCCATTGCCGCTACGCAGCCTCTTCGGTGCGATGCTCCGTACGCAGATAGTCTTCTGATTGCATCTCAAGCAAACGCGAACGTGTACGTTCAATCTCAAAAGCCAGTTTTTCTCCTTGATAAAGCTCAAGAATAGACTGCTCGGCACGCACCAGTAGCTTGACACGGCGATCATAAAACTCATCGACCAGATAAATAAAGCGCCGCGTTGGATCACGTAAATCATCGTCTAAGGCTGGCACCACATCGACCAACACCGTACTAAACTGTTTGGCGATTTCGATAAAATCTGCAGCAGAGCGCGGCTCCATACACAAGTGTCTAAAGTCACAAAACAAGATATCTTCGGTACGGGCGTTGACCTTAATCGAGCGGCCATTGATGACGATGGGCTCTTTGCTGATTTTTTGGTTGTTAGACAGGCTGGCAAAACGGTTGGCCAGCCAGTGATGATTGGCCTTGGTCAATGGCGACTCATACAGCTCAGCTTGCTGCAGTACCCGCAAACGATAGTCGATGCCTGAGTCGATATTCATCACCGTAGTATGGTGCTCGACCTCAGCGATCGCAGGCAAAAAGCGGTCACGGTGCAGGCCATCTTTATACAGACCTGCTGGCTCGATATTGGAGGTGGCGACCAACGTCACGCCACGATTAAACAGCATGGTAAACAAATCGCCTAAGATCATGGCATCAGAGACGTTGGAGACAAAAAACTCATCAAAACAAATCACCACCGCTTCTTTGTAAATAATATCAGCGACTTTTTCGAGTGGATCACTTTGACCTTGGAGCGCGTTAAGCTCTTGGTGCACGCGCTGCATGAAATGATGAAAGTGCTGCCGCATCTTACGCTCGATGGTCAATGAGTCATAAAACATGTCCATCATCCACGTCTTACCGCGGCCTACCCCGCCCCACATATACAGACCCTTTGGGGCAGCAGGCTTGGATTTCAAAAAGCTAAAAAAGCGCTTTTTTTGTGGCACGCTGTCATTGAGCTGGTGATACAGCTCATCGAGGTAGCTCATGGCCTGATATTGCTGTTCATCTCGCGTAAACTCACCTGTGCTGATGGCTTGCTCGTAGCGTTGCAACGGGGATAAACTCATAATGCGACTCATTGTTTAATAAAATTTATTTAATAAAATCAAATGGTTGTGTTTTTACGATCGTATATAGCTGAGGCGGCGCTCATAGCAGTCGATCCTAGCTATCGTCCAGAAAAACTGTGGTGCTCAAGCAGTTTTTTTAATTCAGACAAACGGCCATGAAAAAAGTGCCCCGCCCCATCGACCACACTGACGGCGATACCCAGACGATCCGCAAATGCTTGCATATTAGCAGGGTCAATCACCTCATCAGCATTACCATAAATCTCAAAGGTCTTATCAGCAGGTAAGTCGATATCACTGCTGTCGTTTTTTTCTACCGATGGCGCGATAAGCGCGATATTTATAAGCTCAAAATCGCTCACGTCCCAGATATGTGAGGCCTCAAGCACTTGTTCGGCGACGCGCGCGGTGACATACCCGCCAAAGGAAAAACCGCCCAACCACAGCTTGCGCGCGCCGGTTTGCTCAGCGATCCATTGTAGCACGGTCATCGCATCGACGACTTCGCCATCGGCATAGTCATGCTCGCCTGTGGACTGACCGACACCGCGAAAATTAAACCGCACCACATGCATGCCACTATCGCGAGCAAAGCGGTACATGGTCGTGACCACTTTGTTATTCATCGTCCCATCAAACAAAGGGTTGGGGTGACAAAGCAGCGCCACCGTATCGGTATTGGGATCGTTAGGGTTGTCTTGTTGCCAGAGCGCATCGACCTCGAGCACGCCAGCAGGAGCAGGAATCAGGTGCATATTATTACTTACTTAATTAAGAATGAATGTCTCAATTATCCTAGATATGGTTTATATTTCAAGTGATTTGCTGTACAGACACCCTAGTAACCGCCTAAATGCCTACAAGTAAGACAACGGTAAGAGCGCACACAATAACTACCTAGACACCAAAGCGCCGAATGGGTTAGATTCATACTGATTGTGTAGTGGTGACTGGCAAAGCGTCAGTGCCATTTATCATTACAATACTCAACATCTAAATTGAGGAATACATTATGATTACTATGAATAAAACCGCCGCTTTTGGTGCCACATTGGCCGCCGCACTTGCTTTGAGCGCCTGCCAAAGCACCCCGTCATCACCGGTCATTCAACGCGCCCACGCTACCTACGAGACCACAGGTATCGCCGATACAAAAGTCAAAGCGCAACAAAACGCCATCGATAGCGCTCAAAAAACATGCCGCAGCAAGCAAGTAATTATCATTGAGGACACAGTCAACTACAATGGTATCTTGGATGAGCGCACAGGCCGCATGGTTGGACAAGCTGGCGCGGTGCTCGGTAGTATCTTTGGTACCGGTTCACCAGATTTATCGCGTGATGACGACTATGAATACACCATCAGCTTTCGCTGCCAATAATTCACTGCCAATAACGTGATGGTGCGTAAACACAGTCGCTAGCCACTCGCCAGCCCTTCTGTTTGTCACAGCATTTATGCAGCAGATCAGTTGGCTTCTCTTTTTGTGACTGCGCTTTTGAGGTAAACTATCATCAGCTCAAGACCTCAAGCGATACACGCAGCGCTATTTCGCGGATTGTCAACTTGCCTTGCTCTCTGATTGATAGGGTTGGTTGTTTTTTTGCCGCATTGCTTTTTACGATATGGTCTCTTTGGTTTTGATAGCAACCATTTCATACCTTTCTGTCCCACTTTATACTTTTATGTCTTAGTCGGCTTTGGTCTCCTATTATGCGCAAACCCAATCTCTCAAATATCAAACAAGCCAAAGTCCTAGCCCCTGCCAAAGACTTGGCGACGTTAGAAGCTGAGCTTGCTGAGCAAGAAAACAGCCTAGAAGTCAGTTTAGAAGACACGGTGCTGCGCTTAAGTGACTACTTGTCGGCGGTAGAGATGGTGGTAAAAGAAACCTTTAACCATCGCGTGTGGGTGAAGGCTGAGATTCGCAACTTATCGAGCAAAGGGGGGCACTATTATTTTGAGTTGGCCGAAAAAGATAACGATGGTAAGGTCGTGGCCAGCTGCCGCGGCAACCTCTGGCGCTTTAAGGCCGCCCGCGTTTTGGCGAAGTTTGAGCGCGCAACGGGCATGTCGCTTGAGCGCGATCTGACCGTACTGCTCAAAGTATCGGCAGGTTTTCATGCGCAGTATGGCTTTTCGCTCACGATCGAGGATATCGATCCAAGCTACACGTTAGGCGATTTGGCGCGGCAATACGCTGAGATGGTTGACCGCTTAACGGGCGAAGGACTCCTGCACCTCAATCAGCAGCTACCGACACCGTTTGATATCGAGCATGTGCTGGTCATCGCCCCCGAAAAAGCCGCAGGATTGGGCGACTTTCAGGCCGATGCAGACCGCTTAGCCAGTACCGGTGCTTGTCAATTTCATTACCATCATGCCACCTTTCAAGGCAATCATGCGCCAAGCGAGATTCGCCAAGCCATCGTCAGCACTCAGCAGCAATTCCAAGATACCTATCAGCGTTTGCCAGATTTATTAGTAATTATCCGCGGCGGCGGTGCGGTGGGCGATTTGGCTTACTTAAATGACTATGAGCTGGCAGCATTGGTGGCTGAGCAGCCTATTCCTGTGTGGGTCGGCATCGGTCATGAGCGGGATAAAGTCATTCTAGATGAGGTGGCGCATACTAGCTTTGATACGCCATCAAAAGTTATCGCAGCGATTATCAGTCATCTGGCTCAGCTCATTACCCAAACGCTGCAATACCAAGCACAAATCAAACAAGCGGCCACACAGCAGCTCACGATGGCTGAGCAAAAAACGTCACGACAATTGAGCCATATCCAATCGCACACTATCGGTCAGCTGACCGCACTGCGAAAAGACAGTGATTATGCGTGGCGTAGCATTCAGCAAAGCGCCCAGCGCCAAGTTAAGCAAGCCGCCAGACTCACCAGCAATCTGCGCGCGCAGACTCAATCCTTGGCTTATCAGCAATTAGCAGCCGCTTCTACTTATAGTCAAAACTACCAAAAAACGGTGATACAAACCGCCCAGCTGCGTGTCATACAAGCGCAGCGTAATAGCGAGCATCTGCGTGACATTGTCCTTTTACACCGTCCTTCTCGTGTGCTCAAGCAGGGCTATACCATGCTCACTGATGCCAAAGACAAACAAATTCTGACCAGCAGCACGCAGCTTTATCCTGAGCAAACCATTCATATCGTCTTAAAAGATGGCAAAGCACAGGCGCAGATTGTTGAGATTAAAGACAATCACAAGAGGGCAGAATCTGCTAATACGCTAACCGAATCAGACAACAACGTTTAAGGACTAATTACTTAAACCCTATTATCTACCAAAACCATTACCAGAGCTTAGGAAAAACTTATGACTACCCCGACTCGCCGACGCAAAAAAGCCGCCCCAAAAACCTTTAAGGCGGCTTACGATATTTTAAAAACCAATGCCGAGCAGCTACAGCAGCAAGATGAACCCGATATCGACAACCTTATGACCACGGTCGAAGAGTCAATCGCGGCGTATCGTGTCTGCGAAACCCGCATCAATGCCGTACAGCAAGCGCTAGATGCGGCGTTTGCTGAAGAAGGTCGCACAGAGAGTAGTGATCAAAATAGCAACCCCTAGTGGCGCTTTATTATGGCGTATCCACCTCAAACACTTGGCGAAGATAGGCAAGATAGGTGTCATTATTAATCATGGTCTTGCCTGGGCTGTCAGACAATTTTGCCACAGGCTGACCGTTACACTCGACCAGCTTTAGCACGATATTGATTGGGGTTATGCCCATGTCATTGGTCAAGTTGGTGCCGATGCCAAAGCTGGTTTTGATACGGTCTTTGAAATACTGATGCAGCTCCCACGCTTTGTCCAAATCCAAACCATCACTAAAAGTCAAAATCTTAGTCTTAGGGTTTATCTTGAGCTTTTTATAATGCGCGATGGCCTTGTCACCCCACACATAGGGGTCGCCGCTGTCGTGACGCAAGCCATCAAACAGCTTGGCAAAATACAAGTCAAAATCACGCAAAAACGCATCCATACCGACGACATCTGTCAGCGCGATTCCTAAGTCGCCGCGATACTCATGGACCCACGCTTCCAGCGCCGCTTTTTGTGAATCGCGCAAACGCACATCCAATGCCTGAAATGCCTGCATAAACTCGTGCGCCATCGTACCGATCGGCGTCATTCCCAGTTTTTTTGCTAGATAAACGTTTGAGGTGCCGCCAACTATCTTTGGGGCAGCCTTGTGTAGGGTCTCCACCACATGCGCTTGCCAAGATTTGCTAAAGCGGCGACGCGTACCAAAATCAGCCACGATAAAAGGCGGTGTATCGGGGCTATAGCTGCTTTGCTCGGCTGCATAATGATGCAATAGCTCAACTTTGGCGTCTAGCCGGCGCTGGCCTTCTGCCAAGACTTGAGCGTCTGATAAGGCACTAAAATACAATTCATTGACAATGGCCAAAACAAACACTTCAAAAAACATTGCCTGTATCATCGGTCCTTCGATATCGATGCACAGTCTGTCTTTTTCATCGGTGCTGACAGTGATAAAACGGCGCTTGAGCTTAAACAGCTCAAGATAATCGACGAAGTCTGAACGAATAAAGCGCAAACCGCGCAGATATTCTAATTCATCTTCCGAAAACCGTAACTCGCACAGACTATCTAGTTGCTGCTCTAGAGCGTCTTTGATATCGGCTAAGGGATAGACAGTATCCTTATTATTGCGGCAACGAAAGCGATAAACCCCATGCGTCTGTGGAAACTGATGCAGCATGGCTTGGAGCATGGTGAATTTGTACAAATCGTTATCAAGTAACGAGGTAATAATAGGTGCATAGGTAACGGTCATACTATGGCCTTAGAAACACAAAAATAAAAAATAACGTCACCTAATACTCAAAGCGACACAGTATATAATATGATAAACAACCAGATATGGCGCACAAACAACACGTTTGCAGCGCGCATTCATCAGTCGTCAAGTATAACGAAATTTGCTGCTTTTTTCAGAGTTCCTGCTTTCTTAGTGCTTTTATTAAGGCGTGCCCTCAATCTAACTGATAGTCAGCTAATAGTCAGCTAAATGGGTCAAAAATGGCAAAACATTTATAACACTGTATAACGCTGTCGATACCACTACGACGTAATCAGTTTGACCAAAGGCGCATAGCCTGACTGCGGCATCACATCGACGGGGATAAACTGCAGCGCGCCACCATTGATACAATAACGTAGGCCGCCACGATCCTTTGGCCCATCGGGGAACACATGGCCCAAGTGTGAGTCCGCGACCCGCGAGCGCACCTCGGTACGCACCATATTAAACGCTCGGTCTTCGTGCTGGGTAATCACTTGCATATCGATGGGCTTGGTAAAGCTTGGCCAACCGCAGCCTGACTGGTACTTATCAGTAGATAAAAACAAAGGCTCGCCCGAGACCACATCGACATAAATCCCAGGAGCAAACAAGTCATCATACTCATGACTAAACGCCCGCTCTGTTCCTGCCTGTTGAGTGATATTGTACTGAGCTTTGGTGAGCGTCTGCTGTAGCGCACTTTTATCAAACCCAGCATAACGCTTGGGCTCTAGCGCTTCTGCGACGGTGCTGACAGGCGCAAGCTTGGGTGGTGCCGTACTCTCAAGCTTATCATCGGCAAGGCTGAGATCGACATGACAGTAGCCATTTGGGTTTTTTGCCAGATAGTCTTGATGATACATCTCCGCCACATAAAAGTTGTCTAACGGCTCATTTTCGACCACAACTTTTTGCTTATATTGGCTCTGTACTCGCTTTAGCGCCGCGTCGATGACCGCTTTATCGTCTTGATCGGTATAATACACCCCAGTACGATACTGCACACCGCGATCATTGCCTTGTTTGTTTAGGCTGGTCGGGTCAATGACGCGAAAATAATACTGCAAAACCGTATCAAGATCTATCTTATCAGCATCATAAGTGACTTTTACTGCTTCAGCATGCCCTGAGCCGCGAATGACCTGCTCATAACTGGGGTTGGCAGTATCCCCATTGGCATAGCCTGATAGCGCATCGACCACGCCATCGACACGCTCCATATAGGCTTCAACACCCCAAAAGCAGCCGCCTGCCAGATAGATAGAGCGGGTATTGATGGCGTTGCCTTTGTCATTATAATACACCCCATCTTTTTGCTTGATGGTTTCAATCTTGCTATTGCTGGCTGCCGCTTGGGCGTTTGCAGGCTTGCTACTGCCAGCCTTTAGCTCGGCAAAGTCGTTTTCGGCATTGTCCGCCAGCGCATATGCTTGCTCGGTCGATAGATTGCCTTTGACTAAGTGTACCAAGTTGCCGGTTTTATCCAGTATCGCCCAGCTTGGATAGACCTGCACGCCAAGCTGCTTGATGATAGCGCCAGAAGGGTCAGTCAATACCGGTAGTTTGGGATACTCTGACTGCACGCCTGCATACCATGAGGCAAACTCACCCTCAGCTTTCTCATTGAGATGACCAGGACTTACCATAGTGACTACGTTTAAACCAGAGAACTTAGGATCAAGGCGCCACACTTCGGTCTCAGCCAGTGTGCCCAAACACAGCGGGCACCAGCTCGCCCAAAACTTAACCAAGGTCGGCTTATCAGGGTCGATCACTGCCGCGCCTGTCTCGCCCAGACCTGTGGTCAATTGCGGCAATGCTTGCATCTGCCCAAGCATGTCAGATGGCAACATATCTCGTGAGCTGGTCACGCCGCTGTTTTGCTGACTGGCACTACTGCCAGCACTACTACTGGCACTATTATCAGCATTACTCATTTGACCGCAAGCCATCAGCAGCCCAGCGCTGAGCACCGCCATCACGCCATAGCGGCTGGTATTTTTTAGGTAGCGTGATGGTTTTGAGTGAGGGGGCTGTGTTACTACATGCTGTGATGGGGGTTTGGCGGTAACGTTACTTATAGAATGGCTGGTACTTGACTGATCTTTGTACCAATTTAAGTGGCGTGGTTGATCGTTTTTATCGGTAGGCTGGTTTGACATAATAGATCCTTTAACTAACACTGCTATGAGTGGCAGATATTTTTATAGTACGACCATCTCTGCCTAAATACAATTCAGACAATATTAAAAACAGCGGTTTCATATTGAGCTTTTGTTAACCGTTGTATCACCGATCAGACCCTACACTCTATCGTGCAAAATGCCTTTGCTGTCGATAAAAAACGTCAAAATCAGCATCACGACTTAGTGTGCATAAACTGCGCCACATAATCATCAGCAGGGTCGTGACGTAGCTGCTGCGGGGTGCCCGTCTGTACCAAACGACCACCGTTTAAGATGCTGATGCGTTGGCCGACCTTGATGGCCTCATCGATATCATGGGTAATAAAAACGATGGTCTTGCTCAGCCGATCTTGCAGCTCCAACAGCTGGTCTTGTAGCTGAGCACGAATCAGCGGATCAAGGGCAGAAAACGCCTCATCCATCAGCAAGATTGGGTTGTCTGTCGCCAGTGCCCGTGCCAGCCCAACACGCTGCTGCATACCGCCTGATAGCTCGTCAGGGTAGCTGTGTTCTAGATTGGGCAGTCCGACTTCATTGAGCCAATGCCGTGCAATCTCATGGCGCGCTTTGGTACTCATCTTCCGTACCCGTAGGCCATAGGCGACGTTTTGTATGACAGTCATGTGCGGTACTAGGCCGAAATGCTGAAACACCATACTGACGGTATGCTGACGATACTGCTGCAGCGCTTTATCATTGAGCGTCAATATATCGATAGCAGACGATTCTGCTTGCGCTGTAGTCTGCGTCTCCTCTGCTACTACGGTAGCAGGCGCGCGACTAGGGTTTGTTGTATGTAGGCTGGTATCGACCCATATTTTGCCACAGCTTGGGTCTATTAGACGATTGATATGCCGTATCAAAGTCGACTTGCCTGAGCCTGAGAGCCCCATGATACAGTGCAGCTCCCCTGCTTTGATGGCGAGGTTGATGTCATAAAGCCCGACCGAATACCCTGTCTGCTCTTTGACCTCGGTACTGTCCATCCCTTGCGCCAATAGCGATAAAGCTACCTGCGCCTGTGCCGTGCTGGCGTTATAAATCTTACTGATATTTTCAAGCTGAATATGGTTCATCATGGTTCTCGCTATGGGGTTTTTATGCGGTTTAGCACAGCTTAGCTCGATGTAGCCGCTACTTATCACCCTATCGGACGCTTGCCAGCATCGATGGTTTGTTGGCGGGCGCGCTTGCCTTGACCAAATGCCTGAGTGATACGATCAATGATAATGGCGACGATGACGATCGCGGTACCTGCTTGTAGCCCTTGACCGATATTTAGCGTTTGAATAGACTGCAGCACATCCTCGCCAAGACCTGGCGCGCCAATCATAGAAGCCAGCACCACCATGGACAGTGACATCATCACCGCTTGATTGATCCCCGCCATGATACTTGGTAATGCTTGTGGTAGCTTAATCCAAATCAGCAGCTGACGATGCGTACTGCCAAACGAGCGCCCTGCCTCGATCATCTCATGATCGACTTGGGTAATGCCCAGCGTCGTCAGGCGAATCAGCGGCGGCAAGGCATAAATGACGGTAGCAAACAGCGCTGGCACCTTACCAATTCCAAATAGCATCAGCACCGGAATCAAATATACAAAGCTTGGCATGGTCTGCATCACATCCAAAATGGGCGTGACTATCTTACGCAGTATCTTACTGCCCGACATCGCAATCCCGATCGGAATGCCAATCACCACTGTCACCAGCACCGAGACGATTAGCAGGGCAAAAGTATCAATCAGCGCGCCCCACAGCCCAAAAGCACCGATCAAAAACAGCCCTGCACCGCATGCCAAGGCAAACCACACCTTACGAACCGCAAACCATCCCAATACCGTGACGAGTAAGATAAGCAGCCATGGCGGCATCGCGGTCAATAGCCGCTCAATCGGTAACAATAAATAAGTAAGTGCCAAAGTACTGATGGTACGAAACACCTCACCGTAGTTTTTTACCACGCTTGCCAAGGTATTATTGAGCGGGGTCTCAAGCGACCATGATGGGAAGCTCGATGCAAGGCCAAATGCTTGATTATTGATGCCATCATCATG
This sequence comes from Psychrobacter celer, assembly GCF_016107555.1. Taxonomy (GTDB): domain Bacteria; phylum Pseudomonadota; class Gammaproteobacteria; order Pseudomonadales; family Moraxellaceae; genus Psychrobacter; species Psychrobacter celer. The sequence continues at coordinate 12,324 of NZ_JABASU010000007.1, read as the reverse complement.
AGCGATAGTGCTATCGTTGGCTGCCGCACCTGTGAGGCTAATATCTAACTGCGCTGCTAGATTGATGGCCGCTTCGTCAGTCACCCACGTGCGCCAGACGTCTGGATGCTCGCGCAAAAACACCAACGCTTGCTCTTCGCCGCTACGTTTGTTTTCACTCATCTCTAAGATAGCGCCATTGAGCGCATCGGCACTAAACTGTACGTTATTAAAAACATCAACCAGCGCTGGGTGGGACGCTATAAACGGGGTGGAGACAGCAATCCCCAAAGGAGAAACGGGGAAGCCTGAGACGCAGTCAGCGCTGCCATCTGCGCGCAGCAAATCCTGCCAACAAGCATCATCGTGCGCAGGAAACTCAAGCGCGGCAAAGTCGTATTTCGCCATCAACCCTGTCGGCTGCCAGTAATAAAACAATAAGGGTTTGTGCTGCTCAAATGCAGACGATATCTCGGCATCGAGTGCCGCGCCTGTACCGGGGTGCGCGTTGTTAAAAACACCATCCAATCCTGTATTTTTTAGTAGCCGCGTATTAAACACCTCACAAGTCCAGCCAGAAGGGCAATTCATAAAACGAGCACTGCCTGGATCTTCTGGGTCTTCAAACAAATGGGCATACTTGGGCAGATCTTGGTAGCTGCGCAGTCCCGGATTTTCTTCTAGCACGTATTTGGGCACATACCAGCCTTGGGTTGCGCCGCCTTTTAGCGTATCGCCGATGACAGCAACTTTATCTTGCGCAATGGCCTGTTCCATGATCGGTGAGCGCCCAACCCACTGCTCACCGATGACTTGAATATCGTCTTGCGACAGCGCGGTTTCGAGCGCAGGGCCAGCACCTGGCACCTCCTCGACCGCACACTCATAGCCATCTTCGACGATATACTTGAGTACCCCAGAGATAAACTGACCACTCTCCCATGTCAGCGCGCCAAATTTGACAGGTGATTGGCAGGCCGCCGAGGCTGCCACGGGCAGGAGTAATATACTCATACAGAGTAAACTTAACGCAATCCATTGGCGCATGCTCAGTCCTATTGATGATGGATGATGGATGCCACTCGCCTATACCTACACGTAAGTATGAACGAATCTCTTGCGTCAGTAGCACGCATGAGCGATTGGCTTAAATGATAGGTTGCCGTTGTTTAGAGGTACTACAAAGTGTAGCGACTTCTCACAAAGATGACAAATGCTTATTGTTCACTACCCATGCGCAGTCTACCGCTATTTGGCCAAAAAAGAGCACCTACCTAGGTAGATGCATAAGTATGCTTAAAACGTGTCGCCACAAGGCTGTATTAGGCATGGCTACACTGAGCATGATTATATCGGACACAGTGATTTACAAGGCGACTGTGTTTGAGTGCTACTTTAAAAATAGAGCCATGGCTTTTTTAAACAGTCCACCATAAGGCGGTAGTAGTAAATTCATGCCGTTGAGCTTGGCCTGTACAAACACCGGCTTCATGTGACTAAGACGCTCAAATCCTGCCTTACCATGATAAGCACCGGTGCCCGAATCACCAACGCCGCCAAAGGGTAAGTCGTGCTGCGCCACGTGCATGAGGACCTCGTTGACACACAGACCACCTGAGACCGTACGATTACGCACTTGCTCTATATCGCCTTGATGTTCGCCAAATACATACAAAGCCAGCGGACGCGGGCGCGAATTGACCAAGTGAATGGCATCATCTAGCGTTTCGTAGTGTATCAAAGGCAAAATCGGCGCAAAAATCTCATTGTCCATCACCTCACTGTCTAACGCAGGCTCCCGAACGATCACAGGCGGCATCAGGCGTGTTTCGCTGTTGGCCTCAATCGAGGTCAGCGCATGCACCTGCTCGCTTGGTAGCGCGTTCAAATAGCCTTTTACGCGCTCAAACTGCGCGCCATTGATGATGCGTGAGTAGTCAGGATTGTGCTCAATATCAGGATAGTGCTTATCCATCCAGTCTTTTGCCGCTTGGATAAATGACTCATGATAACGACGGGGAATCAGCACATAATCAGGGGCGATACAGGTTTGACCAGCATTTAGTGTCTTGCCCATCATCACGCGATTGACCGCCGATTCCAAATTGGCATCATCCAAGACGATCACCGGCGACTTACCACCCAGCTCTAACGTCACTGGCGTCAGATTGGGGGCGGCGGCGGCCATGACTTTTTTGCCGACCGCTGTCGAGCCAGTATACAGCAGATGATCAAACGGCAGCTCACTAAAAGCCACCGCGATATCGACTTCTCCCAGCACCACACATATCATGTCGGAGGAAAAATAACGAGCCACAGCATCGGCGAACGTCTGCGCAAACTTTGGTGCCGCCTCACTCATTTTAATCATGATTCTATTGCCAGCAGCGAGCGCATCTATCATCGGGCCTACGGCCAAAAACAGCGGATAGTTCCAAGGCACCATGATGCCGACCACCCCTAACGGCTGCGGCTGGATTTCGTTGTGGGCTGGCATATACAGTGTCGAGATCGGTGCACGCTGAGGCTTCATCCATTTTTTGCCGTGTTTTTTGGCATGACTAATCCCTGTAAAACTGGGGAACAACTCAGCAAACTGCGTCTCAGACTCACTACGATGGCCAAAGTCAGCGCTGATGGCACTGGCAAAGCTGGCTTGGTTGTCGCTGAGCATCATCTCAAGGTTATCCAGCTGCGTCTCACGCGTGGCCCAGTCGTTTATCGGCTGCGTACGGCTCAGCGCTTGTAGATGCTCAAATTGCGCTCGCATCTCTTCGGCGGTGTGCGCGATACTAGAGGTTTGGTGCGGCATATGCTCATTGATATTTTGGGTATTGTCTGTCATGTCTCTTCCTTGTTATATGCGTTGGGACTGATATACTTTTTTGGGCGAGCGGCGCTGTATTTTTAGCGCCCATCCTGCCTGTCTTCGTTTTTAGCAGACCCAACCAAAATCCGTCATAAAAAACAGTCATAAAATTGTATCCCTTACGCTTTTAGACGCTCCGACGGGCACTTTAATGTAGCGCATCGACTGAGCAATGAATAGCATTTTAAACTGACTAGTGCGTTTTTTAATAGAGCAAAAGTCATCGCTTACGCCGCGGCCAAACTTTTTAATTTCCAAATTTTTATTTGGGCGGTATCTAATAAGCAGATAAGTTTGGGCGACACTGCCAAAAACTGCTACACTTTAGGCAACTGACCTACTTGGACGTGTCCTCATTTTAAAAATAGCAATAAAAATGAGATGAATTGCCGCCAAAAACTGTAGGGCGTGTTGAATATTCAACACGCCCTAATCAAACAACGAAAATAGCCCAGATAATATCGAGATATTCGTTAGCTATTTGATACTGTTTGGTCAGATTTAGCCATTTCTAACTCATTTAGATGGCTATCGATTGAAGAGGACACGCCCTTGCCTTCATATCTTTTGCCAATTCTATATATCTACCATACGTTGTGACTGCCATGCAAAACGCCATACAACCCCTGAGTGATACACTGATCAGTAAGTCTTTGTCCGCGGCCGATTATGTCCCTACCTTGGATGCGATGCTCGCGCGCACGCTGACACGTATTGAGTTAAAAAAAACCAAACAGCAGCGCACGCCAGATGAGCTGTGGATTGTCGATCACAATGATGTCTATACCTTAGGACAAGCGGGTAAAGAAGAGCACATTTTGCAGCGTACAGACACCCCAATTATCAAAACCGATCGCGGTGGTCAAGTGACTTGGCATGGTCATGGGCAATTGGTGCTGTATTGGTTATTTGATTTAGAGAGCTTGGGCTGGAGTGTGCGTAATTTAGTCTCACACGCTGAGCAAGCCATCGAAGATGTGATCAATGACTGCTTACAAAACCATACAGCTGGTGATACGCGCATTCGTGCCCAAGCGCGCCGTGATGCGCCAGGTGTCTATCTCTATGCCGATACCAGCACAGAGTATGACGACAGCCCAGCCGATAAAGGCATTGTATCGACTGACATCCACCCATCATCCATCATGTTAGGTAAAATGGCGTCATTAGGCTTTAAGATTAAGCATGGTTTTAGTTACCACGGTATCGCTATTAATTTAACTTGTGATTTATCCGCGTTTAATGCCATCAACCCATGTGGCTATGCTGGCATGCAAATGCTTAGGCTGGCTGATTTTATCAACATGGCATCCTCCCCAAAGACACAAAGCGCAGGGCAAGTCCGCGAACCCTTGAGCTATGAGAACGTCACACAAAAACTCATCGACAATATCGCTCAGCGCCATGCAGGACAGATAGCACTGCGCCCGTTGGCTCCCAAACCAAGTCACTAAAGCTTGTGACCTTTGAGTCTTTTTTTGCATAATATCTTGCATACTTAGACTTAAATATTTTGAGAAAAATTGTCGCAAACTTGCTATAATCGCTGGCGGTACAGACAGCTGTCACACCTATATGACAGCTCAGCTCAACCTTTGAGCTTTTCTTATTGTATTTAGACATTTAAAACAAAAGCAAATCGGAGTATTTTATGGCAGATTTTAATAAAATTTTGGACGCAGGCGACGTAGACGGCGGCATCATCAACGTGGTAGTAGAAATCCCTACCGGTAGCAGCCATAAAATTGAATGGAACCGCGAATTGGCCGTGTTTGAGCTGGATCGTATCGATCCACAAATCTTTGCCAAGCCTTGTAACTACGGCTTTATCCCGCAAACGCTAGACGAAGATGGCGACGAGTTGGATGCGCTGATCATCACAGAGCAGCCACTGCCGACTGGTGTTTTCTTAAAAGCCAAAGTCATCGGTGTGATGAAGTTTGTGGATGATGGCGAAGTCGATGACAAAATCGTCGTCGTACCAGCGGATGACCGTGATACCGGCAATGCATACAACAGCTTAGAAGACCTACCTAAACAGCTGATCAACCAGCTACAGTTCCACTTCAGCCACTATAAAGACCTGAAAAAAGCGGGCACCACTGTGGTTGAATCATGGGGCGACGTGGCTGAGGCCAAAGAAGTCATCAAAGAGTCTATCCAGCGCTGGAAAGACCTATAAGCCATTACTGATACCCAGATAATCTCGCTGCAATATACCGCTATCATAACAATGATGGCGGTATTTTTTTGTTTCTCCACTGCCCAAATATCGCTCACCGCTTGAATGATGCTTGGTTAAAATGGTTATAATAACCCGTGCTCATATGATATATGCTCATCGACAATAAGGAACACCATGTTTAACCCCGACCCAAGCTCAAAGCCAGTCAATCCAAAACTGCCAAAAGATGTGATCATGATGGTTGAAAAAAACAACCTCGTCATGGCCATCAAAACATTGGCGCAAGATGAAAATATCAGTATGGATGAAGCCAAGGTGCGAATAGACGCTTATGAAACCGCGTTAAAAGTAAAGCAGCAACAAAAACTCAATACCATCGCAAACAAACAAGGCATCTCTAATCACGCCATTAGCTTTGATCGAGAGCAAGAAACAAAAGAAGAGCTAGAATCTGGCAAACTGATCAAAACACGCGTCAAAACCACCAAGCAGACTCAAGGTTTTAAAGACCTACAACAAGGGGTTGATAGCCAGCTAAATAACTTGGGATACAAAAAACCCTTAATGCCATATTGGACAAAACGTTTATTGCTGATTATGGTGATTATGGCGGGATTGTTTTGGATATTATGGCGAGTGTTTGGTTAGAGCGACATGGCGGGTTTTATAGTTAGCTGAATGTAAAACTATTATGGATTTAAACGCGCTACTGGTATGAATTTTACGCAAGGTTTGATCTTAACGGCAATAAGGATATTAAAATGAAAACATCTATAGCGGCAAAATCGCTTAAAAATAAATTATGGATAGTATGTTGGGTGAGCCTCTTGGGTCTTGGTGCTTGCAGCAATGAGACCCAAAAGCCAGACGATAACAATAATATAGAATCTAGCGAAATAACGCCTGTGCAAACAGCGAGCGAAGAGAAAGACCAAGCTCCTACTCCTAACTCTACAGAAGATGAGGAAGGTGCGGGAGGTACAGCCTACTATTCTAGCAGTGGCAGTGTAGAAAATGACCAAAAAGCTGATGATACGGTGACGGTCAATGAAAACAACCCCAACTTAGATAAGGCATCCGCAGATGGGGTGCAATAAGTAAGGATCAAGCCTCAGTAGGGAGCCTCTCTGTACTCCCTACTGAGCGCTTATACTAGTGATGCTCACCAGGCAGTATTTTTGCAAAAATACGCTGCGCTAGATTTGGCTTACTATCGGTCGTCTGGGCAGCCGTCGAGCTTGGGAAGATACGATAACCAATAGACTGTACCCCCACGTTAAATGCAGGTACCAACGAGTAGCTTGCAGACGCAAATCTACCCATGTTGCTGGCGATACTGTTTGGTTTATGGACGATCGCTTTGGCGATCATCATCGCCGCCTCATCAGGCATCAATGCTGGCATATAACGATACAGCTTGGTCGGGGCAATCATCGGCGTGCGCACCAGCGGCATAAAAATGTTGGTGACTTTGATATTATCGCCTTTGACCTCTGCTGCCAGACAGCGACTAAACGCATCAAGCGCTGACTTTGAGGCGACATAAGCGGCAAAACGCGGACTGTTTGCCAGTACGCCAATGGAGGAGATATTGACAATTTGCCCCTTCTTTCTGCCAATCATCGTCGGAAGTAGTCCCAAAATAATCTTTACCGCACCAAAGTAATTGACATCCATCGTGCGCTCAAAGTCATGAAAACGGTTGACTGATTCATGCACTGAACGGCGAATCGAGCGCCCCGCATTATTGACCAACACATCGACATGACCAAAATCAGCAAGAATCCGTTTACTGACGTCTTCGATATCATCCATATCGGTCAAATCACATGGATAATAACTGGCCCTGCCACCGAGTGTTTCGATATTGTCCGCGACAATTTTTAGCTTGTCTTTGGTACGTGCCAACAAAATCACATGAGCGCCGCACTCACTGAGCAAAAAAGCAGTACGCTCGCCGATACCACTTGAGGCACCCGTGATTATGATATGCTTACCTTTAACCGCTTTGGCGATTGCTTTTTTTGAGGGGTTGGCCATAAAAAGTCCTTTTTGTTTGTTTTATGTTCTTTTGTAGAATAGCAAAAAATATGGCCTGAGGTGAATAAATCGTCAGTACAAACATCGCGATTGATGATTATTTACCCGCCCTAGTGACTACTGATGCGTACACAGAAAATCCTCGACCACACGAAACTGTCCTGCGGTACTCTCTTCGCCATACATCGCTTGGCGAAAGGCATTGGAATTTGGGATGCCCGTGGTGTACCACGCAATATGCTTACGCGCAATACGGCAGCCTGAGTATTCGCCATAAAAATCATACAGCTCTTGTAGATGCGCGAGCACAATCTCTTTAATCTCGCGAATACTTGGTGCTGGTAGCCGCTCACCTGTCTGCAAAAAATGACCGATATCACGAAACAGCCACGGCTGACCTTGAGCGGCGCGCCCTATCATCACGGCATCGCAGCCTGTCATCTCGTAGACATATTGGGCTTTTTCAGGGCTATCGATATCGCCATTGGCAATGACAGGGATACCGATACTGTCTTTGACTTCGCGTATCAGCTCATAACGCGCCGTACCTGTATACATGTCCTCACGCGTCCGCCCATGAATCGCAATCGCTGCGATACCAGCTTGCTCAGCACGGCGCGCCACTCGCAAGATATTTTCGCGGCCATTTTCATAACCCAGTCGCGTCTTTAGGGTGACGGGAGCATCGACTGCACCTACTGCCGCATCGAGCAGACGCGCCACCAAATCTTCGTCTTGCAGCAAAGCTGAGCCTGCCAGCTTACGGCAGACTTTTTTGGCAGGACAGCCCATATTGATATCAATAATCTGCGCGCCATTGTCAATCTGATAACGCGCCGCTTCAGCCAATTTATCAGGCTCAGCCCCTGCTATTTGTGCCGAGATGGGCGCAATTTCATTATCAAAATTGGCACGGTACAAAGACTTTTTGCTGGCATAAAGCGCGGTATCGGCGATGATCATTTCACTGACTGCATGCCCTGCGCCAAAAGATTTGCACAGTCTACGAAAAGGGTTATCCGTCACGCCGGCCATGGGCGCGACCATCAGACGGTTTTCGATACTCAGACCACCGATATCAAGCGGCTGTAATAAGGGATGCTGAGCGGCAACTGGTACTGAAGAATCAGCCATCACAGGATTCGCAGAAGTATTTATAGACATAAAAAACGGCTTGATTTGCATAGAAAACAAGCCGTTATTCTAAGGGTTCGTACGCATATTGCAAGCCATTCAAGTCAATCCTTTGCCGTTATGACTTCCAATACGACTTCCAAATAAGCAATGCGCTCGCTTACTTATCAAACACACTGCCCTGCTCTAGGGTAATATCATCATCGTGTTCCTGCATACGCCAAGGCAAAATATCGGGCGAGACATTGACGAAATACAGATATTTTTCAAACTGATCGATGATATCGTTGATTACCGACTCTGGCTGATAACCATATAAGTCATAGGTTTGGCCACCGCGGCGCAAATAAACCTCAGCACGGTGATGGTGCTCTTGGGGCAGGTTACCCGCCATATCTTCAGTATAATAGTCAGGAACTTCATGCTCTGATAGGCGTACTTCGTACCAAAACTCGACATTATCACCGCGTCTTAGCTCTAGTACCGCTCGATTGTTTACCTCATCATAGTTAACCTCAGGCAACCAGCCTGTCTCGGCAAATTTTTCTGCAACCTCCTGCATCGATGACATCACCGTGCCCTTGATATAGCCGAGCACCTTTTCGCGCGTTGGCTGATTGGTAATATAATCAATACGATCACGCCATGCGTCTAATTTGAGCAGATGCGGTGGTAGATGGTTGTCAGTAGCCAGACTTTGATTACGATGCCCCTCGATACGTAGCGCACGCCACATACCAAATGTCGAAATTAAGATAATCACTGCAAAAGGCAAGGCACTGACGATAGCCGCTGTCTGCAGAGCGCTTAGGCCACCTGCGATCAGCAGCACCGCCGCTACAGCACCTTCTGTAACTACCCAAAATGAGCGCTGCCACCACGGCGTATCACTACGACCGCCGGCGGCGAGCGAGTCGATGACCAATGATCCTGAGTCCGATGACGTCACAAAAAAAGTAATAATCAGTAGGACGGTCAATGACGAGACAATTTGAGTAAAAGGTAAGTTTTCTAGCAACTTAAACAAAGCAATGGCTTGGTTGTTTTGTACCTCGCCGATCAGCGCCTCATAACCATCGACCATAATCATATGCAGCGCGGTATCCCCAAATACCGAAAACCAAAAGAAGGTAAACAGCGTTGGCACAAGCATCACGCCCAATACAAACTCACGAATGGTACGGCCGCGACTGATTTTGGCGATAAATAGTCCGACAAAAGGCGCCCACGCGATCGTCCATGCAAAGATAAATAGCGTCCAGCTACCGATCCAATCGCTCGACTGATAGGCTTGTAGGCTAAAGGTGCGCTCAACGATATTGCCCAAATAACTGCCTGTATTTTCCATAAAGGCATTTAGGATAAATATCGACGGCCCAACCACAAACACAAACAGCATCAAAGCCGTGGCCAGCACCATGTTTAAGATAGACAGGCGTTTGACACCCTTATCCATCCCAGCCAGTACAGACACCAGTGCTGCGGTGGTCACCAGCGCAATGATGATGACTTGTACGGTGGTGCTCACTGGAATCATATCGGGTAATAAGTAATTCAAGCCTGCATTAATCTGAGCCACAGACAGACCCAAACTGGTGGCGATACCAAACATGGTACCCAAAATCGCAAACACATCCACCGTATGTCCGATAGGCCCATGGATTTTGTCACCGATTAAGGGATAGAGGGTTGAGCGCACCGACAGCGGTAAACCGTGCCGAAAGGAAAAATACGCCAATGACAGCCCCACGACGCCGTATATCGCCCAAATATGAAACCCCCAATGAAAATAGGCAATCTGCATCGCCTCCTTGGCCGCCTCAATCGTCTGAGGCTCTGAGAGTGGTGGACTGGCAAAATGTAAGACCGGCTCGGCGACACCATAAAAGAGCAAGGCAATGCCGTAACCTGCCGAAAACAGCATAGCAAACCATTCGAGGAACTGATATTCAGCCTCTGCATGGTCAGGGCCTAACTTGATGCTGCCATAAGGCGAAAACGCCAACACGATGACAAACATCAAAAATATGGCAACTGCCAGCATATAAAACCAGCCGAACGTCTCAGTGGTAAATGCCAGAACGGTACTAAACAGCTCACCGGCCGCCTCTGGATTGATAGCAGTGCCAATCACCAATAGCAGCATGATGGCCGCCGCTGGGACAAAAACTGGCAACAAAATAGTGGAGCGAGGTAATTTACTCATAGAAGTGATATCCTCAAAAAGTGACAAAACCGATCAACCGTGCTTGTTAAAATATTTTTTGCATAAAATGTCTGTCTGATAAATGTTTGATACTACATTTTTGACTTCTGACATTGTCTGCTTATAGGCACTGGTTTGATGTATGGGTTCTAAAGACGAAACTGCTTAACCAACAGTCAGCCATTATGATATTTATCACACTCTTTTGAAAAACCCCAGACAATCTCTGTCCTTGTAACACTACTTTAACGATTGTTACATGACTATTACCAAGCAAAAAAGGCAGCTTGTTAGCCGCCTTTAATATATAAAATATATCTGTTTGTCTACAATGACAATATTATCCTGCAATAACTGCGGCAAGCTGTTGCGCCAGATCTGCCAGCTCGCCTTGATCTGCTTGGGTGACGGCATGACGGCCTAGCTCATGAATACTTGATGGAATCAGATGGACATGATAATGAAACACCGTCTGCCCAGCTTGCGAGCCATTTAGCTGCATTTGGATGATACCTTCGCGCTCAAACACTTGGCGCTGCGCTTGCATGACTTTTTTGGCGGTCATCAGTACCGCTGCCGCATATTCAGGCTCCAGATCAGCCAAGTCGATTGCTTTTTGTTTGGGAATGACCAGTACGTGGCCTTTTGCTTGTGGCATGATATCCATAAAGGCAAGGGTCTTATCGTCTTCATAAACCTTATGATATGGAATCTCGCCCTTTAGCATTTTTGCAAAGATGTTATTGTCGTCATATTGAACGTGATTGTTTTGATTCATTGTTATTCCTTTATTCATTGGCCAGTGTGGTGAGTGAATGACTCGGAAGCTTTGCTCACAACAAGTGTTATATAGTGGACGAAATATCGCCTGAGTACAAGCCGCTTGCTGACTTGTCAATCAAAGCCTCCATACCGATATGCGCCGACTCGCTCAGCAATTTATTGGCGACTCATAGACTTTAAATGTTATATTAACCCTCTACTTTAATGATGCTATATTTATGGATTCGCCTACCTTGCCGACGCCTTTATCAAACGACAACCTAAACGACCATTTAGCTGCCAGATCTGCTGCAGAAACGCGTACTGAGCATCCAGCGCAGAGCCTGCCGCCTAATAGCGTGATTTTGGCCGAGGTGCTGACCGATAGCAGCATTCATTGGCAAATACACAACTGTAAAGTCAGCAAAAAAACAGTGACGCAGGAGTTGCCGCTGCCTTTTTTATATCATTACGACAGCTTAGACGATGCCATCAAGCAAGCCAACCCGCTCACACCTGCCCTACTGGCTCAGTTTAATAGGCCGATGAATGCCAGTGAGGCCGCGCAGCTCATCGGGATTGAGGCCGCGCTCATCAGCAGTCCTTGGCATATCAAGGTCATCGGCTCACTGGTGGTGTTTAGCGAGACGCTGCAGTTAGCTGTGCGTCTGCACTGGACCAATACGGGCAAAGACACCGAGCAAATCTATACCAAAGAGGCGGTGGATGCGCTGAGCACCGCCTTAAAAGACTGGCAGTTTTTTGGTCGCGTCGATGTGCTCTACAAAAACGACAAACAAACGCTTGTCTCTGTTTTAGAGGATGCTGACTCACAAGCGGCAGCAAACGTGCGGATACTACCCATCGCCGCCAGCGCTGAGTATCAGCTATTGCCAGCGCCTCACGCTCTAGAGGTTATCGCCCGACTAGAAGCGGATAAAACCGATCTGCCTTGGTTTGACAAAGCCATCTTAGAGCGCCTAGCATAAATTGTCGTGTTGGGCCGCCTTATGCCTTCTTATGGTTTATCGTTGATGCGCTTGCAGGACGGCACATTGCTATTAAAATAAGATTTGGGGCTGTCCTAGATAAGCAAAATTATTTAGGATAGCACTATGAGAAAGAGTAAACTAAGTTGGTATAAACAAA
>NZ_JABASU010000073.1 GCF_016107555.1 Psychrobacter celer | reverse complement strand
TCAAACCTATCTAATAGTCAATATTGGCTAGGTTTGAGTAAGATTTTTGGAACGGTAGCGAGCCTCTATTTATTGGTCGCTTCTATATAGCTTCAATACAGGTTACACACAAAAAAAGCCAATACTGTAGAAGTATTGGCTTTTTCAATTCACTCTTATCAACCCCAGTTCGGGATAAGCCACATTGTAACTCATTGATACTATTTACAATATTGCTACCTGTCCCTGCTGAGGCATATTTTTGATGGTGGGTTTATAGGGAAACCAGCAATAAGCAATTTTTTTGACCGCCTTCTTTTAAACCTGACAGCAAGTTTGTGATAAACCCCGTGACACTACGATGGCGTGAGTG
>NZ_JABASU010000072.1 GCF_016107555.1 Psychrobacter celer | reverse complement strand
GCCCTTCCCTTTCGACTGGGTGGCATTATACGCGTATTTAGATGGGGGTCAAGGGATGTTTAATCTTTTATTTAAAATAAATCATAACTCATTGAAATATATACATTAAAAACTCAAAATATACCAAGTCTTTAAAACCACAACAGCAGCCATACTCTATATACTCGGTAAACGAAGCTCGCAAGCATTGATATTCCCACCGTCTGGCCATAGGGCTCTCTCGATAATAAAAGCCTGTCTATAAGATATATAGTTTAGAAGGCGATTGTCTGCAAAACAACTGGGATCTAATCTAAAGATTATTTACGATTGCTGAGAGATGTGAAAGGTAAAAATAAGCTTTAACCCAAAAAAAGCCCCCAACACATAAGTGTCGGGGGCTTTTAGGGTATAGGGAGCTGACGATGACCTACTCTCACATGGCCGGAGCCACACTACCATTGGCGCAAC
>NZ_JABASU010000071.1 GCF_016107555.1 Psychrobacter celer | reverse complement strand
ACCCCACTCTCAACTTCGAAAGTGATTGAAAAAAGAAGAGCACCTCACTAATCTATTGTTTTCGACCAAGAATACAATGGAGTTGTGAGATGCCCATAGACGAATTTATCATCAATATCTATTTAATGGTAGAGCAATATTACAAAATAGTCGTCACCCAGCCCTTGCGAAGTGCAGGTTACGCACCAAAGTTGAGTGATCCTGAGGTTATTTGCATGGAGATGGTCGGTGAATTTTTACACCTTGATCAAGACAAACAAATTTGGCAATACTTTACCCAGCATTGGCAAGACTGGTTTCCAGCCATCGGCTCATACCCTAACTTCGCAAAGCACTGCGCCAATCTGTGGCAAGTCAAACAGCAGATACAAGATAAAGTCAGTGAACTTGAGGGCCGTGACAACATTCATTTTATGGATGGTTTTCCGATACCCGTCTGTCATTATGGACGCGCTTATCGGCATAAAAACTATCAAGACTTAGC
>NZ_JABASU010000070.1 GCF_016107555.1 Psychrobacter celer | reverse complement strand
GTCAGTAGTGATGGTGATGTTCTAACCACTAAGCTGACCCATCAATACGCCGAAAAACTGGCCACCGCCCAACGTGCTAAAAACAAAAAGCGAGTCCGTGCGATACACGCCAAGATTAAAAACACCCGCCAAGACTTGATCCATAAATTCACATCAAAGCTTGTTAAGGCCAACAGCTTAATCGTTGTTGGTCAAATTAAATCAACATCATTCACTTCATCCAAACTGGCCAAATCCGTCTATGACGCGGGTTGGTTTGAGATTAAGCGGCAACTGGATTATAAATGCGCGAACGCAGGTTGCCACTATATCGAAGTCAATGAAGCGTACAGCACCCAAACCTGCTCGTGTTGCGGCTCTCGCCAAGACAGTCCGAAAGGTAGATCAGGGCTTGGTATAAGAGTATGGTTTTGTCGTTCTTGTAAAACGACCCATAACAGAGATGTTAATGGAGCGAAAAACATTCTCGCGGTCGGGCTTGGCCGTCTTTAGTAGGAATCCCCTCCGTTTAGGGAGGGGAGGAAGTCAA
>NZ_JABASU010000006.1 GCF_016107555.1 Psychrobacter celer | reverse complement strand
GTGGCTTGTTGCGTTCAAACTTGGCCTTTGCCATGGGTAATTCCTCTTTTTTTGGTGAATCTTTATCAATAAAAGATCAGTGAATAGCTGTTTGACGGCTTCTGATGCATATTCAACCATCAAACCGTTGACGCTATGGCTTAACTACTAAAACGACCTTGCTTAACGTGTTATCGCAAACACAAGACTCCTCATTTGCCTCTAAACACGGTACGTTTCAATGCTTTATTCAAACTTGTTTTTATTCAAGCTTATTTTTGATTACACTTATATGCTTGTCTATTATACTTGCTTTTTGCGCGATTGCCCATCATCCACAGTATCGCGATATGGAGGTTACGTTACGATATCTTACGAGTCCCTAACCAATCTACCAGCTGACGCGTTACTGCTTTGTTAACTAATTGACAGCACTAAAAGGCAACACCTCAGTGTCACCTTTGAATTATAATCTGCCACACTAATTTTATAGTTTTCAATATTCTATAATTTCGATATCGACGTAAAGCTGTGTATTAAAGCTCAAAGCAAACACAAAAAGCTAAAACAATAAATGGAGCTCATATCGAGAATTGAACTCGAGACCTCTCCCTTACCAAGGGAGTGCTCTACCGCTGAGCTATATGAGCATATTTTAATAACTACAGCAGAAATCTGTAGGTTTACTAAAAAAAATATCACGATGCAGCAATGATAACTGACTGTCGTGATGTATTATTGATAGTCTTTGCGATGGTGTATATATGGAGCGGGTGGCGGGAATCGAACCCGCGTCATTAGCTTGGAAGGCTAAGGTGTTACCATTATACCACACCCGCAATTACTCTTGTTTTGGCTGACTCTAATAGAGAGTCTATCATAATAAGAGCTTGCTTGGCGCTATGACAAACTTAAAATATGGTGGTGGGAGAAGGATTCGAACCTTCGAAGCTTTCGCGACAGATTTACAGTCTGTTGGGTTTGACCGCTCCCCAATCCCACCTTAGGGTGCTTTGAACAAAAATGACTTTAAAGCAAGGCAATTTTATAAAAAGCGACTTTGAAAGAGATGGTGCCGACTGCCGGGATCGAACTGGCGACCTACTGATTACAAGTCAGTTGCTCTACCAACTGAGCTAAGTCGGCTTGTTCTCTCAAAGTGGTGGCTATTCTATCAAATATTTTGAGAGACGCAAGCCCTTTTTTATTTTTTTTGCGATTAATTTCACATTAATTGTCAAGCGGTTGATTATGTTACTGTTTTTTTGGCCATAAAACCACTTTTATCGCAGTCATAGCATTTGTGCTTGTTTTACCGTTCGCTGTAAGCCTAGCCGTTAGCGAATACGTAATCCATTACAGGCCATTTTTATGGCTTTTATCAGTATTTGGGCTTTTTGGTTGGTCTCCTCCCACATCGCGTCTGCAGTAGCACTGTCATTCACACTTGCGCCTACTTGGATATGTATCTTGCCGCGGCGCATCACCGCTGTGCGCACCGCTATCGCGGTGTCCATATTGCCATGCCAGCCCAAATAACCAACGCAGCCGCCAAAGACGCTACGACGCACCGGCTCAATCTCATCGAGGATTTGCATCGCGCGGGTTTTGGGTGCACCTGACAGTGAGCCTGCAGGAAAAGTGGCACACAGTACATCGAGCGCATCTTTGTCAGCAGTTATCACACCCTCAACATGAGAGGCTATCTGCATCACTTGCGAATAACGCTCGACAGCCATTTTTTGGCTGACCTCAACGCTGCCATCTTCACAGACGCGGCTAAGATCATCACGTGCTAAGTCAACGAGCTTGCAGTGCTCGGCGACCGCTTGCTGGTCAGCGAGCATCGCCGTCTCAAGTGCTAAATCGGCGGCGGCATCTTGGCCACGTTTGCGCGTGCCTACCAGCGGACGCACGCTGACACGGCCATCCTCTACGCGAGATAGCATCTCAGGAGAGGCACCGATGATATCAAAACGTTTGTGATCATCTAACGTGTAGCCATGCACTAAAAACAAATACGGCGATGGGTTTAAAAATCGCAGCGCACGATACACTGCCAGCGAGTTGCCTTTATAATCCGCGGTCAGGCGCTGGGCTGGCACCACTTGCTGCACATCCCCTGTCATAATGTAGTCTTTGATTTTATTGACATCCGTACTGTATTTATCCATGCCAGTATGCGATTTAAACTTAGGTGTGGGCATGATAGGGGCGTACAAGCTTGGCATCTCTGTCAGCTTATCTTCTATTTTTTCTAGCTCGCGAATGGCATGGCTATAGCCGTCATCGCTTCTGCAGTCAGCATAGACGATGATAGATAGGGTATTTTCTAGCCTATCAAAGACTATCACATTCATCGATAGCATGAGCCACATATCAGGCATGGTCATTGGGTTGGGCGCTTCACACTCTCCCATACTCGGCTCGATCACCCGTACCACATCGTAGCCGAAATACCCAACCAGACCACCGCTAAAGCTCGGCAGTGCCGGCATGTCTGTTGAAGTTGGCATTTGATACTCTGCCATCAGGGTACGAATATACTCAAATGGTTGGTCTACCATTTCCACGTCGATATGATCATTTTTTTTGACCGTCATTGCCCCATCTATATATTGCACGATCAGATCACCACCCAGACCAATCATCGAATACCGTGCCCAACGCTCACCGCCTGCCACCGACTCAAACAAGTAGGCCGAGCCGCTCAAATCACGTACTTTGGAAAACACCGAGACTGGTGTTTGGGCATCCATCAAGCGTTTTTTTATCAGTGGCGCATGGCTAAAACCACGGTCTTGAAAAGCTTGATATTCTTCAAAGGTCATCATAATGAAACTCTCTTAGCAAACGCTTGGCAAAAGATAAGAACAGTAGAAACGATAGTCACAATACAAATGCAAGATAGCGTCAACACTCTACTGAATGTTGACGCTATAAAAATGGCAGATTGGTGGCTTATTTTATTATCAGTGGCATAGTAAGGATAACTGGTAGCCGCTAATTATATCAAAGCCCGCTGGGGTTATAGCGGCTCAAACGGACTGGCCAGTACTATATTAAAATGAAACGCCATTAAAATTAAGCGCCGCCCATATTAAACAACCATAACGCCAACCCGATAATCAAAATTGCAATAAACACCCATACAAACCAACCGCCGCTGGACTTTTTCTCTACTTGGCCAGCATTGGCAGGATTATTGATGGCTTGATCCATGGCATTATTGCCTTCGGTACCAAGGTCGCGCTCCTGACCGAGATTGGCAGTTCCTGAAAACTGAGCGGTCGCCGCTTGCTTGGCGCGCAGCACCTCAGGATCCGCTTCTTCTTGTAGCGCAGTTTTGGTGGTTTTGTCATACTCAGGACTTTGACGTTCGGCTACGGGTGCTTCAGCTGTTGGCTCTTTTACTATTGGTTCTTCAACGACTGGATCTTTAGTGGCCGGCTCTTTAACGACTGGCTCTTCGACTACTGGTTTTTCGACTACTGGCGTTGCAGCGACTTGTTCTTTGGCTACTGGCTCTGCCGCAACAGTTTCTTGAGGTTCATTTTGAGCTGGCGTAGGGGCAATAATATCTTCTTCTACAGGGGCGGCGGACATAGCGGCCTCGCCTGCACTAGCCGCGAGCACCTCCTCGACGATCGTTTCTTTTACCACTGGCTCTGGCGTAGCTTCTACTGAAACGGTCTCACTAGGTGATGCAGGTCTTGCTGGGATCGTTTCTTCAACAGCGGCAGGTGGCAGTGATGACTCTGTTGCCGACTGCTTCGATGGCGTGCTAGTGCTCTCTAGATCTTCTTGCACTGAGCCTACTATCTCTTCTGGCTCTTTTGCTTTCGGCTCTTTGGTGGCTGGATCAATGGCGCTTGACTCTATATCCTCGGCAGCTAAAGCCATTACTTGAAACTCAAAGCTAGCAAAGCCAAGCTTATCGTCGGCGTTCAGCTGAACCGTTTTATTCGCCTCAATACGCTTATTATTAACAAAGGTTCCGTTAGAGGAGTCTAAGTCTTTGACATAAAGCTCAGTATCCAGCACGCTCAGTACTGCGTGGTTGCGTGACACCGCTTTACTACCTAGCACCACATCATTGTCGCTGCCACGGCCAATCGAGAGGCTGTCTGTGACGGTCAATGTCAAATCGCCCAACGCTTCGGTTAGGGCATTGAGACGCCAACTGTCTGCATCTGCGGTGGTATGTGCATTATCTGTATGATTCATCATGCTATGACTCCTTATTTTTTATGAAATTTTACATGTAATGTATTCAGCTATCTCTCAGATTTGATCGATGATCGGCCAAATGTGCCAGACACATCAACGATAACTATTTATTCGACAGGCGCGCTGGCAAAAACTGCGGTTTGATAACCCCCTGAAGCTGGCTATAAGGGATGCTCAGCACTGGCATGCCATAAGCATAAGGCCCGATAGAATAGTGCTGATAGCGAATATCGATGCCCTGATCTGTCAATGTGACATTATCACTTAGGGTAAACGGCCAGCTTTTCTCATAGCTGGCAACATCCTCATCGACTGTCTTGACCCACTCTTTATAAGCGCTATAGGCTAAGGCGTTAAAGCGAGATTTTTTGTTGGGCTGTAGCATGTCTGCCAGCTGAATTGGTTTTTTGGTTTGTTGATCAAATATTAAGTACTCACTATAGGGTATGCCGTGAGCGCCGCCCGTAAAGACGTATGAGTGTATTTCAAACAGCTCAAAATCATTGACGTGACCTAAGTATTCTGGCGTGACCATAAGGCTATAGACAAACACGCTGTCTGCTGGAACCTCCGCAAACTGTGAGGTCACAAACTCATCAAGCGCCGCTTTGACATCGTCAGGCGTTTTTACCACTCGTGCGCCTGACTCACTAGGTTTGCTATTGACCACCAGCGCATCAATACGGGCGTTGACGGTGTTGTCTATCCAGCTGTGATTGCTTTTGAGATATTTGACTTCAATATCTGGGCAATTATCACGCTCAGTACATATCTTTTGAATTTTTTCTGGTAATTGATAATCGAGATACTCTGTTGAGCTGATCAGGCTACCTGCATTTGCGGACAGACTAGCGGCCCCCATCAGTAAACCGCTTGCTAAGAGACCAATTCGCCGTATACGCCCTACTCTGCCTAAAGAAGTATGCGTCAGCGTGAACCTATTAAGATGAGATTGAACCATAGCTTTCATGCATTCCTTTTTATAATATAAAGTATTGTTTAACATTCTACCGTAACAATGACGCTGTATTGTAGGAACACTGTTTGTGTTTTTGCAGTGTTGCTAATCACTCAAAACCTCTCTTGACTCATTTGCCGCATAAATAACGGACAATAAAAAAGACACGGCTAGCGTGTCTTAATCAATGAACAATATAGTGATATGGTTGATTTGATAACAGTCGTTTTAATGCTCACGCGTGCTGCTAAAGGTGATCTCTGGATAACGATCTTGCATCAATTGCAAGTTGACACGTGATGGCGCAAGGTAAGTCAGATAACCACCACCATCTATCGATAGCTGATCATGGGCTTTTTTCTTAAACTTCGCCAGCGCCGCCTCATCATCACAATGAATCCAGCGTACGGTAGCGATAGAGACCGGCTCAAAGCTGCACTGTACTTTATACTCTTCTTTGAGACGATGAGCGACAACTTCGAACTGCAGCACCCCGACCGCGCCTAAGATTAAGTCGTTATTAATCTGCGGCATAAACACCTGCGTGGCGCCTTCCTCGGAGAGCTGCTGTAAGCCCTTTTGTAGCGCTTTGGATTTGAGCGGGTCTTTTAATACCACACGGCGAAACAGCTCAGGCGCAAAGTGCGGAATCCCCGTAAAGTTCAACTCCTCGCCTTCGGTGAAGCTATCACCGATAGAGATTGTCCCGTGGTTATGTAGGCCAATAATATCACCCGGATACGCCTCTTCTAATGCTTCACGGTCACCTGCCAAAAAGGTTAAGGCATCAGCAATACGCACGTCTTTCCCTAGGCGCACGTGCTTCATTTTCATACCTTTCTCGTACTTGCCAGAGCACACCCGCAAAAACGCAATGCGGTCACGATGGCGCGGGTCCATATTGGCCTGAATCTTAAAGACAAAACCACTAAACGCCGTTTCGGTCGCAGCCACTTCGCGCTCAAGCGTCGGGTGCGCTTTGGGCGGCGGCGCATACTTCACCAAGGTATCAAGTACCATATTGACGCCAAAGTTGCCCAGCGCGGTACCAAACAACACAGGGGTCATCTCGCCTTTTAAAAACGCCTCTACATCGAACTCTTCGAGCGCCATTTGTACCAGCTCAAGTGACTCCTCAAAAGCATCAAACATCAGCTGACCTAGACGCTCGCGGATATCAGGATAATCGTAGCCTTCACGCGTTTCAGAGACGGTCATCTTGCCGCCATTGCCTTTCTCATAAAGATAGGTTTTGTCTTCTGCAAGATGATAGACCCCAACAAAATCTTGCCCCATACCAATCGGCCATGTGACGGGCACGCATTTAATCTTTAGTACCGCTTCGATTTCACTCAGTAGCTCAAGCGGCTCACGAATCTGGCGATCGAGCTTGTTGACAAATGAGATGATGGGGGTGTCGCGCATACGGCAGACTTCCATCAGCTTGATGGTACGCTCTTCGACACCTTTGGCACCATCGACCATCATCAGCGCGCTGTCTACGGCGGTCAGAGTACGATAAGTATCCTCACTAAAGTCGGCGTGACCTGGGGTGTCTAGTAGATTGACCATATGGTCTTTGTAAGGAAACTGCATGACGGAGGTGGTGATAGAGATGCCACGCTCTTGCTCCATGCTCATCCAGTCAGAGGTCGCATGACGGTCGGTTTTACGGCCTTTGACCTCACCCACTACCTGAATGGCTTGTCCCCATAGGAGCAGCTTTTCGGTCATGGTGGTCTTACCCGCATCAGGGTGCGAGATAATGGCGAAGGTGCGGCGCTTGGCAACTTCTTGATTTAGTTTTTTTGGGTCTACGCTCATAATGTTCGGCTTCAGCAGTTGGGTCATTTAGAGATTAGTCTAAATAAATAGGGTAAATATGAGCGTATTGTAACGGATTTAGCGCCAGGCTGCAGAATTAGCGCATAAAAAAACACGCTCTATGATAGCCCAATAGAGCGTGCGACCTTGGAGGTTACGATGTTTTTGGCCTGAATTATGGGCTTTTTTTAATAATAGCGTTTGATTTCTTGCTCTAAAAAGTCAGCCGCTACGTCATTGACCAACGTGCAATCGACTACGCCGCGAAAGCTGTCTTCATTAGGTCGCTGTTCATTTTTGTTGATATAGTTTGCATCAAAAACTGACTTGCCATATTCAGCACCATAGTAGTTATATTCAGGCCGCTCATCGGTAGCAAAAAACGTCACCTGCGCCGCACGAGCATTATTATCTTTACCTACTTTGGCTGTGGTAGTGGAATATCGCTGATTGTCACCAAACCTGTCCTCATTTACCTCAATCCAGTCTTCTAGGGTTTGATATCGTGTTTTGTTTTTATCATTAAACACAAAAAACGCTTCTTCGCTCTTAGTCACAGGGATATAACACACGGAACCAGTAGGGAAGCTAGCATTTGTAGGAATATTGGTGAAATTATTCAAATCAGTGAAAATACCACGATCATCACTAGGACGATTGCCTTTTTGGTAGCTACTAGCATCTGTTCCTGATAGGTTCAACGTTCTATAGCGTATTTGATAGTTCAATTGTTTATTACTGCCCTTCTCATAGATAGGGCGTTTTACTGTGCGGCCATCTACTTCAATATAGCGATCTTCGAGGGTGCCTTCAAAGTTGTTTCCTAACACGGTTGCAACTGGTAAATCATTAATACTTGGCGAGCTCAGCGCACCCTTGATGTTTGTGACATCAATATCACGCTCTCCATCACTATATTCAATCTCAATACGTGCGATGTTATTATTTATGCGCTCAAAATGATTGATTTCAAGCTCGTTACTATTCTCCGAACCATACACACCATCGTCTTCTTCGCAGCCAACCATCGTCAACGCCAACACAGACAATACGCTGGGAATCACCATCCGTTTTTTTATAGAGTTGCTCATTAACATTAAGTAGTATCCTTGTCATGGTCAGGTCGATTGCCATTTGTTGTCATCTACACTGAGGATCAAACAGCGATATTGATGTGATTAGTTTACCTCAATACCCTCATTATTTATATATCAACGCTGTTTTGTTATGCGCACACTGTTTGTATATTTACAAACTTTTTATATATGTTTACGCCTGACCCATTGTGCGCATCAAATAGCTTGCTACCATGGATAAAAACAATACGAGCTTACCAGCCTTTATTCGACGCTCGCACCTACA
Organism: Psychrobacter celer; assembly: GCF_016107555.1. Taxonomy (GTDB): domain Bacteria; phylum Pseudomonadota; class Gammaproteobacteria; order Pseudomonadales; family Moraxellaceae; genus Psychrobacter; species Psychrobacter celer. Next base: position 143,176 of record NZ_JABASU010000006.1, on the reverse strand, counting down.
ATCGTATTTATATAAGTCTTTAATACAATAGTTTCTAAATCAATTTTAATACAATAGTTTCTAAATCAATAAAGCTCACCACGAGCGACAAAACCAACAACAAAGGATGTGTTATGAAAACGTTATATTCTACTAAAGCTACAACCACCGGCGGCCGTGCAGGCTCAGCCAGTCTCGCTGATAGCGATCTGAGTATCAATATGGTACCGCCCGGCTCTGGCAAAGACGGCAATAACCCAGAGCAGCTATTTGCCATGGGTTACAGCGCTTGTTTTGATGGCGCATTAGGCGCGGTCAAACAAATGGAAAAAGCCAAATTTGACTCAACCACCGAAGTAGAAGTGGACCTGATGCAAGGCGAAGGGCACGACTATAAGCTGGCGGCAAAAATCCACGTGATTGGCAAAAACACTGAGCTATCTGCTGATGAGTTCCAAAAGCTGGTCGAAAAAGCCCACCAAGTCTGCCCATATTCAAAAGCCACGCGCGGCAATATCGACGTCGAGGTGACATCAGAGGTTCAATAAGTTCTCGGCTACTCTACTATAGTGTCACGAAGCATAAAAAGAACGCAGCGAGTCTGGGTTCTTTTTTATTGTCTGGCACTTTTGTTTGTACGCATCTTGTACACATCGCGACTTTTATTGGCTCGTCTTATTCGTTTGTCATTCATTCGGCAAGAAGGTATTTTATCGTTATAATGAGGGTATCTTTTTACCTAATGCTTGTTTTTATCCCATATTTTATTATCCAATCAATACCTGCTGCCAAATACTTGATAAGTGACCCTCTATGACTGACAACGACCACAATTCCCACTCGCCCATCAATCCAAACACCTTGCCAGACTTTGCCTGTATGCCCAACGTCGCAACGATGGACACCAGTCATGTGGATAAAGAGCAACCACCTTTTATCTTGGTCGACGGCTCTTACTACCTGTTTCGTACTTATCACGCCTTGCCAAAGACCATGCAAAACTCGCAAGGCCTCATCACCAACGCCATACGCGGTACGTTAAATGCGCTATTAAAACTGATGCGCCGCTATCACCCCACCCATATGGCGGTGTGTTTTGATACCAAATCACCGACCTTTCGCCATGCGATGTCTGAAGAGTACAAAGCCAATCGCCCCAAAATGGATGTAGAGCTGGCTGAGCAGATTCCGTATATTCATCGCTTGGTTGCCGCGCTTGGAATTCCACTACTGCGTATTGAGGGCGCAGAAGCCGACGACATCATCGGTACGCTGGCCTATCGCGCCGTCGCTGAAGGTCATCACGTGGTAATCTCGACAGGTGACAAAGACATGATGCAGCTGATTAATGACTGCGTGATACTAGAAGACAGTTTTACGGGCAAAATTACTGATGGCGCAGGCGTGGTCGAAAAATTCGGGATTGAGCCTCATCAGATGATCGATTTTTTGACGTTGATGGGCGACTCATCAGATGGCATCAAAGGCGTACCGGGCATCGGCAAAAAAACCGCCAAAGATTTGCTCAATAAATACGGTAATATCGATGCCATGCTGGCCAATGTCGCCGATATCAAAGGCCGTGCTGGCAAAAATCTGGTCGAGTATGCCGATGACATTCCGTTCAACGCGCAGTTGGCCACTATCGTCACCGATTTAGAGATTGGCCAAGACTGGACCGATCTAAAAATCAATACCGACCCGTGCGCCCATATCGATGAGCTACGCGCTCTGTACACAGAGCTTGAGTTTCGAAACGAGCTGGCCTCGCTTGATCATCCAAACCACCCTGCCAATGGCTCACAAAGCGTGGCGCACGCTCAGGCCGATAGTGAATCACAAGCGCAAATCGCTAAATCCTTACAGTCAAGCACTATCGACAATATCACCGATAGCAAAAGTCGCGATAGCGCATGGCATACGATTTTAGACGCACCTGCTTTTGATAGCTTGGTCAAACGACTAGAAGCCGCGCCGCACTTCGTCATCGATACCGAGACCACCAGCGTCTATTGGCGACAAGCCGAAATCGTCGGCCTGTCTTTTGCACTGCAAGCGCACGAAGCCTACTATGTACCGCTAACTCATCGTTTAGAAGGGGATGAGCTGACCGCCAAGCAGCTGGGTCGCGATACGGTACTGGCGCGTTTAAAGCCTATCTTAGAAAACCCAAATATCGGTAAAATCGGCCAGCACCTCAAATACGACGCTCATGTGTTAAGTCATTATGATATCGACTTGATCGGCGCGATTCACGCCAGCCCCAATAACTGGGCGATGGATACCATGCTGGCAAGCTACGTCATCAATGCCGCCATCACTCGCCACGGTATGGATGATCTGGCACGCCACTATCTACAGACGCAAACGATCAGCTTTGAAGATGTCGCGGGTAAAGGCGCCAAACAAGTCACCTTTGATCAGGTGGCCATCGATATCGCCAGCGACTATGCTTGTGAAGATGCCGATATCACTTATCAGCTGTTTGATATCTTTCATAAAAAACTGTCTGATGACGAAAATAATGCCAAACTGCTGCACGAGTTAGAGATTCCAACGGCCGAGATACTGTGCCAAATGGAAGCAAACGGTATCTTAATCAAGCGCTCGTTTTTAAATGAGCTATCAGAGCGGTTTGATGAAGAAATCATCGCGCTCGAAAAACGCGCTTATGAAATTGCTGGCGAAGAATTTAACCTTGGCTCGCCAAAGCAGCTGGGTGAGATGCTGTTTGATAAGCTGGGCATCCCTGGCGGCAAAAAAACCAAGTCAGGCCAATACTCGACTGGCGAAGCGATACTGTCAAAGATTGATCACCCATTGGTCGAGATTGTCCTTGAGTATCGCGGGCTGTCTAAGCTTAAAAGCACCTATACCGATGCGCTGGCCAATGTCGCAGACGCCCAGAGCGACCGCGTACATACCAGCTATCATCAAGCGCTGACCAGCACCGGACGACTCTCATCGACGGATCCTAACTTGCAAAACATCCCAATTCGTACTGCCACCGGCCGCTTGATTCGCCAAGCCTTTATCGCGCCAGCAGGTCGCGTTATCTTGGCGGCGGATTACTCACAGATTGAGCTGCGTCTGATGGCACATTTCTCAGGCGACAAAAACTTGACACAAGCCTTTAATGAAGGTCTGGACATTCACGCAGCCACCGCAGCAGAAGTGCTAGGTAAAGAAGTCGCTGAGGTAACTGCGACCGAGCGCCGCAACGCCAAAGCCATTAACTTTGGTCTACTCTACGGCATGAGTGCCTTTGGCCTTGCCAAACAGCTACAGATGAGCCGCGGTGAGGCGCAAGAATATATCGACATGTATTTTGAGCGCTATCCTGGTGTCAAAAACTATATGATCAACACGCGAGCCAGCGCTTATGAGCAAGGCTATGTCGAGACGATATTGGGCCGTAAGCTCTACACGCCCGATATCACTCATAGCAACCGCATGGTCAAGCAAGGCGCTGAGCGAGCCGCGATCAACGCTCCACTACAAGGCTCTGCCGCTGATATTATCAAGCTTGCCATGATTGCTGTCGATAAGGTATTGCCCAAAGATCAAGCCAAAATGCTGCTGCAAGTCCATGATGAGTTGGTATTTGAAGTTGATAGCGATAAGGTCGATGAAATTAGTCAGCTTATCACCGATGCGATGCAAGATGTGTTAACGACCACTGCGGCTGAAAAAGGCTGGCAAGTCGACTTTGCCGTACCATTACTGGTAGAAACAGATAGCGGCGCCAATTGGGACGAGGCACATTAATCGCCCAAAGAAGATATTGCACCCGCTACGATAAATACTATCGAATTAGGGCGTGCTACTGTACTCATTTCATGGCGGATTGACTATAGTCGATTCTCAATAAAACAGATACATTATATGTCAACGTGGAACTGGTATAAATTTTCCTTACGTGCTGTGCCTGCGCTGCTCGATGCTGCGTAAAATTTATCCCAGTCCCACTGTATCGTTTTTATACTGAACTCACTATATAGCATCTATTACCATTGACCCACAAAAGGGCTGAGCGGCCTGCTTGGCCTCTTTCTGATTTGTGATTTGCGATTTGTTATCTTTTATTTGTCAATATAGTTATCGCCGTCCTATAACCACATATCGATGCGCGTGACCGCATACGCCTTGTCAACTGTTGGGAAATCGGTCAATATAGCATGATTATTTTCCAGTTTTGCCTACAGGCGACTATCTGCCATCATGAAACCCTCAAGCCTTACCACAATGACTCGTCATACTTTGACTTATGCCGCTTTAGCTGCGCTGAGCCTGTGCACGCCAGCGTTGGCTGATCATAGCGCCGCCATACCGGCAAAACATCAAGACACCGCCCACCCTTCATCCAGTCCTCAGGTCGGTGATGTCAATACAACAGACACAGCCTATCAACAGCTAGGCTATCAAGCGCGCACACCACTTGCCGCGCCACAGCCCTTTGACTCCTCAGCACAATGGGGCTGGGCCGATGAGCGGCGACAAGACGCAAAAGCGCAGCTAGACGAATGGGCGCACGAAATGGACGGGTGGTTTGGTGAGCCTGACCCAAAGGCGCCTGCTACCGCGAGCCTACGACTGGTGCTAGACACGCGCTGGGCCAATGACCCACTATCAGGCAGTGATGTGAGCGTCGAGCCTCGGGTTCGTGGACGTTTACGCTTACCGGTCTTAGAGCGCCGCCTAAGCTTGATTATCGGTGATGAAGACTTGGATGATGATGATTTTTTGCGACAAAGCGCGACAGGAGCGGCTTATCAGGCCGATACCGAAAGCTCTGATAGATTAATCAATAGTAAAAAGACTCGTGAAGATAACGCCTCTATTGCGCTGCGCTGGTCACGCTTTAACGATGAGATCGAAGAGCAATTGGGCGTCAAAACAGATGTCGATGTCGGCGTACGCTCACTTGATGATCTGTATGTCAAAGTCAGTGTCGATCGAGACTGGTACCAAAACGAGAAGCTAAAAGTAACCACCGATAGCTTTTATCGTTATGGCCTCGACAGCGAACACTACGCCAAAGGCGGACTCACCTTGCGATATGGCGCTGATGCAGCACGCTTTCTTAACAACCGTACTACCGTGCGCTACCGCAATCAGGATAGCAGGGAGGATACCGACTGGAGCCATGATCTAAGACAAGTCCATCAGCTCGGTGAAGAAAAGCAACTGGCCTATGGTATTTCGACCAGTGGTTATTTTGACAAAAACAAATCACTGCTCAATAGCTATGGCCCAGCCATCACCTACCGTCAGCCGATTTGGCGGGAGTGGCTCTACGTGCAGACAGAGCTAAACTATTATAATGACAAAACAGAAAACAAAGACCACTACCCATCAGCACTATTACGCATGGAGGCACTGTTTTAGCTCGCGATAGCTCATTGCTGTCTCGCTTGGCTGCCGGCACAAGACAAATAACATACTGCCATCTGTGAAACAGTGTTGACTATTTTGTAAATATTAACAATTAGTTATGACCAATTAGTTATGTTTCATAATGCCATTTATGGATAATCAAGCGTATAATAACGCTGTATCTCTATTTTATATCTTTGTTTTTATATTACTTGTGATTGGAAGTGAGCCTTAGCGCTCACTTTTTTTATTGCAAAATCTGGAGTCCTTATTTTGATTACAGATGGTCTTATCGAAGCCCCTGGCATTATTATATTGTTCGCTTGCTGGATACGCTGTCTACAGTATTTTCGGCGCAGTCATAGCAAAAAAACTGAAGCGTTTTGGTTGGCGGCAGTGCTGGTGTTTTTTGCGGTCATACGCCGCGAGCTAAACTACTTACCCGATCTTTTTATTCCAGCTGATTTTTTATTGCTAAGCCAGCCCTATGACTGGTGGGAAGATTGTGTGCTAACCGTCGTCTACCTGATGATTGTTGGGCTACTGGCTTACTCATGGCACTATCTTTTGGCAGTATTAAAACGTGTGCCCATATCGTTATATTTGACGGTAGCGGTACTGGCACTACTAGAATACATGGGCGAAAACATGATTGGCATACCTGAAACCTTTGGCGTGGTGATCGAGGAGCTATCAGAAACCGCCATCTATTCCATTGCCTTGATATACCTATGGCGCTTTACGTTAAGCGACTATGACTGTTCCTCAGCGCGCGTAGACCTATCGCACTCTCACGCGGTGTCACATTCAGCATAGATATCTGATCTAACCTCGGCCAAAGCCGCTGTGCCGCGCTGCCTATCAATACTTGCCGCCAGATTTGCTATACTGGATCAATGCCCGAGCACACATATCTCTGATATCCACTTGCTCTCGACTTATCCATTACAGCTAGGGCGTGTCCTCATTTTGACAAGGGTAATAAAAATGGGGACACACCCAAATCACCGAGTCACTTATTATGAATATCTTAATCACTGGCGCCTCACGTGGTATCGGTCTGGCCACCGCAAAAAAACTGGCAGAAAAAGGCCACAACGTCGGCCTGTTTGCGACCAATACAGCCACGATTGAGGATGCCATCGGCGACAAAGCCTTTAAAAAAGCGCTGAAAAAAAACCGTGTCATTATCGGCAAATTAGATGTCACCCAGCCTGAGCTATGGGACGACGCCATCACACAAATGATTGATCATTTTGGCAGTATCGATGTGCTAATCAATAACGCAGGCGTGTTGGTCAGTGGCACTTTGCCGACGACTGATTTGCAAGAGCAGCTGGCCTTAGTCGATGTTAATTGTAAAGGCGTGCTTATCGGCTGTCATAAGCTTGCGCCTTATTTGGCGGATAGCACCAATGGTAAAATCGTCAATGTCTCCTCGGCCTCGGCCATTTACGGCCAGCCCGAGGTTGCGGCGTATTCTGCCAGCAAGTTTTTTGTCCGTGGACTTACCGAAGGGCTAAATATCGAGTATGACCGCCTTGGTATCAAGGTCATTGATGTCATGCCGCTGTGGGTAAAATCAGACATGACAGAGGATCTTAGTGTCACCAGTATTGAGCGCTTGGGTATCAATTTGACTGTCAATGATGTGGCAAAGACTCTGTGCAAACTGACCACCCGCCCCAATCGTAAACTCAAAAGCACGCATTACTCGGTCGGCATGCCAGCCAAAGTCTTTCAGACCCTCTCACAAGTCACGCCTGATCCTGTGATCCGCTGGGTAAATACCAAAGTGGGTGCCAAATAAAGCACAGCCCATTTACCAAATGCTTATCCTATTGTCCTGACGGCTACTCAATCTGGGTGGCCGTTTTGCTGGCGGCTCGAATGTCAATTGCTTGCTTTATGGTTTTATCAGCGAACGTATTGTTGTTGATCAGTGTATGTTTGACTGGCCCTGCGGCAGTGTCTTCGCGAATTTTTGAACCAACCTGAATGGGCAAACGAACGTCGGCGGCGAACGTGTTATCCCTAATCAGCGTGCCATCATCTTCCACAATAACGCCCTGCTCGACTTGGGTAAACTGGTTATTGATGATTTGATTGTCTTTAGCACTGTCTAAGTGATAGCTGGCAAACAGCGTTTGCTTGACCAAATACGCGCCGCATTCAAACCCTTTTAGGTTGCGCGATTGCCTTGACGCTACCCACACGCCCACTGGCTCATTTTGAAAAACATTACCGCGAATAATATTGTCACGACTCGACTCGGTGCGTTTGAAATGATTGCTGCGCGACGGGTCATCAGCATGCTCAAAGCAGTTGCGATAGAGCAAGATACTGCCTGCGCCATTGTGTATAAACTGATTATTCTCAATACGATTGTTGCTTGATGAGTCCACCGCGATGGCTTCACGATTGGGCTTAAACGTGCGAAAACCATTACCGACAAACACAGAGTCTTTGATGACATTGTCGCGACTTCCAAACTCTAAATATAACCCAACCGTGCCAGCGTTTTGAATACGCACATGCTCAAAGCTCACGCCGTGTACATGATCGCCGACAAACATGCCGCTATTAATACTATTCTGACTGCTGACATTGATGACACGGATATCTCTCGGTGCCAGCGCGCGATTGGCAGTAGGGTCGATAACGCCGCGCGTATAACGCTGATTGGGATGGCTGTATTGGCGAATGTGCAGCGCATGGCCGTAGCCTGTTATATGACAATTAGCAACAGTGATATCTTCGATAGCAGCATCCGTCTTTGGTTTAATCATAATAGCGCTGGCCTTTGATGAATCATCGGCGCTGGGGCTAAGCTGCGCCCCTTGACAGTCAAGCGAGCTATGAGAGTCACTGAGCTCAAAACGTATCGATTGACCTGTTAAGTCGCAGCTTTTGCTCAGGATCTGATGGCCTTTTATCATCACAGTTTGCTTGGGCGTCAGCTGCGCGCACTCTATCACAGCCGCGGTACTTGGTATCTTGGCCTCCATGACCAACGGCTTTTTTATAACGTCCGTTTGACTGACGGTTGGTTGATCGTCACAAGCGCTTGAGCTCATAGCGGTTATCAGGCCGACCATGACCGACCAGACATTGACATATTTTAGGCGATAAACAAGGGGCATAAATAACGCTCACTGCGAGTTGTCTTACATTTTTTGAACATCCTGTGACACCTTACTACTAGTCGAGCTCGAGCTAACACGGCACACTAATCCTCATCATACAGATAAAAACCAATCATAAGATAAAAGGAATGACAGATGGATAATACAAAAACCCAACTCCCAGAGGCGCAAGACCGTATCGATGGCGATGACAACCAGCGAGTCGATTTAGACAATCCAATGCTGCATACGATTGATGACGATGACGTCATTGACAATAGCGCAGGGTTTGACAACTCACAAGCAGGCAGCGAGGCCACGCAAGGCCTCACACCGATGCATCACCAAAATATCGATGAAGCCCGTGTCGATGAGGTATTGGTAGAGGACAATCTGGATGACAAGGATTATCCAGACATCGTCGATATCGCTGATACCGATGCTGCTGGGCGCAGTAACGACGATAACTTCTAACCCTATCTGCTCAGCACAGCATCAATGACGTCAAACACTGGTAAAAAAACACCGAACATCATGTCCGGTGTTTTTATCATTCATGAAGATCAAAAGGCTTTCATTAAGATCAAAAAAATTAACTACGCCCAACCATCAAGCGTGCCCGCCCAGCCTTTGACCAATGGTTTGCTAAGCGCTTCGAGCAAATCAATATGCGCCTCATCAAGGTTAAGTGCAGGTATATAATGATACTCTTGCCCGCCAGCATTGAGGAAATTATCACGGTTTTCAATCGCCAGCTCTTCTAGCGTCTCCAGACAATCGGCAGAAAATGCAGGACTGATGACCTGCACCGAGCGCACGCCAGACTGACCCCACTCCTCTAGTACCACATCGGTATATGGCTTGACCCATTCTTGTTTGCCAAAACGCGACTGAAAGCTGATGATCCATTCATCGTCTCTTAGACCTAGCGCATGTGCCACTTGGGCGGCAGTACACTTACAGCGCTTTAGATACGGATCACCTTTATCCGCATACGGCTGCGGGATACCGTGAAAACTAAACATCAGCTTGTCAGGTTTGCCATGCTCTGCCTGAAAGCGACGAATCGAGTCTGCTAGTGCCTGAATATACAGTGGATGGGCAAAGTAGTCCTTTACAATGGTATAGTTGGGCAAATTGCGCTGCGTCAGCGTCCATTTGGTCAGTGCATCATAGACAGCGCCACCCGAGGTGGCGGAGTACTGCGGAAACAATGGCAAGATGACAAAGTGATCCACGCCCTCATCGCGTAGATTGCCCATCACCTCAGGCAGACCAGGATTGCCATAGCTCATCGCCGCATGTACCGACACACGAAACGGCGCTGCGCTGTCGGCCAGACGCGGCTCTAATAATGCCACTTGGCCGTTTAATATCTTGCGGATCGGCGAGTCGCCCTCCCAGATACTGGCATAAGCTTTTGCGACGCGCTTCGGCCGACTAGGCAGGACAAACAAGTTAAGAATGATGGCCCACAAAAACTTAGGGATTTCAATCACCCGAGGGTCTGATAAAAACTGTTTGAGATAACGACGGACAGCAGGCGCTGTCGGCTCATCAGGTGTCCCAAGGTTGACCAATAAGACGGCTATACGGGGCGGCAGTTTAGGTTTCATAAAAGTCGTGTGTGATTCATAAGTGATAAAAAGGATTGTGAAGGCATTATTCATTTAGCATCTGATTAGTGTAGCATTTTATCGCCAAAAAACGCATGGTAAAGGCCGTCTTTATACAATTTGCTACGCAGGTCAAATAAAGACTGCGTACGGAGGTTGTACTCCTACGCCCATCGCCATACAATAGAGCCAACCATCACCAAAACCGTATAAGAACATGCATGCTATTTTGCTTGTGTGGCTGGTGATTTTACTGACGCTTAATTGACGCTTATTTATAGATGATTGTTGTCTTGCGAGGTAGCTTTGAACGCACGCTCTGATAGTACCAGTGACCAACTCCCAACAGATACACTCGACCCACAAGGCTTGGCCGATCAGGCAGGCTCAGTCGGAATCGTCACGCCCGAAAAAATCCATTTTGCCGAGCCGCTTACCCTTGAGTGCAATCGCACCTTGCCGTCTTTTGATTTGATGGTAGAGACTTACGGCACCCTCAATCAAGACAAATCAAATGCTATTTTGATTTGCCATGCCTTGTCTGGCAGCCATCATGCAGCAGGGTATTATAGCCATGATGACAAAAAAGCGGGCTGGTGGGACAATATGATCGGACCCAACAAAGCCATCGACACCAATCAGTTTTATGTGGTGTGCGTCAATAATATCGGCAGCTGCTTTGGCTCGACAGGACCCACCACCATCAACCCTGATACCCTCAATCAAGCTGATGGCAGCGAGCCACAAGTCTATGGCCCTGACTTTCCGCTGATCACCATCAAAGACTGGGTCAAAACCCAAGCGCTGCTCTCAGACCGCTTAGGCATCGATGTCTGGCATGCCATCGTCGGCGGCTCTATGGGCGGTATGCAAGCGCTGCAATGGTCGGTCGACTATCCAGACAGGCTAAAACGCTGCGTCATTATTGCCAGCACGCCCAAGCTATCGGCACAAAACATCGCCTTTAACGAAGTCGCTCGTCAGTCCATTCTCTCTGACCCAGACTTCAAAGACGGCCGCTATATACAAGCCGGCACTTATCCACGCCGTGGCCTGATATTGGCACGTATGGTCGGCCATATCACCTACTTGACCGATGACGCGATGAAGGCCAAGTTTGGCCGCGATCTAAAATCGGGCAAGTTTATGTACGGCTACGATGTCGAGTTCCAAGTAGAGAGCTATCTGCGCTATCAAGGCGAGCGCTTTAGCAAAAACTTCGATGCCAATACCTATTTGCTCATGACCAAAGCTTTGGATTACTTTGATCCTACGCGCGACTATGCCAATTATGCGAATACTGCCGACGACACAGCCATCGATGATAGTCTGGCTACCAGCATCAATAACGAGCACACAGGTAGCACAGGTAGCGACCATACTACTGAGCACAGCGACGATACCGACAGCCAGCTTGAGCTGAGCGCCTTAAGATCCGCCCTTGCCCATACCAAGTGCCAATATCTGGTGGTGTCGTTTACCACTGATTGGCGCTTTGCCCCTGAGCGCTCACAAGAAATCGTGGATGCCCTGATGGCCACAGGCAAGCCGGTCAGCTATATCAATGTCGACGCCCCACATGGTCATGATTCGTTTTTATTTGATATCCCCCGTTATATGGGCGCGATCAAAGGCTTTTTGACCGCCCCTTTTATGACCACTAACATAGCCGGCACAGGAGAACGCTCATGAGAATGGACCATCAGTTGGCTGAGCGCTGGATCGCGCCGCAATCGCATGTACTGGACTTGGGCTGTGGTAATGGTGAGCTGCTCGCGCACTTGCAGCAAAAACTGGGCGTGACGGGTTATGGCCTAGAGATTGATGAAGACAAAATCAATGAAGCCATCAGCAAGGGTCTCTCTATCGTCGAGCAAGATCTCAACGATGGGTTGGCGCGCTTTGCTGACGACAGCTTTGACACCGTCGTCATGGCACGGGCGCTCCAAGCGGTCAAAGCCCCCGACGTTTTGCTACTCGATATGCTACGCGTGGCCCGTGAAGCGGTTATCACCTTTCCCAACTTTGCCCATTGGCAAAACCGTATTCACCTTGGACTAAAAGGCCTGATGCCCGTCTCAGAAGCCCTGCCTTATGAGTGGTACAACACCCCAAACATTCATTTGTGTACCTTTAAAGACTTTGAGCAGCTGTGTGCTGAACATGACATTCATATCATCAACCGCTTTGCTGTTAGCGACTCAGAAAAAGGCCATTCACCGCTGATGACATCTTTAATCCGTCAAGCACCCAACCTCTTGGCAGATGTCGCTATTTATCGCGTCACCAAACGGAAGCCTGCATAATATTCAAAAACCAAACGGCCCTAATCCTCCTTGTCTGATTTTTATAAAATGATTGATTTATTCTTACACGCAAGTAACTCTATGATTTTATTAAAGACACTCAGGTATAATCGGCCATGATTTCTTGTAATTAGTATTTGAGTTTCGTAAGTGTGGGTGTTAAGCTAGCAAAATAATGTCACTGACACCCGTATTTGCACCGTTCGTCTGTTTGACTTGACAGCAACTGCTAAGCAAGGCGTTCAGGTAAAGGGCTCACTGTACTTAATGGATGGTTTGGGACGTTTGGATAACACGTCATTGATACAACGCTCCCTTATCATTAGCGCCGCCTAAGATACTTTAGCGGTACAATTTTTTTGCTTATTAACTGCCTAATTTTGGAGCTGCTATGAAACTATTAAAAGCTGCGTTGTTTACTGCCTTATTTTCTTGCGCAGGTCTTGCCAATGCTGAGTTAATATCAAACGTACCGCTTGATACCTCACGTTTTGAGCTGATGCCTGTCAGTGAGCTGTCCAACCGTGCGGCGCAAGGGAATGACCATGCGCAGTTTTACTTAGCCAAGCGCCTACAAAAAGGCGAAGGCGTGGCACAAAACACTCAGCAAGCCATTCACTGGTATACCAAAGCCGCGCAGCAAGGTGTTGCGCCAGCCCAGCTAAATCTGGCCATCATGTATCTACGCGGTGAAGGCGTGAAGCCCAATCTTCAGCAAGCACGCCACTGGTTAGAAAAAGCGGCCATGCGCGGTGACAATCGCGCCAGCTACACGCTAGCTTTGCTCGATGAAAAACAAAAAAATCTGGTCGATGCCTATAAGTGGTATGACTTGGCTGCCCGTGACGGTATGCTCGATGAAAAAGTACGCAACAAAGCCCGTGGCAAAATCGGTCAGCTGGCGTTGAACTTATCCAGCTCAGACATCGCCAATGCTCGTAGCCAAGCGGATCGTTGGTTCCAAAGCAAATAGCTCTTATACCGACTCTCTCAGCGATTAAAATCCAGCCTATGCGCTGGATTTTTTATTCTTTTTAGAGCGGCTATCGAGCCGTTTCAGAGACAGATAACTCTCCTTAAAATCGTATCAATCACAACACAGCCCTTCTTACAAAATCTTCAAAACATCAGCAAAATTTGCTACACTACGCGCGCACTGGCCCAATTCCACAATTGCGCTAGTGTTATTTGCTTATCTACCTTTTTTATCACTATTGCACTGGGTTTACGACTCAGCCAGCAGGAGACTTGCATGACCACTGACAACCGCACAAATAATCAGCAACACGCCACCGAATACGACAGCGAAACCAACAATATCGTCGTCGCTGCACTTTATAAATTTACCCGCTTTGCTGACTTTGCGCAGTACCGTGAGCCGATCTTAAACATCATGCTGGACAATGACGTCAAAGGCACTTTATTGTTGGCCAATGAAGGCATCAACGGTACGATTTCTGGTAGCCGCCAAGGCATCGATACAGTCCTTGATTATTTGCGTAGCATTGAAGCGATTGGTCGTTTTGAGTTTAAAGAGTCTTATACCGACGTCCAGCCTTTTTATCGTACCAAGGTCAAGCTCAAAAAAGAAATCGTCACCATGGGCGTAGAAGATATCGATCCACTGCAATCTGTCGGCCGCTACGTCAAGCCGAGTGAATGGAATGCGCTGATCTCTGATCCTGACGTGCTCCTAATCGACACCCGCAACGACTACGAAGTACAGATTGGCACCTTTCAAAACGCCGTCAACCCACACACCGAAACCTTCCGTGAGTTTCCAGAATATGTGGCAAAAGAGCTCGATCCAACCAAACACAAAAAAGTGGCAATGTTTTGTACCGGCGGTATTCGCTGTGAGAAGTCCACAGCCTATATGCGCGAGCAAGGCTTTGAGGAGGTCTATCATTTAGAAGGCGGTATCTTAAAATACCTAGAAGAAATCCCTACCAGTGACTCTATGTGGCAAGGCGACTGCTTTGTCTTTGACAACCGTGTGTCAGTCAATCACAACTTAGAAAAAGGCAACTACGAGCAGTGCTTTGCTTGTCGTATGCCGATTACAGCTGAGGACATGCAAAGCGCTGCCTATATCAAAGGTGAGTCGTGCCCGCACTGTATCGACAAAGCGACTGAGGAACAAAAGGCTCGATTCCGTGAGCGCGAGCATCAAATGCAGCTGGCCAAAAAACGTGGTGAAGCGCATATTGGTAGCGATGTGATGGACATCATCGAAAAGCGTAAAGCAGCTAAAATGGAAGCGCGCCAACAAGCAGAAGCGGCCAATAAAGCCAAAGCTTAATCCGTTAACACCATACTCTGCTTTAAATGTTAGACGTTTAAACGATTAGCCATAAAAAAGAGATGCCCTATTCATAGCGCATCTCTTTTTTTGTATCAGTTGTAACATTAGGGCGTGTTGAAGGTTCAACACGCCCTAAACGATCACGGTTAATTTTAGAACAAGATACGCACGCGAATGGTTTCTTCAACGTCTTTTAGTTGATCAAGCGCGGCGGTTGAATCGTTATAATCCACATCCATCACGAGATAGCCAACATCGCCTTCTGTCATCAGGCTCTGCGCCAAGATGTTGATATGCGCCTCGGCGAACAGACGGTTGATCTGTGACAGTACGCCTGGCACGTTTTTATGGATATGTAGCAGACGATGTGAGCCTTCTTTAAACGGTATAGAAACCTCTGGGAAGTTCACCGCGGTCGCCGTATCACCTTGATCTGAGTATCTGACAAACTTATCAGCCACTTCAAGACCGATATTGGCCTGTGCTTCTTGGGTTGAGCCACCGATATGCGGTGTCAAGATTACATTGTCAAACTTACGTAGTGGTGATTCAAACTCTTCGTCCGCTGATTTTGGCTCTTTTGGAAACACATCAACCGCAGCGCCCAAAAGCTTACCAGACTCAAGCGCGGCCGCCAAGTCATCAATCTCTACGCAAGTACCACGAGCGGCGTTGATAAAGTAGCTGCCGTCTTTCATGTGTGCAAACTGCTCAGCTTTCATCATATAGCGGGTGCTTGGGACGTCAGGCACATGCAAGGTGACGATATCAGCGGTCGATAGCAGCTCTTCTAGGCTACCCACTTGTACGGCGTTGCCCAATGGCAATTTGGTCACGACATCATGATAGATGACTTTCATACCAAAGCTTTCGGCCAGTACAGACAGCTGTGAGCCGATAGAGCCATAACCGACGATACCGATGGTTTTGCCGCGTACTTCATGCGAGTTGGTGGCAGATTTACCCCAGCCGCCGCGATGAACGGTGGCGTTTTTTTCTGGAATACCGCGATATAGCATGATGGCTTCTGCCAATACCAGCTCAGCCACCGAGCGGGTGTTCGAGTATGGCGCGTTAAAGACGGGGATACCTAGGTCGCGAGCCGCGTCTAGATCGACTTGGTTGGTACCGATACAAAAACAGCCGATACCGATGAGCTTGTGCGCATGCTCCAACACTTCACGTGTCAGCTGCGTACGCGAGCGAATACCGATAAAATGCGCATCTTTGATTTTTTCGATCAGCTCATCTTGATCTAAGGCGTGACTGATATTTTCGATGTTGTGGTAGCCCGCGTCTTTTAATACTTTTAGGGCATTGTCGTGCAGACCTTCAAGCAATAAAAAACGAATTTTGTCTTTTTCTAATGATAACGCCATATGAGAACTGTCCTATGATTGTCTTATAAGATTATCTGCTCGATAATCTATGATGGGTGAAACGAAAACAGTCCAGATATCTTACACAAAATTCCGTCTCGATGTTAGCAGATTAGATGAATTATTGATTATCTAGCCTGAAAACTATTTATGCTATAGTAAACGCTGGTAGCGACATGCCGCCAAGCTGGGTTGAACTGTTTTTTTGAGGGCGACCTCCCCTTATATAAACATACTTATAACTGCCGCGTTATATCCCTTTAGCGATATAATAATCCCCTTTATGCATAGTACTTACCGTTTATACCGAGAGTTGACCATGACTTCTTTATCTAGCCAAAGCCCGTCTAACCCTAGTACCGCCGCCGTCCAAAGCCTTTTAGACTGTTTGCTTGCAAGCCATCAGTTTGACCCAGCCCAAATCAAAACCGACCCTGAAAGCCTTGAATATTGGGGCAAAGACTGGACCAAACACTTCGCCCCAGCCGCCTCTGCCATCGTCTTTCCAAAGACCACCGAACAAGTACAAGCCATCGTCCTGCTTGCCAATGAGCACAACATCGTCCTCACCCCCAGTGGTGGCCGTACCGGTCTGTCGGCAGGTGCCGTTGCCGCCAATGGCGAAATCGTCGTCAGCATGGACAAAATGAACCAAATCGGCACCTTTTATCCTGCCGATCGTATGGTCGAGATTGAAGCCGGCGTCATCACCGAGCAGCTGCAACAGTTCGCAGAGTCAAAAGACCTATACTACCCTGTCGACTTTGCCTCAGCAGGCTCCAGTCAAATCGGGGGCAACATCGGCACCAACGCCGGCGGCATCAAGGTCATCCGCTATGGCATGACCCGTCAATGGATCATGGGGCTCACCGTCGTCACCGGCAAAGGCGATATCTTGCATCTCAATCGCGGAATGATCAAAAACGCCACCGGTTATGACTTGCGTCAGCTGTTTATCGGTAGTGAAGGCACCCTAGGTTTTGTCACCCATGCCCAAATCAAGCTTGAGCGTCAGCCGCAAGACTTAAACGTCATGGTACTGGGCATGGACAGCTTTAATGATGTCATGAATGTGTTATCCGCCTTTCAAGCGCAGATTGATCTGACCGCCTTTGAATTCTTTGATGACGTCGCTATCGATAAACTCATGGCCCATGGTCAAGTACAAGAGCCTTTTGAGTCTCGTACCAAGTTTTATACCTTACTTGAGTTTGAAGCGCCCTATGAACCTATCATGGATAAAGCCATGGCCATCTTTGAGCATTGTATGAGTGAAGGCTGGGTCGTCGATGGTGTAATGAGCCAAAGTCTTGCGCAAGCGGCAGAGCTGTGGAAGCTGCGCGAATATATCTCTGAGACTATCTCAGTCTTTACCCCTTATAAGAACGATGTGTCGGTACTCATCAGCTATGTACCGGAGTTTATCGCTGAGATTGATCATATCGTCGCCAGCAACTATCCAGACTTTGAGGTGTGCTGGTTTGGTCATATCGGCGATGGCAATTTGCATCTCAATATTCTAAAGCCTGAAAACATGAGCAAAGATGATTTCTTTAGTGAGTGTCAAATTGTCAATAAATACGTGTTTGAAACGGTACAAAAATATGGCGGCTCGGTGTCTGCAGAGCATGGGGTGGGTATGACGAAAAAACCGTATCTACACTATAGCCGCAGTGAGACTGAGATTGCGTATTTACGTGAGATTAAGAAGGTGTTTGATCCCAACAATATTATGAATCGTGGTAAGGTCTTTGATGTGTAAGAAGTTTTTTATCAAAACAACCCATCTATAACCATAAAAAATGACGCTAAACCTCAGAGTTTAGCGTCATTTTTCTATTATCTTTTCGCACAATAGCACCGCTTATAAATATAACAGCATCAAACCAACGATTAATAGCACACTTAAAAACCCTTGCACCACTAAAAACGCTTGATGCGGGGCGGCGATATGACGCACCATATTGCCCAGCGCATTATAAGTAATACCAGCGGCTTTGATATGTGGCGGGGTGTCAAAGGTTTTGATAATTTGCAAAAACTGTTCGGTACGCTCAGGCGACCAGCCATGCGGCGCAAATGGCAGATACGGTGACAACTGCGCCGCCTGCTGCTTGGTGGCAGGCGACCAAAGCCAGCGCTCCAAAAAAAGCAAACGCATGCGCCAGTCAGCAAAGCGGCGGCCACTTACCTGCCCTAACAGCAGCACCTCGACATGTTTGTGGCGATGATCGGCAAAAATACGCTGCGTCAACGCCGCCACTTCGGCCTTCTCGCCTTCAATACATTGCAAAAAATGGCCGTTGCCATAACAGAGCGTGCCGGTGATACCATGCTGCTCATTAAAATCTTGCGCATGGCCTTCTACTTCATCAAATATCGAAGCGCTTAAGCGCGAGCGCAGCGTCAGACTACTGACATACACCAACTGTACCAACGCATCATCTGCTATGTTATCTAGTTGACTAAATGCAGTGGTATGAGTGAGGGGCATAATAAAAATCCTAAAGGGGCACTTGTGCCGATAGCCGAAGCGAATAAGCTAAACAAAACGCTGCTTGAGTAATAACAATAGTTGAGTGCACATCACTGACATCAAAGCCGGCTCACAAAAACGTAGCAAATAGTTACCACGTTAGACTGTCATTGCCCATGTGACTTGCTATCATAACCAGCAATATAGCATTTATGACGATGAAAACGCACCGCGATATCTACAACGCTACTGGCAAATTCAGCAGGGCAGATGAAAGAGTATAATCGCATCCAAATAAATCAGATATATGGCTATTAGTCGCTCAATGAAGCGTTGTATCATTTTTATATCAGATGGACTATATCATTCTAACCCATTGTAAACATGGCAATAAACGATTGTAACGACAATATTCTCTATATGGAAATATTTTTATTGCTTTTGTTACACGAAAAGTTTTTATAAAAACAGCAGATAGGAACCTTATGAGCAAGATTGAAAAAACAGACGACTTTCATTTGACGATTGCCGAGATTAAGAAAAAAGACTACCCCCAGTTAAAAGCCTTGATGGATCGCGTCTACGCCAACCTAGGCGGCGCATGGTCAAAAAACACTATTCATACGCTCATAGACGCCTTTCCTGAAGGGCAGATTGCGCTGTTTGACCATGATCAGCTGATCGGCATCGTGCTGTCGATGCGCGTTGACTATGCCAAGTTTTCTAACCCGCATACCTATGACGATTTGATCGGACAAAAAGAGATCATCAAAGACAATCCAAAAGGCGATGCGATTTATGGTTTGGACGCACTGATCGACCCTGACTATCGCGGGTATCGCCTCGGACGCCGGCTGTATGATGCGCGCAAAGAGCTATGCCGTCAGCTTAACTTTCGCGCGATTTTGGCCGGTGGCCGTATTCCCAATTATCACAACCACCAAGACCTGACCCCTGGCGAGTATATCGATGCTGTCGAGTCTCGTGAGATTCACGACTCTGCGCTATCATTTCAGCTGTCCAATGGCTTTATCGTCAAGCGTATTTTGACCGCGTACCTACCAGATGATGCCCAGTCCAAGGGCTTTGCTACACTACTTGAGTGGGCCAATATCTATTATGAACCACAAGAATACAAGCCCAGCACCCGCAAGTCAGAGGTGCGTATCGGCGGTATTCAGTGGCAAATGCGTGAAGTTGACTCGCCTGAAGAGCTACTACAGCAAGTGGAGTTTTTTGTCGATATCATGGCCGACTACAACTCTGACTTTGCTTGCCTGCCTGAGTTTTTTAATGCACCACTTATGGGGCTTTGTGAGTCGACGGATCAAAACGTTGCCATTCGCTTTTTGGCAGATTATACCGAATGGTTTAAGAATGAAATCTCGCATTTAGCCGTCAGCTATAACGTCAACGTCATCACTGGCTCTATGCCGCTACTCGATGAAAACGATACCCTCTATAACATCAGTTACTTGTGTCGCCGTGACGGGACGGTAGAAGAGCAGCGCAAAATTCATATCACCCCCCACGAGCGTAGCGCTTGGGTGATTGAGGGCGGCGATGAGGTAAAAGTATTTGATACGGATGCCGGCCGCGTTGGTATTTTAGTCTGTTATGACGTTGAGTTCCCAGAGCTTGCGCGTCTCATGGCACTCGATGATATGGATATTTTGTTTGTTCCATTTTGGACAGACACTCAAAATGGCTACTTGCGCGTACGCCACTGTGCGCAAGCGCGCGCTATCGAAAACGAATGCTACGTGATGATTTGCGGCTCTGTTGGCAACTTGCCACAGGTTGAGAGCTTAGATATTCAGTACGCCCAGTCGTCTATCTTTTCGCCATCAGATTTTGCCTTTCCTCATGACGCCATTATGGCAGAAACCACTGCCAATACGGAGATGGTATTCTTCTCAGATGTGAACTTAGACAAGCTGACTCACGTTCGTCACGAAGGCTCGGTACATAACTTGCTTGACCGCCGCGATGACTTGTTTAGCCTAAAATGGAAGAGAAAGTCGAAAGTACCAGCCAGTAAGCTCAGCACAAGCGAGCGCCGAGAAAACACAGGCAGCGTGCTGACCGGCGACCCACTACAAGACCGCGCACAAAAACCTTAAGCGCTTATCGTCACTCCGACATAAAATCGGTACAGCAATAGCGATGGACGATATTTTGACAGTGTTTTAAAGAATTGGTGTTTTAAAGCATTTAGGAATCATACGGCTGAGTATTCAGCCGTTTATTTTTATCTAGGCATGTCCTCATTTTAAAAATGGTGATAAAAATGAGGACACAGCCTAGCACACGCGATAATAAACAGCGACCAGACACTTTTTGATACCATGACAAGCATAAAAAGCAGCCCTTATGACAACTGATACTGATACCACAGCAGCAAAACCTAAAAAGACGCCACAGCAAAAAGCGCTGTCGCTTATCAAGACGATACTGATATATGGCTTGATGTTTGCCGTCATTTATACCGCGGTTAATTGGTGGCGTCAGCCAGTCATGCCTGCCAACCCGCAATTGCAGCTCACCGATTACCAAGGACAAAGCATTGACTTGGCGGCGCTCAGTAACGATAAGCCCGCGCTGGTGTACTTTTGGGGAACGTGGTGCCCTGTTTGCCGTGTGACCTCGCCGACCATAGACACGCTCGCGGCGGCCAATGACTACCCGGTGGTGACTATTGCGATCCAGTCAGGCTCTGATCAAACGCTACATAGCTACCTGAGCGAACACAAATACCGCTTCACCACTATCAACGACGAAGACGGCGCAATCTTCGCTGACTGGCAAGGACAAGTAACGCCCTCTTATGTCATCTTAAAAGAGGGTGAAATGGCGCAAGGTCTAACGGGCATCCAGCCATTGTGGTCACTAAAACTACGCTTATGGCTGTCATCGGTTTTTTAGTTCTTATTTTTTTAGCCTTGTTCTTTTTTAGTCTTGGTTTGATGGTATAAACTATTGGTTTTGGCTAAAAACAGGACGATACCGGCCAGCTCTTTTTACCCCACTGGTTTTGTCATATAATAGCTGTCATTATTATCGCCACTTTTCTTATTATTTTGATATCGGTATATGGTATTGCAATCATCTCATTAGTATTTATGATGTAGGCAGACGCTTTTATCTGCTTGTGACGACATAAAGTGATTGTAGTTGGAAGCCGCTATATTACTAACTAGCGCCGCAGCCAAATACCAGTATTAATAGTGACACAGTAAGCGTAGCGTTCACGTAACATCCGCACGCTATTTTAGATCAGCATGTACTCGGCTCTTTCTCCCACTTCTAACCATCATTTTATAAGATACCTTTTATGACTGACAAAAGCACCGACACCCCAAGCCACGATTATAAAGATACATTAAACCTCGCCGACACCCCGTTTGCCATGCGTGCAAACCTCGCCAAACGCGAGCCTGACTGGCTAGCGGCGTGGGAAGCCGATGATGTCTATGGCAAAATTCGTAAGGCGCGCACAGGTGCGCCAAAGTATATTTTGCATGATGGCCCTCCTTATGCCAACGGTCAGATTCACTTAGGTCATGCGGTCAATAAGGTTTTAAAAGATATCATCGTTAAGTCAAAAACGCTGTCGGGGTTTGATGCGCCTTATGTTCCTGGTTGGGATTGTCATGGCCTACCTATCGAACAAAAAGTCGAAACCAAGGTCGGCAAAGTCGGTCAAAAAGTCTCGGCTACTGAGTTTCGTGGTCTGTGCCGCGAGTATGCCCGCACCCAGATCGAGCTACAAAAAGCCGACTTTAAACGTCTGGGCGTTTTTGGTGATTGGGACAACCCCTATCTCACCATGAACTTTGCGCAGGAAGCCAATATCGTCCGTGCACTTGCAAAAATCTATGATAATGGTCACGTAACTCGCGGTATGAAGCCTGTAAACTGGTGCTTGGACTGTAGCTCTGCCCTCGCCGAAGCCGAAGTGGAATACCAAGACAAAGTCTCTGACGCCATTTATGTCAGCTTTGATATAGTGGATACCGACAAGGTAGAGGCGCTAAATGGCATCGACGGCAGTATTGCTGCCATCATTTGGACGACGACGCCATGGACGCTGCCTGCCAACCAAGCCATTGCCGTGCATCCTGAGCACGACTATAGCGTGGTGGCAACAGACAAAGGCCATTTTTTATTGGCGACAGACTTGATCGAAACTGCGCTGACCGAGCTAAAGCTTGACCACAAAGGTATCTTGGCGACCGTATCAGGACGCAAGCTTGAAGGTCTGCACGCCCAGCATCCACTGATTAGCGAGCGTCAAGTGCCGCTTATCCTAGGCGATCACGTCACCACCGATAGCGGTACAGGCCTCGTCCATACCGCGCCCGGTCATGGTCTTGACGATTATATCGTTGGCCTAAAATATAACTTGCCGGTTGAAAACCCTGTGGGCGGTACGGGTGTGTATTTAGACAGCGCTGCGATATTTGCCGGAGAGCATATCTATAAAGCCAACCCAAAAATCATCGCCACCTTGCACGAAAACGGCCACCTCGTCAGCCATACTAAAATCGAGCACAGTTACCCGCATTGCTGGCGTCACAAGTCGCCGATTATCTTCCGCGCCACCCCGCAGTGGTTTATCAATATGGAAGCCAAAGGCTTACGCGAGCGAGCGCTTGCTGATATTCCAACGGTCAAATGGACGCCCGCTTGGGGACAAAACCGCATCGAGGCGATGATGACTGACCGTCCTGACTGGTGTATCTCACGCCAGCGTACTTGGGGCGTGCCAATCACTTTCTTTACGCATAAAGAAACCGGTGAGCTGCATCCAAACACGCTGGAGCTGATGGAAGTGGCGGCACAAAAAATCGCTGATGGCGGCGTGGAAGCGTGGTTTGATGCCAGCTGTGAGGACTTTTTGGGTGATGAGGCTGCTGACTATGACAAAGCGACCGACACGCTAGACGTATGGTTTGACTCAGGGACCACGCATTTTGCTGTACTTGAGCAGCGCGATGAGCTGACCAACCCAGCGGATATGTACTTAGAGGGCTCAGATCAGCATCGCGGCTGGTTCCAGACTTCCCTACTGACCTCAGAGGCGATGTACGAGCGTCCACCATTTAAGCAAGTATTGACCCATGGTTTTGTGGTAGATGAAAACGGCCGCAAGATGAGTAAGTCGCTTGGCAACATCATCACCCCGCAAGACGAGATCAACAAAACGGGCGCGGACATGCTGCGCTTATGGATTGCCTCAAGTGATTATCGTTATGAGATGAGCGCGGGTAAGACCGTGTTTAAGGGCGCGATTGACATGTATCGCCGTATCCGTAACACCTTGCGCTTTTTGCTTGCCAATACTGATGACTTTGATCCAGCGACCAACAGCGTGGCGATGGATGAGCTGGTCAGCCTTGATAAATTCATCATTGAGCGCGCGCAAACCGTGCAAGCACAAATCATCAGCGCTTATGATGCGATGGACTTTCACCAAGTCACCCAGCACGTCACCGCGTTTTGCTCGCAAGACTTGGGCAGCTTTTATTTAGATATCATCAAAGATCGCCAGTACACCACTCAGACTGATGGACAGCCGCGCCGCTCTGCTCAGACGGCGATTTATCATATCGCTCATGCGCTGATTCGCTGGATCACGCCTATCTTGTCCTTTACGGCCCAAGAAGCGTGGGAAGTACTAGAAGGCAAAAACGGACAAGACGCAGGTTATGTGTTTACCCAAGCGTGGTACACCTTCCCAGCATTTGAGCTGAGCGCCATCACAAGCGACGACTGGCAACGCATCATGCAGGCCAAAGACATCGTCAACAAACATATCGAAACAGCGCGCGGCGAAAAAATCATCAATGCCAACTTATCAGCGGGCGTCGATCTGTATGCCAGCGGCGCGATGCAAGAGAGCTTGGCCAAGCTTGGCGAAGAGCTACGTTTTGTCTTGATTACCAGTAGCGCGACCCTGCAGCCGATGAGTGAAGCCCCTGCTCAGAGCGTAGATACTGGCTCAGTATCAGCAGAGAGCCATGCCGATGAGTCAAGCGACTTGCAGGTCAAAGTGAGTGCAGCCACAGGTACCAAGTGCGTACGCTGCTGGCATATCCGTGATGACATCGGCGTCGATAGCGCCCATCCTGAGCTATGCGCGCGCTGCGTGACCAACGTGAGCGGTACAGGCGAGGTGCGCCACTATGCCTAATTCTGCGCCTAACCCGTCAGACTCACCTCACAAGTCGCCGCAAGTTGAGGCCGACGGCTCCCCCAAGCCTGCACATGCAACCACTGGCAGCTCATCGACACCTAGAGGTCGCCTAACTAAGACCCCTAAGATGGTCGCCAATGGCAGTCGCGCCTTTATGTGGTATGCGTTATCGCTGGTGGTGATCATCATCGACCAGTGGAGCAAATGGCTGGCTGAGACCACGCTCAATTTTCTTGAGCCTGTGCCAGTGTTAGAGCCGTTTCTCAACTGGACACTGGCTTACAACTATGGCGCCGCGTTTAGCTTTTTGGCCGATGCAGGCGGCTGGCAAAAGTGGTTTTTTGCGGGACTGGCGCTGGTGATGTCGCTGTTTTTGATCGGCTATCTAATCAAAGCACCACGGCAAGCCAAGCTGCTATCGACAGGCCTTGCGCTGGTGCTTGGCGGTGCCATTGGCAACCTGATTGATCGCTTGCTACATGGTCATGTGATTGACTTTATTCATGTACATTATGCTGATGTGTGGCATTATCCGATTTTTAATATTGCCGATATTGCTATCTGTATCGGCGTCGTGTTCATTGTCATCGACATGCTGTTTTTGGAAGGTAAGCGCAGCCCTAAATAATATAACATTAGGGCATGCTCTCATTTTAAAAATGAGATAAATGGCCGCAAAACATTGCAATCAAACAACGAAAATAGCGCAGATAGTATCGAAATATTAGTCAGCTATTTTTAACGCATCTAGATGACTATCGACTATAGTGAGGACACATCCTAAAAACAACAGGGTTATCAATAGGCTACCAAATGGTGGCCTATTTTTTTGTGTTTTTGTAGATTGTAACTATTGATATTTATCGCTAAAGTACCATACGTTCACTATAAAAAGGATATAGCCATGCCTAACAATCAAGTGACGAACAATCAAATGACGAATAGCAAAATAACGCCTATTGCTCAAAAGCAGCTGTCAGTGTCTAATGACTATAATGGTAACAGCAGTGGTACTCACAGCGTGACCCTATCAGTGTTACAGACGGATATTACCACGTTGCATGTCGATGCCATTGTCAATGCGGCTAACAAAAGCTTGCTCGGTGGCGGCGGTGTCGATGGTGCGATTCATCGAGCAGCAGGGCCTAAGCTGCTTGAGTATTGCCGTACATTAAATGGCTGCCAAACTGGTGATGCCAAAATCAGCCCAGCATTTGATTTGCCTTGTCAGTACGTGATTCATACGGTAGGCCCTATCTGGCATGGCGGTCGTAGTAATGAGCAAGCACTACTGGCCAGCTGTTATCAAAAGTCTTTAGATTTGGCAGCGCAACACGGTCTCAGCAGTATTGCCTTCCCTTCTATTAGTACCGGCGTCTACGGCTACCCCATTGATAAGGCAGCTAAGATTGCAATCGATACAGTCATAGCATATGTGCAAAATGGCTTAGAACAGATGGATGGCTTTTCCATTCACGACGTGATTTTTTGCTGTTTTTCTGCCTCAGATGCCGCTGTGTATAAGCAAATACTGGCGCAGATTTAGTTTAACGCTTTATCCTAATTCGCTTAAAAGCGCTAGCCCGCCGCCCATGATGACAAAGAGTAATCCTGCTAAGTTGATAATAACCGTTAAATAATAAACGATACGAAACTCAGGCTTTTGTGATTTGTGGCGCAAATACGTCTGTGCTACCAATGCGCCGACCCAGCCGCCAAGTGCGCTTAGTATATGCAGCGTCGACTCAGGCGTGCGCCAATCGCCATTTTGAGCAGCAGCTTTGTCTTTGGCATAAGTAATATAAGTGACGATGCCTAGCACAGCGTACCATGCCACCACCAGCCAGCTGAGCTTTTGAGTTGCCGCCAATAAAATTAAAACCCCATAAAAACCAATACCAAGAAACAAACGTTTCTTTTGCCCTGCTGCAAATTCTGCTTGGGCATTACGTTTGCGATTACGCTGACGGATTTGGCGGTTTTTTTCTGCCATTTTTTGTTGGACAAAGCTCAGCTCTTGGACTTGTCTGGCTTGCAGGCGACCTTGGCTATCTTGTCCGACATCAAAGACCACCGCTTCACCAACCTCAGGACGGCGCTGCGCTCTAAACTCACTAATGTGAAAAAACAGCGACGCCCCGCTTGATGTTTCAATAAAACCAAAGCCTTTGTCGTCTTGCCATTTATGCACGTGTCCCTGTTGCTTGCTGGGTGCTTGACTTGCCATAATTCTGCCCTATTTAAGATATGGCAGATATATTACACCATTTGCGTTACACTATTTGCGCTTACACACCCAGCAAAATGACTTATCATTTCTCTATTATATTTACGACAACTGGCTTTTGATTATGACTGAATCACAATTTATCAACCCCAACGAAGACACGCGCATCACCTTTGGTAGCCTTGTTAGCCTACACTTTGAAGTTTCATTAGAAAACGGCACGGTGATTGACTCCACCTTTGGCCGTGAGGCACCAGTGACGCTGACGGTCGGCGATGAAAGCTTGTTGCCAGGGTTTGAGCAAGTACTTATGAATCTACGCGCAGGCGACACGCGCACAGCTCACCTTGAGCCAGAGCAGGCATTTGGTGAGTGGAACCCTGACAACGTTCAGCACTTTAGCCGTCCGCAGTTTGCTCTTATCGCCGATCATCCAGAAGTCGGCATGATGGTTGAGTTTGAGGATAAAGGCAAAAACACCTTACCCGGTATTATTAGCGCGATTAATGAGGATGAGATTGAGGTCGATTTTAACCATCCGCTGGCCGGCCAATCGGTATTGTTTAAGGTCAAAGTCTTTAAAGTAACCCCGCCTGGGGTGACTGGCATTCAAATCATGTAATGCCCTGACCACGCTCAATACTCAATGCTCAACCCTAAAATCAAAGTCCACAAGGAGACTGACATGCAATATACAACGTTGCCGCAACTCGATGAACAGGTTTCTAAAATCTGTTTGGGCACTATGACATGGGCGCAGCAAAACACCGAGGCTGAGGCGCACGCCCAGATGGATATGGCACTGAGCGAAGGCGTCAACTTTTGGGATACAGCAGAGATGTATCCATCACCACCAGATAAAGACAAGCAAGGCGATACCGAGCGTTATATCGGTACTTGGTTTGCCAAGACCCAGCAGCGTGACAAGGTCATTTTGGCCAGTAAAATGTCACCCCTGAGCTTTTTGCGTGACGGTAAAACGCGCTTTAATGCTGAGCAAATCAGCAGCGCTATCGATAGTAACCTTGAGCGTCTACAAACCGATTATATCGATATTTATCAGCTGCATTGGCCTGAGCGACAAGCCAACTTCTTTGGGCAGCGCGGCTATGACAGCGAGATGTCAGCGCAATCGCTTGATGACTTAACGCCATTTTTGGAGACCGTCCAAGCGCTGAATAATGAGATTAAAAAAGGCCGTATTCGTGCTTATGGACTGTCGAATGATACCGCGTGGGGACTGATGCGCTATCTGTGGGAAGCGGACAAAAACGGTCTAATCGCGCCGCTAACGGTGCAAAACCCGTATAGCCTCCTCAACCGTCTCTATGAGGTCGGCATGGCGGAGATTGCCCATCGTGAAAACGTCGGCTTGCTTGCTTACTCGCCGCTTGGGTTTGGCGTACTATCAGGTAAGTACTTGGACGGCAAACGCCCAGCTGGCGCGCGCCTGACCATGTATGATAGATTCCAAAGATATATTAATGAGCAAGCGCTAGCAGCCACTGAGCAATACGCTAAGATTGCCAGCGATGCCGGACTAGATATGGCGCAGATGGCGCTGGCCTTTGTCAATTCACGCCCGTTTGTCACCAGCAACATCATTGGCGCGACCACACTTACGCAGTTAAAATCCAATATCGATAGCATTGATCTGACACTCACTGACGATGTATTGGAGGCCATTGAAGCAGTGCACACGCGCCAGCCCAATCCGTCACCTTAATAAGCGGCGCCCAATGTGTCACTGACAAAACACGAAAAAAGACGCCAATCGCGGTAAATATTGCTACGATTGGCGCCTTTTTTATTCAGCGACTTTTCATTTGACTGTACAGCTCAGCTGATTATTGACTAGGCGGCACACTCAGTACCCGCGCATGCAGATCGGCCAATCCTTCTTGCATTTTTCTTTGCAGCAAGTCGGTCAGTTCGCTTTTGCTATAGCCTTTAGGGTCTATCGGCTCTAATGGTAGCACATAGGCCGTCACATCCTTACTATCTAGCACCTTTTTTAAGCTCTCTTTCATGGTAATCTTGCCATAATACGGCAATGCCTCACTGAGCGCTCCGTCTTTGTCAACATAAGCGATAAGGATCGGTCGTATAGGGACATCTGCGTCTATCGCAGCTTGTAGCAGGGTACCATGGATACGCTTGACCTTTTTGCCATCAGTCGTAGTCGCTTCAGGGAAGAAGATAACCGAAAACCCTTTGGTCAAAAACTCAGCAATCTGCGTGGCCACTGAGCCTGCATCACCGGAGCCGCGCTCAATAAAGAGCGTGCCGGCAGCATGCGCTAATTTACCAAACACAGGCCACTCACCAATCTCCGCCTTGGATAAGAAAAACGCGGGGCTTACCGTTCCCACGACAGGGATATCCATCCATGACACATGATTGGACACCCACAGACCATGATGCTGCTGTACTGGCTCGACCTCGATGACTTTAACACCAAAAGAGCCTGCCATCTTACGACAAAACGCCTGAATATAACGGGGTAGTTTTTCGCGTGGCGGCTGCTTAAAGGCACCAAGACGCTGAGCGGCTCGCAGTCCACCGACCATCGTTGTGGTCATACCAGCGATTTGCTTGCCGCGTCCTAGCTGTTGTCTGAGTGAAAATTTTGACTTAGCTTGGCTCATCTTCGTCCTCATGATTAAATAACTGCTGTTTATATCAACAAAAAAACGAGCTAAGTATAGCAAAGTTATGCGCCTCAGTGATAGCCTGTTCACTGAGTCAGTGCCTAGTTTTATACAAAGTTTTATACAAACGCGCAATGAAGCCACTTATAAACGCGCTAACTTACCAGCCGTCCTCCGCGCTAGGAAACACAAACCTGTGTAACATAAATCTATCGCTAATTGTGCCGTTACGCTTTAATATCAACAGATAAGACCACATATAAAAGGTCATATGAACGCCGCCTCGAAGTTGACAGACAAATGGCAGCGATTTATTTACTTTATTAAATAGGTGATATTCTTTGGATTATTTTGAAAGACATGAAGGTGGCGAGCGTGCCATCATTGTACATTTAGATATTCGTCAAATCCAAGACCCTGACGATCTTAGCGAGTTTGAGCTATTGGCAGACTCAGCAGGCGCCGATCGTTTGGCATTGGTGACAGGCTCACGTTTAAAGCCTGATGCCAAGTTTTTTGTGGGTAGCGGCAAAGCAGAAGAGATTGCAGAGCTAGTGCGTGAGCACGACGCCGATATTGTTCTTTTTAATCACAGCTTATCGCCCTCACAAGAGCGTAATATCGAGTCGGTGGTCAAATGCCGCGTGCTGGATCGCACCGGACTGATTTTGGATATTTTTGCTCAGCGCGCCCGCACTTATGAGGGCAAGCTACAAGTGGAGCTGGCGCAGCTCAACCACTTATCGACACGGCTGGTGCGTGGTTGGACGCATTTGGAGCGGCAAAAAGGCGGTATCGGTCTGCGCGGGCCGGGTGAGACCCAGCTTGAGACCGATCGCCGCTTACTACAAACGCGAGTCAACCAGCTCAAATCTAAGCTTGAAAAAGTCCGGCAAACCCGCGCACAAGGACGCGCCCGTCGACAAAAATCTGACGTACCGACCATCTCGCTAGTCGGCTATACCAACGCTGGTAAATCGACACTGTTTAACCGCTTGGTCGACGAAAACATCTATGCCGCCGATCAGCTGTTTGCTACCCTCGACCCGACGCTACGTCGCCTTGACTGGCAAGGCGTGGGACGTGTGGTACTGGTCGATACTGTCGGTTTTGTGCGTCATTTGCCGCACGAGCTGGTCGAGTCGTTTCACGCGACACTAGAAGAGACGCTAGAGGCGGACTTGCTACTACACGTCATCGACTCCTCTAGCGAAGACATGCACGAGCAAATCGAAGCGGTAAAAAATGTGTTGGCTGAAATTGATAACGACGTACCCGTGCTCAATGTGTATAACAAAATTGATATCACAGGCGAGCCTGCTCATATTGGTTATGCCAGCGAAGGCCAGCCAAACCGCGTCTACGTCTCATCAAAAGAAAACCTTGGAATAGAAGCGCTGTCGCTTGCTGTACAGCAGCTGCTCACTGGCGCACTGACCACCTTTGATTTGACATTGCCTTATGGTGCGGGTCAATTTAAAAACACCTTGTACGAGCTAGGCGTCATCTTAGAAGAAAGCTACGATGACACAGGCCACGAGTGCCTAACCATTCGCTTGCCAAGCGATCGGCTCAAACAGCTGCTTGGACAAGCCAATCTCGATCCTGTAGATGTCCTACCACTGGCGCAAGCGACGCTACTGATGCCGACGCTTGAGGAGTTTGAAAAGCCAGATGAGAACGTAGAGCCTACCTTGACTGCGGCCGAAGAAAAAGCCTTTGATGAGTTTGAGACAAACACAGCATCGTCCTCGCCTCAAAAAAGCAGCCTACCCGACTCATAACTTATAAGAGCAAGCGGCGGGCGGCTCAGCTTTTATTTGCAAACCGCTTTGATATACCTACAGACAAAGCCCTACACACAGATGGTATCGCTGATATCGTCTGTTTTTTATTGCCTCGCTTAAAGCCGTCTCTCTCAAAGCCACCTTCCCTAATACCATAAGACAAAATAGCACGATGATACTAGGGCGGTTATACCTATAGTCAGGTCAATAAAAAAAGGATACAGCGAGACTGAAATAAATTTTTCGTAGCATCTGGCGGCGCAAGCACAGCACGCAAAAAAGTTTGTACCAGTCTAGCGAATGTATGCAGTGTATCTCTTTATCTTACCTCTCTTTTATTTAGTCACGACGATAGGCTTTATTAGTTACGTGATTCTCTATATAATCGCCTATACGATATGCCATATACAAAATACCATAACGACACAATGTACTTATAAGGGTGCAGCTGCCATAGCCATGCGCCAACCGTTATCGCTGCGCCTACCCATCTCCGATTTGGCCAAAACTGCTTATGAAGTCCACTCACTCCTCCAACCTACCGCTATGGCTGGCGCTGATATTAACATTAGCGATGGTTATTTTTGTCCGTGAAACAGCGGTGCTGGTCTGTCAATGGGCGGGTATCGAAAAAGCGGCCAATATCGTCGGTTTGGTGGCGATGTTTGTGGTGTTGATGGCGTGGCGCTTGCTAAAAGGCCTACCTATCTGGCTCACTCAAGCCAGCAATACGTTATTGGTTGATAGCGGCTTTGCTTTTTTGCCCGTTTCTGCTGGTGCAGGTTTATTGTTATTTGCCTTAGGAGACGAGCTGTGGGGCGTGATGCTGACAATGCTGATCAGCACCTTAATACCGCTTTGGGGATTAGCATTGCTGGCCAACCGCTGGCTCAATCAAGACACTGACACTGACACTGATACTGATACTGATACTGATACTGATACTGAGTCTGATAGTGACTCGCAAGCTGGCAACACCGGCAGCACTAGCAAGCAATAAAAGCGGCGCTCAGCTGAATGAACAAGGCAGACTTATGACTTTTGATAGCGTATTGACAGCAACCCTTGCGGCGATATTATTGACCTTGGTCGCCCATGTCATTGCCCGTATCTTAGCGCGTAAGCTATCTTGGCTACCGATGGTCATCACGGCCTTAGCGCTGGTTTTGCTGTTTTTGTTTGTGCTGCAGTGGGACTACAATCACTACTATAGCGTCGCAAAGCCTGTGTTTGACCATCTCTTAGGATACGTCACGGTTTTATTGGCAGTGCCACTCGCCGCCATGAACTTTAAAGGCTTACCTGTCAAAAAACTCACCCTTATCGTCATGATTGCAAGCGTGGTCGGTGCTTTGCTGCCAATGTCGCTCGCCTATCTGCTGTCACTCAGTCACGAGACGATACTGGCATTTGCCACCCGCTCAGTGACCACTCCTATCGGTCTTAGTGTGGCGGATTTGATCAAAGCGCCGCTGGCGATGGCCAACCTTATCATCATTGTCTCAGGTCTCGTTGGGGGTACTTTGGCGCGCTTTTTATTTGGCCGTGTCGATGATGACCGTGCCAAAGGCTTAGCACTTGGCTTGGCCGCTCACGCTTTTGGTACAGTCGAAGCGTGGCAGATCAGTCATACCGCCGGACGCTATGCAGCCTTTGGACTGGCAGTCAATGGGCTGGTGACCGCGATTTGGGTACCGATATTTGTTAGTGCCGTTGCGTTATAGCTACCCCCTGACCTCTCATCAATTAAAGACAAGCTCAAAGCATTAGCCGCTCTTATCCTCTTGCTCTTATTACACCGTTCCTACACTCTTATCATAGCCACTTACTACCACCATGAGCCCTTGCGGCAGCTGAGCTGACACTGAAATGCGTACACTGCAAATGATAGCTTATTGATTTATTTCGTATTATTTACAAAATAATGCTCACTTTTTCTTATTATTTTGACAATCCCATGCGTCAAAAAGTTATTATATGTTATAGTAAACAACTATTATTTTTTGTATCTATTGCAAATGATCTTAACGAAACATGAAGACGTCAGGGTCGTTGCTAGGTAGCTGGCGACAAAACACGGCAGATAAAATAAGCACTTGCCTTTATAAGCTGGCCGACTCATCAGCGACAGTCATTTGCGACTACTCGATAAAAAGTGATATCTCTATGATAAATACGACTACCATCAAGACTCGCTGTTTGTCTCCGTTTTTATTAAATGCCATCACTGGTGTTACCAGTATCCTTGCTATCTCAAGCTTGAGTGTGAGTGCTCATGCAGGCAATATGTATATCTACAAAGACCAAGGCGGTCAGGTGCTCTTGACCAACGTTAGCCCCAGTGGCAACTTTGATAAGTTCACCAAAAAAGTCAAAGTCACTTACTATAAAGATTCTAAGATGTATGACGGCAGCAGCAACGGCTATGGCAGCAGTCCGGCGAGTAGTAGTGCCAGTCGCAACGCCTATGATAGCTATATTCGCGCGTCCGCGGCACGTCATGGCGTCGATCCTGCCCTGATGAAAGCCATGATGCATACTGAGTCGGCTTTTAATCCAAATGCTCGCTCACCAGTCGGCGCTCAAGGGCTGATGCAGCTGATGCCTGCTACCGCACGGCGATTTAATGTGGGCAATCCTTGGAACCCTGCCGACAACATCGAAGGCTCAGCCAAATACATCGCCTGGCTGATGCGCCGTTTTAATAACAACGTCGAGCACGCTGTGGCAGGCTATAACGCAGGCGAGGGCAATGTCGATAAATACGGCGGCATCCCGCCTTTTAAAGAGACGCGCAACTATGTCAAAAGAGTGATGAGCCGCTATCATAGCTTATACAAAAATGACGCTGGTCTGTCTGGTGCCAGTATCAATGCCAACAACCAAGTCAATATGAACAGTACAAACAATGGGCTACAAAACGTCAGTTATGGCACGAGCAGTAATAGCAACAGCCCAAGTTATATCAAATCTGCCTACGAGGCCTTACGCTAGTAAGTCCATAAAGTTGGTCAAGCTCAGACACAAAAAAGCCCGTTATTGAACCGAACCCCATAAGTTGGACACAACTTATGGGGTATTTTTATGCGTTATAATCTAGACTTTAAGCTGCAAGTCATCGCATACTATGAACAAGGACATAGTAGTCGAGCCACAAGCAAGAAGTTTACTGTAAATCCAAAGTTTGTTCTTAAATGGGTTAAGCAATATCAAAGCGGTGGTATCGATGCTATCAAACCAAAGACCAGCAAAGCCTACTATAGTCGCGAGTTTAAACACAAAGTGCTTACAACGATGCTTAGCCAAGGCTTGAGTCAATTGGAAGTTGCTTTAAGGTATAACATCAGCTCACCGGCGCTTATTAGTCACTGGCACAAAGCGTATCGGCTACAAGGTATGTCTGGACTAACACCCAAACCTAAAGGTAAAACCGCCATGAGTAAACCCTTTATCACAGACAAGCCAGATGAAGAAAAGAGCTTAGCAGAGCTTAAGCGTGAGAATGAATACCTACGTGCGGAGAACGCCTACCTAAAAAAGCTGGATGCTTTGCTCAAACAGAAGAGGAAACAAGCTTTGAGAAAGCAAGGCTCATCGAAGAGTTGAGGAATAAGTACAGTTTAACAGCCCTACTTAAAGCTGCTGGTATGCCTAAAAGCGTCTTTTACTATCATAGAGCAAAGCTTGGTGATAAAGACAAGCATGCTGACTTAAAACAGCGTATTGCCACGCTATATCACCAGCATAAAGGCAGGTACGGCTATCGCAGGATAACGGCAGCGCTAAAGCAGTTAGGCAGTCATCATAACCACAAGCTCATCGCTAAGCTTATGCGTCATCTAAACTTAAGCGCACGGATTCGACGACAAAGGTACCGCTCTTATAAAGGTGTACAAGGCAAGATTGCAAAGAACTACTTAAAGCGCCAGTTTCATGCAGATCGACCGAACACACGCTGGCTGACCGATATTACTGAGTTTAAGGTGGGTGATCATAAGCTGTATTTATCACCGATACTCGATTGTTATAACAATGAGATCATTAGCTATACGCTCTCCAAGCGGCCGACTTATGATTTAGTGAGCAAGATGCTAGATAAGGCGTTAGATAAGATAGATACGCAACAGAAAAACGGGTTAATGCTGCATTCAGATCAAGGCTGGCATTATCAGATGAGACCGCTTAGTAAGATGCTTAAACAACACGGTATTAAGCAAAGCATGAGCAGAAAAGGCAACTGCTTGGATAACGCATTAATGGAGGGGTTTTTCGGAACGCTTAAGTGCGAGACGATCTATATTGAGAAACCAAACTCGATTGAGCAGTTAGAACAACAGATTCATGAGTATATGCATTATTACAATAATGAGCGTATTCAACTCAAATTAAAAGGACTGAGTCCTGTGCAATACAGAACTCAGTCCTTGATTTAAACTAAACCGTCCAATATTTGGGGGTCAGTTCATATCGAGTAACGGGCTTTTTTGTGTCTGACGGCAAAACCAAGGGCTTAACCGTCCTCATCAGTGCAAGTGCACAGAGATGTTACTTGCTAGCCGCTTGAGCCGCTGCAACTTCAGCTGCGAAGTCTTCTTGCTTTTTCTCGATACCTTCACCCACTTCTAGACGTTTGAAGCTTAGTACTTTTACGCCTTCCGCTTTTAGGACATCGCCAACTTTTTTGTCGTTGTCCATGACGTATGGCTGACGTAGTAGAGTGACTTCGTCTAGGTATTTACGTAGGCCACCTTCGATCATTTTTTCAATGATGTTGTCAGGCTTGCCAGACTCTTTGGCTTTGGCTTCGATGATGTCTTTTTCGCGAGCCAATACATCAGCATCAACGCTTTCGTCGTCGACCGCTACAGGGTTGAACGCCGCGATATGCATCGCTAGGTTTTTGCCAGTCTCTTCGCTGCCGCCTTCATACGATACCACAACACCGATACGTAGACCGTGACGATATGATGCTAGGTTGGCACCTTCTAGGGTTTCTACACGGCGCACCTGAATGTTTTCGCCGATTTTTTGTACCAAAGCCACGCGTGCTTCTTCAACGGTTTGGCCATCGCCATATGGTAGCTCAGAGATAGCAGCAACGTCTGTGACGTTATTTTCTAGCGCGATGTTGGCTACTTTTTCTGCAAAAGCAGTAAAGTTGGCGTCTTTTGCCACAAAGTCAGTTTGGCAGTTTACTTCTAACAAAAACGCTTTATTGTCACCTTGAGCAATGATAATAGCGCCGTCAGCTGCGATGTTACCTGCTTTTTTGGCCGCTTTTGCTTGACCAGATTTACGCAAGTTATCGATGGCAACTTCAACATCACCATTGGCTTCTTGTAGGGCTTTTTTACATTCCATCATGCCAAGACCAGTACGGTCTCGCAATTCTTTTACCATTTTGGCAGATACTTGTACTTCTGTCATAAGAGTCACCTTAGTATAGTTATGTATAGGAGGGCTTAATGTCTATTTTTCTTAAGGCTGCTGATAACTTAAGAAAAACGCTCGTATTATCTGCTTATTAATAGAAATAAATCATGACATCCAGCGACTCTACCCACTGGAGTAAACGATAATACTCGTTTGGCCAGTTTATGATAGATGACGATCATGTCATCAGCATGTATTTAATATACTTTATGTAATAGCAGTTATTGATTGAGGGCGTTTGACCGCCATCATTTCATCACGTTATGTAATAGCCATGGTTTCAGCGCTATTATTTAACAACAAGGCATGACGAGTAAAAAACTGCATCATGCCTACTACGAGCTTATCATTAATGACTTTATATGGACGCTGTTAGCGGTGCTATCAAGACATCCTTACAAAGTAACACTTTTAATGCAGCGAATTATTCAGCTGGCGTTGCTGCTTCTTCTGCATTGGCTTCTTCGGCAGGTGCTTGCTCAGCTTTGCCGCCCGCTTGAGTCTGTGCGTATTCTTTACCAGCGATGATCGCATCAGCCATAGACGTGACGTATAGAGTCACAGCACGGATAGCATCATCGTTAGCTGGGATGATGTAGTCAACGTTGTCTGGGCTAGAGTTGGTATCAACGATACCGATTACTGGGATACCAAGGTTTTTGGCTTCTTTGATAGCGATCGCTTCGTGATCTACGTCTACCACAAAGATAGCGTCAGGTAAGCCACCCATGTCTTTGATACCGCCTAGTGAACGCTCAAGTTTTTCCATATCGCGAGTACGCTCAAGCGCTTCACGTTTGGTCAACTTAGCAAAAGTACCGTCTTCTGATTGCTTCTCAAGCTCTTTTAGACGGCTGATTGACTGACGTAGCGTTTTCCAGTTAGTCAACATACCACCCAACCAGCGATGGTCGACGTATGGCATGCCAGCGCGCTGGGCTTGCTCACGGATAATACCGCTAGCGGCACGTTTGGTACCAACAAACAATACTTTGTTTTTCTTGGCAGCTAGGCCGTTTACGTAAGTCAACGCTTCGTTGAACGCTTTTACGGTGTGCTCTAGGTTGATGATATGAATTTTGTTACGTGCACCAAAGATATAAGGACCCATTTTTGGGTTCCAAAAACGTGTTTGGTGACCAAAGTGAGCGCCGGCTTGTAGTAAGTCGCGCATTTCGATTTTGGTTGGGTTGTTTGTAGCCATGTGAAATATCCTGTTGATTGGGTTATGCCTCCACATCACAAAAACTGCCTATCTAGCAACACGCATCTGCCTGTGGGTCATGCCTATAATCATGGCACTGACCTAACTTGCAAATTAATCAAGTCGCCAAACACCCAGCAATTTTTTGCCATGATGTGTGTGTCATTGGTTGGTGTAAAAAAGAAGCCATGTTGGGTTTTAGCAAAAAACTCAAACCCCTCCTATAAAGCAAATTATAGAAATAGCTGCGCCGTATTCTATCATATAACGCCTCACAACCTCCAGCGCTTTATGAGGACAAACCGCGATTTAACAACTTGTGAGCCTCACGCCTCGAATCGTCGTATCAACAAAAAAGCGATACCATTGTATCGCTTTTTACTGTTGTCGCTTTTTTGTCGCTTTTCGTTGAGGCAACGCGATAAACGAGACACTATCAGTTGATTGTCGTTGATCAGTTAATTGTCATTAAGTGATGCAGATACCAATGACGGCCTTGTGACCACGCCAGGTAAAGGGCGTGATATAGCTTTGCCGATCTTTGGGTAGATACGACACGTTAGGCGCGCTCTCGACGATGTGCGGCGGCGAGATAATAAACTCTGATCCAAACTCCGTCCGAGAGTTACCAGAGATGGTGTTGGCCATCTTTAAGTCAAAAGCACACAAGACTCGTGTCAAGAACCTTTTTATTAAGGCAAAAAAAACACCCAATATTGGGTGTCTCAAAAACTTGCAGCCGCTACTCTGCGTCATCGAGGTCTAAATTACGATCTATCTGCCAGATTAAAAACGCACCCAAACTCATCAGGACAAAAAGTGCAATACCCATTTTTAACACTGGATTAAGAGGGAATAAGTTTAATAATAAACCACCAAAAATACCCACTGAAAACATCAGCGAGCCTTGCAGCGCGCTTGCCATACCCGCACGCTGCTTTTGAAAAGCCAGCGCAATCGCCGAGGCGTTTGGCTGGGTCAATCCTAAGCCTGCAATACAAAAGAAAATACACGCCAGCACCAGTGGCAACCAAGCATCGGTCCCCAAAAATATACCGACAACAAACAACGTGCCTGCAGAGAGCACCTGCATCATCGCCCCGAAACGTAATATGCTCAAGATACGAAAGCGATTGGTCAACCATTGATTCAGCTGAGTCAAACCCACAAACCCTGCCGCATTCATCCCAAACAACCAGCCAAAATGCGTGGCCGAGACGCCATAAGTGTCCATGATTAATTCAGAAGCTGAGCTGATATAGACAAACATCGCACCCATCAACAGCCCGCCACCGATCGCAGGGTAGTTAAAGCTGGGATCTTTTAATAAGTCCCAATATTGGCTCAGCACTTCTCTGGCAGGGCGTACGTTACGGTTTTCTTCGGTCAATGTCTCAAAAAAGAAAAACTTCGTCAGTAATAGATTGAGAGCACCAAAGGCGGCCAAAAACCAAAAAATAGAGTGCCAATTAAAAAACTGTAGAAATAGCGCCCCAAGCGACGGCGCTAATATAGGAGCCAGACCCATCACCAAAACCATAATCGAAAAAGCTTTTGCGGTTTGCTTGGCTGTTAGACGATCTCGAATGGCAGCACGGGTCACCACTGCCCCCACACAAGCACCCAATGCTTGCATCGTTCGTCCTACAAATAATACGTACTCATTATCCGTGGTGGCACAGATAACAGAAGCAATCACATAAAGCGTCATGCCCATATACAGCGGCTTGACTCGACCAACACGATCGCTAAAGGGGCCGTAAAACAACTGACCAAATACCAAACCCACAAAATACGCTGGGACTGAGTTGGCCATAAAGGCGGTTGACACACCGAAATCGTCTGCCATTGACGGTAACGCAGGCAGATACATGTCAATAGATAATGGTCCTACTGCAACCATCAACCCCAGCATCATAATCCATGCAACAGGCAGATCAGCAGAACGTACTCGTTCAGCGGTGATAGGTTTCTTTGAAAGAGAGGATTTTGGGGCAGACATAGTTAGACCGTTTATATAGTGATGATTACTTAAGCTCTTATAAGATGCATGAAATAGATATTTTTAACGACAATAGTGCATTTTATCCAAATCTGTGCAAGCGGATAGTGTTATATCGTGCTGTCCACTCGTATTTCAATAGCCATAACACGCGACTTAACAACTAAAAACAATCAATGTAAAGCATAAGACTCTGTCTAAATTTTTCTACCTTTGATGTAAAACCTTATGATTTATGACTCATTATAAAAGACTAGCGAAACTGTCGCTTGGCAAAGGTGGTGCTTGCTTGCTTGGCTTTTCTAAGGGCCAGCTTGCGATTGCGGCCCAGCATCATCTTAATCTGCCAGATCTTTTCTTTATAGAGCGTGGTTGCAGGCTGATGATGCATGGCATTAATTACTCGTTTGCTGGCGAGCACCGCGTCAGGAGAGCGCTCGGCAAACTCAGCCGCTAGCTGCTGTGCTTGCTCAAGTGGCGTCTCACTACAATGACTGATTAATCCTAATTCTTTGCCGTCAGTAGCATTAATGATGCGCGCCGTCATAGCCAGCTCTTTGAGAACGTCTTCTCGTACCACCCCAAATGCGGATTGAGTCAATCCCATGTCGGGTACCAAACCCCATTTGGCCTCCATAATAGACAGCTGACAATCTGGGTGGCTAATACGCACATCACAGGCCAATGCCAGCTGTAACCCAGCGCCGATACAGTAGCCTTCTAATACCGCGATAACAGGTACTGGCAAATCACGCCATATTAAGCAGACACGTTGAAACGAGCTTTGCCACGGCTTAATCAGCTCCCAAATGGCAAAAGCTTGGTTTTTGGGATGGTTTAAATCGCCCAAGTCGATACCGGCACAAAACGTCCCTTCTGCACCGTTTAAGATGACCGCGCGTATCGTTTTGTCTTTACTAATGCGACCTGCTACGGCGATCAGCTCATCGATGACTTGAAAGCTCATGGCGTTTTTTTTGTGCGGACGATTTAACGTCACAGTGAGTATATTATCAGTGACACTCACTTGTAGCGTTTCGTATTGGTAAGTTGCAATGGCGTTCATAACGATCCTTATTTATGAATGGGTAAAAGATAGACTGATAGCGATAATGTTAGCAGGCTTATCCATATCCTACCTTAGCAATAACTGACTGCCACGATACTTTATAGCGAGACTGCATTGTCAATCCTACATAAAAGAAGTACGTGATTTTTTGCGCGCGACTGGTATCAACTTTGCTTGCTGTGCGATGCAGGCAGATGCTGCGCAAAATCACTCTCAGTCGCACGGTATTTATTTTATGGTGGATCGATTATATGAGCATGGCAACATGAAGTTGCGCTTTTTATTGTTTCCCCCTCACTATTACTCCATCACTGCTCCTAAACCACTACTCCTAAATCATTTTCCACGTCATGTCGTTTTCGCTTAGACGATGGTAATTGAGCTGCGGATAAGCGGACAAATCCAGCGTTTGCAAATTATTTAATGCGGTCAGTAGCGCTTCGTAATAAGGCTGGAGCATGGCAAACTGCGCAGGCGTGGTATGCTGGATATTTAATAAACACTTATCTTCTAAATCTTGGCTAGCCTGACGCAGCTGCGGCACGCCAGTATAGCGGCTACCGCCCAATATACGATGGGCAATCTGCGCCAGCATGCTACGGTCGCGCGCCTCCCATGCTTGAGTCAACGCTTGCTTTTCATCATTGATGGTGTCGAGCATCATGATGATCAGCTTGGCTGCCAGATCGGGCTTATTGGCTGAGCGAGTCAGCGCATCTTGCCAGTCCAAAATCTCTGAATGTGGGCTGTCCATCGCTGTATCCTTTTGCTCCTGCGGCCGCGCGGCTAGATCAGTATTTGGTTCGCTGGCATGATCCATCGACCCTGATGGCGGACTCAGCAACGGCGCCTGTCCTTGCTTTTGTAAGCGTAAGCTGTCGTAGCGCGGCTGAGTCTCTCGCGGTGTCTCTCGTCTATAGTCTTCGCGCGGCTGACTGTCACGCAAATAGTCATCACGGATTTTTTTGAGTGATAATGGTCGCGTTATTTTTGGCGACTCGCTGGCATCTGTGGTGCGCGCGCTTTTACTGACAGGATACGTGCTGGTCGTCGCGCCCAGCGGCCATTCAGAGAAGGTTTGCGTGTCGGTGTCTGTTGATGCGTCGGTGTGACTAGAGGCCGCATCTGTGTCTTGCAAGCCCAGTCCATGTAGATTGGCCTCAGACAGCGCGGTTAGTTGCGGCGTGGTCGAGGTGCGGCCCAGCCATTTTTGCAGCACTTGCAGCAACTGCGGCTGACTAATGGGTTTGCCGACATAGTCGTTGATACCACTGGCTATCAGCTTGTCACGCTCATCAGCTAGCCCATGCGCTGTCAAGGCAATGATAGGAATGTGACTGTCATCGCTTTCGATACTGCGGATTTGCTTGGCCGCTTCATGCCCAGACATACGCGGCATTTGGATATCCATAAATATCAAGTCGATGCTGTCTTTGTGGGTGTCTTTATAATTGTCTTGGTTGCTGCCTTTATCTTCATTAACCGTCTCCTCTGCATACAGCACAGAATTTGACTTTTTGCTCATGTCATCTCGCGCTTCGGCTTTAGAGAGCTGGGTTTTGTTTGACAGGCTTTGCTTTTGGTTTTTGGCAGTTTTCAGGTTTTTGGTTTGCTGCTTACTGATAATCTCTATCGCATCAAAGCCGCTACTGGCGGTGACGACATGAATACCCAACTCGCTAAGCAGCGCATCGAGTACCAAGAGATTGGGCAGATGATCATCCACTGCCAACACCGTCACCCCTTTCCAGCGCGGCTCTTGCAGACTCGTTGGCTGGCGGCGATTTTGTGTATCGAGCATGGCATACAGCTGCCTTTTATCCAAAGGCTCATATAAGATATTGGCATGATAACGGTTGAGCAGAGCCTGATCGGCGGCCACTTGATAGCCAAAGACAGCAAGCTTGCCCTGATAGTGCAGACGAATTTGTCTTAATAGTGCCATCATATCGTCTTGGGTATCGTCATCGACGATGACCCAGTCCCAGTAGTTACCACGCTCTTTTAACGACTCAAGCACACCTGGCAATGAGTTGGCTTGGGTCAGCTGAATTGGTAGATATTGCAGACTGGCTTTGAGCACTTGTATCGAGGCTGGATGGTTGATCCACACCAGCACATTAAACTCATCAGTCTCGCTAGCAAGCGGCGCGAGCACAGGCAGCTCAATGGTCTGCCCTGTCGCCGCCTCGAGCACATCGACGTGCGCTGGCATGCGAAACCAAAACGTCGCGCCTTGATTGGCAATGTTTTCTTGCGCATTGTCATAAAACCCAATATCACCGCCCATCAATCGCGTCAGCTGCTTGGAGATGACCAAACCCAGCCCAGTCCCGCCATACTGACGCGTGATAGAAGGATCGCCTTGACTAAAGCTTTGAAACAGCATTTTTTGATCAGCAAGCGAGATGCCCTTACCGCTGTCTTGCACACTTATCATCAGATAATTATCACGGTGATCATCAAGGCTGACCCGCACCACCACATCACCACTGTCGGTAAACTTAATCGCATTGCCAACGATATTGGTCAGTACTTGCTTGAGGCGTAAGGCATCGCCATTGATACGCATCGGCACATCGTTATAAAACAGCACTGCCATGCGCAGGCCTTTTTCGGCGGCGACTGGCGAGAGCATATCGACCACATCATAAATGGTGTCATAAAGATCGAACTCATGACGATCAAGCACCAGCTTGCCCGCCTCGATTTTAGAAAAATCTAAGACATCGTTGACCAGCGCCAGCAGATGCGCTGAGGATTTACGAATGGTCTGTACGTACAAGTCTTGCTCAGGATTTAGCTCGCCGTGACGCGCTAGTAGGTTGATAAAGCCATCAATGCTGTTGAGCGGGGTGCGTAGCTCGTGACTGATATTGGCCAAAAACGCCGATTTGGCTTGGCTGGTTGAGATGGCGGCATCACGCGCGTTTCTGATCGAGATGTTTTGCATTTCCATCTCATCAAACGCCAAACGCAAGTCATCCTCAGTCTGCTCGGCATGGTCTTTGAGGTCTTGAAAGCTTCTGTGCAAGCGGCGCAAGGTATTGACCAAATCTTGCTGCAATAAATTTAGC
Source organism: Psychrobacter celer (assembly GCF_016107555.1). Taxonomy (GTDB): domain Bacteria; phylum Pseudomonadota; class Gammaproteobacteria; order Pseudomonadales; family Moraxellaceae; genus Psychrobacter; species Psychrobacter celer. The sequence continues at coordinate 98,965 of NZ_JABASU010000006.1, read as the reverse complement.
TCGCCATCCGACTCCACCGGAATCGGCTGATATAAATTGTCTACGTGAGTGCGCTGCAACTGCAAGCGCAGCTCATAAATCGGTGCGATCCAGCGTTTTGAGTAAATATTTAAACTCAACAGCAAAATCAGGATGGTAAACAACCCCGTAATCACTAGCGCCATGGCGATGCGATAACGCGCGATATACAGCGGCTCGTTGTCCATATCGACGAGCAACCACAGCCGCTGCCCTTCAAATTCACCAATCACACTGCCATAAGCGGTGCCAATCGGCGTGGGTTTTTGCGAGATAAATTGCGCTGAAGCATCAATCAATGGCCAAGGCTCATTGAGCCCATAACCGACCGTGGCCAGCACCTCATTGTCTTCATTGACAATCGCGATGCGCTGCACGTGCTGCTCGGACTGCATGCGGCCTAGCCTGTCACGAATGCCCTCTAGCGTCGAGACGGCAGCCTTGGAGGCACTGCCCGCCTGCTGGCGCTCTTGCTCTAACAGCTCAGGAATCAGATCTGCAATCTCTGGGGTATAACGAATCAGCACCGCCTCGGCCAACACTTCTTGCTCAGAGTCGCTGGCACGCATGGTCTCATGAAACACCAAAATACCGCCGACAGCGGCCAATATGCATATCGGCAAAAACACCAATATGATCAGCTGACCATAGGCGCTACTGTTATCAAAACGTTTTTTGTGTGCCATGCAAGCTCGCTCTCATCTCAATGTTTTGCTAGGGCGTGTCCTCATTTTAAAACAATGATAAAAACAAGATAAGATGACTATCAATTGAATGGAGGACATACGCTAGGTTTATCACAGCGACTTTGCGCCATCGCGTCCTGTACTATAGCGCTATCGTTATCACTTGGCTATAGCTATCAGTCGTTGGGTATCAATCGTGGCGATAAGTGCGGTGGCTGCATCATAACGCTTCTGAATCATACAAGTATTTTAACAGTATTTGTCTCAACTACCATTTATAAGCATCATTCATTTACCAAAATCTCTGCATGCATTCAGCGTAGGCAAAAACAAAATGATATAATGGCGCAGCTTTTTACTTGCCGCTATTTTTGCGCGCTGTCATGTCCGTTTGGCGACAGTCTCATCGTATGTATCGGTAGACGAGCGTTTGCATGCACGGCGACAACGATAAAAAACTGTCGTTGATTTTAGACAATCAAGGTCAACACGGTCACGCTTTGCAAGTGCATAAATCAGGTTTGAACATTCATATTAACAATAAGGGTATCTTATGTCAGCTACGGCCACGTCAAACGCCACCTTCATCTCTCAAGTTACCGCCCTTGCCGATTGCGTCGGGCAGACACCCTTGGTGAAATTGCAGCGCTTGCCTGAGCAAGAGCAGATTGCTGGTGGCACAGCGGTCTTGGCCAAGCTAGAAGGCAATAACCCAGCAGGCTCGGTAAAAGATCGCCCAGCATTTAACATGATTTATCAAGCAGAGCTGCGCGGTGATATCAAGCCAGGTGATATGCTGATTGAGGCCACCAGCGGCAATACTGGTATTGCGCTCGCCATGGTTGCCGCCATGCGCGGCTATCCGATGACGCTACTCATGCCGACCAACTCAACCCAAGAGCGCAAAGACGCCATGACGGCTTATGGTGCCACCCTCATCGAGGTCGATGAAGGCATGGAAGCGGCGCGCGACTTGGCTCTGCAGATGCAAGCCGATGGCAAAGGGATTGTGCTGGACCAGTTCAACAACCCTGACAATAGCCAAGCGCATTATCTCACCACAGGCCCTGAGCTTTGGACACAAACAGACGGTAAAATCACTCACTTTATCAGCTCTATGGGGACCACAGGCACGATCACTGGGGTGTCTCGCTATCTAAAAGAGCAAAACCCAGATATCAAGGTGATTGGTCTACAGCCTGATGAAGATGCCTCTATTGCAGGCATCCGCCGCTGGCCTGCTGAGTATATGCCGGGTATCTTTGATGCTGATTTGGTCGATGAGGTGATGGATGTCGATCAACATATCGCCGAAGTCTATATGCGCAAACTGGCCAAAACCGAAGGCATTTTCGCTGGGGTGTCATCTGGGGCAGCAGCATGGGCGGCGCTACAAGTCGCCAAAGCCAATCCAGACGCCGTCATCGCCTTTATCGTCTGCGACCGCGGTGATCGTTATTTATCGACTGGTTTATACAATGTAGATGACGACAAGGTTAATGACGACAATGTCGTTAACGGTACAGAAAACGCCGCACAATAAGCAAACAATTAATTAGGTTTACCTATGTCACAAGCCTTACCATCCGACCCGATACTGGTCTTCGATATCGAGACCGTTGCCGATACTGATGCGGCGCGCCGTATCTATCCACAGTTGGCTGAGCTTAACGATGCCGATGCCCTCAGCGCACTGACAGCGATACGCACACAAGAAGCAGGACATGATTTTATGCGTCTGCCGCTGCAACGTATCGTCTGTATATCAGCGCTGTATATCAAAGACGGTCAGTTTTCTTTGTTTTCTTTGACGGCGGACAAATTTAGCGAAAAAGATATTCTTGCTAAGTTTTTTCGGGCATTTAATGATCTTGAAAAACTGCCGCAACTGATCAGCTGGAACGGCTCTGGCTTTGATATTCCGGTGCTTATTTATCGCGCCATGCAGTATGACTTGGCAGCGCCGTGGCTATTTGAAGAAGGCGAGCGTATCAAAAACATGCGTTTTGATAATTATGTCAATCGCTTTCATACTCGCCATCTAGACTTGATGGATAGATTTAGCCAGTATGGTGCCAGTCGCCGCGAAGCCATGGATGTGGTCGCAAGCCTCTACGGTCTGCCTGGCAAGACCAGTGTCGATGGTAGCATGGTGGGCGATCTGGTTAATGAGGCAGATTGGCAGACACTGTCGATATACTGCGAATCTGATGTCATGAATACGTGGCTGATTTATTTGCGCTGGCTACGACTAACTGGACAGCTGTCTTTGCAGGATTTTGATATATGGCAGCAGCAGAGCCTGACTTATTTAAGACAATATACCCAAGCAGATGGTCGCCCACGTCATCATGAGTTTATCGCTGATTGGTCGTCGGCACCCGACGCTTAAACCCTGTGATTGACCATCCGATATTACCGCAGTGCTATGAGCAAAGCTATACACAGTAGCACTCACCCTTATCTTATTTTTCGTTATTTATCATTTATTATTAAGGCAGGTTTATGCAGCCCACCGATTCAAAGACTTCTACGGCACCCGAGGCGACGACGCCTGAGAGCGCTCGCCAAACAATCACCATTCCGCCCAACAAAAAAAAATCCAAACCCTCTTCAAAGACACGTCGACGGTTAAAAGAAGCCGAGCCGCTACCTTTTTCGATTGATGGTCTATCACATGATGGTCGCGGCGTGGCGATATATGGTAATGGCTTTGGCGTAGATGACGGCCATATCGAAGACAAGCACGGCAAAAAAGTCTTTGTCAGCTTTGCCTTACCAGGTGAGAGCGCTTTAGTGAAGTTGACCAACAGTCGTGCCAGCTTTGAAGAAGGCGACGCTGTGAGTATTACGGCCAATCCAAATCCTGAGCGCGCGGTTCCGCCCTGCCCGCATTTCGGCGTCTGCGGCGGCTGTAGCTTGCAGCATTGGCAGCCAGATGGCCAAATCAATTTTAAACAGTCTGTACTGGCAGAGATGCTCATCCATCAGGCCAATGCCGAGCCTGATACTTGGCTGGCGCCTGTGGTCGGTGATCGCCTCGGCTATCGCACCAAAGCGCGCTTGGGCGTACGCTATGTCGCCAAAAAAGAAACAGCGTTGGTCGGATTTCGAGAGCGCTCTAGTAACTTTTTGGCGGAGCTAAATGAGTGTCATATTCTAGACCCGCGTATCGGTTTTGATATTGAAAACCTAAAAGCGCTGATTAGTACTTTAGAGAGCCGTGACAAGATTGCCCAGCTTGAGCTGGCGATGGGTGAACAAATAGATGGACTACCAGACGGCAATCAGCCCGTTGCTTTGATCGTACGCAATTTAGCGCCTTTGTCAGAGGCTGATGTAGAAAAACTAAAGGCGTTTTTTGCAGCACGCAGCTGGCAGTTGTATCTACAGCCCAAAGGTGCTGATAGCATTCAGCGTATCGCCTTGAGCGCTGATGATGATATGAGTCAGCAGTTTGGACGTTTGTATTATCAGCTACCCGAGTTTGACCTGACGTATGAATTTATTCCAACTGACTTTACACAAGTGAACTTATCCGTCAACCGTCAAATGACCAAGCTTGCTTGCGACTTGTTGGATTTAAAAGCAGGCGAACGGGTACTGGATTTGTTTAGTGGACTGGGCAATTTTAGTCTGCCCTTAGCGCGGCTTGTCGGAGAGACAGGCTCGGTGGTCGGCGTAGAAGGCAGTGACGCAATGACCGCGCGCGCCGCAGAAAACGCCCGCCGTAATGGCCTTAACAACACAGAATTTTATAGTCAGGATTTGACGCATGATTGCTCAGATCAGCCGTGGGCCAACCAAGGATTTGATGCGCTCTTGATCGACCCACCACGCTCTGGCGCGTGGGAGATTATGCAGTATCTGCCCAAGTTCAACGCTGAGCGCATCGTTTATGTCTCTTGTAACCCAGCGACGCTCGCGCGCGACACCAAGGCTTTATTAGAGCAAGGCTATCGCCTGACACATGCTGGGGTGATGGATATGTTTTGTCATACCGGTCATGTAGAGTCCATTGCCCGTTTTGAGAAGGTTGCGGTTTGATATTACCGGCGTGTCCTTATCAAAAAAGAACACGCTGTCTTTATTAAAACTATAGATAATGTCGCGAGGCAAACCCGCTAGTTCAACCTATCAACAACAGACATTACATAGCCTCGCTTGATTTGTCGCCTCAAAATGAGATAATAATAAACAATCTTCCTATGTCTACTCTATCAGCACATGGCGAAGACGTGCACTCATAGCTTTATATATTTTATTTGCATTTTATAGCTGCTAAAAAAGGATTTTTTAGCAGTTGTATTGGTTTATAGCTGACACTTTGTGATCTCATCCAAAGTGCGTGCAGAGTAGATGAAGTTATAATCAATTCAAGATAGCTAAGAGGAGTCGGCTATGGTCAAAATTCGTGAAGGATTGCCGTTGGTGGATGGACAAACCACTCAAGCTGACAGTGCCACACTAGCGGCGCAACTGGTTGCGAGCCAGCGCTCTCACCAATCTGCCAATAGCTATGCCCAAATTCCTCTCGATATCAAATACCAACTGGCCACTCATAAGCTGCACACCACCTTTGATCGCTCCGCCGATCATGCGCTGCATACACATGACCCAAAACTTGCCAATGAGTATGCAAACAATCCGCTTTTGGACAAAAACAACACTTTAACCAAAAAAGAGCTGGAGGCGATTAATCTAGATCAAGTCAACATCGACGTCCCAACGTGGCTGGACAATGTCGCCAAACGTATCGGCCAAGATGCGGTGCCCAATCTCAGCGCGGCTTGTGAGTTTATTCGCAGCCATATGAATACCAGTGAGTCCGAGCGCTCAGGCGCTTATGTCACAGGTATTGGCATGACCGATATTTTGACGTACCTGTATCAAGACGAAGATGCCTTGGTGGCAGCGATGCTCTATCGTAGCGCGCGCAAGTCTATCATTAGCCTGACAGATATCGAAAAAAACTTCGGAGCAGACATCGCCACCTTGGTCAAAGATACCCTAGCGATGGGTAAGCTGTCGGAGATCATCGAGAGCAACAAGCGTTTAGAAGACCACTTTGTCAACAACCAGCGCGACCAGCTCTCTAACATCTACAGTATGCTTATCTCGGTCACCAACGATGTCCGTGTTGTACTGATAAAGCTTGCCGAGCGTACCTTTGCCATGCGTGAGCTGACGTTTTCTAGTAAGGAGCGGCAAAATCGCGTGGCGCGAGAAGTCATGACCATCTATGCCCCACTAGCGCACCGATTGGGTATCGCCCAATTAAAGTGGGAGCTAGAAGACTTGGCTTTTCGCTATCTGGCACCTGAGCGCTACAAAGAGATCGCTAAGCTGCTGTCAGAAAAACGCAGTGAGCGCGAGTCTTATATCCAGCGCGTGCAAGACAAGCTCAATGAGGCGCTGGCAGACGCCGGTATCGAAGGAGAAGTGTCGGGACGCGTCAAACACATCTACTCGATTTATCGAAAAATGAAGCTCAAAGGCTTATCGTTTGATCAGCTTTATGATATTCGGGCGCTAAGGGTTTTGGTCACCAGCCCCTCAGATTGCTATCACGTACTTGGGCTCGTGCATGGATTATGGCGTTATATTCCTGAGCAGTTTGACGACTATATCACCAACCCGAAGTCCAACGGCTATCGCTCGCTGCATACTGCCGTCATTGCCGAAAACAAGTCGCTGGAAGTACAAATTCGAACGCATGAGATGCACTTTGAGGCCGAGCTTGGCATGTGCGCGCATGTCAATTATAAAGAAGGCCTAAAAAACAAAAAAGACAATTACCTCAATCAAAGAATCAGCTCGCTGCGGCAGCTTTTGTCCATTAATAACGAAACCCGCAACCAGCCGCGCTCGGCAGTTTTAGCAGGCGAAGAAATAGAAGAGCTGGAGCTTGATGAAGAAGAACAGTTAGTCGATTTCGATGAGCTGGAGCGCATTTATATCTTTAGTCGTGATGGCGATATCACCGAGCTGCCAAAAGGCGCGACCGTCCTTGATTTTGCCTATTATGTCCATACGCAGGTGGGCAACCGCGCACAGGCAGCGCGAGTCAATCAGCGCTATGTGCCGCTGACCTACCAGCTCAAAACGGGCGAGCAAGTAGAGATTATCACCAAAGCCTCACGTGAGCCTAATCGTGATTGGCTGGTGGCCTCGCTTGGTTATATCCATACCAACCGTGCACGCTCAAAACTACGCCAATGGTTTAACAAGCAAGACCGTGACAAAAACATCGAGATTGGGCGGCAAATGCTCAGCAAAGAGCTTGAGCGCTTGTCCGTACATCCCAACAGCATTGATCTCAATGACTATACCCAGCATTTTAATGTCAATAATACCGATGATATCATCGTCGGGTTGGTCACCGGTGACATCGGCTTAAACCAGCTCACCAGTCATATCTCGCGTCAGCTACAGCTAGAGCCGGAGCGACCGCCAGAGGATTTTGTACCCAGCATCGATACCAAAGACACAAGCAAGCTCGATGCCTATAAGATACGAATCGATGGACTGGATAATATCGAGATTAGCTTGGCGGGTTGCTGTCACCCTATCCATGGCGAACCCATCGCCGGCTATATCACCTTGTCACGCGGTGTCAGTGTCCACAATCGTGGCTGTCCAGAATATCTGCGTCTCATCGAGCGTGATCCTGAGCGCGAGGTAGAGGCCAGCTGGCGCGTCCAACCTGGCCGCTATCAACCAGTCGATATACATATAGAGGCCTATGACAGACGAGGGTTATTACGCGATTTAACACAGATTATTGACAAAGAAAACGTCAATATTCGCCAAGTTGAGACGTTAAGTAATGACGACAATATCGCTTTTTTGAAGTTCCATATCGAAGTATCAGGACTGGCGCACTTGTCTAAACTATTGGCCAAGCTCGAGCAGCAGCACGGTATCTTGCATGCCAGACGTGCCGTCGCATAAGGCGCGTATTTTTATAGCCTGTCCCTTGACCTGAGCCTACAAACTTACCTTAATCATAGAGTTATCATAAAACATCATGCCAGAATTGCCTGAAGTAGAAACCACCAAGACCAGCCTAAGCCCCTTACATGGTCAGCAAGTCGTTGACATACAAGTGTTTCAGCCAAAACTGCGCTGGGCTGTGCCAGATGATTTGGGAAGTTTGATTCATCATACCTTAGTCAGTGTGGAGCGCCGCGCCAAATACTTGATCCTAAACTTCTTACCCTCTACTTCTGATGATGGCTCTCAGCACGCTCATATAAAGGAGCCAAAAAAGCTATTGGTGCATTTGGGTATGTCAGGCAGCCTGCAACAACACGAGCATACGACCGAAAAACGCAAACACGATCATTTGCTGATCACATTTCGCGATACTGACAACAACAAAACCCAGCTGCACTACTATGACCCTAGACGCTTTGGCTCGGTGCTCTGGTATCGAGACTATCGCACCAAGCTGCTTGATCACTTAGGCCCTGAGCCTTTGTCAGAGGCGTTCACCGCTGACTATCTGTACCATTTGATTCAGCGGACAACTGCACCTAACGACAGCAATGGTACAGCGGCTGCCAGTACCACCAAATCAAAGAAACAGCCGATTGCCCGCGCAATTAAATCAGTGATTATGGAGCAGCAGGTCGTCGTTGGTGTGGGCAATATCTATGCGACAGAAAGCCTATATTTATCAGGTATTCATCCCGCCACCCCAGCCCATCAGCTCTCCTATGAGCAGCTATTGGTTTTGGTCGCTCATATCAAAGATATTTTATTAAAAGCCATAGAGCTTGGTGGCTCGACTCTACGCGACTTTACGGTGGCAAGCGGCACCACGGGTTATTTTCAGCAAACACTCAATGTTTATGGCAGACAAGGAGAAGCTTGTCCACACTGCGATACACCCCTCAAAAACATCAAACTTAATGGCCGCGCAAGTGTCTATTGTGCCAACTGTCAGCCTCTAAATCCTTAAGTGGTGCTCACCTGTTAGCAGCTCAGCTGACTGTTATCTCATTGGCTTTAAACAACCACTCATAACGCTCTACTATTTATCGATAATACAATCGCCGTTTATATTTCCGCCGCGCGATTGTACGCATTTTTGTTGCTTATTGACGCACATCTTGCTTTAATAGTGCTAGCACTTACATAAGTTGTGCAAATCATTCATCTATCTGTAATATTCAAGCTGTCTATTATTGCAATAACTTTATAGAGACGCGGTTTCCTAGTTGCTTTAAAAGCACCAGCAAACCATATTAATCATGAGTTTTAGGATATCATTATGACTGTTAGAGCCAACAACCAACGCGCCGTTAAGCAAAAACTTTTTACAGCAGTCGCAAGCTTAGGTTTGATGGCGGCTAGCATGCAACCTGCGTTGGCAGCGATAGAGATTGATGAAAGCGACTTTGGCCCCTCTTATGAGACCATGGTCGTGGATACCGTTGTAGGCAAGCCTTTGCAACTGGTCAATGCAGTTGCTGGCACCGCCGCTTATATCGTCAGTTTGCCATTTTCTATCATCGGGGGTAACCCAGATCAAGCGCAGCAAAAGCTGTTCGTTGAGCCGTGGAGTGCCATGGGTCGCTGCTTAGGCTGTACCGTCGCCGAAGACAACTATTATAAATCGCAAGCCGTCAATGATAACGTCGTACGTATCGTTGTAGACCAGCCATCAGAGATCTTAATCAATACCAATGATTATGTGGTCGTAACCCCTTAGTCTTTGCTGCTTTACTCTACACTCCTTACCTTATTCTTTGCTCTAAATCTTATTATCTTTGTCCTAACGCATATGCAAAAAAACGGCTAACCCTAGGGTTAGCCGTTTTTATTACTGAACTTTTAGCTTAAACAAACTTTCGTACTATATTTTAGCACTGAGTGTTTAAACTCTGGTTTATCTTATGCTTTTTTGCTACGGCTGTGACGCTTACGCTCATTTTCCGTCAAGTAACGCTTACGGATACGGATGGCTTTTGGTGTCACCTCGACCAACTCATCATCTTGAATAAATTCAAGCGCTTGCTCAAGAGTGAACTTCACAGCTGGCGTCAATGTCAACGCTTCATCAGTACCACTAGCACGAACGTTGGTTAACTGTTTTGCCGTCGTTGGGTTAACGGTCATATCATCACTACGTGAGTTTAGACCGACGATCATGCCTTCGTAGACTTCTAGCTGTGGCTCAGCAAATAGCTTACCACGTTTTTGTAGGTTAAATAGTGCAAAACCTAGACATACGCCATTGGCCATAGATACCAACACACCATTAGCGCGGCCACCGACATCACCAATCTTTTGCGGACCATAGTGAGAAAAGCTCGATGTCATGATGCCCGTGCCTGAGGTTAGCGTTAAAAACTCAGAACGGAAACCAATCAAACCGCGCGCAGGCATCGTTGCCTCAATACGCATACGACCTTTACCATCAAGCTCCATATTGGTCATCTCGCCTTTACGTAGACCAACTTGCTCCATGATAGGGCCTTGATGCTCTTCTTCGATATCGAAGACGACGTTTTCATACGGTTCTTGTAGCTTACCATCGACTTCTTTTACGATAACTTCAGGACCTGATACCCCAAGCTCAAAACCTTCACGGCGCATGTTTTCGATCAATACTGAAAGGTGTAGCTCACCGCGACCTGATACTTTAAATTTATCAGGAGATTCTGTATCTTCTACGCGCAGGGCGACGTTATGAATCAGTTCGCGCTCTAGACGCTCACGAATATTACGTGACGTCACAAACTTACCATCACGACCAGCAAACGGTGAGTTGTTTACTTGGAAGTTCATAGATACCGTTGGCTCATCAACTGTCAACGCTGGCAGGGCTTCTACATGGTTTGGATCACAGATGGTGTCTGAGATATTTAGTGCATCGATACCCGTGATACAAACAATATCACCTGCTTGCGCATCTTCTACATCGATACGCTCAAGACCGTGGTAACCCATGATTTTTAAAATACGGCCGTTACGTGTTTTACCGTTTTTATCAATAATCGTGACCTGTGTGTTGGTCTTTACTTTACCGCGCTGGATACGACCAACCCCGATAACACCAACAAAGCTGTTGTAATCAAGGCTTGAGATTTGCATACGGAATGGCGCATCTGCATCTACTTGAGGTGGCTGTACCACATCAACGATGGTTTTAAATAGCGGCGTCATGTCTTCTGCCAAATCATCAGCATCTAAACCTGCAATACCGTTTAGCGCTGAAGCATATACTACTGGGAAATCAAGCTGCTCATCGGTTGCGCCCAAATTATCAAATAGATCAAAGATTTGATCCATGACCCAGTCAGGACGCGCGCCTGGACGGTCGATTTTATTGATAACCACGATGGGCTTTAGACCTTGTTCAAATGCTTTTTGCGTCACAAAACGAGTTTGTGGCATTGGGCCATCAACCGCGTCCACTACCAACAAGACGCAGTCAACCATTGACATAACACGCTCGACTTCACCGCCAAAATCGGCGTGACCTGGGGTGTCTACAATGTTGATACGGTATTCGGTACCATCAGTCTGATCTGTCCAGCGGATGGCTGTGTTTTTAGCCAAAATAGTAATACCACGTTCTTGCTCAATATCACCTGAATCCATCGCACGCTCAGCAATGTTTGCACGGTCGCCAAAAGTACCAGACTGATGTAATAACTTATCAACCAAAGTGGTTTTACCGTGGTCAACGTGGGCAATAATTGCAATGTTACGCAGGTGTTTGATATCGTTCGCCATATAAAATGCTCGTTTCGTCTTAAAAAAATGCAGTAGCAATAAGCGCCGCTGGATAAACTTTTATCATCAATCAGACAGGTATTTAATACCGATTTAAAAAGTCGTCCAATAAGTACCGACTTTCTAATTATTTCAAGAGAATCAAATATCTACACTGATAAATTCATCATACAGATAGCTATGCTAATGTACACTCTGTCAATTTACAGAATGTTTGGGCTGCTAGTATAACATTATTGCCCGATAAATTTATGTAATTACTTGCTTTTCTCAATACATAAATAAAAAAAAGCCACCCTATGGGCGGCTTTTTTTGTAACTATATATGAGTGCTTTTCACTCAAGACTTGAGTCTATCAGTTGTTATTTACTGAACAACCATGTCTTTAGTTTGCTCAACAGTCATTGTTTTGTCACCAGTGATGATGGCATAAACACGACGGTTCATAGCACGACCTTCTTCAGTGTCGTTTGGCGCGATTGGGTTGTTGTAACCATAGCCAACAGTGGTTAGACGGTTTGGCGCGATACCAAATTCGTTAGTTAGCATAGATTTAACCGCAACGGCACGAGCTTCAGATAGACGTTGGTTATAACGTGCTGAAGGACCAGTCTTAGAAGCATGACCTTCTACGCGAGCGGTAGAGTTAGGATACTCACGCATCTTCTCAGCAACTTTAGCGATTTCTGGCTTGTACTGGTTTTTGATCGTTGACTTGTCGTTGTCAAAGAATACACGTAGCTCCATTTTTAGCTCATCAGTAATATCTACTGGAACTGGGCAACCGCGCTCATCAACGACAACGTTCATTGGAGTGTCTGGGCAAGCGTCGATGCTATCAGGTACACCATCACCATCAGAATCAAGGTCATCAACAACCACGACTGGCGTGTTGTCAACTACTGGCTCTTGCATAGGTGGTACTGCTACTGTAGGTGCTAAATGGCCACCAAGTACAACTTCTAGACCGGCCAATGCCATGCCTTCCCACCAGTCGTTGTCAAAGTTGTGAATCGCACGAGCTTCACCACGTAGGCTTAGTGCATCGTTGATACGATACATAGCACCTAGACCTAGGTTACCGATAGTGTCTTTAGAGTTCGATACTTCAGTACCAGCATTAACCTTACCTACAGATGAGCCTTGAGCAGTATCATAAGTCTCTTGGTTTTCTACTTCAATTTTAGATTGACCGGCACCAACCAATACATATGGTTTGAATGCGTTGTCGGTGTAACCCGTGAACTCTTCAGTACCGATCAAGAAGTTACCAGAAAGCATGGTTTGTTCTACGTCAAAACGGTTTACGCCAGCATCTGCTGATCTTTCTGAAGCTTCGCCATTGGTATTAGTAACACCATACTCAACTTGGAACTGCGTAGAAGGTGTCAATTCGATACCAAGAGCAGCACCAGTATAAAGACCGCTTTCTTGCGCTACGCCGCCGTTTGGTACGTTACCACCACGGCCATCAATTGGTTGACCTTTGCCATCGATATATAGGTCTTTACCAGTTTTTAGGATATCACGTTGCTTATCACTAGTATCGCTGAACTCTTCAGTCATGTGATAACCAAGTAATAGCGGGCTGATTGTTACGCCAGCATTTGCTGCTAAAGGCGCAGCTGCTACAGCAACCAGAGCTAGAGCAATTTTATTCAATTTCATGGACTTCCTCCAAAGGATAATTTTAGTGATGCGTTAAGCAAAACCGCTTCTCAAGACGCTCTAAAATAAACATCTCTTACGAATTTTAAGTTACAAAGCAAAACCAATTAAGGAGTAGCTTAGCGATTATCAATTCAGTTTACAACTTTTTTCGTTAACGAGCTACACATTATTACACGATAATGTCGTAACTAAAACACAATAACCAGCATAAGTTACCTAGAACTAACACACCTTACGCTTTTTATCTTTTGTATGTCAGTTCGCAATAGATAGTTCACTTAACAATACCTACTGTCTGAGCGTATTTTAATACAGTTAGTAATTTTTCTCTATTGCTAAAACCCAGCATTCACCAATTGAAACATTTTTTGACAGTAGACATATATTCTGTTTAAACTAAATAAGTCGACATTTATTTACTGTATATTATAGTGTATTTATACAGTTTTATGTAAAGCAAAATAATGGCACTTTGATAAAAAACCAGCAATATATTTGAAAATACAAATATATAATGAAGTAACAAGGAAATAAGTGGGACCCCGTTATTAGATTCCTTCACTTAGTATAGGTTACACGCCTCATGAACTGGCTACTTAGGATAGAGCTACTTAGAATTTGCCGCGTTGGTCGCGCTGGTAAAGTAACGTTGGTCTTAGGCGCACTGTTATTTGACAAAGTAAGACGTTACTTGCTTTATAAGAGAGGTAAAGACAAGAGAGGTAAAGACTGTATAGCTTGGTCGCCACGCTCACCATATCCAATCACTTCATTAGATAAACCCAAAATCGCGAATTGTCCGCACGTGTATAAAGGTTGTCAGGGTTTTACCTTAATTCAGCTGATTATCACAGTTGCGATACTGGCTATTATAGCGATGATGGCGGCACCAGCCATACAGACGCAGCTGGCGCAGATGGAAGCTGAACGCGTTAAAAATCAACTAGAGGATACACTTGCATTAGCCAAGGCTGAAAGTTTTATCAGAAGGCAAAACGTGTTGCTGTGCCTATCAAACGCAGGTGGCCGCTGTCATAGAAACAGTGACAAAACCCTTTTGTTATTTATCGATAAAAATAACAACAAGCACTTCGATGCGCAGGTCGATCAGCTGTTGGTGCAGCAGTCACTGAAGCTAAAATACAGTAAGGTGATGTTACGCGTAGGCGGCAGACGCCACTACACTAAGTTTTGGGGAGATAGTGGCAAACCGCGTGGGCACTTTGGTCATATAAAATACTGTCCAACGGCTACTTATAATAAAGCCATGTATCTTATCTCATTTAATCAACGAGGTATCGTCAAGCAAAAGCACAATGAGCATCATCCTACGCAGTGTAATAGCTAAAGCGTGCCTTCAATTCACTCGATAGTTATCTCGATAGTTATCTAAGTGCGCTAAAAACGGCTCAATAAAGCATTGTTTTTCTTGCGTGCTGTGACGACGCCGCTCGCTGTATCGTTTTTATATCGGATTGGCTATATATGCATTAGCCGCCTTGATGCATGGCCTTCTTCATCATCACGACGGCCTGCTCTAGTCCGGCAAATACGGCATCTGCGATGAGCGCATGGCCGATGTTTAACTCATAAATCCCTTCTATCTGTGCAATGGCATGGACATTGTCAAGTGTGAGGCCATGACCTGCATTGACCAGTAGCTGGTTATTGAGACGTTGCGCAGTCGCAACCGCCGCTTTGATGCGCGCAAGCTCATTTTGCTGGGCATCTACATCACCGGCCAAACCTGCTTCGGCATAAGCACCGGTATGTAGCTCGATGGCATCCGCGCCGCACTCGATGGCTGCTGCGACTTGTTTGTCGTCAGGGTCAATAAACAGTGACACTTTAATGCCCGCCGCTTGTAGCTTGCCGATATAATCGGTCAACCAAGCCAGTTGTCCTGC
This sequence comes from Psychrobacter celer, assembly GCF_016107555.1. Lineage (GTDB taxonomy): Bacteria > Pseudomonadota > Gammaproteobacteria > Pseudomonadales > Moraxellaceae > Psychrobacter > Psychrobacter celer. The sequence goes on along the minus strand of NZ_JABASU010000006.1, from coordinate 83,933 downwards.
GACATCCAGACCGCCTTCTGTGGTTAGCTCAGCACGCTTTTCAGGTACCAGACATGCCCAGTATGGCTTGACCTCACTGGCAATTTTTAGCATCTCCTCTGTTGCAGCGATTTCTAAATTCATTCTCGTCGTCAGCTGCTCTGCTATCTCATAGACATCAGCATCTTGAATATGGCGACGATCTTCGCGTAGGTGTATCGTGATACCGTCAGCGCCCGCCTTTTCACACAGTAAAGCGGCTGCCAAAGGGCTTGGATAATTGACACCGCGTGCTTGACGCAATGTCGCTACATGGTCAATATTGACGCCTAATAAAGGTTTTTGCAAAATACCATGAGCGGCGGACAATGAAGAAGTGGTCATAAGACATCCTTTTAATAACGAGACCTAATAGACAGGCATGACTATTGATAGACGTAACGATTGATTGATAAATGTGACTACTGCTAGACGTAATCATTGATAGCGCCGCTGCTGCTGCCACAACAATCGACTTTGCAGGGGCTGATACTCTAATAAATGATCAATCAGATGACGATGTAGTTTTGACCAGTCGTTTAGCGTCGTGGTAGTGATGCCTGACTGCGCCATTGTTATGATATCTGCACCCAAAAACACCGCGTAGCCACTGGTACTTGTTAAATGCTCAGACTCTATGGTGTCACGCGATATGGCCAAAAACCCAGCATCTGGCAAAAACCGATATAGTCCCTCAGGCACAATCGCGTCTTGCATACTGTCATGACTGAGAGTCAGGGTAAAACCAAGCTCATCAAATAGGTGCTTTTCAAATTGACGCAAGCATAGACGCAGCTGCTGCTGGGTCAAAGGCTGTTTGAGTTGGTATAGGCTGTTTTGGTAGTGCTGCCACAGTACCGGCATTGGGTCTTCGGTTGGCAAAAGACGCCACAATATCTCGTTGAGATACAGTGCCGAATACTGCTGCTGACCCGTGATTGTCTCATAAGGCATTGCAGCAAGCGTGTGAGCGTCATCTACCGCTGTATCATCGGGATGAGCATCTAAAGAGACTTTTTCATGTCTATTACTGTTACTGTGTACAGCAATGTTGATTTGACTAAACGTCTTTAAATCACGCTTGCCACTGGCAAATAGCTGCAAAGGCATAAATAGCGGGGCGCCTTTTTTGCCAACCCCATGTATGACCCCATGCTTCTGAGAAAAAAGACAATATAATGCGCGCTTTTCTTGATAAGGACGCTGATGCAATAAGTAACCTGTCAACGCTTCGTTACGCATGTCTATTACCTCAGCACCCATTTTTATCAGGTGGCTTAAAAACGGCTATACCTATCGGTATCGCTGCGCATCAATAGCCCAAACTGGTCAAGGCTCGTTCGTCATCAGACCAGCCACGTTTGACTTTTACCCATAAGGTCAGCATGATTTTTTTGTCAAACAGTTGCTCCATATCCTTGCGAGCATCCATGCCGACTTGCTTGATACGCTGGCCTTTATCTCCGATGACGATGGCTTTTTGTCCGCTACGCTCCACATAGATGGTCGCATCAATAAAGGTACAGGCTTTGCGTGGACGGCCAGTTTTGGCATCTGTATGCGCAGGCTCGTCTTTGAACTCATCAATTTGCACGGTCAAATCATAGGGCACTTCATCGCCTGCACTGCGCATGATTTTTTCGCGAATGATTTCACTGGCCAAAAAGCGCTCTGAACGGTCGGTGATTTGCTCGGTGTCATAAATAGGCGACGCCACTGGTAAGTGTGAGGCGATCACCTCTTGTAAGCGATCGAGGTTTTGGTTTTTTAGCGCAGACACAGGAACGATATCAGCAAAGTCAAAGCTTTCGTGGAACGTTTCGATCAGGGGCAAGAGCGTACCTTTATCCTTTAAGGTATCAGCTTTATTGATTACCAATACCACGGTCAGATCTGTCTCACCAAGTTTTTGCAAGGTAAGCAGATCGTCATCGCGCCATTGATCCGAGTCGACCACAAACAGCACCAAATCAACATCGACCAAAGCCGAAACCGCGGCTTTGTTCATACGCTCATTGATTGCCCGTACTTCGTTACGATGGATACCTGGCGTATCGACAAACACCGCTTGCATCTCATGGTTTGACAAAATACCGTGAATACGATGTCTGGTGGTTTGCGGCTTGCGCGAGGTAATAGACAGTTTTTGCCCAAGCAAGTGGTTCATCAGCGTCGATTTACCCACGTTTGGACGACCAACAATCGCCACATAGCCCGACTTGAAATCTTCCGCGATACGCGTCTGGCTACTCGGGGCAAAAAACGCCTCAATGGCGGCATCGTTTTCTAATGAGACATCTTCTGACTGATTGATCTCGTCTGTGCTCATTGCTACCTGATTTTGGTCTGCGGGCATGGGGGTGTTTTCAGTCATATTGTCAGTATTATCTGCATTGTGTGATGGCAAATCAGAATGATTGCTCATAAGGTAATCCTGTAGGGTTTATCACCAGCCAAACGGTGTTTGATAAAAAATCACTAGGCGTTAAATGGTGCATTATCACCAATATTAAAACATCCATCGCGTTATGGGCTAATAAATAGGTAAACATTTATAATATATGCGGTCAAGACGAGTAAAATCAACGTGGACAAACTGCCTTGCAATAACCATATTATATGTCAGGCTGTGGGTTTATCACTTGCTATAAGCGTTTTTTGGCAGAGTTTGGCAGCTTGTGCAACTGATTAATCATCAGCTCGGCCGCTTTTTGCTCAGCGATACGGCGACTCTCACCAGACTCAGTAATGTCAGGGCATTCATTGATATTGACATGACAGCGCACCACAAATATCTGATGCGGCGCATTCCCTCGAGTTTCTAATAATTCATAATGCGGTAAATCAAATTGCTTGGACTGTAGCCACTCTTGCAAACGGCTTTTGGCATCTTTTAAGGCTTTTTGATCATTGACATTGTCGATCAAATCCCCATACCACGACAGTACGCACTGGCGCGTGATGTCCATGTCTTGGCTATCTAGGTAAATCGCCCCAATCAAAGACTCTACAGCATCGGCCAAGATAGAAGCGCGATTGCGTCCGCCACCTTTACGCTCGCCCACACCTAAAATCAAATGGTTGGAGAGCTCAAGATTTTGCGCGATGATTACCAGCGATTCCTGCCGTACCAAGGTGGCTCGCATACGCGTCAATCGCCCTTCATTTTGCGTCGGATAACGATGGTACAAAGCTTCTCCGACGATCATCCCTAGCAGGGCGTCACCCAAAAACTCTAAACGCTCGTAGTTTTTTTTGCTGTCAAAAGAGCGGTGCGTCAGCGCAAGCTTTGGCAAGCTTAAATCGTTGAACACATAGCCTAATTTGCGCGTCAAAATCGCTAATCGTTGGGCAAACTCTGTACTTACAACGTGGTTGTCGACAGACGTGCTATTTTTTTTGGGAGTAGTAACCGCTTGGGAATGCTGCGAAGTTGGTTTCATGCGTGGCTTATGGTTATCCCTTCTGTTTTTACTGAGGTGGTGAATGGTTGGAATGATAAATGCGCTATAAAAATCATCGGCGGCTCAGCTGCGCTACTCTGCGCTATTCATATCGATATCGGCCTCAAAACGATTGACGATATCGACATTGCCAAAAAAGTTATTGTTGACCGCATACTGCTTATGAATCGCCAGTTGACCCGTTTTTTTATTGGTAAAGGTAAAGACATCTTCTGCTTTGGTGTCATAATCAGCGTTGATAGATAGCTGCCGATTGACACGTTCGACGTACTGTCTGGCGGTTTCATTATTCTTATTCGACTCTTTTAGCTGGGCACTCAAAGTCTTATTTAACTGGTAATCACCGATGTGAGCGGGTACGATAGCAACGATGAGTTTGGCAGCAACACCCAAAACCATAATGACTAAAACGATACTGGTCACACTTGCACCGCGCTGCGTTGCCGAGCCAGATATCTGCTGCATGATCCTTTTCCTCTACTGGTCCATATTGATAAATCACTATTTTTAACCGCCGCCTACCTATGAGGCGATCGTTAATTAGATAGTAACAATATTAGCACAAAACTATTATCGATAAAAAAACCAATAGCGGCGCTGCTATTTTTTATCAGCAGACATATCATGCTTGTACGCGCTGCCTCAAACCAAACCCTAAGTGAAGAAGCGCTCTAGTCAGCCTTTACGGTTAGTGAATCGTACCGTTACGTGCAAAAGTGGGCAGGTTTAGACCTGGTGGCTTATGCATCCAGATGTAGACCGCTTTGCCCGCTAGGTTTTGTTCGGGCACAAAACCCCAAAACCGACCGTCAGCACTGCGATCACGGTTATCACCCATCACAAAATACTGACCTTCTGGTACCTGAATACGCCACTGTGTGCCCTCAGAGCTGACCACTTCTGGCGCTTGTTGCTGCAAAAAAGGCGCATATTGCGCACTATTCATATCGGTCAAATAGCGCACAAGATGCGTCGTATCCCCTTGGGTTTCGGCAAAATACTGCGCTTCACGCTCTTCTTGCTGGCCCATGGCAGCAGCGCTCTCTTCGGTGAGTATTTGACCGGGGGCAATCTGTCCTGGCAAATAAAGCTGAGACGTCAGATCTGTATTGGCCGTAAAGCTGACAGGCTTGGTTTTTACTGGTACGTCATTGATCGCAAGCGTCCCGTTATCATAGCTCACCGTATCCCCTGGCAGACCAATCACACGCTTTATATAGTAAATACTTGGGTTTTCTGGATAGCGAAACACGGCCACGTCGCCATGCTCAGGCTCGCCTGTGTCCAATACTTTATTGTACGTCAAAGGCAGACGCACACCATACGCATACTTATTGACCGCGATAAAGTCGCCTGTGTACAGCGTAGGCACCATCGATGATGAGGGAATATTAAAAGGCTCAATCAAAAATGAGCGTACCACTAACACCACGGCCAATACGGGGAAAAAATCATAAGCCCAGCGGACCAATAAGCTCTCCTTGCCACGTCCGCGAGTCTTACGCTGTTTGAGGGTCAACTTATCTAATAGCCAAATGATACCTAAGCCGATGGTTAATGGCACTAAAATTAAATTAAAATCAAAATCCATAATAACTTGCCTATTAACGAGCGGCTTATCTTATTGCAGCATCGATAAGATCAAACCATATGTGACGTATTTTTTATCAAACCTTTACCAAAGCAGCATGTACTCTTAGTTATCCACTTGCAGCACGGCTAAGAAGGCTTCTTGTGGAATCTCGACGCTACCCACCTGCTTCATACGTTTTTTACCCGCTTTTTGCTTAGACAACAGCTTTTTCTTACGTGATACGTCACCGCCATAACATTTGGCTAGGACATCTTTACGCATGGCTTTGACCGTACTACGACCGATGATTTGGCTACCAATCGCCGCCTGAACTGCCACATCAAACATCTGACGCGGAATCAGCTCTTTCATTTTGGTCACTAGCTGGTTGCCACGGAAGCGTGCTTGGTCCTGATGGACAATCATCGCGAGCGCATCAACTCGATCACCATTGATGAGTACATCCACTTTCACCAGCTTATCGACTTGATAACGCTCAAAGTTATAATCCAATGAGGCAAAGCCGCGCGAGACTGATTTTAGACGGTCAAAGAAGTCCATGACCACCTCGCCCATCGGAATATCAAAGATCAGCTGGACTTGCTTGCCCATAAAGCGCATATCGACCTGTACACCGCGGCGCTCGATACACAAAGTCATGACGTTGCCCAAGTAATCTTGCGGTACTAAAATCTGACAACGGGCAATCGGCTCGCGGAACTCTTCGATGTTGTTTGGCTCAGGCAATCTCGATGGGTTATCGACATAGATAATCTCACCGTTTTTTTTGACAATCTCATAAATCACCGACGGCGCAGTGGTGATCAAATCCAAGTCATACTCACGCTCTAAACGCTCTTGGATAATCTCCATATGCAGCATGCCCAAAAAGCCACAGCGGAAACCAAACCCTAACGCATCCGAGGTGTCTGGCTCAAAGAAAAGCGAGGCGTCGTTGATTTGTAGTTTTTGTAAGGCTTCACGGAATTTTTCAAAATCATTGGCATCGACAGGGAACATGCCTGCATAGACCTGCGGAGTGATTTGCTGAAAACCTGGGATACGCTCAACGTCAGGCGTGCTGGCATGCGTGATGGTATCACCCACCGGCGCGCCTGCGATGTCCTTGATACCAGCGATGACAAAACCCACTTCCCCTGCTTCTAGAACGCCGGTGTCGACAGGTTTTGGCGTAAAGACACCGATAGAGCTGACAGGATGAGACTCTTTGGTCGATTTGATATAAATCTTATCGCCTTTTTTCACCGTCCCTTCACGGACACGAACCAACGATACCACGCCCAAATAGCTGTCAAACCAAGAGTCAATGATAAGGGCTTGTAGCGGGGCTTCGCGGTCGCCTGTTGGCGCAGGGATAACATCTACTAACGTTTCTAATAGCTTATCGACGCCTAGACCTGATTTGGCAGAGACACGCGGCGCATCAATGGCTTCAATCCCGATGATGTCTTCAATCTCTTGAATCACGCGCTCAGGCTCTACTTGTGGCAAATCAATTTTATTTAAGACTGCCATAACCTCCAAACCTTGATCGACCGCGGTGTAGCAGTTGGCCACCGACTGTGCTTCGACGCCTTGCGCGGCGTCCACCACCAACAGTGCCCCTTCACAGGCAGCAAGTGAGCGCGACACTTCATAAGAAAAGTCGACGTGGCCTGGTGTGTCAATAAAGTTAAGCTGATAGCGCTCGCCATTTGGATGGTCATAAAACAAAGTGACCGACTGTGCCTTAATCGTGATACCGCGCTCACGCTCGATATCCATGGAGTCGAGTACCTGCGCTTGCATCTCGCGATCTTGCAAGGCACCGCACATCTGGATAAAACGATCGGCAAGCGTCGACTTGCCATGATCGATGTGGGCAATGATTGAAAAGTTACGAATATTTGCTAATGCAGTCACAAAGCGCCTACTAAATTAAGGGTGATAGAATAAAAGATTCGAGCAAATGCTGTCAGGCGCATGTCACACGGTCGCTATCTAAAAAGTCGCTATCTAAAAACTGGCGGCCTATAAATGAGCCATAAAGATCCAGACATTATCAGACCGACATCCGGTATCACTGTCTTTAATCAACCACTGAAGACACCAACCGTTATGCGCAAACATAAAAGCGTATTCTAGCAGTTTTCCACTATAAAGTAAGGCGATTTTATTTGTTGGCAGAGGATTTACCAGTGAGGTTACAAGCCGATAACGCTACAGAAAAAAAGAAGGCAACAGATTGTTGGCTAATTTGTTTATCGCGCCTGTGTCTTTTGCGATATTTCACGTTTATCCCCGTTATTTTTTAGGGCATCTTACTCTCAGAGAACGCCGAATCGTCAGTGTCTTTTGTCGCGCTCAGATACTTATATATCCATGGCGACTTGCCATAAAAAGCACCATTTAGCTGAGTTTGCTCTATCAGATACTCACGAAAGCGCAGATAAAACTCGTTGTCGGGGCCCTTTGGCTGCTGCCAGAATTTATCGAGTGGCTTTTGATCCGTCAGTTTGGGAGTGTCATAGATAGCGCGGCCCATAACTTTGGTCGGTTTTTTATGATATACCGATTGTAGACCCGTGGTGCTATTGATGGTGACCATTCCGATACTGTGCTTAATCAAGGTGGGCAGATGCATATCACAGCCATAAAACACTCGGTTTGCGACTTGGTAGCGCGCTGCCAAACTTGCTATCAACTCACGATAATCCCGATGACCTCGGTCTAGCGGATGATGCTTAAATACCAGCAGCTGCGCAGCATCAGCATGATGGGCAAAACTTGCGATGGCCTCGTCAATAAACTGCACCACATCACGATAGTCACTGTGATGAGTGATTTGCGAGTCATTATGCACCTGTAAGCTAATCAAAAAATAATTATTGCTATCTTGCCGCGTTAGCCGCTGTTGTAAGCGCTTGTCAGGTAAGTAGCCACGCAGCTTGCGCCACGGCGCTTTTAGCCAAGCGATTCCCTCTTGCCAGGCGGTCATGCCACGATAGTGGGAATAATGCGGGTAGCGGCTTTTATACAGCCAAGTGGCCGCATAGTAAACGACAGCCGCGACGCTCAAGCGATAAAAGCGATTATGCGTATATAGCGGTTGGTCGTTGGCTTTTTTCAGCGCCTTGATATCAGCCGTATTGAGGCGTGAGTAGCCATTGATGCCATGCTCTTGCAAGGTGATGTAATCAGGGCGCAAATAGCCTTCTTCAAATACGAAAAATGAGGTGCCTAGCTGCTCACCGACCCGCGCCGCTTGAGTATGGTGCGGACGGCAGTCGCCAAAGCAGACGATGGCATCGACCCCTTGCTCTTGAATAAAAGCAGACAACCACGACGAAAACTGCGCCAATGTGCCTGTGTATTCGTAAGTATTGGGATGATGATAAAACAGCGCATCGCCAGCATTAAAGTTAATCTTGCTGACCTTGATATCTTGCGTCTGCAAAAAACTTGAGAAACGATGAAAAAACCCGCCCATTTTTCCTTGTAATAGCAAGACATGTCGATGAGTAAGCAAATGAGACATCGAAGCTGTCATAGTATCAAATTACCATTAATAAAAGAAAAAGAAGGTCGCATTAAAACAGGCCAATATACAAAAAAACCGCATAAACGACAGGCAATTATACCTAAAAAAGGCATGATTGTCGCAGGGTATTTACGTTGATTGTTGAGATAAGGTTAGTGCGGTTTATTACTTAGACGCTGTTGCCACTGATGGCGATACTGCATAAAACGCGTCGCGGCGCGGCGTTTTAATTGGGTAGGCGTTGGTAATAAAGCGCGCATAGGGCTCTTGGTGCTGGGAGTAATGAAAGCCTCTGAACTGGCCATCAAAGCATCGTCATCAGGCGGATACAAATAGTCGATGACCTGCTCCACTTGCGCCAGCCCATGGCCATTTGGCAGGCGATATAACGGGTAGCGAATCAGAGTACAATACAATAGCTGCTCAAGCGATAAAGGAGTGGCGCGATTACGTCTGGCCAGATATTGAGATTTTGGCGGCAGCTGCGCGTCGATATCTGTGGTCAGCCCCCACCCTGCATAAAACGGCAGACCATAACACGTCACACTCAAACCACGAAGCAGCGCCTCAAAGCCTGTCAACGAGCTGATGGTATGCACCGCATCGACCCCTTCTAGGCAGTCAGGCATCGCGGTATCATAAGCGACCGCATCTACCAGCTGTAAGCCATCAGCGCCTACCTTGCCAGCGCGCAGCCCTGCCTCCACATCAGGATGCGGTTTATAAATGAGATATGCATCAGGATTATCTTGCCTAACGCGCGCGATCAGATCACGGTTTTTTTTGATCATTGACCCGCAGTGCTGCACAGAGAGATCATCTTCTACTTGTCCAACGATGAGGAAGCGACGCTTGCCAGACTGCTTTGCCTGTATGAGCCAGCTGCCATCACGACTTGCCTGACGACTGATGCTCGCACCCACATTGTATTTACTGACTCGCTGGGTGAGCAGTTTGGTTTGTAGGTTTTGGACGCGCTGACGCTGCGACTGACTTAGCGGCTGACAGTGGCGTAGCAGCGTCTCCAAATCCGAGGGCGCGGTGGCGTCGTAATAGATGCCTTGTCTGTCTATCACCACAGATAAAGGCGCCAGTAGCGTTGCGCCCAGACCGTTGGAGCGGATAAAACCATCTTCCATACAGTAGATAGCTGGGCTATCTGCACCAAAACCTATCTGCTTGCGCTGGCGTTTTTGTTGTACCTGCTGCCGCTTTGCTAAGCCCCAAACCAGTAACGGCTGCTGATAATCCACCCGTAAATGATCGGGATGCAGCAGGTTTTTTAGGCGAGGTTTTGGTTTTATAAACAAATCGGTACGCGGCAGATCCACAAAAGCCTTAACGAATGGCAGCTTCCAGCGGCTAAATTCATAAACCGTCAAACGACCTGCCAGCTGCGACTGCCAGTGACGGTTGGTCACCAGCCACTCAATCGCCGCCTCTATGTCGCAAGCTTTGCTGCTCGCAGGATCGACATAGTGACTATAATCGACATAAGCGCTATAAAACAACACCTCTAAAGTTGCGCTCACGTTTCTCGCCATATTGGTTTTAGACGTCGTTTGAGAAAAAGCTGGTGGAAATAAGGCTGAATTAGGCTGTGGTTTGGACGGCGGCAAACCCTTCGCAAATTTTTGACGACGGTGCATGACAGTATGATACAAGCGTTTGGGCGCACCGCTATCATCTGTCAGCCCCCAGCCACTATACCAGTTGACCCCAAAACAATGCACCTGCTTGCCGAGCATCAGCGCCTCAAAACCCATATGCGAGCTGACTGTATACACATGATCGACCTGCGTCAGTAAAGCGATAGGATTGAGCACTTGTGTCAACACCTGCACATTTTTGGGTAGCTTGAGACCAGTCAGATAGCCTGTGCGGGCGGCAGGGTGTGCTTTTATCCAAATATGGGCATTCGGATGATTGCGGCAAGCGGCTTTTAGCATACGCCTAAACTGACGTTTATCTGCACCAGCTCCTTTGACAGAGGCATCGCCTACGACTTGATCGATTAATAAGATATGTGGCTGCCGAGGAGTGTTTGCGGTACTGGCGACTTTTCGCTTTGCCGCTTTACTGTTTGCCAACTCATTGAGTGAGGGGCAAGTCGTCACCGCATTATATTTACTCAGCTTTTCTGCACAGATGCGTGACATCAGCTGCTGAGCACGACTGTGATGCAGCGAATGATGCCCAGCACTGTCACGATTGTTATGAGTGTCAAAGCTGGTACGAGCAACGATAAGCTGCTCTAAGCGCGAGCTTTGGGTCAAATCAAAATAAATACCCACATCATCGACGACCACACTGACAGCATGGCGGCTACTGATGCCAGAGTCTAGTGAGCGTAAAAAGCCGTCTTCGATACTCAGCGCAGCACAGCTTTGTTTGCTGGCGGCTTTGTGGGCGCGCTGAAAGCTTTTTTTGCGTCCCCAACCGATAAAAGCCTCAGGCTGAGGCTTCGATATGATTTTGATCTGATTCTTGATACGGTTTGGTAAGGGCAACCTAGACATCAGTGATGCAGCAGGAGCCGTGACACCTTGTTGCCTTGCTGACCACGGATACCAGCGCTGAATATCAGCATGCAGCACTTGTGGCAGCAAAAGATTATTACGCTGCATACCTTTACCAATTACCGCCAGTTGCATCGGCTGCAAGCGCTGGGTTAAGGGCAAAAACAGCGTATCATCAAAGGCCGATATAGAGGCGCTTTTGCCTTCTTTTGTGACGCTGTTTGCCATTACTTCCCCTTGTCAATCAGTGATTTACCAATCACTGATATTTTAGTATAAACACCTTATTCTATAAAACGCCTATCAGTCGTTATAGATCCAGCACCACTTTTGCAGCGATGGCCAACTGATAGAAAATCTGCGACAGTCCGCGCGCAATCTCTACTCGCTTGGTCTTAACCTTTGGCAACACCATAATCTCATCGCCTTGCTGGATACGATAAGCGGTATTCACCACTTCGCTGGCGCCATTTTGATGGATAACCAAAATCTCTTTGGTATCTGCATTATCACCAAAGCCGCCTGAATTGGCCACATAATCGCCGACGGTATAATCTGGGTTAAAGGTCAACGCCCCTTGCGCGCGTACCTGTCCATTGACCGTAATCACAGACGTCTGCGCGGGGATCTCGATGACATCACCTTGCTGAAGGATAATGTCTTGCCATGAGTTTGGCACCACAACGATCTGACCATCTGGCTGTACATTTCGCGCTTTTGCCACAAACTGCTTGACCAAAGCGGCATCATCTTGACGCAGTGCGGCCTCTTCACGAGTCGTTGACTGCGTGGCAAGTGTCAGCTCTTCTAGACGATCAAGCGACTCATTGATCATGCGTTTTTGCTGCTCAGCGACTGACTGACGATAAATGGTCAAATGTGTCAACTTAGCCAGCGGGCTTGGCTGCAATTGCGGCACGATGTCTTTGAGACGGGCGCCATAAGGCACCACCATCGCGCCATTGCCCGTATGTGCTCCTTTCACCTGCACTGCAATCGTCCCAGCATAGCGATCTGAGGTCACCACCATCTGATCACCATTATAGACAGGCACGTTTTGCGCCTCTGCCAGTGAGTAGTACTCCGCCGTCTGGGCGCGGCCTGCACTGCGGGTAATACTGACGTTGGTGGCGTTTGCGGCAGGATTGGCCACTTGCAAGACATCACCGATGGTCAGATCGTTGACATCAAACTCAAATGTATACTCGTTTTGCACCTCACCACTCACGGCAAAGGTTTTTTTCTGCGGGGCCACTGTAATCACATCACCATCACGAAAGGCAAAAGGCTGCAACTTACCGGCCAATAAAAAATCATAAAGATTGACTTGCTGGAGCATTTGGCCATTGCGTTTGATCTGAATGTCGATAAAGCTGCCGCGTGTCGGGTCGACGCCGCCCGCTCTGTCGAGATAAGACAGCACCGAGTCCGCCGCCAGCCCGCCATAATAACCAGGCTGCTTGACAAAACCGGTGACAAATACTTTGACCGGCTGTGCTTGCTCTAAAGAAGCATAGACGCCGACGTTTGAGCGATAAATACGATTGACCGCGCTTTTGACTACGTTTTGTAAGTTGCCGTTTTGAACCCCAGCGATACGTACCGGACCGACGTTTGGCAAGAAAATATTGCCTTGTGGATCGACTGTCATGGTGGAGGCAAATTGATAAGCGCCCCACATGCGTACTTGGACATTGTCGCCTGGGTTTATCACATAGCTGTCGTTAAAGGTCGAGCCGGAGGTGGTCGAAAAAGCCCCGCGAAATAGCTGCTCACCAAACATCATGTCTTGGGTGTTGATGTCTTGGTAAGGGCGGGTGGTGTTAATAACCGACTGACTGGGCAAGCTGGCGGCATTCACCGCTTCTTGGCTGGTGGCCTGTCCAGGTACACCGCCAGCAAACGCTTGGGTTGAAACATTGATATTATTGCGATTTTGATCTTGGCTGGCATTATTGGCGCTTGTACCAAAGCTAGAGCCTGCCATTTGCTCGGCATAACTGACGGCGTTTGCTGACATGCTCATAGCAGCCATCGCCACACTTATCATCATCACGATCGCACGTGGTTTCGTATTCATGAATTATATTCCTTTACTGATCTGTCGATCATTAGTGATATCTGGTCGGTCAAAGCTGGCAGACCGCAAAACTAGCTACGATGATCGCGGACAACGGCCATCACCAAGCGCACAAAACCATAGAATATCAATAACAATATAAGTGATGTCCAAATGATATAAGCGCGGCGTGGATACAACGCTTCTTCGGCCTCATAAGGGGTTGAGATCACAATCAGGTTTTTCATCTTTTTAAAGGCTTCTAGGCGCGCCTTTTCAAGTGATGATAGCGACAGCTTATACAGCTCTGTGGCAAAGTCCACATCCGCTTTTATGGTCTCAAACTGCACCGCTTGACGGTTTAGCTTGGTGGTATTTGGCGAGGTCAGCTTGGTTTGCTCTTGACGAATTTGCGCTTCAATCGCTTTGATTTGGCTTCTGATCGACACCACTTGCGGCGCATCAGGATTGAGATAGCTAAGCAGTTGCCGCTCCTCAGTACGTAGAGAGCTCAGCTGTCCTTGTAGGCTGCCAATCAGCTGATTGATAATCTGGGCGTTGGCCTGCGGGTCATAAATCTCATTGGTGTTTTGATAGTTTAATAGCTGCTCTTTGGCGTCGTTTAGGCGATCTTGTGACTCTTCTAATTGGGTTTCGGCAAACACCAACTGATCACGCGCAACTTCTTGTGAGATACGGTTTACGAATTGCTCAGACTCGTTCAAGATAGTTTTGTTTAGCTCAAACGCGTAGCGTGAATCAAAGGCTTCTGTCGCCACCGACAGCACATAGCTTTGCTCATCGAGGTTGATGTGTACCCGCTTTTTGAAGTAATCGAGCAGCTCTTCTTGCGTGGCATCCGGATCAATCTCATAGATGGGGTCTGAACCATCGACATAGTATGCTTCGCGAAACTTAAACTTATTATCTAGCCGCTTCACCATATCATTTGACAGAATGTACTCTGTCAAATAGGTTGCATCTTCTTTACTGGTACTATTGACACCCAGTAAAGCTGATATGCCACCGCCAGACGGCACACTTGACTCGCTGACTTGCTTTACCACCACATCAGCGGTCGATATATAACGCGGATGAGCCAGCGTCATGACATAAAATATCACGAGCACCCAAGGCAGTATGACTAAGCCGATAAATAACGAGAGGTTAATTACCTTACTTTTTTGCTTTGTGGATATGCTTTTCATAAACCTCAATCGCTTCTGTTATATCATCAAAGACATGTGCTGTCTGATCCATTAATACAATACCAACATCACAACTTGCCGTTATATCTTTCAAGCTATGAGACACCATAAGTACACCTGACGTTTCTTTTCGTGCCTTCAATATTTCTCGAGACCTCTTCTTAAAAGCTGCATCGCCAACAGCACCTACTTCATCTAGCATGTAGTAGTCAAAATCGAACGCTAGGCTTAAGCCAAATACAAGCCTTGAACGCATACCTGACGAATAACTTCGTACAGGCATATCAAAATAACTACCTATATCTGCAAACTCTTCGACAAAACGAATTTTTTCATCGATATAGGCCCCGCTAGAATACAGCCGGCACACAAAGCGGACGTTTTGCCGACCCGTCAAACTGCCTTGGAAGCCTCCTGCCACGCCGACTGGCCATGAGATGGTAGAATCAGTAATGACCTCGCCATGGTCTGGCTCATCAAGTCCGCAGATGATACGCAGCAAAGTTGACTTACCCGCGCCATTACGCCCGAGCAAGCCAACGCTTTGCTTATCACCAATAGTCAGATTGAGATCTTTAAAAAGATAATGCCGACCTTTTTTTGTCATAAATGACTTAGAAATGTTTTTAACTTCAATCATTTACTTGCCTTTCTGTATACTTTAGCGCTTGCTCTAACGGGAGCGAATCATATCACGTTCTGCATATTTATAAAGCAAGAGTCCCAAAAAATTCACTGCAAACATCCACTCTAAAAAATATCCAATATCAATATGATAGGACGGATAGTTAGGCGCAAATGCATACTTTATCAACTCTAAATTATGTACTAATGGATTGTATAGTAAATAACTAAAATAGGGCTCTGGGACAATGTGTAATGGAAATATAACACCTGAAGTAAAATATAACACTGTAAAAAAAATAGATATTACTTTGGTAATTTCACCACCATAGTAGCCAACAATCATCATAATGAGAGCCGTACCTAAACTAAATAAGAAGAGCGTAACCCAACAGAAAATAACAATATGTAAATTACTAAAATCAGGAACTATCCCAAAAAAAGACAGACCCACTAGAAGTAGAATAAAAGTAAAAAAATAGATCACTAACTCTAAGAAAGAGCGTGCGATGATGACATCAACATGCTTAACTGAGCGATATACCAATAAACCTTTATTAGCCTCAACTGCCCCCAAGGCTCTTGTCGCTATCTTTTGGAACATCCGGAACGGAACCATACCAGCGACTAAAAACAGGGAAAAATCCATCCCAGGAACTAACCGCTCACGAATCGCACCAAAAATAACCAAAAAGATAAGCACTTGAAACAGGACTTCAAGCGGCGCCCACAGATAGCCCAGACGATAGCTACCAAAACGCGTCTGTAGCTCACGCATCAGCAACGCATGAAATGCCGCACCCATGACTTTAAGGCCACTACGGTGCTTGATGGGACGATAAGGAGGCAATTGTACAGACATGACGTTACAGGACTTTACCGAAAACAGTCCCTATAATAAGTAAGCAGGACATAAGTTACAAGAATTAATCTGTAAGTAAACTGATAAACTAATGATATAGCAAGAAATTCGTAAGCTCAATGGCTCTTTTATAAGTGGCTTCATGATAAAAAGCCCTCAGCCTGACAGAGTTTTTAAGTGATTTTAGGCAAAAAAAAACCAATCATGAAAGATTGGCTTTTTAAAACTGATTAGGTTTTATGATATATGGTGGCGATGGAGAGACTTGAACTCTCGACCTCACGATTATGAGTCGTGCGCTCTAACCAGCTGAGCTACATCGCCATTTAAGGCTCGGTATAATACCGATAGAGGTTGATACCGTCAACCCCTAATTGGCTTTTTTTGCAAAAAAAAATGAATTTTATTCAAATTAAGCGCAAAAACATCACTGCTAACTATACAAACGAAGCGTAAAAACAATGCTTAAACACAACGCTTAAAAAACGAAGCATAAAAAAGTTGGTAGACCGATAAGCCGGGTTCTGTCGTGGACGATCATTCCTCTAGGCGCATCATCGCTGATACGCTCAAGCAACCTACCCGCATCGAACGCGGGCCGCGCCATGCCGATGCCTATTTGGTCTTGCTACGCGTGGAGTTTACCATGCCGTGCACCATTGCTGGACACGCGGTGCGCTCTTACCGCACCCTTTCACCCTTACCTCGCTTGCGCGCGGCGGTCTCCTCTCTGCTGCACTGGTCGTCAGGTTACCCTGCCCAGCCGTTAGCTGGCACGCTGCCCTATGTAGCCCGGACTTTCCTCCCCTGCACATCTGTTGCCAGTGTGCAGCGGCGATCGCCTAGTCTACCAAGGGCGCCAGTATAGCAAACCCAAGGCTCATCTGGAAATATCTTTTGTGACTAATTTTGCCTCGTCAAATAATCGCTTGTAGCCGCCTCAGACAAAACCATTTGGTAAATACAAATCTGGCAGAGTGTGGCGTTGCTTATCTTGCTTTATATAGGGCAGGGTCAGCCAGTACGTGTCCGGATGGTACTGCTGCAGATGGTGCTGTAAAAACGCCATGGTACTCGTCGCAATCTCAGAATCTGTCTGAGCCGCATTATCATGAATGGGATTATAAATCACGCTATGCAGCGTTAAACCGCGTGCTTTGATGGCTTCAAGGCTAAGCAAAGTATGATTGATACTGCCAAGGCGACCCGAGGTCACCAAAACCACTGGATAGCCTTGGGTGGCAATATAATCTAGCGTCAGTAATTGCTCGGTTATGGGTACGAGCAAACCGCCTGCCCCTTCTAGCAACACCACATCGTAGTTTACTTGCAATTGCCGCGTCGCCTGAGTGATGACATCAGGGTCTAACACATCATCGGCCAGTCTGACCGCCAGATGCGGCGACGCTGGTTTTTTATAACGATAAGGGCATGTGGTGTGAGCAAGGTCACACGGCTGTAGCGGTACACCCATCAACTGGCGATGAGTAACAATATCATCAGCAATATTCATCTCACCACTGGCCAAATCAACCCCAACGCCCGTTTGTACCAGCTTTTGGGTGATGATATTTATGCCCTGCTGCATTAAGGCCTTAGCCAGTATACCGGTGGCGTAAGTTTTGCCAATGTCGGTGTCGATACCGGAGATAAATAGCACACTCATATAGCCGCTCTATTGGTGACACAAGTTTGATTTAAATAAAAGGTAACGACGGTCAGTAGTGACTGACATAGCGTCACCAGCTCATCATCCGTCATGACAAAGGGCGGCATGATATAGACCAATTTACCAAAGGGTCTGACCCAAATGCCATTTTTGATCAGTAAGGATTGAAAAACAGGCATATCGACCGCTTTATCCAATTCAATGACGGCGACCGCGCCCAAACAACGTACCTCTTTGACACCATCCAATGTCGCTGCTGGCGCAAGCTGCGACTCCATAACGGCTTGCATATCTGCCGTACGCCTCTCGATATCATAAGACAAAATCAAATCAATCGACGCACAAGCGACCGCGCAAGCCAGCGGATTACCCATAAAGGTCGGACCATGCATAAGGGCTGGATAGTCGCTATTGTGAATGGTATCCGCAATTTTGCGGGTACATAGCGTTGCGGCAAAAGTCATATAGCCGCCCGTTAGCGCCTTACCCACGGTCATAATATCGGGGCTGATATCGGCGTGCTCACACGCAAAAAGCTTACCACTACGGCCAAAGCCTGTGGCGATCTCATCGGTAATCAACAGCACATCATGCGCATTACATAACCGCCGCAGTAATTGCAAATACTCTGGATTATAAAAGCGCATGCCGCCTGCGCCCTGAATGACAGGCTCGATAATGAATCCGGCAAGCTGAGCGCTATGTTTAGCAAAAAACTGGGTTAATTCATCGCGCACGTCTTGCGTTAATTTATGTTCAAATTCCATAGGCGGCGCAGAAACAAAATGCTGCACCGGCAGCTGCTTACCGTATAAGCTATGCATGCCGTTGATAGGATCGCAGACGCTCATCGCATGCCAGGTATCACCATAATAGCCTGAATGCGTTGAGGCAAACTGGCACTTTTGCGGACGCTGAGCAGCAATCTGATACTGTAGCGCCATCTTTAATGCCACTTCCACCGCGATACTGCCGCTATCAGCATAAAAAATAGCATCGAGGCCTGCTGGTACGATGGAGAGCAGTTTTTCACCCAAGTCTATCGCCGGCTGATGGGTCAAGCCCCCAAACATCACATGCGCCATTTTGCCGAGCTGATGAGTCATTGCCGCATTGAGCACCGGATGGTTATAGCCATGCACGCTTGCCCACCATGACGACATGCCATCTATGAGGCGCGTGCCATCTTGAGTGACGATATAGATACCTTCGGCATGGTCAATGACGATATTTGGATAAGTGGGCGGCAAGCTGGCATAGGGATGCCACAAGTGCTGGTGGTCGAAGTCGCTGGTAGGCATACTCATCGTCCGCTCGCAAACGAAAAGTACGTATGTTGAAAAAAGTGTATGAGCAATTGAATATCCGTATTCATTATATTATTCCTAGGCTTTGTTGGGCAGCAGCATCTCAGCGCATTATTGACCAGTGATACGCTTGTATTTGGCCAATAAATCGCTTCCGCTCTCGATATGATCGGGGTCTTTTGGAATACAGTCGACAGGACAGATGACCACGCATTGCGGCTCATCGAAGTGACCGACACACTCTGTACACAGATCAGGGTCGATCACATATATATCATCGCCCTCAGAGATGGCCTCGTTTGGGCAAGCAGGCTCGCAGACATCACAGTTGATGCATTCGTCAGTGATTAACAATGCCATAAACTGCTCCTTATGTATGACTAATAACAAGCGCGTCAGATTACTCTGGCGAGTTTGGTGAAGGATAAAATAACTGTCAGCAGATAAACGGTGACGGCTAGTTAAGCGTGAGCTTTTTGGCAAAAGCTTGCGAGACACAAGGTGGCACAAATTTATTGACATCGCCGCCAAGCTTGGCAATCTCACGAATCATCGTCGATGAGATAAACGAGTAGTTTTGCGATGGCGTCAAAAACACCGCCTCAAAATTTTCATCGAGCTCGCGGTTCATATTGGCCAGCTGAAACTCATACTCAAAATCCGACATCGCACGCAGGCCACGCAAGACAGCAGTGGCACCTTGCAGGCGCATAAAATCCACGAGCAGACCTTCAAAACCCACCACCGACACTTGCGGCAAATCTGCAAACACCGTCTCGACCAAAGCCACCCGCTCCTCAAAACTAAACAGCGGTTTTTTGTGGTGCCCTGATGCCACGGCAATGACCACCTCATCAAATAATTTGGTCGCGCGCGTCACCAAATCGACAT
Source organism: Psychrobacter celer (assembly GCF_016107555.1). GTDB lineage: Bacteria > Pseudomonadota > Gammaproteobacteria > Pseudomonadales > Moraxellaceae > Psychrobacter > Psychrobacter celer. The sequence goes on along the minus strand of NZ_JABASU010000006.1, from coordinate 64,198 downwards.
GGCCATTGGTAATGGGGTCAAAGGTGCCAGGGTATAAAATCTTGGTCTGAAGCTTTGAAGCATGGGCGGCATTTGCTGAATTCATAGCAGTGCTAATCTGGTCGTTAATGATACTGCACATGCTAGCAAATTTTGCCTACATTTAATACTTATCTGCTACATTTGTCCTAACAGCCGATTTACCTTTTGCCCCTTTGCTTTGCTACAATAAGCGCTTCGACTCATCTCACATAGTAGGCCCGCCGATGGTCTTGGATGAGGAATGGTAAGACAAGGATGCAGCGCACTGACATCCTGATGGAGAATTTATGTCAAAAAAAGCGAAAAAACCAGACAATCAAATCTGCGCCAATAAAAAAGCGCGGCACGAGTATTTTATCGAAGAAACCTTTGAGGCAGGCTTGTCTTTGCAAGGCTGGGAAGTCAAGGCCATTCGTGCAGGTAAAATGTCCATCACCGAGGCTTATATTACCTTTCGTAATGGTGAGGCTTTCTTGTTTGGTGCTCATATCCAGCCTCTGCTATCTAGCTCGACGCACATTAGCCCCGATAGCATCCGTACCCGTAAACTGCTGCTCAATCGCCGCGAGATCGACAAATTATATGGCGCGGTCAATCAAAAAGGCTATGCTTGTGTGCCGCTGTCTTGCTACTGGAAGCGCTCGATGGTCAAGTGTCAGATCGCCCTTGCCGTCGGTAAAAAGCAACACGATAAACGTAAAACTCTGAAAGACCGCGACTGGGAGCGCGATAAGCAGCGCGGCTTTAAGCAGCATTTGGATTAAATGCTCTGGCAGTGCTCTGCTCCTATCGAGCTGATAAACAGGACGATTTACCATCGCGTAAACCGTCCTGTTTTATTACATAGTCGATACACTCTAAAAATGTCATAGCGCTACTGGGATGCTGTTTTTAAATGTAGGTTGCGCAGCCTCTGTGAACGCAGCACGCAAGTAAAATTTATACCAGTAGCGCGTTTAAATTCATAACAGTTTTACATTCCGCTAAATATAAATATCACCCCAGCATACATGCGTTAAGCGGCAGCTTTTGTACCTAACGTCTCGTTTTTGGTACCGCGCAGCGGACAGATACCATGAAGCAGTAAACACACAATACCGAGCCAGATTAGCCCATAGCTATATATCATCGCCGACTCAAATGGATTGCCCAAAACCGTAATCGCCAAGATAAATAGCAGCGCCGGCTCTAGGTAGCGCATCATGCCGTACACATTAACCGGTAGCATTTGACTGGCATCGACGTTGGTTTTTATCGCCAGCACACTCAGCACGCCCAATCCTGCCAGCATCAAAATAATGTACGGGGCTTTAAGAGCCAGTTTGTGATGAACTTTACCAAAAGCGGCACCAAAATATTGCTCGACTGACAGTCAGGCTGATAATAGTCAGACCAATAACAGGCAGGACAATCGGTGCCAACAGCACTGTCATTTGCCGCCGCAAAACCTCTATTTGCAGTAGCAAAGTATTGGATAAACAGGGCAGGACAATCGGTGCCAACAGCACTGTCATTTGCCGCCGCAAAACCTCTATTTGCAGTAGCAAAGTATTGGATAAACAGGGTAGGATATCTACAGAAAACCACCGTCATCTCCCCACAACAATATCGCAAACAAGGAAGTGCGACCATGACCCCATCAAAAACCCCACTCTCTCATAAGCTGCAAAGCATGAGCGCGGCCGTGTACCTAAACGTATACCTAAACAGGTATCTAAAAGCCAGCTGTATAGGGCTATCGCTTGCAGCGCTACTTGCCAGCTCAGGCTGCGCTACCAGCGCACTACTAGAAAATGATCGTCATGTCAGCAGCCAAACCAGCAAAGAGATATTATCCGAAGATCAGATCGTCGCTTTTGGTCGCCCAGCTCAAGCGTTACCCAAAACGCCCAATGCTACCATGGTCATCGTCGGCGAAAAAAACAGCTATGTGTTGACGCAGGGCGGGACAGAGATGATCAGCTTACTGAGCACCCTGACACCCAAAAACATCCACGTCGATAATGACATGAGCTTTTATGTACCCGATAACGCTGGCGTTTTTCAAGGAGAGATGAAGCTGTCTTATGCCAAATTAAAAGACGAGTTTCAGCGCTCAGACTATCAGTTCTTTTTGCAAAATAATGGCCGTGACTGCACCACCACTAGCGACCAGCGCATCGATGCACAGCGCTTTTGCTTTAGCGTTCCTGTCAAAGGCGCTATCTATCCGCAAGTCAGCAATTTACGTTTGATTCAGTCCAATTACCGCTCACTGACCAAACCTTATACCGTCAGCTTTTATACACAAACAGAGCACGAGCAGGTCAATCGCCGCGGCCCTAATAGCGCCCAAAAACTGGTGTTACTGCCTTTTGCCTTAGCATTTGATGTAGTGACTTTTCCATTACAATTATTGGGCGATTAGCTTGTGTCTTTGACTAAAGCAGTCATGATTTTAAAACACGGTACAAGCCAGCGGTTTGGCGGCCGCCTTTACGCTCAACATTTTCTTACGCTATCAACAACTTACCCTTCGCTCATTAAAACGGCTTTATGACATCCTGAAGACAATTCATGTTAAAATGAGCGTTTTTTAATGAGCCGTTATTATTATTGATAAATAACGGCTTATTTTTTAGTGTCTCTTTTTATTTAACAGGTCCGCCCATGTCTGCCGATACCATCGCCCGCACCGCCTTTAAACAAGGCATCAAACCGCTTTATGATTATGACAAACACTGGGCGAGCTGCTACGAGCCTGCGCCTTATCTACCGATGAGCCGTGCTGAGATGGACGCGCTGGGCTGGGATGCCTGTGATGTCATTATCATCTCAGGCGACGCTTATGTCGATCACCCAAGCTTTGGTATGGCGATTATCGGTCGCTTATTAGAAGCGCAGGGCTTTCGCGTCGGTATCATCGCCCAGCCTGACTGGAAGAGCAAAGACGCTTTTATGGCGCTTGGCAAGCCAGTCTATGCATACGGCGTGACCGCGGGTAATATGGACAGCATGATCAACCGCTATACCGCCGATCGCAAGATTCGTAGCGATGATGCGTACTCGCCGGGCAATGTGGCAAACAAACGCCCGGACCGCGCCGCTATCGTCTATAGTCAACGCTGCCGTGAGGCCTATCCCGATGTGCCGATTATCCTCGGCGGTATCGAGGGCAGCCTTCGCCGTATCGCTCATTATGACTATTGGTCAGACAAAGTCCGCCGCAGTATTTTGATGGATGCGCGCGCTGATGTGTTACTGTACGGCAATGCCGAGCGCGCCATCGTCGATGTGGTACATGGTCTGTCTAAAGGCTATACGTTTGAGCAGATGAGTAAGCTGCGAGGCACAGCGTATCTACTCTCGCCGAGTCGTCGCCATTGGCAAGCAGATATGACTGAGGTCGCCAGCAACGATGTCGATACCGTCGGCCGCGTCGATCCAATCATCAACCCGTACGTGATGACCGAGGACGTTGATAGCTGTAAAATCGAACAAGAAAAACCATCGGACTCGCCAGTTGGGCAAGCCACGTCAGCAATGACAGGCACGGCTTCACAATACTCGCAGCAGTATCAAGGCTTCGTCGCCGAGCCCGTCACCAACAAAGTCTTAAATGCTGATCAAGTCGATACGGATACGCAAGTGGTGCAGATGCGTGGCATGGAGGCTGAAGATAATAAAGAGTATAAGCCAAAAACTGCTCTTAAACATAAGCTAAAAATGCCGCCACGTGATAAGACAGTGATTCGCCTGCCTGACTATGAGCACGTCAAATCAGACCCTGTGCTCTACGCGCATGCCAACCGTATCCTGCATTTAGAGACCAATCCCGGTAACGCTAGGGCGCTGGTGCAGCGACACAACAGCGGCGGTGGTAACTCACACAGCGCCATCGATGTGTGGCTAAACCCGCCACCGATTCCGCTGTCCACGGAAGAGATGGATTATGTGTTTGACCTGCCTTATGCCCGCTTGCCGCATCCGAGCTATGGTGACGCACGCATTCCAGCTTATGACATGATTAAGTTTTCGGTCAATATCATGCGCGGCTGCTTTGGTGGTTGTACGTTTTGCTCTATCACTGAGCACGAAGGCCGCATCATTCAAAACCGCTCAGAGGACTCCATCCTACGTGAAGTCGAAGCCATCCGTGATACTGCGCCTAACTTCACAGGTGTCATCTCCGATCTTGGTGGCCCTACTGCCAACATGTACCGCCTCAACTGCAAAGACGAGACCATTGAGAAAAACTGCCGCAAGCCGTCTTGTGTCTATCCTGATGTCTGTGAAAACCTCATTACCGATCACAGCAACCTCACCCAGCTATATCGCAAGGCCCGTGATATCAAAGGTGTGAAAAAAATCCTAATCGCCTCAGGCTTGCGTTATGACTTGGCGGTCAAAGACCCTGAATATGTCAAAGAGCTGGTCAGCCATCATGTCGGCGGCTATCTAAAAATTGCCCCAGAGCATTCAGAAGAAGGCGTACTGTCCAAGATGATGAAGCCGGGCATGGGCAGCTACGACGAATTTAAAGCCATGTTTGAGCGCTTCAGCGCCGAGGCTGGCAAAGAGCAGTATCTGATTCCTTACTTTATCGCCGCCCACCCTGGCACCAAAGATGAGGACATGATGAACCTTGCGCTGTGGCTAAAGCGTAACGGCTACCGCGCCGACCAAGTGCAGGCGTTTTATCCTAGCCCCATGGCGACCGCGACCACCATGTACCATACCCACAAAGACCCGCTACACAAGGTCAGCCGTGGGGGTGGTGATATGGACATCGTCAAATCAGGCAAGCAGCGCAAATTGCACAAAGCCTTTCTTCGCTACCATGACCCAAAAAACTGGGCACTACTGCGTAAAGCGCTACAAGACATGGGCCGTAGTGACTTGATCGGTAAAAATCGCGGCTGCCTGATACCGCCATATAACGCCCATCTAGAAGGTCGGGATGCGGCGCAAGACAGCTACCATTCTGCACGCAAAAAGAACAGCCGCGTCGGCAACGATTCGCTCAAACGCAGCAACCGCGCCTCTGAGCGCCCAACGACCAAAAATACTGGGAACAAAAATAGCAAAAAGCGCGTCAGTAAAGGCAACTTTCAGACGCAGCATACTGGCCTGCCGCCGCGCAAGACTAAATAGTCTGGACTATGGCTAGAGTGGACTATCCCAAGCGCTGTCTGAGCAAAACGCCTGTCGACTAATTGTCGGCAGGCGTTTTTTGGTAATTGTAGGGTGTTATATCGAATTAACTATCAAATGTGGCACTGGCGGCGAGCCGGTTATCACTAACGACTGTCCCGTAGCGTTACATTAGTCAGTGTTTACGTAACTTAATGAACATGTAACAAACAATTTCTAACACTCATCAAAGGCGGCTTTCGTTACCATAGCCCCTATATGCTTATGCCTATGCTTAATGCTTTGTTAATAATAAATACATGATCATTGTTATAGACGTCTTAAGACCTCTTATAATTTTGTTAAACATTTGGAGAATGCCATGAACACCCTAACCAAAATCGCCACTGCCTTACCTGCCCTTGCATTGCTAAGCGCCTGTGCCACGACCGCACCGACCACGCCAAACGCTGCAAATACGCCAGCATCAGAGAGCGTCACGGATGCCGCTTACGACCGTATGGCACCAGCACCTTATACCTGTACTGATGACAGCCAAATCATGGCAAAACAGTCTATCAATAAAAAACAAGTCATGCTAAACGCTACCATGCCTAAAGTAAAATGGGCAGAGCAGCCAATTATCCTAAACGGCGGCGTACAAGGTGACGTAGCCAGCTATATCAATGACTCAAACCCAGAAGCAGTCTATGCTTGGCATATGAAAGGTGACAAAGGTATCTTTGCCATCAAATGGGCAAACGGTAAAGAATATCAAGTAAACTGCCAGATCGGTAGATAATACTTAAGGTTCAGTCGTTAAGCTTTTGCGTTTAAACGACAGAAAACCAAAAAGCCAAACCAATAAAGTACATCAAAAACAGTCATCAAAAGATGGCTGTTTTTTTATGCGCATTAATAGTCTCTGTCAATGCCATGGTTGAATGTTCAACACGCCCTAATCAAACAACGAAAATAGCGCAGATAATATCGAGGTATTAAAACGTATTGAGGACACGCCCTAGAGAAGCCGAGCAAAAGCTGGCAAAATAGCACAACGGGCAATCATAACGACCAATAACAAAGAGGATACATCGATGGGAATGCGCTTAACGAGTATATTACTAGTGGCTACTGCTGGTTGGGCGCTAGTAGGTTGTGACCAGTCAACTGAGGTGGCTGACCCTGCGACTGAGCAAGCGGCAGTGTCCAGCGATGGCACTGCACAGACCTCAGCGCCTGCCGCCTACACCATCGATTGGTCGTCGGTCGCGAGCGGCGAAAAGCCTGCTCATCGCAGTACCTATGAGTACCCCTTTGCCATCGATAGCCAAAACGTCCTCGATTATGCCGAGTACTTCGATGTGGACGCGGCGACAGCGCAGCACAACCTCACTATCAGTATGGCAAGTAACGAAGCGCTATCCAAAGCCTTGGATCAGCTGAGCGAAACCTATGTCTCACATGAGCTGACCGATGGCAACGAGATGACACTGGTCATTCATACCACACCCGATGTCGCTGCCAGTCGCTATGACTATGTGTTATCAGACGACTTTGCCAAAGGGTTGGTATTACCTATTGTGATTAAACCAGATGGCAAAAAAGGCGACGCAAAAGCGCATGGTGAGATGGTGGAGTAGCTCGATATATTGGTTACGCATCATCAAACCACTTGATTATAATAAAGCGCGAATCAGCATATAACCACCCATACCGAACATCATGACGTTTTCGGTTAAAGAGATCGCGCCCAGTGGTACATTGCTATCGCCGCCCACGCAGGCGCATTTTAGCTCGCGCTTATCGATATAGACCGCTTTAATAACGGATACCCCGCCGATTAAGCCGATGATAAAAGCAACCAAACCTGCAATCGGATTGAGCCAAGGCTGATCGGCAAGCATAGCGATACCGGCAAACGCTTCTAAAAACGGATATACATAGGCGTAGCGTACCACGCGGCGCGCGAGTAAATCATAGCCCAAAAACCCAGTGGTAAACCCTTCTAAATCCTCAAGCTTTTTAATCGCCAATACACACATGGAGAGCGCGACAAACCACATAAGCGCCTGTATTGAAAAGACACTAACGGCAAATGCCCAGCATAATGCCAGTGTCATGAGTGCGGTAACAGCAAATATCGCAATAATGGGCGCGTAAGTGGTGTCGTCATCTGTCTCGGGTTCTTGATTGCCCAAAAATACTTGCAGATCATCATTACCACCAACGCGCTTGCCATCGATAAACGTCTGCGGCGTGGTCTTGACCCCAAGCGTGTCTTTGACCAGTGTATTCTCATCTTGGGTCGTGATATGGCGATCAATGATGTCATAGTCTGCGTGCTTGAGCGCATCAATTGATTTGAGGCCAAACGGACATAGATGGTCTGGCATCACCATCCGAAATATGATGGCAGACTGACCGCCCTTCTTTTGGATATGCTCGCCTTGTAGAGTGTCGATGAGATGCTGCACTTGCGGACTTTGGCTACTATCTATAGTGTCGGTATTAGATTTATTATTAGTATTGTCTGCCATAACGCGCTCCTTACGTTTTGCTTATTCACTGCTTGATCATAGTTTTTTTTATATTTGTGACTATTATCTTATAAGCGTCGGTAAGGGCGATCTGAATCAGTCTTGTTAACTTTGTTAGGTTTAATGATAAGTGGTTGGTTTTGGTTAGATATACAGAAATTTTGATTTTTACAAAATAGCAGCCTACTAAGAATACTTTAATAGGCCTTAAAACGATCTACCTTATGTATTTGTCAACTGTATATCAAAAAGCATCCGTTAACTTTTGACTGACGTCTTTTGATACTTTATCGTTCAGAACCTGTTCAATAGCTTGCAGTTGCTCTGTAGTAATGCCGATATTTTTGCTGATATTGACATGCGACTTTAATTGACTGTCCGTGCCTGTCATCGCTGCCAACATACTCACGGTAGCAATCTCACGCGCCTGCCAGCTCAATACATCTTGTGCAAAAATATCGCCGAATAAATGCGCTTTTAGATAGGTATCTATCTCAGGCGCAAAGTCAAATAACGCGCCTGTGACTGGCTGTCCGACCAGCTTGGTTTGGTTATCGCTGCCTTGCGCCAAAGCATCATACGCTGCTGGCAATGCCTGACTGCTTTTGCCCTCAGCATCATTAATACCTTGAGACTGTCGTTCATCCAGCACTGCCATAAACGTATTGAGTGCATTTAAGCTACGTGGAAAACCTGCATAAGCGTATACCTGTACCAATAATGATTTAATCTCATTAATTGTGAGACCTTGATTTAATCCCGCATTGAGTGCCTGACGCAAGGCGTCCATGTCTCCTGTCGCGGCAAATGCGGCGATAGGAATCAGCGCTTGTTGCTGCTGTGATAAAGCATTCATATTTTTTATCTCCGTATGTACTGTTTGGGGCGCTGCTTGCGCCAGCGTACCGCCAGCCAATGCACTGACCAGTAATAGGCTGACGCCAAGACGTTTATTCATGTTCTGTCCCTCTTTATTTTTATATCTTCCATTTGATGTTTAAAAAACACTATCTTATTTATGCAGACTGAGCTTCAGTAGTAAGGTTTTCTTTAAAAAACTGCGTTATTTTCTCAAAAGGAATGATGTCTGTACGGTCATACAGGTCCGTATGATTGGCATTTGGAATGATCAATAGCTCTTTTGGCTCAGCGGCTTTTTCATAAGCGGTTTGGCTAAAATAAAGCGAATGCGCGTTTTCACCATGAACGAATAAAATCGGGCGCGGCGAAATCTCATCAATGTACGTCAAGATGGGCAAATTCATAAATGATAATGGCGTGGTCAATGACCAAGCGGCATTAGAGTTGATGGCACGAGGATGAAAGCCACGCGATGTTTTATAGTAATCGGCATACTCCACCACAAATTGCGGCTCGCCGCCTTCTAGCTCCAAAGACTTCGGCCCATAAGCGGGCGCTTCGTTTTCGGCATCTTGCCAGCGCTGCTCACTAAGCTTGGCCAAGGTTTCAGTACGCTCATTGAGGGTCAAGCTGTCGTTATAGCCTTTTGCCATCATGCGCGTCATATCGTACATGGTGCTGGTCACGACCGCTTTGATGCGCTTATCCACCGCAGCAGCACTGAGCGCCATACCGCCAAAACCACAAATGCCCAAAACGCCAATGCGCTCTTTGTCCACATTCGGCAACAGACCAATACAGTCAACCGCGGCACTAAAGTCTTCGGTATTGATATCAGGCGAGGCAATATTGCGCGGCTCGCCACCACTCTCACCTGTATACGATGGGTCAAAGGCCAAGGTAATAAAACCCTGCTCGGCGAGCGTTTGCGCGTAGAGTCCAGAAGACTGCTCTTTTACTGCACCAAAAGGACCGCTAACCACAATGGCTGCCATATTGTCTGTCGCTGCTTTCGGCTGATACAAGTCAGCCCACAGGGTGATGCCATAACGATTTTTAAACGTCACTTTTTTATGATCAACGCGCTCGCTTTTGCTAAAGGTTTTGTCCCAAGCGTCTGTCGTTGCAGTTTGATTATCCGAGTCAGATGAAGTCATTATTGTTCCTTTGTCATGTTATAAATAGTAGGGTTTACCAGTATATTTTTAGTGGTTGGCGTCATGATATTGCGCGTCACTGACAGGCTCTAACCAATCGACGTTGTTACCATCCTCATCAGATCCTGTTAGCGCCAAATGGGTCATCGCGGTCTTACCATTGGCACCGTGCCAGTGCTTGATACCAGGCGGGCAAAAAATGACATCACCCACGCCGATTTTTTCAGCGGCTTTGCCCCACTCTTGCACCAGTCCTTCGCCTTCTGTGACCACTAAATATTGACCTTTAGGATGAGTGTGCCAAAAAGAGCGCGCACTGGCGTTAAAGCTGACATAGGCGCTCGTGGCATTGATGCCATCGGTGACTTTTGTCAGTGGCGTAATCGCCACCTCACCTGTAAAGTTTTCATCCGAACCTTCAATTTCTGGTAAATCGCTCGCTTTGGTGATGGTTTGCGTGTCGATATTGTTTTGAGTGTCCATTGCACTGGCTCCTATAGAGAGAAATGAGGTGATTAACAACGTAGCTAGGGTTATACGCATTGTTTTTCCTATCGTTTATGTTTTCATGGCTTAAAAAATAACGTAGGTTTAGTATAAAAACTGACGCCGCCGCACGCTGTCCCATTTCTCCTAGATACTTGCCTATTTCTCCAAACCGTCCTATTTTTAACTGATTTATGGCTTAAAAAAATTTACAATAACAACCACTTAAATAACGAAAAAATACGAATGATATAAAAAAGGTCGTTTTATGGAAAATAACTTAGCCGCACTTGTTGACGCACAGACCAAAGACACCAATAAATATGAAACGCCTATTAACGGCTTAAGTTTGCATCGCTGGGATACACCAACGGCGCCGACCAGCTATGTACTGGATGCCAGCTTATGCATGATTGCGCAAGGGAAAAAACAGGTCATCTTGGGTGAGGAAACCTACGTCTACGACGCCAATCACTTCTTGTTTACCGCGATTGATTTACCCGTCATTGCGCAGATTATTGAGGCTTCGCCACAAACCCCCTATTTAGGCGTTATTTTAAAACTTGACCCCTATGTTTTGGCTGAGCTGATGCTCGATGCGCACCTCTCTTTTAGACCCAGTAGCGATGACAAAAAAGGTGTGGCTATTGGAATGATGACGACGTCGCTCAGTGATGCGCTGGTACGACTGATAAAACTGCTGGACGCGCCGCAAGACCGCGCTATTTTAGCGCCGCTCATTATTAAAGAGATTTTTTATCGTTTATTGATGAGTCCGCAAGGCAATCGGCTCAAACGTATCGCCGCCGCAGGCACGACAGGACATCGTATTGTGCAAGCGATTGAGTGGTTAAAAATGAACTTTGCCACGCCATTTCAGGTCGCTACCTTGGCGCGCACGGTAGGGATGAGTACCTCAAGCTTTCATCAGCATTTTCGTGATATAACGTCGATGAGTCCGCTACAGTATCAAAAAAGGCTGCGCTTAACTGAAGCGCGGCGGCTATTAATGACTGAAAATAGCGATATTTCTTCAGCCAGCTTGCAAGTGGGTTATGAAAGTTTGTCGCAGTTTTCGCGAGAATATAAACGCTTTTTTGGTATGTCGCCCTCTGAGTATGTCAGACAATAGCTATGTAGCGGTGGGGTTCGCTTGCCTTTATTAATAATTATAAGGGGGCTGTAGTAGATAAGGATTAAATATCACACCATTTTCTCAGAATTTTCAGCTGATTAGATGGTGAGCCATAGTTAAATCTAAACTCGCACTCTTTTAAAAACAAATGGAAGTTCTTCTTATTAATCCCATTATACTTTCTGAGTGTTCGTTTAGACTGGTTCCAAAAGTTCTCAATACCATTGATGTGATTGTTTTTACCGCAAGTAAACTCTTTAGAGTGATTGACTCTAAAGTGTTTAAACTCGCTCACATCTAATGCATTGTAACTTCGATAGCTATCCGTATAAAAAAAGCTGTCAGGCTTGATTTTACGCTTAATAACAGGCATTAGAGTAGTCTGTTTGGTGTCTGCTACGACAATGGTATAAACCTTACCGTTTCGTTTTAGAATCCCAAATACGGCGGTTTTGCCAGCAGCCCCGCGACCTCTTTTGCCTTTGCATACACCGCCAAAGTAACTTTCATCTAATTCGACTTCACCATCAAAAAGATCATCAGCTTCTAATGAGAGATGGTAATCTATCACAAGTCTTATTTTATGGTAAAAAAGTGCAGCAGTGTTAGGCTGAATATCAAGTAAGTCTGCGGCTGTTCTAGCAGTCACTTCAGCGGTGAAAAACTCTAACAGCCTTTTCTGTGATTTTTTACTTAGTTTACAACGGGTTATCTTCATAAAAGTAGTCTAGCATAGTGCTTATCTACTACAGCCCCTAAATTTTTGTATTGGGCGCTTTCAAATTTGGTTTTAATGTATTAAAAAGCTTTAGCCAGCATATAATACTGTTTAACTAAAAAGCACGCTCTACATTATGAACATAAATAGTCAACATATTGACGAAATAACTGCCTTATTAGCGATTGCCTCTAATAAAACCTTTGCTGCGGCTGGAAAAGCTATTGGCAGACATCCTACTATTATTTCCAAACGTATTGCTTCACTAGAAACCCGTTTGGGTGTACGTCTGGTTGAACGAACTACCCGTCAAGTGCAACTCACAGATACAGGCAGACGTCTTGCTGAAAAGTACAGACTGGCAACCGACATGATACAGGAGGCGCAAGAAGAAGCGGTCGAACATACTCATGTTCTAAAAGGCAGATTAAAACTGGCTTTTCCCGCCACGATGGGGCGTTTGTGGTTGGCACCTGAAATCCCCAAATTTATGGCAAAGTATCCAAAATTAGAGCTGGATATTAGCTACAGCGATAATTATGTTGACCTTATCGAAGGTGGGTTTGATGCTGCGATTCGAATTGGGCACCTGACCGATAGTAGACTCATTGCCCGTAAACTGACAAGCCATAAACGAATTCTCGTTGCCTCTCCAGCTTATCTTCAAAATCATGGAACCCCTCTACAACCTGAACAGCTCCTTGAGCACAACTGTATTGGTAATCCCACGCTTCATTCTTACCCAATATGGCGTTTATCCGATGGCAAGCAGCTCACCATGATTCGCACTAATGGTACATTGTTGAGTAATGACAGTATTGCTATGCTAGAAGCAGCACGAGGCGATATCGGCATACTTGGTGCAGGAGAATGGCTTGTTGCGCGGGATATTAAGGCAGGAACTTTAGTGCAACTGATGCCACAGTGGCATTTCGATGGTGACGGTGGTATTTACCTAGTTAAGGCGTCACGCCAGCATGTACCAGCCCGCACAGAAGCGTTTGCTACTTGGGTCTCGCAGTTATTCCAATCTGTACCGTGGAAGTAGCTGATACTATCCTCACACGACATTAGTGCAAATTATGCATGAGTATTATGCATAATTGGGCTATTGCTTCTTATTATGCATATTGACACAATCATCTCCAGAAAATAAATCTAGGAGATATTGATATGCCACACCTTTCCCCCGCCATCAAAACAGGCTCATTGCTGTTCTTATCTGGTCAACTTGCATTCGATGAACACGGTGAAATTCACGGTGACATCGAAGCGCAAACCGCTTTAATTCTTGCTCACCAATTTAAAGTTTTGGCTGAATATGGCCTAGGCCCAGAAAACGTCGTAAAAGCTGGAGTATGGATCACTGAAAGAAACAATTTTCAAAAATTTGATGGTGCTTTTGCACGCGCATTTGGTGATCATTTACCAACCCGCTCGACAGTGGTCTCAGAGCTTGCGCTTAAAGAAGCACTGGTTGAAATCGACTTAGTGGCTTCGTTTGAAGCGCTTACCCGCTGATATTTTAAAATATTTTTGTAACCTCAGAATTAAGGAGAAAAATATTATGAATATTCAGCGTATCGCTGCATTTCCAAAAGGTTTAGAAGGAGGCAACCCTGCTGGCGTTGTTCTTTGTGAATCGATACCAGACACCATCACAATGCAATCACTAGCCGCAGAGATTGGTTATTCTGAAACCGTATTTGCAGCACCACATGATAATGGTTGGCGCGTTCGATATTTTTCACCAAAAGTAGAAGTGGATTTTTGTGGTCATGCAACCATTGCGCTTGGTGCCACTCTTGCTAAACACTTTGGGCAAGGGGTTTTTCACCTCATTCTAAACCATGCACAAATCAGTGTTGAAGGTTATTGCTCTGATAAAAACTGGGGTGCAGCCTTTGTTTCACCATCCACGCATAGTCGTCCCATAAGTCCCCAGTTGTTGACTGAAGCGCTCAGTTTGTTTGGGCTTACTGAGTCCGATTTGGATCCAAGAATTCCACCTGCGATTGCGCATGCGGGTGGTGATCATTTGATACTGGCAGTCAATGATAGACGAACTTTGCAAGCAATGCAGTATCACCAAGAAAATGGACATCACTTATCGGTTCAAGAAAGTTTGGTGACCTTCAATCTTATTTACGCTGAGCAAGATCAAATTTTTTACTCACGCAACCCATTCCCAGTAGGCGGTGTATTCGAAGATCCAGCAACTGGGTCAGCGGCGGCGGCATTGGCTGGGTATCTTAGAGATATCAACTGGCCACATTCAGGCTCTATTATGATTTACCAAGGGGAAGATATGGGTATGCCCTCATGTCTAACTGCTGAGATATCACCTCACATGGGCGCTGGTATCAAAGTATCAGGTAATGTACGACCTATCATATAGTCGATTCATTGAAATCTCCTAATGACTGAGAGTTAACATATGACAGTATCACCAGAAGAAAAGCTTGATTCCCTCAATATCATCTTACCTCCTCCTCCCAAGCCAGCAGGTCAATACCAGCCTGCATACCTAGTTGAGAACGTACTTTATCTGTCTGGACAAGGACCAAGAAATGAGGAGGGTCAGTTTTTAACAGGACGTTTGGGTAGTGATATTACGGTCTCGGTGGGCTATAGCGCGGGGCGTAATGTGGCACTGCAAATACTGTCCATTGCAAAAGATACCTTAGGAGATTTATCACGTATTGACTCAGTTATAAAGCTGTCTGGTGTCGTGAATGCTTGCGATAGCTTTGTTGACCACGCAAAGGTTGTCGATGGTTGCTCTGATTTACTGGTTGAAGTTTTAGGCACAAAAGGTCATCACACTCGCTCAGTTATGGGTGCAAATGCTCTACCTTTTGGCATGATCCTTCAAGTTGATGCCATTTTATTAATCAAATAACGCTATTTCATTTATACATCTGTCTCAATAAGAGGTATCTCAGGAGTTTTACATGTCGCTCATAGAAATCATTTTAGCTTCAGGGCGCTCCTCCGTTGATATTGCACTTTATACACTGCTTCCTATCATGATTGTGATGCTATGTATCATGAAAGTCATTGAGCAAAACGGTCTCATGGACATTATCGTCAAAGCGCTCAGTCCGCTTTTAAAGCCTTTTGGTCTAACAGGAATAAGTACCTTTGCCCTAATTCAAATGAATTTTATCAGCTTTGCTGCACCACTCGCTACCCTCACGATTATGCAAAGTAGAGGCGTCTCTGATCGGCACTTAGCAGCAACCTTAGCGATGTTATTGGCTATGGCGCAAGGTAATATTCTATATCCGATGATTCCTCTGGGTCTAAACTGGACAGCAGCAATCGTCTTTTCTATCATCGGTGGCTTATGCGCTTCATCAGCAACTTGGTATCTGTCAGGGCGTATGCTATCCGATGAGCATCCTGATACGTCAGAACAATTATTTGATAAAGACCCTTCTGATAGTAACTTTATGAAAGTAATCAATGATGCGGGTATCGAAGCCATACGCTTAGCCGTTGGTGCTATTCCAATGTTAACTTTATCTATTACGATAGTAGGTATTTTAAGAGAGGCTGGGGCAATTGTGATGTTAGAACAAGCGCTGTCTCCCCTGTTATCCGCTACAAATACATCTTCAACATTTATTATGCCCACATTGGCTAAATACGTAGGTGGAGGAACAGCCTATTTAAGCGTTGCAATTGACTTGGTTCAACAAAAAGAAATGTCAGCGACCCAAGTTAATACTTTTGCAGGGTTTTTGGTAAATACGTTCGACTTACCAGGAATAGGCATATTTTTAAGCTTAAACCATCGGTTTATACGATTGATAAAGTATGCCGTTCCAGGAATATTGATAGGAATTTTAGTGCGAACTTTACTGCACTTTGCTGTTTTTAGTTAGCTCAAATGGTATTTCCCTTACTTTCTCCACAACATTAAAGACTGAGAAAAATACCATTTAACATTGACATTATCGTAAAAATCAAAGACCAACCATCGCTAAAAACTCTTCTTCGCCCACCACTTTTACGCCCAATTTTTCCGCTTTGGTGAGTTTTGAGCCTGCTTTTTCGCCTGCCAGTAATGCGGTGGTCTTGGCCGAGATACTGCCGGAGACTTTAGCACCGAGCGCTTGCAGCTTGGCTTTGGCTTCATCACGTGCCATGCTATCAAGCGCGCCGGTGATGACCCACGTCTGCCCATCAAGTGGTAACCCTTCTGCTGCGACCTGCTCGACTTTGTCCCAATGCACGCCTGCCTCGCGTAGCGCGGTAATGACCTCGATATTGTGCGGCGCTCGGAAAAACTCATAAATCAGCTCGGCGGTTATCGCACCGACATCAGGCGTTTGTAGCAATGTCTCGATATCCGCTGCCATCAAACTATCAAGCTCGCCAAACTGCTGGGCGAGGTTTTGCGCGGTAGTCTCACCCACGCCGCGAATGCCAAGCGCGTAGATAAAGCGTGCGAGTGTCGTCTGCTTACTAGCGTCGATAGCACTGATGAGATTTTGTACCGATTTTTCGCCCAGCTTTTCAAAAGTGATCAGCTCGTCGGTATGGTTATGTAAGTCATAGATATCAGCGACGGTTTTGATAAGGCCATGCTCAAAAAAACTCATCAGCCAGCGCTCGCCCAGCCCATCGATATCCATCGCCCGCCGTGAGACAAAGTGGATAAGCGCCTCGACTTGCTGCGCAGGACAAAACAAACCGCCGCTACAGCGCGCCAAGGCCTCACCCTCTGGCAGCACCACAGGCGAGTCACACACGGGGCAAGCCGATGGTAGCTCGACTGGTTTTGCGTCTGCTGGACGCTGGTCGTGCCAGACACGCGTGACTTTGGGGATGACGTCACCGGCACGATGCACACTGACCATATCGCCTGCGCGCACATCCAAGCGCTGAATTTCGCCAAAGTTATGCAAGGTGACATTGCTGACCGTCACGCCGCCGACTTGCACCGGCTCAAGCTTACCCACAGGTGTGATCTGTCCGGTGCGCCCCACTTGCCATTCGATATCGTTTAAGCGCGTCATCACCGTCTCGGCAGGGAATTTGTAGGCGGTCGCCCAGCGCGGCTCACGCGACAAAAACCCAAGCTGCTGCTGCAATGCCAAACGGTTGACCTTAATCACTGTCCCATCAATTTCAAACGGTAGCGCGTCACGGCTCTTGATCACCGATTCATAGTAGGCTTGTGCTTCGCGTGGATTCTGTACCACCTCGACAGCGCTCACGGTAAAGCCAAGCTTTTTTAACCAAGCAAGTGCATCGGACTGGGTTTCAATCGCCGCCGGCAGACCTTGATTGACCGAATACGCATAAAACGCCAACGGACGGCTGGCAGCGATTGCAGGGTCGAGTTGGCGTAGGCTACCGGCGGCAGCATTGCGCGGGTTGGCAAAGGTTTTGTCGCCGTTTTCTTCTGCCAAACGGTTTAAACGTAAAAACCCCGCCTTTGGCATCAGCACCTCGCCGCGCACTTCTAATAGCGGGATGTCTTTTGCTTCACAAAGATACAGCGGCAAGTTCCGAATGGTTTTGGCGTTTTGGGTGATATCCTCGCCTGTCTGCCCATCACCGCGCGTCACCGCTTGCACAAATTGCCCATACTCGTATTTGAGTGACACCGCTAGGCCATCTAGCTTTAGCTCCATCTCGTACTCAGGGTTTTGCTGGGCATCGCTCAGGCGATCATTGACGCGACGCATAAAGCCGTGCAGCTCGTCATAATCAAAGACGTTGCCAAGCGATAGCATAGGGATGTCATGGGTCACCTGCGTAAACGCCGACAGCGGTATGTCGCCGACTTGGTTGATGGGGCTATCGGACTGCACCAAATTTGGATATTCTTTTTCGATCTCAAGCAATGCGCGGCGCAACTGATCGTATTCGCTATCGTCCAAAATAGGATTGTCGAGTACATAATAGGCATAATTGTGTTTTTTGATAGCGGCGATCAGCGTGCGCATCTGTGCCACGATGTCATCAGGTGTGGCAGGTTGTTTTTGTGCCGTGGCAGGCGATAAGTGCAGGTCGGTCATAGTCAGCGTCTTGATTATTCTAGATGCTGATATCATAACAAGTTTGGCTAATATTGTGATAAACCGCCCATAAAAAAAGCAAAAAACATCACGCTATCATGATGTTTTTTGCTTTTGGTTTTGCTTTGAATTTCTATTGATTTATTTAGCGTTGGCGCTTAAGCCTCATAGTCACGGACTTGGTTGCGTAGCTGCTGCTTGTATTCGGGCGTGATCGGTTCGTTATTTTCATCAAGTAAGATGGCGTCCAAATCGCTTGCCATCATATAAGCAATGCTCATCATGCTATCGAAGCTGTGCACGGCTTGTGGATGCGGCAATGACAAAAACACCACCACACCGTTATAGACATTGGTCGCGACGCTATGCGGATCAAAAGGGGCGATACCGCTTTCGGTGATGCCCATCATACTAAACCATAGCATGCCTGTGCCGTCTTTTTTTTCATAGCGGTGAAACATGTTCATCGCCCCATAACGCAGGCCATACTTGTCAATCAATGCCAGCAAATCACGGCCACGAATAATCGCCGCTGGGCGATCACGATACTGGGTTGGTAAAATAGTGATGTTGATGTTGTCTTTGGCGTTGATAAGCGGCGCGTTTTGCGCTTCATCGACTGGCTCTGAGAGGTGCTGATCTAGTATGGGGCTGTTGCTATCAAAGCTTGGCTCTTCTGCCGTATCAATCGATGGCATCAAGCTGTCAGTCGCCGATACCAAACTTGAGAACGCATCGAGCTCTTGCTCACTGCCCATCTGCGCCGCTGTGTCGGCAAACTCTGCATCGTCACGGCGCAGCTCAGCTTCTTGCCAGCGCATATAGTCTTCATCATTGCTATCAGGCGTATCGGCCAAGTTTTGCGCCGTGGCTGATGGGGTCTCGGTATTGTGAGGCGCAGTCACAGGCTCTTGCTCAACCACCGTATCTAAATAACTGCGATCAGGGCCGATACTGGTCTCGCCGGCGACAGCGTCTTCTAAATCTGGCTGGTCGACGATGCTGCGCTCGTGACGCGGTATGATCGGGATGCCGTTTTTGTCATAATTGACGACAGGAGCGTCAGCGCTGCTACGACGCTTAAAGCTACGAATGACCATATACAGTCCTGCGAGCACGATAAACGCAGCAATGGCAATCAAGATAAACTGAATAGCGGTCATGAGAGATACATCCTAATATATGACAAAAGGGAATACACAAGAAACAATAAATGGCAATAGTCTAGCATGGCTTATGAATATCGTCATCATATAGTCATCGTTTATCATCAGCCTGACACAGTTGTGTGACGTTGCTGGCGTGCTATTTACTATACCATTGCTCGCCGCTTGCTGTTATTACTATTTTATTGCTCCGTGATTTGTTTTGTCTAGCGCCTGTCCTCATTCTCCTTGTTATTCACTAATATAGCGCGCCGCCTCATCGAGCGAGACGCTCACCAAACGAGAGATCCCAGCGCTTGGCATGGTGATACCTTTGAGCTCGTCAGCGATCTGCATGGCCAGCTTGTTATGACTGATAAAGATAAACTGCAAGTCATCTGCCAGCTCATGAATGAGGCTAGTAAAACGCCCGACATTAGCATCATCGAGCGGCGCATCGACCTCGTCAAGCACACAAAACGGCGCAGGATGCTGCTTAAAAATGGCAAAAATAAGACTGAGTGCTGTTAGGGTTTTTTCGCCGCCTGAGAGTACCGCAAGGCGGCTATTACGCTTGCCTTTTGGCTGCGCCATCAAGGTCAGCCCTGCCCGCCACTGCTCTGATTTGGGCGTGTTTGCTGGTAGATCCTCTAAGTTTAATGTCAAGCTTGCCTGACCGCCGCCAAAGACTTTGGCAAACAAGTTGGCAAGCTCGGTATTCACCGCCTCTAAGGTCTCGATAAACAAGGTCTTGGTGGTCTCGTCGATAGCGGCTATCGCCTCGCTCAATGTCTCCATACTGGCAGTGATGTCAGTGGTCTGCTGCGCGAGCGGCTCTAGACGTTCATTGACCTCAGCCAACTCTGCCACGGCGGCCAGATTGACCGCGCCAATCTTGCTGATTTGCTGCTCAAGCTTGGCTTTTTCGCGCTCAAGCTCGGCGATTTTATCAGGGCGCACGCGGCGATCATGGGCGATAAAATCCGCCAACAAACTCGAGACACTCATCAATTGCGCAGTGTCACCCTGTTCGCTGATACGGTGATACTCGGCCATGGCGTCTTCAGCATAGCGAGTCGCCTCATCTAAACGCGCGGCGCTCAATGCCAGCTCAGTGGCAAGTGCGGCCTGCTCGCTTTGCTGCGTCTGTAGCGTCTGCTGTAGCGTGTCTAAAGTCGCCTGCTGCTGATTGTAGGTTTCTTTTAGCGCGGTTAAAGCCGCAGCGCGCTCTGCCAAGAGCGCCTGCTGCTCATCGCGCGTTTGTTGCAGTGCCTGCAAGGCGGTCTGCAGCGCTGGCAATTTTTTTTGTTGCTGCTCATGCTGCGTTTTTAGACTTTCCTCGTTTTGTTGCGCCTTATCATATTGCGCATTTGCGCGTTTTAGGCTACTGCTACTGTGCTCAAGGCGCATCTGGCTTTGCTGTACACGCAGCTGCAGGGCTTGCCAAGCGTCGTCATCTGTTTGCTGACGCTGCTGCTGCTCACGGCGCTCAGCTTGCAGTTGCTGCATAGTCGCCTGCGCCTCAGTGATTTGCGGCGCAAGGGCTGTCAGCTCGCTTGCGATATGCTGCTGCTCATGCGTAAGCGCCTGCTGCTCGTGCGTAAGCTCCTGCTGCTCTTGCTCAAGGGCTGCTTTGTCCGCAGTTAGGCGCTGGCTATCTGCTTGCAGGCGCTCAGCGGCAGCGCGCTGGGTTGTCAGCTGCTCCTGATAGTTATATTTATCACGCGTCAGCTGCTCAGCTTGCGCCCGCGCCTCCTCTAAGCCAATCGTCAACGCATCATAGCTTCGCTGATTATTAGCAATGGCTTTGCGCTGCTCTTCTATTTTACTCTCAAGCCCATCAAGCAGCTCTTCTAAGATCTGCAGCCGCTCGCGCTGCTGTAGACGCTGCGTCAAAAATTGACTATTGCTGTCATTTTGACCATCTTGCGCGCCAACAAGCTTGCCAAGATTTATCGTACCTTGACGACTGATAAGCCAGCCATCAGACGTTAGCAAAATCGCTGACGGCGGGAGAGCTTTGAGTATATCTGCCAGCACATCGAAGGTCTGATGGCTGTTTGTAAGGTCTGCGATATATAGATAGCACTGCTGCCAAAGCGCTAGGTTGGGCGCCGCGATCAGCTGTGATAAAGGCAGTACCTTATCAATCAAAGTATTTGGCAATGCGCCAACAAATGGCTTTTCGTTTACATCATTTTGCTTAGCAGATAGCCACAAGCTATGACCCGTTTCTATTGACGAATTATCCTGTGTATTAGTCTGTTCGTTTTGCGCATTCTGATAAGTAAACACATCCCTTAAGTTGTACTCAAGCGCTTGCCATAAGCTATTCGCTTTTTGCACCTCGCCGTTAACTTTTTCATTACTTGCTTGTTTAGAAGCCAGCACATGACTATCGAGCCATAGTGCTAACACCTTATCGAGCAGCTCAGCATGCTGCTTGCCTACTGCACTCAGCTCAATCTGCTCGCGCAAGGTGGTAATGGCTAAGTCGTTATCGTTATTTACTACTTGATTTGCTAAATCAGTTGTTACTACATCGGTGGTTTTTACCTTAGCAGACTGTTGTGATTTTGGCGTAGGTGTTGGATGCAGTATCTGGTGCAAGGTGTCGTATTCACTGGTCAACACTGCATGACGTTTTTCTTCCTCGCCCAGCGCGCGCTGCTGCTTATGTAAAAGCTGCTGCAGCTCATGCGCGCGCGGCTGTAGCTCGGAGAGTCGCTCATCGACGCTATCTTGTTGGCGCTCGATCTGTTGTAGCTGTTTATTCAGCTCATCAATGTGCGACGCTAAGGTCGGATTTTGTCCATCTGCGCTATGTGTATTAGCCGCATTTACTTTGGCAGACAGTGACTGCTGTAGCTGCTGCCAGAGGTTTTGCCAGTTCTGCTGGCGGCGCTGCCATTTTTCATGGCTTTGCTGCTGGCGTTTTTGTGCTTGGCTATTAATCGCTTGCTGCTGCTCTAGCACACGATGATTGTCTTGTAGCCGTGACAGCTGGTTTTGTGCATCATGATAGGCGCGCTGTAGCGGCCGCTCGTCACGTTGATGCGTCTCGCGTTTACTCGCTATCTCATCGAGCTGCGGGCGCAATTTTTCTAGCACGTTTTGCTGCTCGGCTTGCTCGGTGGTGATGCGTTCAATCTCATTGACGGCCTGCTCGCGCTGCTGCGCCAAGCTGGTCATCTGCTGCGCCAAACTGGCAAGCTGCGATTTGGCATCGTTTAGCGCGTGCTCGGCATTTTGATAATTGAGCTGCTGCTGGTAATGGCGGCTTTGTGCATCGTCTTTGAGCCATTGCTCTTGATTGATATGAGCCGTCAGCTTATCTTGCTTGGCTTTTAGGTCCTCATACTGTGCTTGCAAGCGAGCGGTTTCAGCACAACTTTGCTCATGGGCGCGTTTTTGCTGCTGCTGACTATGCTTGGCCTGATACAGCTGCTGAATGGCCAGCTGCTGCTTGATGTCCGCCAGTGTCAATGCCAGCTCTTTATAACGCTCAGCGCTAGCGGCTTGCTTGGACAGGCGTTTTTGTTGGCTTGCCAGCTCGCTTTGCATGTCATGCAGACGCGCCAGATTGTCTTGGGTTTTCTCAAGTTTTTTTTGTGTCTCTATTCTACGTGCCTGATAGCGCGATACCCCAGCCGCCTCTTCGATAAACTCACGTAGCTGCATCGGGCTTGACTCGACAATACGCCCAATCATGCCTTGCTCAATCACCGCATAGCTACGCGCCCCAAGCCCAGTACCCAAAAACACATCGACCACATCACGGCGGCGCGCGCGCGTGCCATTGATAAAGTAATCCGAGCGTCCCTCTTTATTGACCTGACGGCGCACAGAGAGCTCATGGTACAGGTTCAATTCATGGCGAATGCCAGTTTGCTCATCTTGAGTGTGCTCGAAGGTCAGCTCGACGCTGGCGACACTTTTGGCCGCTTTGTCTTGTGTACCGGCAAAGATGACATCGCTCATCGCCCCGCCGCGTAACTGCTTGGCGGAGGTCTCACCCAGCACCCAGCGAATGGCGTCGATGACGTTGGATTTGCCGCAGCCGTTTGGCCCGACGATGGCGGTGATGCCATGACGAAAGGTGAAGGTCGTAGGATTGGCAAAGGATTTAAATCCTGCCAGCTTAAGAGATTTTAGACGCATGAAGGATCGACAAACTTAACAAAAACAGGCGGCTATTCTACCGCAAATGATGACGATTTTTTGGACTTTGTACGGGATGCTATAATAAGGCTTAAAATAATAATGATTCCTCTAAACACTAAAAGTTAAGGGCATTAAAATGACTGATTATAATCCACAAGAATTGCAGCAAAAATATGAGCTGTGGTGCAAGCTATATCGCCAGCAACTAGAGGCGCAAGAGCAGTTCTTAAAAGTTGAAGCATTGCAAAATGAGTTGAAAGACTACTATCTAAATCCACAGTGGATGAAAGATCATGAAGCAGATCTGCCCATCGAGCACTCGGGTGAAGCGCACTCTATCTTTAGCGAAGATGCGTTATGGAATATGCTCACCGACCATGACGAGCTGGCCATGAAATGGATGCGCTTAGGGCTTGATGCGCTTGAAAAAAGATAAGTCATATCACCCCAATCGCACTCAGCAACAGCTGCCCGCCGGCAAACAATAACAACACGCCAAACGCGCGCTTAAGCGTGGCGGCTGGCAAGACGTGTGCAAGCTTAGCACCGACCTTTGCCATCATAAAGCTGGTGACGGATATGCACAAAAACCCTGTGATATGGACAAAACCGAGCGTACCCTCAGGCAAATTGACCACGTCTTGACCAAACCATGCAAATCCTACCGCGCCTGCCACCGCAATCGGCAAACCACACGCGGCCGAGGTGCCAACCGCTTGCTTCATCGGCAGTCCTGCCCAGTTTAAAAACGGTACGGTCAAGCTACCACCGCCGATACCAAAGATAGAGGACGCCATACCAATCCCTGTGCCCGCGCCAAACTGCACGCCAGCGGGCGGCAAAGGCTTGCCGAGCTGCTCTTTGTTAGACAAAAACAGCATCTTTAGCGCGACCAATAACGCACCGACACCGATGATGGCTTGCAAAACTTTTCCATCGATCATATCGGCGATACCGGCACCGACAAGGCTTCCGATGACCAAGCCCAGCGCCATCTTGCGCCAGACTTCCCAGCGCACACCGCCGCGCTTATTATGTGCTGTCAATGAGCTAATAGAGGTGACAATGATGGTCGCAAGCGAGGTACCGATCGCCAGGTGGGTGATGACATCAGGCGAAAAGTCATAGGCGGTAAATATCCACACCAAGGCGGGCACAATAATCATACCGCCGCCTACCCCAAACAAGCCTGCACTGACCCCAGCAAACGCCCCTGCAATCACAAACCACACATATAACATCATTAGCTCAGCCTTTTATTTTGGAGTTTTGGAGTATTTTTAGCGCATCTGCACATTTGCAGGGCAGGCACAGCACGCAAGGAAAATTTATACCAGTAATGCGTTTAACTTTATATAACCGTTTTATTTGCAATTGACTATATATTCCATTTGCCAAACCTGCAGCCGATCTTTATGCTATTTGATTACCGCTACTAAGCCGCGTCACTATGCTTATTCATGCTCATTCGCGCTTATTCATGCCAAACCGTGACCCGCGCTCAGTATAGCAAAGATTGTTCCTACAACCTTAACCACATCGACGAAACTTATGCCGCCATCAGCCCCTTTATCTGCCGCGCCTTTTGGCCCTTTAGCCGAGACCTCTACTCCAACTGCGTCAGATACATCGCCAACGCTTGTACATTTGCCTGAGCTCAACCATCGGCACCTCGCTAGTAGCGCCTCGACCAATAGCGAGTTGATCACAGCGGTACAAAATGGCACGCTTGATGCTGCACAGATGCATCTACTGACTGCCGATACCCAAAGTGCTGGTCGCGGGCAGCACGGACGCTCTTGGCAGTCGCCACCTGGTAATGTTTACTTGTCGTTATATCACCCTGTGCATCAGCCGATTAGCGGTTTGTTGTCTTTGGTCATCGGTGTCGAGCTAGCAAAAATGCCTGTCATTCAAGCGCTCAATGAGCAACTGCACGCGCGCCAGCTGACGCCTATCGGGGTAAAATGGGCCAATGACTTGGGCTTTTATGCTGCCGTATCCAAGCCGGCGCTGACACCCTCTGAGCCAGCAATACAAACTCAGCCGTTCTCAAAGCTTGCGGGTATCTTGATAGAGCCTGTCACCATAGCAGGCAAGTTGGTCGGTGTGGTGATGGGCGTGGGGCTAAATGTACAAGCGGCACCAGCGCTGACTGCGCAGACTTGCGAAGGCATGAGCTATCAGGCGATCAGTCTACAAGATATCTGTCAGATGCTGCCTGACGCGGCGACGATACGCTTGCCAAATCTCAAAACATTCTATCAGCAAATGAGCAAAGCGCTGATGGCAGCGATGACGCGTTTTGAATATTTTAGTTTAGAAAAACCCACCGGTCATACCTACTATCTGGATCGTTTTTTAGAGCAGTTTGATGGCGTCGATGCTCTCGCAGGACGGCGCCTACGCGTCACTCAAGAGCACCATGGCAATAGCACTGTAGTGACAGGATATGCCTGCGGTATCGATACACATGGGTGTTTGCAATTGCGCCAAGATAACGGTAATATTTCTGCGCTTTTTACTGGACGCATTGACGTGATTCATCAGGACTAACGCATAGAGCCTGCGGGCGCTATCGCCCTTATGGCATAAAAGTCTCTGGGTTTTATTGACAAGCTTCATCTACAAGCTTTGCCATAACATTTTTTAGTGAATTGACTATATAAAGGGATTTTTATGCTCTGGTTAGATCTTGGCAATACCCGCTTAAAATACTGGCTCACCGATGATATCGGTCAGATCGTCGACCATGATGCTAAGCAGCATTTGCAAGCGCCTGCCGAATTACTCATGGGTCTCACCGATCGCTTTGAGCGATATGCGCCCGATTTTATCGGTATCTCATCTGTGCTCGGCGAAGCGCTCAATATAAAAGTCACCGAAACCCTCAGCCGTCTAAATATCCCGTTTGAGTTTGTCCATGTCGATGCCGCGCACCCGCTGATGCGTAGCGACTATAACGATCAGCAGCTCGGCTGCGATCGCTGGCTGCAGATGCTGGGTGCAGTCGATAAAAAAAAGCGCCAGTGCGTGATAGGTTGCGGGACCGCGGTGACGATTGACTTGATCGATCATGCTACACATTTGGGCGGTTATATCTTTCCCAGTATTTATTTGCAGCGCGAGTCGCTATTTTCTGGTACCAAGCAAATCACCATCTCTAACGGTGCCTTCGATAGCGTCGGTCAGGGCATGACCACCCAAGACGCGGTGCATCGCGGTATACTGCTCTCTATCGTTGGCGCTATCAACGAGATCAGCCATCGTCATCCCAACTTCGAAGTCATCATGACGGGTGGCGATGCCGCCATCATCGCCCAGCACGTCAATCGCCCAGTACGACTACGTGATGATTTACTATTAACTGGTCTGGCACGCTATTTTGACCATAGTAAACAGACATAACAATTTTAATCTAAGATTTTTATAAGACATAAAATAAGCATAAAAAAGCAGGACGTTTTAAGCGACCTGCTTTTTTGGTTTAATATGAAAGTAAGTATTTCTACTTAGTCTCGTTAAATAACTCACGCCCGACCAGCATACGGCGTATCTCACTGGTGCCTGCACCGATCTCATAGAGCTTGGCATCACGCCAAAAGCGACCTAGTGGATATTCATTGGTATAGCCATTACCGCCAAAGATTTGAATGCCCTCGCCTGCCATCCATGTGGCTTTTTCGGCGCACCATAAGATCACACTGGCGCAGTCTTTGCGCACTTCTCGGCTATGACCTGCGCCGCGCTGATCGAGCATATCGAGGTTTTTACCGACCGTGTATAAAAAGCTACGTCCCACCTGCAAGATGGTATACATATCGGCGACTTTACCTTGGATAAGCTGAAACTCACCGATCGCTTGCCCAAACTGCTTGCGGTCGTGAATATAAGGCACGACATTATCCATCACCGCTTGCATGATGCCGATAGGGCCTGCAGCAAGTACCGCACGCTCATAATCAAGGCCGCTCATCAGCACTTTGACGCCATTGCCGACGCCGCCTAAGATATTATCACTTGGTACTTCGACATTATCAAAGATCATCTCACCGGTATGGCTGCCGCGCATGCCGAGCTTGTCGAGCTTTTGTGCGGTGCCAAAGCCCTTCATGCCTTTTTCTACGATAAATGCCGTCATGCCTTTGGCACCCAGCTCTGGATTGGTCTTGGCATACACCACCATCACGTCGGCATCTGGACCATTGGTGATCCACATTTTGCTGCCGTTTAGCACATAATGGCCGTCTTTTTCTTCGGCTTTGAGCTTCATACTGACCACATCTGAGCCAGCGCCCGTTTCACTCATCGCTAAAGCCCCGATGAATTCACCACTGATGAGCTTAGGCAAATACTTTTGTTTTTGCGCCTCATTACCATTGCGTTTGATTTGGTTGATGCATAGGTTTGAGTGCGCGCCATAGCTGAGTGCTACAGAGGCAGAAGCGCGGCTGATCTCTTCCATCGCGACCATATGAGCCACGTAGCCCATGTCCGAGCCGCCGTACGCTTCAGGAACAGTAATGCCATGCAAACCCAAGTCGCCCATTTTTTGCCATAGATCCATTGGGAACTCATCGCTGCTGTCGATTTCGCTTGCGCGCGGGGCGATTTCATTAGCCGCAAACTGCTGTACCACGTCACGCAGTGCGTCAATATCCTCGCCAAGCTGAAAATTCAATCCGGGTAAACTCATAACCATTCCTTGTATTTTGATGTTTAATTTTTTAAAAATTCAGATCCATTTAAAAAGAGACCATATAGCTTATGACTCGCTTTATTTTCTTAGTCAAGACTGACGCTTATTAATCAGCGCACGTGCCACGCTTGAGCCATTGCGGCGACCTAAAAACTCACTGATACGCTCACCAGCGACGACTAATTTATCCAAATCTATGCCAGTACTGATACCCATACCATGCAGCATGTAGACGACATCTTCGGTGGCGACATTGCCCGTTGCGCCTTTGGCATAAGGACAACCGCCAAGCCCAGCCACTGAAGTATCAAATTCGCTGACACCCATCTGTAGTGCGGCTAAAGTATTACTCACAGCTTGACCATAAGTATCATGAAAATGTCCTGATAGCATAGCGATGTCAGCATATTCTAATGCGGCTTGTAGGGCGCGCTGTACTTTTAGCGGGGTGCCGACACCAATAGTATCAGCAATACCAATCTGCTCTGAGCCAATCTCAACCAAACGCTTGGTCACATACGCGACTTGGCTTGGGTCAATCTCGCCTTCATAAGGGCAACCGACCGTACAAGAGATGACGCCGCGCACTTTGATGCCATGCTCTTTTGCCGCAGCGGCAACGGGTGCAAAACGTTCAATACTTTCATCGATACTGCAATTGATGTTTTTTTGACTAAAAGTCTCGCTGGCTGAGCCAAAGATAACGATTTCATCAGGACGATGTGCAATCGCATTATCAAAGCCGCGCATATTTGGCACCAGTACCGAATACATAACGTCATTATGCCTATTATCTGCTAGCGCGGTCATCAGCTCACTGTTGTCGCCCATTTGTGGTACCCACTTTGGCGAGACAAAGCTGGTCGCTTCCAGCTTTTTGACGCCTGCTGCGATTAAATCGTTGATAAGCGTTTGCTTAACCGCCGTCGGTACCGTCATGGCTTCGTTTTGCAAGCCATCACGTGGGCTGACATCAACGATGGTGACGTGCTCTGGATACGAATGGCTCATGATTATTATCCTTTTACTGTTCTTATATTTCGGTTCTTATAGTCGAATCCACATAAATCAGATACATGGCTATCAAGTCGCTCAATGAAAAGTTGTTTTTCTTGCGTACTGTGCCTACGCCGACAGAGGCTACGAAAAACAACTTTTCATCTCACTGTATCGTTTTTATATCGAATTGACTATATATTCCATTTCTTATACTTCAGCGCTTAAGCGCCGCTAGCTTCTGTATCAATACGTAGCAGCTCATCACCATCAGCCACCGAATCGCCTGCTGCAAATAACAACTCTCCAACCACGCCATCGGTGGGTGCGGTAATGGTGTGCTCGATTTTCATCGCTTCGATGACGGCGAGTGGCTCGCCTTTCTTCACGCTATCGCCGACAGCCACTTTAAAGGCAACGACCTGCCCTGGCATCGGTGACTTCAAACTACCGACTGCTGCAGACTCTTCGCCCACATGCGCCATAATATCGACAAGTGTAATCTCGTCACGGCCACGATCGGTGAACACATAGACGGTTTCATGGTTCACCCAGCTCTGGGCATTGATACGTGCGCCATCGAGCCATAATGTATGATTGTGCACGTCATCGCTGGCGTAGCTGACCTCACCTTCATATACCGCTTCGGTTGGCGCGGCGACATTGGCATTGGCATTTTTGTCAGCGTTCGCGATTTCTTTTTCGATCACTAGTGTAAAGCTGCTCAGATTATCTGTGCCTTTTTTGCCACCCGTGACAGTGGCGTTGTACCAATGACTGATACGAGCGCTATAAGCTTGCTCATCATAAACCAAGCTAAACGAGCGTGTATAATCGTTATAAGCACGGAATCCTGTCGGCTTACTAAACGGATCGGCGTCTTGCGCCATGCCTTCACTAGCCAGCTGCTGGGCGATAGCAGTCACCACCAGCGTCGATAAATCAAGTGGATGCTGATCAAATAACTCGTCCGCCTCGCGCTCGATAAGCGCCGTATCGAGATTGGCTTGACTAAACGACTCTGTATTTAAAATATAACGCAAAAACGCCACGTTATTTGGCAAACCGACGATACGCGTTTGTGCCAATGCGCGATCGAGTTTGGCCAATGCCTGCTCGCGAGTCGGCGCATGCACGATAAGCTTGGCAATCATAGAGTCATAAAACGGACTAATCACATCGCCTTCGCGTACGCCATCGTCGATACGTACATCGGCAACATCAAAGGTGCTGTGTTCAGGCTTTTGATACGTAAAGAGTGTACCCGTCGCTGGCAAAAAATCATTGTCAGGGTTTTCCGCGCAAATACGCGCTTCAATCGCATGGCCATTAATCGCCAAATCATCTTGCGACTTTGGCAATGGCTGACCGGAGGCGACCAAGAGCTGCCACTCGACCAAATCGACACCAGTAATGGCTTCACTGACTGGATGCTCAACTTGCAGGCGAGTGTTCATCTCCATAAAATAAAAGCTCATCGTGCCTTCGCGCTGCTCAACGATGAACTCAACCGTCCCTGCACCGACATAGCTGACCGCACGCGCCGCCTCAATCGCCGCTGTCCCCATCGCTTCACGCATCGCTGCATCGACACCGGGAGCTGGCGCTTCTTCTAGCACTTTTTGATGGCGGCGCTGCACCGAGCAATCGCGCTCAAACAGATGCACATAGTTGCCATGCGTATCACCAAATACTTGGATTTCGATATGGCGCGGCTTTAGCGCGTATTTTTCGATGAGTACCTGATCATTGCCAAAACT
Organism: Psychrobacter celer; assembly: GCF_016107555.1. Classification (GTDB taxonomy): domain Bacteria; phylum Pseudomonadota; class Gammaproteobacteria; order Pseudomonadales; family Moraxellaceae; genus Psychrobacter; species Psychrobacter celer. Next base: position 33,369 of record NZ_JABASU010000006.1, on the reverse strand, counting down.
GGTAATGGCTTCGCGGCGACAAGAGTCTAGCATTTCGATAAAATCGCTGCTTTGCTCGACGATACGCATGCCTTTACCGCCGCCGCCGGCACTGGCTTTAATCAGCACAGGATAGCCAATGCTGTCTGCTTGCTGTTTTAAAAACTGGGCATCTTGATTGTCACCATGATAACCCGGTATCAGTGGCACGCCAGCCGCTTCCATCAAACGCTTGGACTCAGACTTGCCGCCCATCGCGCGAATCGCATCAGCGGATGGACCGATAAACACCAGCCCCGCATCCTGACAAGCCTGAGCAAAGTCGGCGTTTTCACTTAAAAAGCCATAGCCTGGATGGATCGCTTGCGCGCCCACATCGCGAGCAATCGCAATGATCGCATCGCCTTTTAGATAGCTGTCTTTCGGCGATGAGCCGCCCAAATAAACGGCTTCATCACAGACGGCGACATGCTTGGCGCCGCGGTCAGCATCAGAATAAACAGCGACGGTACGGACGCCTAAGCGCTTGGCAGTCGCGGCCACACGGCAGGCAATTTCACCACGGTTGGCAATTAAAATTTTAGAAAACATAACTATCCCTGTGTCTTGTCGTTTTTATTTGTCGGCTTGGCTATCGTTGTTTGTCGCTAATCTGCCGTCAACCAATCAGGCTTACGCTTTTGCAAAAACGCTTGCACGCCTTCCTTACCTTGTGTGGATGAGCGAATATCAGCGATGCCTTTTACCGTCTCGGCGATCAGCTCGTCGCTAATGGGCGCGCCTGCGATATCATGCAATAGCTGCTTGCAGGTTTTCACCGCATCGGGGCTGTTTTTGACCATTTTGGCACAAAACGTTGCCACCGCATCGTCGAGCGCTTCCTCACTAACCCGCTCATGGATAAAGCCTAATTGACGCGCTTTTTTGGCATCAAACACTTCTGCACTTAAAAAGTAGCGATGCGACGCCCTAGCCCCTAATGCTCTTACGACATACGGACTAATGGTGGCAGGCGCTAGTCCCAAACGCACTTCACTGAGGCAAAAATTGGCAATCTTCACCGCGATGGCCACATCACAGACGGCGACCAGACCCATGCCACCTGCATAGACATCCCCTTGAATGGCAGCCACGGTTGGTTTTGGGCACTCATAAATGGTTTTGAGCATTTGCGCGAGTTTATCGGCGTCGGCTAGATTTTCTTCATAGCTATAATCCGCCATGGCGCGCATCCAGTTTAAATCAGCGCCCGCACAGAAGGCTTTGCCTGCTGCCGCTAGCACGATGACTCGCACATTATCATCAGTGCCAAGCGTGGTAAAAACCTCCGTCAGCTCAGCGATCATTTCATCGTTAAAGGCATTACGTATCTCAGGGCGGTTTAGCGTCACCGTCGCCACGTGCTGTTCGATATCAACCAATAGGCTTTTATAATTGTTCATATAGGGTTATCTCAATGTTTTGTGGTAACTTTTGCATGTCTTTTTTTACGGATAATTTTGCGTAATGTTCTCGGCCTTAGTAACTCAGTTTTTATTTTAAACCAACGCATTCTCTCATCGAAAATATAGTACCAATCTACATTCTAAAGACCCCAAACGTCGTCTCTTCAATCGGAGCGTTATAGGCAGCGCTTAGCCCCAATGCCAGCACTTGACGCGTATCAGCAGGATCAATCACTCCATCATCCCACAGGCGCGCGGTGGCATAATAGGGATGGCCTTGCGCTTCGTACATATCTCGAATCGGTGCTTTAAAGGCCGCTTCGTCCTCGCTACTCCATGTCTCGCCTTTACGCTCGAAGTTATCGCGCTTAACAGTGGCCAATACCGACGCCGCTTGCTCACCGCCCATCACAGAGATGCGCGCATTTGGCCACATCCATAAGAAGCGTGGACTATAAGCACGGCCACACATACCGTAGTTACCGGCACCGAATGAGCCACCGACGATGACGGTAAACTTCGGCACTTTGGCATTGGCCACTGCCATCACCATCTTAGCACCATGACGGGCGATGCCTTCGTTTTCGTATTTACGGCCGACCATAAAGCCGGTGATGTTTTGCAGGAATACCAGCGGGATTTTACGCTTGCAGCACAGCTCGATAAAGTGCGTGCCTTTTTGCGCCGACTCACTAAACAAGATGCCGTTATTGGCGATAATGCCAACTGGCATGCCCTCGATATGAGCAAAGCCGCAGACCAGCGTGTTGCCAAAGCGCGCTTTAAACTCATCAAAGGCACTGTCATCGACGATGCGAGCGATGATTTCTTTGATATCAAAGGGCTGACGCTTATCGGTCGGAATGATGCCGTATAATTCTTTGGCATCGTAGCGCGGTGGACGCGGTTTGATTTGATTGGGAATTTGCTTGGCAGGACGGTTAAGGTGACTGACGATATCACGCGCAATCGATAGCGCATGCGTGTCGCTTTGTGCCAGATGATCGACGACTCCTGACAGACGGGTATGTACATCACCGCCGCCCAAATCCTCGGCGCTGACCTCTTCGCCCGTTGCTGCTTTTACTAATGGCGGCCCACCCAAAAAGATGGTGCCTTGCTCTTTGACGATGATGGATTCATCGCTCATCGCCGGTACATACGCGCCGCCTGCCGTACAGCTACCCATAACCACCGCAATCTGCGGGATACCCGCCGCACTCATATTGGCTTGGTTAAAGAAGATACGACCAAAGTGCTCTTTGTCAGGGAATACGTCATCTTGGTTGGGCAAGTTTGCACCGCCTGAGTCCACCAAATACACGCAAGGCAGATTGTTTTCTTGCGCAATCTCTTGCGCGCGCAAGTGCTTTTTGACTGTCATTGGATAATAGGTACCGCCTTTTACCGTGGCATCATTACAGACAATCATACACTCAGTACCATTGATACGGCCAATACCGGCAATCACACCCGCGGCGGGTATCTCTTCGCCATACATGTCGTGCGCCGCCATCGGAGCGACCTCTAAAAACGGGGTGCCGACATCCAGCAAACGCTCGACTCGCTCACGTGGCAACAGCTTACCACGCGCTAAATGCTTGGCTCGCGCCCGCTCTGAGCCGCCCTGAGCGACTTTACGCAGGTGTACATATAAGTCATCGACCATCTCTTGCATGGCGGCACGGTTTTGCTGAAAATCGCTGGCGTTTGGACTCAGTTTACTGGTTATGATAGTGCTCATGATATCCCTTTTCTTTGCTGCGTAAGTGCAAGTGATTGATTATATGGTTTATAGTGACTGCTGGTCATACGACTGCTAGCCGATAGGTTGGTAGCCATTTGTCTTTTGTATCACTCACCGGTGTCGTGGATGTTCTGTACCCGAGAAGTGCGCTTAGTCTAAACCCAGCTCTGCTTTCATCTGCTCGATAATCTTATACTTTTGAATTTTACCGGTGATGGTCATCGGATATTCTTCAACAAACCGATAATAAGTCGGTACCTTATAATGAGCAATGTGCTCACTACAAAACTGGCGCACGTCGTCTTCACTCAAGCAGCCCGGCTCTTTGGGAATAATCCAAGCGGCCAGCACTTCACCATACCGCTTATCTGGTACGCCAACGATTTGTACATCGCGAATCTTGGGATGGCGATATAAGTAGTTCTCAATCTCAACCGGATAGATGTTTTCGCCGCCGCGGATGACCATGTCTTTACTACGGCCGACGATTTTGACATAGCCGTCCTCATCCATGGTAGCCAAATCGCCAGTATGCATCCAGCCATCTTGGATCGCTTCACGGGTTTTAAAGCGGCTGCCCCAATAGCCTTTCATCACCGAGTAGCCGCGTGTGAGCAGCTCTCCTGTCTCCCCTAACGGCACGATCTCACCCGTCTCGGTATCGACGACTTTCACCTCAAGCGCAGGCTGTACCAGGCCAACGGTCGAGACTTGCTTCTCAAGCGGCGTGTGCTCGTTGGTCTGGCAAGAGACTGGACTGGTCTCGGTCATGCCGTAAGCGATGGTCACCTCTTTCATATGCATCTTATCAATGACACGGCGCATGACCTCAATCGGGCAGCTAGAGCCGGCCATAATGCCTGTACGCAGGGTCGATAAATCAAAGTTTTCAAACTCAGGGTGATCGAGCTCGGCGATAAACATCGTCGGTACACCATGCAGCCCCGTACATTTTTCTTCTTCGACTGCTTGTAGGACTGATAACGGCTCAAAGCCATCGTTTGGATAGACGATACAACCACCATGCGTCAAGATGGCCAAATTGCCGAGCACCATACCAAAACAGTGATATAGCGGCACAGGAATACACAGTCTATCCTCGAAAGTAAGGTTCATCGCCTCACCGATGAAATAGCCGTTATTGAGGATATTGCGATGGCTTAAGGTCGCGCCTTTTGGCGTCCCAGTCGTGCCACTGGTGAACTGAACGTTAATCGCGTCGGTGTTTTTTAGCTGCGCTTGACGCTCGGCCACGCGCGGATCGTTGGCATCGCCTTCCGCCATCCAGTCAGAGAATTTTTGCATAAAACCAAACGTTTCGTCAGAGTCTGGCTCATCAATCCAAATGATACGCTCGATGGTTGGAATCTCGACCAAATCCAGCTGGGTGTAGTCTTTATGATAAATCTCAGGGCACAGCTCACGGATAAGGCCAGCGTAGTCGCTGCTTTTGAAATGGCGCATGAGCACGAGTGCCGAGCAGCCGAGTTTATTGAGCGCATATTGCAGCTCAAAAGTACGATAGGCAGGATTGATATTGACGAGGATCACGCCGACTTTGGCCGTGGCAAGCTGCATAAGTAGCCATTCGGCGTTGTTGTGCGACCAGATGCCAATGCGATCGCCAATCTCAAGCCCCATCTCGATCATACTGCTGGCCAGCTGGTTGACATGTTGCTGCAATTCGCGGTACGTCCAGCGGATGTTTTGATGACGGACGACCAGCGCTTCACGCTCTGGATATTTGGAGACAATGGCATCAAAAAAGTCGCCGATGGTCGCCTCAATCAGCGGCACATCAGGGCCTTTATCATAGCTTTGAGTCAGTGGCGCATTCGCTGAGCGCGCGCCCATATTTACGGTAGGGATGTTGCTTAATATGTGGTCAAATGCAGTAGGTTGCGTCATAACGATTCCTTTCGTTGTGCTTTTTATTCTACTCAAAAACTGCCCGTGGGCCAATTTTTCTTCCTTGAGTATCTATCATATATGATTCACTACTATACCGCCTAAAACGAAACTGTCAATAATAGTAATACATTATGTATCATTTAAATTAACCGCCAAAAATACTAGCCCCGTAAAAGATAGCATGAAAACCCGCGATTATTGTAGGCAAAAAAGCCAGCTACGTATTTGTTACACAGCTGGCTTTTGAGAAAAATTAAAACTAGAAATTAAAGCTAAAAGTTAAACTTACAGCGATTAAGCGTTGATTAAGACTTAACCATTGGCGGCGCTTTAATCGTTACTGTCGCACTGACGTCATTGTTATCATCTAGCAAATCCATGATTAACTCGTCATCAGTGTCAGTCTTTACCTGCCAATTGCCAGCAGCTTGTGGTACGCCAGTAGCCATGACAGAGATGGCTTTGTTTTTTAGACGAATCATTGGCGGTTTATGATCATAGCCGTCATGTGCCACCTCTAAGATATCATCCGCAATGGTCGCCGCCTGTGCGCGCAGCGGGGCAACATAACGGCAGGCAACGCCATTGATAGACATACAATCACCGATGGCATAGATATTTGACGCTTGCGTACGTAAGGTGGTGGCATCCACCACGATACCAGTCCGGCGATCAAACTCTACCCCTGCAGCAGTGGGCAGTCTGGCATCGACCGTGAGGCCAGTACTGGCAATCACATGATCGACGACCAAAGGCTCGGATGACTGAGCGGCCGCGCTGTCAGCACTGCCTGCCACTGGCGCATAGCGGACGTGTAGCCTGCCGTCCTCCTGACGCGTAACGCCAGTCACTTGATAACCACCCAAAAAGTGAATACCTTGGGACTGGACCGCCGCCGCGATACGAGCGGACGCTTTTGCTGGTAGCATTTGTGATAAAGGCGCGTCATTTAAATCAATCAAGGTGACTTCATGTCCAGCTTTGAGTAAATCTTCGGCGATTTCTGTCCCCACCATACCAGCGCCAACGATGGCGACATGCTGACTGCCTGCTGCCAGCTTTTCTTGTAGCTGCCCAAAGCGCTCAATATGATTGACATGCCACACCAAATCCTCCGGCAGGCTCTTTGGAAAAATCGGCTGCGCGCCCATCGCCAGTACCAACTTGTCATAGCTGATGGTGGCATAATTGGTATAAACCGGGTCAGCGCGCAGGGCAGAGACCAGCTGCAACTGCTGCGTAGCGGCGTCAACATCCGTGACCTGCATGTTGGCTAGTAGATTGACGTTTGCCGCTTTGGCAGCGTCAGCGCCAGTTGCACGTACCAAATCTGCCGCCCGCTTGTTTTGGCTGATGGCCATTGTCAGCATTGGCTTATGGTAACGATCGCCATTATCCGCTGTGATGAGAGTAATGGCGATGTCTTTGTCTTTTGCTCGAATGGCATCGATGACGTGCCAACCTGCCAAGCCGGCACCAACGATGACGATGCCTTGGCTTTCCGCTGACGCATGGTTTTCAGTATGTAAAGAGTTTTTAGCATTGGCGGGGTTTGTTGAGTTTGCGAGGGTGTCGGCATTTTCTATGCTCATAATAGCTCCAATATAATGTATAAACTTTTCATTGTCGGTATCTTGAGCGCTATTGTAGCAGTAAACAGTCATGCACTCATCTACTTGCTTATCCCCCCGCTACTGGACCGTTATGGCCAAAAAAAACCCAAAAAAAGCGCCTAAAATCATAGACGCTTTTTGGCAAATGCTTAGAGCTCATTGAACAGCCTCTACATCAAGGCGCTAAAGTAGCAGCAAAAACGTTGCTATTAATGATTTAAAATCTTGGACAAAAACAGCTGGGCGCGCTCACTTTTTGCCCCTTCAAAAAACTCATCTTTGCTACAGTTTTCGACGATATGACCTTCATCCATAAAGATAATGCGATTGGCGACCTGACTGGCAAAGCCCATCTCATGGGTCACACACATCATGGTCATGCCATCACGAGTCAGCTCGACCATCACATCAAGCACCTCTTGAATCATCTCAGGATCAAGCGCCGAGGTTGGCTCATCAAACAGCATCGCCACAGGGTCCATCGCCAGCGCACGGGCAATCGCCACGCGCTGCTGCTGACCGCCTGATAGCTCGGCGGGATATTTGGGTGCCTGCGCACTCAGTCCCACGCGATCTAGATAAGCCATGGCTTTTTGTTTAGCCTCAGACTCTTTACGGCCCAGCACCTTGATTTGCGCGACGGTTAAATTATCGATAATGGTCAAATGCGGAAACAACTCAAAATGCTGAAACACCATACCGACACGGCTACGTAGCTTGGGCAAGTTAGTCTTAGGTGCACCAACAGAGACACCATTGACCATAATCTCGCCTTGTTGAAAAGGCTCAAGCCCGTTGACCGTCTTAATCAGCGTTGATTTGCCACTACCCGATGGCCCGCAAACCACGACGACATCGCCTTTGTGTACATGGGCGGTGCAGTCAGTCAGCACTTGAAAGTCGCCATACCACTTACTGACATTTGCCATCTCAATGACTATCTCATCACTGGCATGACCATTATTGGTGACCAACCCGCCAAAGGCATTTACATACGTATCAGCATTGTTCATTATTGGCTCCTAACCACATTATCTTGATAATCATTGTTTAAAAATTTCGTCAACCGCGACCGCGCAGTCTAGGGTGTGTCAGAACCGTAAACGCTTTTGTAGCTGCTGCACGCCCATAGATGCACTTAAGCTAATGACAAAATAAATCGCACCAGCGCCCAAGATATAAGGCGTCAGAAGCCCCATCAGCTCACCGCGCACGTAGGCTGCGCGGAAAAAATCCGTCAAACCAATAGCAAACACCAACGTCGTGTCTTGGAATAAAATAATACACTGCTGCAAAATCAGCGGCAGCATTTTGCGAAAGGCTTGCGGCAAGATAACCAAACGCATGGTCTGCCCATAAGTCATGCCCAGCGCTTTGGCAGCATTGACCTGCCCGCTGCCGATCGATTGAATGCCAGCACGCACCACCTCAGAAAAATACGCCGCCTCAAACATCATAAAGGCCACCACACAAGAGGCAAACGCCGCATCGAGCTGTAGATACTTACCCACGATCCAAAAATAAATCATCGGTACAGCAAAATAAAACCACAAAAGCACCAGCAGTAAGGGCACTGAGCGAAAATAATTCACATACAGTTTTGCTGGTATCTCAAGCACTTTGATACCCGATAAACGCATCAGCGCCAGTATCGTCCCCAAACTGATACCGCCCAAAATCGCCAAAAACAATACCTTAAGCGTGGTCAGCATGCCACCCATCAATCCGGGATAGGCAGTGGCAAGCTCAGTCATCATATTCATTTTTGACCTCCTGCAATCAGCCCAGGCACGCGCAGTTTGCGCTCGATCAGTCCCATTATCGCGATTAAGGACAAGTTAAATACCAAGTAGATAATCGTCGCGTAGGTATAGATCTCAATGCTGTTTTGCGTGTATTCACTGATGGTTTTGGTTTGGCTAATCAGCTCCATCACCCCAACGAGCGAGGCGACTGAGGCGTTTTTAAAGCAGTTGGTCAGCTCAGAGCTGAGCGGCGGCAAGATGATACGAAAGGCTTGCGGCAGTAGGACTTCTTTGTAGACTTGCGGGATGCTAAAGCCAAGCGCATAGGCAGCATTGACTTGGCCATCTGGTAGCGACTCGATACCCGTGCGCACCTGCTCGACGATACGGGCGGCAGTAAACAGCCCCAAACCGATACTCGCCGAGAGCATGGCTGAGGTATTGGGCGACAGGTCTTTATACCACCATTCTTGTATCGTTGGTGTCAGCCAACCAGGGGCGATATAAAACCAAAAAAACAGCTGTACGAGTAATGGTATATTACGAAAAAACGTTACGTAAGCGGTACCAATCGCTCGCGCCGTCTTGCTCGGCAACGTGCGCATGATGCCTAAGATGGTGCCGACGATCATGGCGATGGCCCAAGCGATACTGCCAATCAGTAGCAGCCAGCCAAGACCAGTAATCATCCAATGGATATACAGCTCGCTACCGATACCAGTCTGCTCAAACAGTACACCCCAGTTCCAGCTATAATTCATGGTTGTCTCTCCAAGCAGCGATAAAAGAGCCTATGCGTCAAACAACACATGACATACGCATAGGCCAGCTAGGGTTTGGGACAACGATTACTGTGCTGGCGCCGCTTTTGGCTGCGCACCATCGTGCGGGTTGGCAATCAATGCCTTTAGGTTGTCAGACATCTCAAAGTTGAGGTTGACGTTCTTTGGCGGGATCGGGTTCAAGAACCACTTATCATAAATGCTATTGATCTCGCCTGAGCTAAAGACATTGACCAAGGCTTCATCGACCACCGCTTTAAACTCAGGGTCGTCTTTACGCATCATACAGCCATAGATCTCAAACGATTGCGGCTCACCGACGATAACCCATTCATCTGGGTTTTTGGCTTTGGCTTTTTCACCAGCGAGCAGCACATCATCCATCATAAAGGCGTCAGCGCGGCCGTTTTCTAACATCAAAAACGCCTCGCCATGATCTTTTGCTGAGATGATGTTGATGTCCATCTGATTGTCGTCATTATATTGACGGATATAGCGCTCTGATGTCGTGCCAGCGGTGGTGACTAGCGTCTTGCCTTTTAAGTCGGCAAAGTCATTGATACCGGAGTCTTTTTTGGTTAACAGACGCGTCCCAATCTCAAAGAAGCCATTGGAGAAGGCCACTTGCTTTTGGCGCTCTTCGTTGTTGGTGGTTGAGCCACACTCAAAGTCCACAGTACCGTTTTGTACCAAGGGAATACGCGTCTGCGAGGTAATAAGGTTATAGCGGACATTAAGATCAGGCATATTGAGCCTTTGTTTGACGGCCTCGACGACTTTCATCTCTAGGTCGTGGGCATAGCCTATCGGCTGATTTGGGTCGTCCGCGATATAAGAAAAAGGAATAGAAGAGTCACGGTGACCGACCACGATGGTGCCTGAGTCTTTGATTTTTTGTAGCGTGCCGTTTACTGCACTGGTCGCGGTACCCGCCTCATCGGCAGGCGCTGTCTCACTGGTCGCTTGGTTGCTGTTATTACACCCAGCGAGGCCAAACGCCATAAAGGCCGCTAGGGTCAAGCCCTTAGAGAGAGGTTTGGAAGATAGATAGCTCATGAGATACATCCTTTTTATCACATTATCACTAAATTAAACGAGTGCTTGGACGATAAAGGGTTTATAAATCACCCCCTATCGACTGACTGGTTGTCATGCACCCTTGTCGTTATTGCTATTGTTTATCACAATGCAACTTAATGTTACTGTACAACAAAATTGCAACGGGCGATAAACTTTTTTGTGCAAAATATAGAATGATGGTCTTTGGCGATTACCTATCTAACCCGCGACGGCCATCAGGGGTAATTGATAAGATTGATAAATACGCAACAATCCCCATAAAGTTAGCAACTTCTCAATGACATAAGCCAGTTATGACTCAAGATACTCAAGCACCAAATACTGACACCCAAACCACCAGCTACAACGACATTCGCCAGCGCTTTTTTATTGAAGACTCGCCTGTACGCGGTGATGTGGTGCGTCTATCGCGCAGCTATGCGACCACGATTGCCCAAAAGCCCTATCCTGAAGCGATTAAACGCTTATTGGGTGAGATGATGACGGCGGCAAGCTTGCTGATCAGCACTGTCAAAATCAACGGTCGTTTGTCTATCCAGCTGCAGTCCTCAGACCCTGAGAGCCTGCTCAATTGGGCGATGGCGGAGTGTGACCAAGACGGCATCATCCGCGCGCTTGCCAGCTGGAAGGCCGACACCGACGCGCAAGCACAAGCGTGGGAGAGCATGACCACAGCCAAAGACGCTTTTGCGGAGCTTGGCGCGATGGGCCAAGGCGTATTGTTTATCAATATTCAGCCTGACGGCGGCGACTCTTATCAAGGTATCGTCGAGCGTAGTCATGACAATTTGGCAGACTGCTTGGCGCACTATCAAAAACAGTCCGCGCAGATTCCAACGCTGATCAACTTAGCATCAGACGGCCTACAAGCTGGGGGTATTTTGGTACAAATGTTGCCACGTACCGCTGAGGAAACCTACGAAGTCGAGCAAAACCAAGATGCCGGCATCGATGATGACCTATGGCCGCGCTTAAACGTCCTCACGCGTACGCTAAAAGCAGAAGAGCTGACCACACTCGATACCAGCGAGATTTTATACCGCTTGTATCATGAAGAAAACATCGTGGCACCTGAGCCTGTGGCGCTATCATTTGGCTGTACTTGCTCACGCGAAAAGTGCGAGACAGCCATCGAGCAAATCGGTGAAGCAGAAGCGTTAGATATCGTCGAAGAGCAAGGCGGGACGTTTGAGATGGACTGCGGTTTTTGCGGTGAGATCTATCCGTTTGATAAAGACGATGTGACCGCTATCTTTGCTAAATAGGCGGTATCTGGTAAAACACCTCTCAATAAAAAGCCCTCAATATAAAGTGTGAGGGCCTTTTTTTATGATGCTGTGCTTAGCAAAGGCAATCTAGCCTAACCTACCTTTATACCATCAGTCCCAGACTTTTGGGATAAGAATATATCCGCGGCTGCTCGGCGTAGTCACTGCGGCCATTAGCTAACAGCCACGCCACTACTTGCTCGCGCACCCGTCTACTATGAATCAGATTCATATGACTGACGCCATAAAACAGTGCTTTATGCCCCTCAGGGACAAACAAAGCATGTTCGGCATCATCTTCTCCAAGCGCTGAGGCGACAGAGACCAGACCATCGCCCAGCAGGTGTGTCATCTTCGAGTCATAATGGGTCTCGACCAATGCACTGGCGACAAAATACGTCTTGATACCACTTGGCAAGCGCGCAGGATGCCGAAAGTCTTGCGGCAGCACACTACGGCCCTCCAGCGCCCGCCAGTCTACATCACGAATACTACCGTGACGCAGATCAATGATACCTGCGCTACGCATCTCGCCCAACTTGGCAAGCGAGCCTGCAAACGGCAGCTTGGCGATGATATCCTGTACATGATGACCGATACGCTCTAGCACCGCGCCGTGGTGCGGTGAGCCGAGGGTGATGAGATTGCCGGCCCGCTTGACCCAAGCCAGATGGTCTTGCTCGCCATAAAACAGCGCACTGCGAGCGACCAAGCCGCCCATACTGTGACCGACCAGATCGATCTGACTGATATTGGGATGCTGCTCGATCAAGTCTTGTAGTAACTGACACAGCTTACGGCCACTGCGCGAGATACGCCGCCCCGTATTATAATCAAGGTACAGCACTGTCGCTTCAGGCTGACTGCGCGCGATGGCCTCCCCCAAATGATTGCCTGCTGCGGATTGCCAACTGAGATGACTCATACATAAGCCATGACATAAGATCACCACTCGCCCTGAGAGCGTCGCTAACTGCGTATCACCATTGCTATCATAGAGCTGCATCGGTATGGCCAGTGCGTTTTTATGATTGATCAGATGATCACCCATCACGCCGTTTAGCACATTGACCAGTTTTTTTAGGGTGTCGGGCAACGGCTGAGTGTTTTTTTGGCGCCTCATGGTTTTGTAGATACGCAGCACCGTGGCCAGATTGTTGCCCACCAGTAGCATGACTTGGCGTATGGTGCCATATATACGCCCCGTGATACCCCGTTGCCAATTGTTAAGGTGGTTTTCATTAAACCGTCCCAAAGGGCGTAAAATCACCTCGCGGTGAATGGCTTCCACAATCTCTGTCACCTCCACCACGCCCATCGTCGCCAGCTGCGCAAGCCCTTCAAAAAAATCGGCATACAGCACAGGATGTGTCGTCACGGCGTTGGCATCATCGGCTTGCAGTTTGATGATTTCGTCGATATCGATGGCGGCTAGCTGATCGATTTGCTCATACAGGTCGCTATGCGGCGCTACTGTGTGGTCTGTGGCGGCAGTCTCTGAGGCAAAATGCGCGGCCAGCTCATGACCTGCTTCATCTGAGCTATCAGGCCTCATGCTGTCTTTATAAATAATCTCTACACTGTCCATAGTGTTACTCGTTAGTGCGTTCATAAAATGGACACATTTGGTCAAAAGATATTTATATACTAGCCTGTAAACGCTTGCAATAGAAAAAAATGATGTAACTGGTAGCCGCTTTACGATAAAACGTCGTGACATCTGCCGCTACTCACAGAAAAAAACCCCAAGCCAGCGCTTGCGGTTTTAGCTAACATCACTATCCGTATCTGTAATCACCGTGCCGCCGCTTTACCATCGCAGCCGTTCACTATTTCAGCCATTTCACTACCGCAGCCGAGTCATCCAAGCGCTCTAAGTAAACGATTCTGCCAATATGACATCGCCATCTTCGCGAGTAATCATCACGGTGGCCGAGCGCGGCGTACTACCTCCAGCCACCGCGCCCCATGTGTTGCCAGGATGCTGAATGTTGATAAATAACGTTTTAAAATCTGGCGTCATGGTGATGCCTGTCACCTCACAGCCTTCGGGACCGACAAAAAAACGTTTGATATTGTCATCACGGGCGGGCATTCCGACGCGGGTTTGCTGGCCTGCAGATGTGGTGATCAGCGTGCCATCGCTGACCTGACCAGGCAACGCGGCCAATAGCATACAACTGCTGGTATCGGTATACGCGCCATCATCGGTCTGAATCCATAATACCCCGCGCGGATCAAAGTACAGGCCATCAGGCGATGACAAGTCATTGTTTTTGTTTAATTGCGATAAGTTTTCTGCCGCCAGCTCATTGGGCGCGGCAAACAAGTAGATATCCCACTCAAAACTGGTTGCGGCATGGTCACCGCCTGCTTCGGCCCAGCGAATGATATGACCGTTGTCATTACCACTTGGTTTGCCATTGACTTGATAGCTACGCGGGTTGGCTGCTGAGAGAGGCTGATCCTCACGCTCGCCGCGATATTTGTTGTTGGTCAAGGTCACATACACCTCGCCTGTCATGGGGCTCACCGACACCCACTCTGGTCGATCCATCTTGGTCGCACCCAAGGCATCGGCAGCAGCGCGCGCAAAGACCAACACCTCATCTTGCCCAGCAAATGGCAGATCAGCATTGCTCGCATCAAGTCCATTTTGTCCATGGACCAGTGGCCGCCACTCGCCGCGACCGTCTTCGTGAAACACCGCCACATACAGCGTGCCTTCATTTAGGTATTTGTCGCCAGCTTTGAGGCCGCCGCCGATATCTGCATTGGACCATCGTGCCTTTGAGACAAACTTATAAATATACTCGCCGCGCGCATCATCCCCCATATAAAACACCACAGGTTTACCTGACTCGACGGGCGCATACGCACAGTTTTCGTGTGCAAAACGACCGAGTGCCGTGCGTTTTTGCGGTGCTGAGTGCCGATCAAAAGGATCGATTTCGGTGATGTAACCAAAGGTATTAAAGCCATTGCGATAATCCTCAGTAGCATCAGTGCCTGTCGCGGTCATATCCCAGCGGGCAAACTCATCAGCTATGATTTCATCTTTGGCATAAGGCGTATGCCACAGATACTCCCAGCCAGAGAAGTTTTCGCTGGCCCCATAGCGCTCACGCCCGTAGTTATGACTTGTGCTTAGCTGCTCGGCGTCTTGACCACGCGCAAATACGCCCAAGAAATTTTCTTCTGTCGTCAGATAGGTACCCCACGGCGACAGTCCTGCGCCGCAATTGTTGTTGATGCCACGCGTCTGCAACCCTGTTGGATCAAACTTTGTCTTGACCAAATCAGAGCCTGCCACAGGACCCGTCAGCTGGGCGGGCGTACTGCTGGTGATACGGCGATTGTATTTTGAATCCTTGACCATCTCATAACCCAATCCATCGGCACGGCGCGTCATCTCAACGACAGCGACCCCGTGGCAGTTGACCTCGCGGCGCACATCACTGGCCAGACGACGGTTTTGATAAATGGGTGCCGCATTGTTATCCGAGATGACATGATAACCAAATGGACTAAGCTCGCTGCTATTGACATACTCATGGTTCATGACCAGCAGGCCGTTTTTAGAGGCTTTGGCATCGTAGGTATTGCCTTTTTTGCCAAAAAACCACATGCCATCATGGTTGTCGCCCATACGCCACTCAAACGACTCAGCGGACTGCTCACGGTTGTCCTTCCAGTCGGCGATACCAGACATCAGCGGTGTCCCTAGTGGCAATATCATCTCTGCCTGATAGCCTTCCGCCACACTCATGGTATCGGCTGTCGAATGCGCCACTGCAGTGAATTTTAGGGTGTCGGGACGTTTGAGATTTCCTTGTGCTGGGATGGCGGCTTGGTCATCGTCGCTGGGCAGGCGAGATGGGCTGTCGTCATCGTCGTCACTACAGCCAACCAAAGGCAGCGCCCCAAAAAACGCCGCCGCCGTCAGCCCTGTACCGCCTTTTAAGATATGGCGACGATGCATACGTCGATTGATGATGGTTTGAAATTCGATATTATTGCTCGTGTTTGAATCTTCTACGGCTTCATGAGCGAGTGGTTTGTTCAATAACGTCATGTTCAGTCACCTTGCTATTTGGCTAGAGTGGCGTAAAGGATGGGTTGCGGCTTTATCAAATCCACCACAACGATATAAGTTACGCTCAAGTCTACCGAGCATTTATGACAGTACGTTGACAATAACTGCTAAATTATCACTCAGCGACCCACCAAAGGCTGCCAAGTTGTTACAGTGATAAGCGTCAACCATGCTCATCAAATAGCTTCCTAAAACACTCTTATAAAAGCCATTGTCATAAAAACCACTCCCACAAAAGTCATTTTCATAAAAAACAGCGCCAATAAAAAAATCCCAAACGGTCACTTGGGATTTTTTAGACAATCTTATTAGATAAAGTACGCACTAGCTAGGCAATGTCCTAGTGTACTTCTGCCTGCCACTCATGCGCGCCAAGCTTTAGGGTCAGCGTATCACCAGCGTGTAACACCCCAACACCACTTGGCGTACCCGTCATAATCACATCGCCTGCCTGTAAGCTAAAGGCATGACTGATATTGACCAGCAGCTCATATACCGGAAACAGCATCAAAGCAGTATCGCCGTCTTGCTTGAGGCTATCATTGATATACAGCTGATAGGCGACATTGCGAAAGTCGCCAAACGCTTGGGGATCGAGCCAGTCAGCCAGCACACAAGCGCCATCGAAGCATTTGGCGCGCTCCCATGGATGGCCTTTTGCTTTTAGCTCAGACTGCAAATCGCGCAAAGTCAGATCCAGCCCCACCGTCACCGCACCGATGGCTTGCGCTGCTTCCTCCATCGTCGCAGCAGATAAGTCTGTTGCCAGCTGGATACACAGCTCAGTCTCATAGTGCGTGTCGCCAAATACTGCCGGATCTGGACGGACCACGCCTTGGCGGATAGACACCACGGAAGAGGCGGGCTTCATAAACAGCATCGGCGAGGTAGGTACCTCATTGCCCAGCTCGCGAGCATGCGCTGCGTAATTACGACCGACACAAACCACTTTACCAATCGGCGCGCGCAGGCTTTGATTGGCATCGGTCATGCTCTCATCATTATTGGCATTGGCGGCGATGGCATTGACCAGCGACATATGGGGCGATTGACTCATACTCGGCTCTCATAGCAAGTTATTCACAAACATCAAAAGTGGCGATGCTGACTGATATCCTTAAGGGATGGTATTGGTCACCACATCGGGTGGTACATAGCTGGCATGGCGATTCATACGTTTTTCAAACATTCTAAAACTAAACAAGATCACCCACGTTAATAGCAGATAAATGACACCTGCTGCAAAAAACAGCTCCATCAAGGTATAGGTTCGCGCACTGATCGTCCGCGCCACCCCTGTGATATCCATCAAAGCGATGGTCGAGGCCAGCGCACTACCCTTTAGCATAAAGATGACTTCATTACTATAAGCAGGGATGACGATACCAAAGGCGCGCGGCAGTGTCACGCGGGTCAGCTTTTGCCACTTCGACATACCCAGCGCATCCGCAGCTTCTAGCTCGCCTACGGGAATGGCCTGAATCGCACCGCGAATGATCTCTGCCAAATACGCACTGGTATTCATGGTAAAGGCGATGATCGCACACCAGTAAGCTTGACTGAGTACCGGCTCCCATAAAAACGAATCACGCACTGCCTCAAACTGACCCAGACCATAATAAATCAAAAATATCTGTACCAGCAGCGGCGTACCACGGAAAAAGAAAATATATAAAAACGGTAATATCTGTACTGCCCAATTTTTCGATAGGCGTAGCAGCGCTAAAATCAGACCAAAAAACAATCCGATGATACCTGATATCACCACCAGCTGTACGGTCAGCACCGCACCACCCATCAAATCAGGGATATGGTCAAAGATGACCTGCCAATTCCAATCCATAGTCTCTCTCCTCTACCCTATGGTCGATTGACGTTGTGTTGACTGACGGCTGATTTTTTTGGCGTAGCGCGCCGCTGGATTGGCACGCCACTCAAGCCACATCATAAAACCGGTAATCAACATGGTCAGACCCAAATAAATAATGGCCGCCGCCATATAAAACGTAAATGGCTGCTGTGTCGACTGCGCAGCCCGCGAGGACTGATACATGATGTCCTTAAGGCCCACAACCGAGACCAGCGCTGTGTCTTTGAGCAGTACCAAAAACAAATTACCCAAACCTGGCAAGGCAATCTGCCACACTTGCGGCAAGGTGATACGATAAAAAGTCTGCAGCGGACGCATACCAATCGCTTGCGCGGCTTCGCGTTGCCCGACTGGAATCTCTTGAATCGACATGCGAAAAATTTCGGTCGCATAAGCACCAAAAGCAATCGAGAGCGCCATGACCCCGCCCCAAAACGCGCTAATCTCGATATAATCGTTATAGCCGAATTTTTTGAGGATGCTCATCAGCAGTATGGAGCCGCCATAATAAATAAACAGCACCAACAACAGCTCAGGTATGCCGCGCATCGTGGCAGTATAGACAGTCGCCAGCTTACGCAGCACCCATATATTGGACATCTTTGCTGTCGCGCCGAGCAAGCCCAAAGCCATACCGATAACTAGGCTAGTCAACGCAAGCTTTATGGTGACGGTAGCGCCGCTTAATAAAAGCGCGCCAAATCCTTGTAAATCAAACACAATTATCCACTCAGTCTCTTTATATTAGCAAGTTGCAAAATATGAGTTAAAAGAATCAGCATCAATAGCTGAGCGCGGCTGATAGTCGTATAAAAAACCGCATAGACGGGCGGTTTTTTGCGTCATAGAGTGACGTGATATTCATACGACTATGGCGACGGTAATTGACACAGTAGAAATGAGCGCTGATTTTATCATATTCGCTCGCCGCTATGTTAACACTAAGACGTAAAAGCGTTGCCTAAATAGACACTTATCGGGATAAATAGCAAACAAATCAGATAGATTTGATAAAAATCGACCTTTCTTTGCAACCATAAAGCACCGATCTGCCCAAAACAAAAAAGACATCGCCACTGGTAATCCAATGGCAATGTCCTTGTGCTGACTAATTAATAGCAAATGGTCTTATAATGACCTTGTAAAGACAACCACGCCATAGAATATCTCAGCAGACCTGTGGCTTTACCAAGCATGTGGCGACAAGCTTACTGCGCTGCGTCATCTACTGCTGGCGTTGCCGCTGCACTGGTAGGCACGGCAAAGTATTTTTCATTGATTTTATCATAAGTGCCATTGGCCTTGAGATTGGCCAGCGACTGATTGATTTTGGCTTGCAAGTCTTCATCGTTAGGACGCACGGCAATCGCAAAGTTATCATTGATATCGATCTCCTCGCCTTTGAGTGCATAATTGCTGCCTGATGGCGAGCCGAGCCACTCTAGTGCTGGCAGTTTATCAGAGATCATGGCATCGACGCGATCTGAGCCCAAATCCAAAAAGGCATTACTCAAGGTATCATACAGCTTGATATCGGCCTTTGGATAGGCGTTCTCCAGCCACTGCGATGAGATGGTCGAGCGCTGAGCGGCGATAGAGTGCGCATTGATGTCGCTGCTATTGGTAGGATCAAAGCTGCTGTCCTTTTTGGCCAAAAACACCAGCACATTACTAAAGTATGGCTCGGTAAATGCCACCTGCTTGGCGCGCTCAGGCGTGACCGACATCGCCGCGACGATGGCATCGTACTTACCCGCCTTGAGTCCTGGAATGATGCCATCCCAGTCTTGCGCCATGATCTCACACGTCATCTGCATGTCAGCGCAGATGGCATTGGCAATATCGACATCAAACCCGCCAAGACTGCCATCAGCATTGGTATAGTTGAACGGCGCATAAGCACCTTCGGTACCGATACGCAGCACTTCACCTGTCGCAGCAGCGGCGGCTGTGTCTTGAGGGTCATCAGAGGCGGTTTCGTTTTGGCCAGTACCACAACCGACCAACGTAACAAGCGCACTTATTGCGACAAACGGTGCTAAACAACGTCGCACGCTGATAGGGCTTTTGGCAGGTACAGTGGCGACGGCGCGGCGGTGGTCAAAACGATTATTCATGATCATCCTTGAGAGTTGTGATAAAAACAATACCCATCGCTACCCTACGCCAGTAGTCACAGAGATGACCCTATGCGCCCAAATAGCGATGAGCGGTAAGATTAGTTCGTTGCGGCTTCTGCTTGCTCTTGGTCAGCGATGACCGCATTGGCATCGACATCGCCATCATCAACGACCAGCACTTCTTCCACACCTTCTGTGGCGACGGCTTTTTGCGCAGCGGCGGTTGAGCTGGTGCCAAAATAGCTGCCCGTGATTTGATCGTAGGTGCCGTTGGCTTTTAGCTCAGACAAGGCTTTGTTGAACTTCGCTACTAGCGGATCGCCTTTACGAAAAGCAATACCCATCGCATCATCGTCGCTGCTGATTTCATTGCCTTTGACTTCGTAGTTTTGCCCAGCTTCTGTTTTTAGCCAGTCAACACCTGTCACTTTATCAGACATCATACCGCGCACGCGACCTGAGGTAAGGTCTAGATACGCGTTGTCTTGTGTGTCATAGAGTTTGATATCCGCATCGCTGTGCTCATCTTGTAGATACTGTGAGGCAACGGTTGAGCGCTGAGACGCGATCGGCTGGCCTTTTAGCGCATCGATAGCGAGGTCATCGCCTTTTTTACCGATCAAGATGATACCGCTGTGGAAGTAAGGGTCACTAAAATCCACCACTTCTTTACGCTCAGGGGTGATAGACATACCCGCGATGGCGGCATCAAATTTTTGTGCATTGAGCCCTGGAATCAAGCCATCCCAGTCTTGTGAGATGACTTCACATTCTGCTTTCATTTGCGCACATAAGGCATCGACCAGCTCAATCTCATAGCCGATCAGATTGCCATCAGCATCGGTATAACTAAAAGGCTTGTAGCTCGATTCGGTGGCGATTTTGATGTTTAACGGGGCGTCTGCTGCATCTGCCTCGGCGCTGTCTGCTGGTGCCGAGCTATTGTTACAGCCTGCCAGCATTAGCATGGCCGCGCTTAGTGGCGCAAGCCAAAGGGCTTTTTTGCTCATAGAGCGAGTCATTGAAATTGTCATAGGGTTATTCCTTAATATATTTACCAGCCGTTTGTCACTCATGACTTATGGATTACTGTTTGTTTATAAGGCGGGTTAGTATTCGTTTGCTGACACGCCCGACAGCTTATTGACCAAAATTTATCTGCTCAAGACGCGCCAATTCACCGTTGCTACGGATTTCGCTCAGAGCTTTGTTAAAGTCTTCTTTGAGTGAGTCGCCTTTGCGCACGGCAATGGCAATATTATCGTCATTGTCAATTTCATCGCCTACAATACCAAAGCCTTCGGTATTGTCTGCCAGCCAAGATTTGGCTGAGACTTTTTCGGCCAATACCGCATCGCTACGGCCTGATTTTAGGTCCAAATAAGCGTTGTCGTAGTTGTCGTACAACTGCACGGTGTTGCCGTCTTTGCCTTCGTAGTTATCTTGTAGATAAGCGCCAGGCGTGGTCGAGCGCTGACCACCGAGCGTGAGGTTTTTGATCGAGGTCGGATCAAAGCTACCATCGGTTTTGGTCAGCCAAACCATGGTATTGGCAAAGTATGGCTCGCTAAAGTCTACTTTTTCTTGACGCTCAGCGGTGATAGACATACCTGCGACTACCGCATCGTATTTTTGTGCCAATAGCCCCGGAATAATACCGTCCCATTCTTGAGCGACGATTTCACAATCCGCCTGCATTTGCTCGCATAGCGCATTGGCCACATCGATATCAAACCCGCCCAAGCTGCCATCGGCATTGGTATAGTTAAAAGGAGGGTAAGCGCCCTCGGTAGCGATACGAATGGTCTTGCCAGCGGTTTCTGCTGCCGGTGCATCGGCATTGGTATCAGCAGCTTCATTGGCTGGTTGGCTACAAGCGCTCAGCATCAACGCTGCAGTAACGGTCATCGACGACCACAATAGGCGAGAATTCGACATCATACATTCCTTAAATTCTGATGAGTTTTTGATATAGAGTTCTGATATTTTGTTCTCTGACGTCCCTGCCAGACAAGCAATATAGAATATAGATAGCAGAATAGACAGACAGCCGTCATGCACAGCCGCCTATAAACCTTCTGATAATACCTGAGTAAAATATCAAAAACAAACGTTTTACATACGGACTGTTATTGTTGGGTAATAAACCATCAATGTTAATGACCACATAGCCATGACTAAAAATCATGTCCAAGCGTTAGATTTTATTATAGAGGTGATTTTCAGGCTTAGTTAATTAGTTAACTCGCTTGAGGACAGCAACGGCCGCGCTGCCCTAATTTTTTAATGCTATCTTAGTTTTGTAATACAGTGCATAGCAGCCATGTGGCTAGTTTTGGCGGTGAGAGGACATAAAGTCCTTAACGCGCTCAGAGGTAGGATTGTCAAATACTTGCTCAGGCGTGCCAATCTCCTCGACGACGCCTTGGTGTAAAAACACCACCTTACTTGAGACTTCACGAGCAAAGCGCATTTCGTGAGTGACAATGAGCATGGTACGCCCTTCCTCTGCCAGCTCGCGCATCACCGCCAGCACCTCATTGACCAACTCAGGATCGAGCGCCGAGGTCGGCTCATCAAATAGCAGTACTTGCGGCTGCATGGCAAGCGCGCGGGCGATGGCGACACGCTGACGCTGACCACCAGAGAGATTGGCCGGATAGGCGTCTTTTTTGTCAAGCAGCCCTACCTTGTCGAGCAGTTTTTCGGCATCACTGATGGCTTGGTCTTTTTTGATTTTTAGGACCTGCGTCGGGCCTTCGATGATGTTTTGCAAAATGGTCTTGTGCGGCCACAAGTTAAAGTTTTGAAAGACAAAACCCACGCGCGCGCGCAAGCTTTCTAACTGCTTGATATCTGCCGCTTGTAGCTCGCCTGATTTGGCAGGCTTTAGCATCAGCTCTTCATCACCGATGAATATACGACCTTGATTGGGCTTCTCTAATAGGTTAATACAGCGCAGCAACGTAGATTTGCCTGAGCCGGACGAACCCAAAATCGAGATAACATCACCATCATAAGCGGTGAGCGACACCCCTTTTAGCACTGCTAATGAGCCGTAGCTTTTATGGATATCTTGTAAATCTAAGGCGATAGGCCGAGTCGGATTTTTTGCAGTATCAAGCATGGTTTAGCAGACTTCCAATAAATATGAGTGAAAACACGAATAAAAATGTGCCATTGTCTCTTATTCCGCAGCAAAAAGGCAAATGTTATCTATGTCAGGTACCTAGGCGTTTGGCCCGTGTACCACGTTGGCCGCCCTTTACCCACATAAAAAAAGCCCAGTCTGCATCGACAGCACTGGGCGCTATTTTATCACTTTAGCAAGCTTGGCGTGCTGTTATCTTATCGCCTTTGACGCCTACTTGTTTTGATGCCTACTTATCTGTAAAAAACATCAGGCACCATCTATCATCTTATCTAATTATCTTGTCTAGTCAGACCGATTAATAAGTCGAGATGTGCTCTGAACTCTCTGTACCATCCAGCACTTCGGCATCGTCAGCAGTTGCCACCGCGACATCATCATTGTCACCTACCGCCATTGCGTCATCGACACTGGTATCAGCACTTGCCACTGCCACATCATCAGAAGACTCTGCAGTCGCAACACCCGTCGCCTCGGTCTCTACTGTGGTTTGTGCGTCGACAGCAGGCTCGGTCTCCATCGGCGCATCGTCTTTTTTGCCACAAGCGCTGAGTGTCAAGGCGGCCGCCACCAATCCAATAGTTAGCCAGTTTTTGTCCATTTTATAGAGCATAGCCATGTCATTCTTCCTCATTAATACAGAGTATATTGATTCATTTAACAGGAGCATGGGCGTTCGGCTGCCCCCTACTTGACCCTTCACTATACTAACGATGTCGTTTGACTACCTTAGTAGTTACAGCACAATTGTGTTAAAAACAGGTAACTATCATGTAACCGCCCCTGACACACCGCTGAAAGTCGACAAATAGATGCGGTCAAGCGGGCGCTGTTCACAAAATCGTCTTTACTATCGACGCAATCTCCTCTATGTTAAATAGCACAATGCCATCTGAGCATTTAACCTTCTATATTTGTTAAACTTTTGCCTTGCTAGGCGCTTTTATTATTTATGGCATTGATCGCCCTGTCAGACACTGATAACCATAAGGACATATTTATGACTCAAACCACTACCACAGACGTTACCGCTTACATGCAAACGGTCGGCAAGCAAGCGCGCGCCGCCTCACGCGCCCTCGCGGCAGCCAATACTGGCGATAAAAACGCGGCGCTGATGGCGATTCATGACGTACTAAAAAACGCCAAATCAGACATCTTGACCGCCAACAAAATCGATATGGACAAGGGTCAAAAAAACGACTTGGACACCGCGCTACTAGATCGCCTTGAGCTAAACGACGCGCGCTTCGATGGTATGTTACAAGGCCTAAAAGACGTGGCGGCCTTGCCTGACCCTATCGGTGAGGTCACTGACATGACCTACCGCCCCTCTGGTATTCATTTAGGCAAAATGCGCGTCCCCCTCGGTGTGGTCGGTATGATTTATGAGTCGCGCCCCAACGTCACCTTAGAAGCCGCCTCTTTGGCGCTAAAATCAGGTAACGCCATCATCTTGCGCGGTGGCTCTGAAGCTTTTGAGTCCAATCAAGCACTGGCCAAATGTATCCTACAAGGACTAAAAAAGGTCGGCCTATCTGAGCACAGCGTGCAGGTCTTACAAACGACGGATCGCGCGGCGGTCGGTGAGCTGATCACCATGACAGACTACGTCGATGTCATCGTACCTCGCGGCGGCAAAGGCTTGATCGAGCGCATCAGCCGCGATGCCAAAGTACCGGTCATCAAGCACTTAGATGGTAACTGCCATACCTTTATCGATAGCGATGCCGATGCCGAAACGGCGATTAAAGTCAGTGTCAATGCCAAGACCCACCGTTATGGCACCTGTAATACCATGGAGACACTATTGGTCGATGAGCATGTCGCAAGTGAGCTGTTACCAAAGATTGCCGAAGCCATCATAAAAGCGGATGACGCCATGCAACTGCGCCTTGATAATAAGGCACAAGCCATCTTAAATGACAATGCGACCTTGCAAGGTCATCTATCAGCAGCCACTAGCGAGGATTGGGATACCGAGTATCTGGCCCCTATCTTGGCGGTCAAGGTGGTATCTGGTATCGACGAGGCCATTGAACATATCAACACCCATGGCAGCCATCATACCGACGTTATCATCACCGACAACTATACCAAGTCGCAGCGCTTTATCCGTGAGGTTGATTCGGCCAGTGTGATGATCAATGCTTCTAGCCGTTTTGCCGATGGTTTTGAGTATGGCTTGGGTGCTGAGATTGGTATCTCAACCGACAAAATCCACGCGCGCGGCCCTGTAGGGCTCGAAGGTCTGACCTCACAAAAATGGATCGTCTATGGTCACGGCGAGACGCGCGCGTAACTTATCACATATTTATCGACCACTTATCAAAGGCGAATTGGACGCAAACCTATCATCCATCGCCTAACTTCACGTATAATCCACCAAAAACGTCAGCTAAGTTGCTGGCGTTTTTTATTAAATTGCTGCTGTGTGGTTTTCAGCAGCCAGGGGTAGCAAATAAAAAATAACTTTTATCTATCTAGGGCGTGTCCTCATTTTAAAAATGGCGACAAAAATGAGATAAGTCGCCGTCAAACAAGGAAAATAGCGCAGATAATATTGAAATATTAGTCAGCTATTTGACACCGTTTGACCAGATTTAACCATTTTTAGCCCAATTAGATGGCTATCGATTGAGTTGAGGACGCGCCCTAGCATACTCTTACCGCGTTATTACCTTGATATCCGCCATGAGCAAGGTGTTGATTTTGAGCCGAGCTTACGATATAAACCCACCTAAAGGACGATGCCCTTATGCAAAGCGGCAAGCAAAACAATAACAGCCCACGTGCCACGTTATTTGGTGTGTTGGCTCTGATTGTCGCGGCGATTTATTTTTTCGCTGATATAAATGCTGATATAAATACTGGGGCATTGGTCGATCACACTGAAGGTGCTGCGGTCGCCGAGTATCGCGATAGTGCCAAGCCTGATCCGAGTATCGACTCGGCTGCCCTATCGCGGCCAGCTAACAGCGCCAGCCCTATCACCGGTGACGCGCAAATAGATCATACCATCGCGCTGATTCGACAAGGCGGGCCGTTTCCTTATCCGCATAAAGACGGCTCGACTTTTTATAACCGTGAAGGCAGGCTACCGATACAGACACAAGGCTATTACCGTGAGTACACTGTGCCCACACCCGGCGTATCGCACCGCGGTGCTAGGCGTATCGTCACAGGCGGTCATCCGCCCACCATCTACTATCTGACCGTGGACCACTACGATAGCTTTCATAAACTGGAAGCAAAATAACATGAGCCAAGCCATTTATTATGTCAATCCTGACAGCGCCGAGCACGATAACGCGCTACAGCAGGCAACTGTCATCCCTATCGCTGACGTACTCAACAAGCACACGTTGCTAAGCAGTCTGGCAGCAGTGTGCCACTTTCCCAGTTATTTTTCGCACAACTGGGACAGCGCTTGGGACTGCTTGACCGACAGCGATGTGACCAAGCTTGTGCTGGACTTGACGATGGTAACCAACATAACGACTAAAGACTTTACCATGTTTCAACGCATCATTGAGGACGCCTATAAAGAGTTTGGCAAGCCGCAACTGTGGGTCATAACACCGCCGACAGACTCCGCTTAACCAAAAATCATCACCAAACCTGAATTCGAGATAAAGCCACATTTATCCCGAATTCAGGTTAATTTATTTTTATAGAAAGGATTAACGTATGGAAATTACCTTAAACGGCTATTACACGCTGATACTGGCCACTTTAGTGCTGCTAATGGGGCGCTTTTTGGTCAAAAGGATTAAATTCTTAGAAGATTTTAATATTCCAGAACCAGTGGCTGGCGGCTTGGTCGCGGCAATCGTGGTCTATATTCTCAATACGGTGTGGGGCTATACCTTCAACTTTCATCAGGGGCTCCAAACTGCGACCATGCTGATGTTTTTTGCCTCCATCGGTCTCAGTGCTGATTTTAGTCGCCTAAAAGCTGGTGGCACGCCGCTGCTGATTTTTACGATCGTGGTGTCGGTGTTTATCGTGCTACAAGACATCGTGGGCGTCGCTATGGCCAGCGTGTTAGGACTCGATCCTCTGCTTGGGCTGGTGACAGGTTCCATTGCTCTGACGGGCGGACATGGCACCGCAGGCGCTTGGGGTATTACTTTAGAAGAAGACTATGGCGTGGTGGGTGCGACCACACTTGGTATCGCAGTGGCCACTTATGGTCTGGTCGCAGGCGGTATCATCGGTGGCCCTGTGGCGCGCCGCCTGATTCGACGCCTCGGTCTCAAGCCAACCCCTGCCAACCCCAACCCTAGTGATATCGAAAAAGTCGCTGGGGCGCAATCGCTATATAGCACCAAACATGATGAAGACTCTGCCCATAGCAACAAAGAAATCTTTGAAAGACCTGACAGTATGCGTTTTATCACCGCCTCCTCGACCATTGAGACGTTGGCGCTATTTGCCGCCGCTTTGGCGTTTGCCGATGTGATGACGCTGCTGGCCGCCGACACTTGGTTTGAGCTACCTACCTTCGTTTGGGCGCTGGCAGGCGGTGTTATCATTCGTAATGTACTCACCACTTTATTTAACTTCGATATGTTTGATCGCTCAATCGATGTGTTTGGTAACGCCTCTTTGAGCTTGTTTTTGGCCATGGCGCTACTGTCTCTCAAGCTATGGCAGCTGACTGATCTGGCAGGCCCTGTGCTGATCATCCTATTGGTGCAGACCGCTATTATGATCATCTATGTTTACCTGATTACCTTTAAGGTCATGGGCAAAGACTATGACGCGGCGGTGTTATCAGCAGGGCACTGTGGGTTTGGTATGGGTGCGACGCCGACGGCGATTGCCAACATGCAGGCGGTCACTGATCGTTACTTGCCTTCGCCAAAAGCGTTTTTGATTGTGCCGATGGTTGGCGCGTTTTTTGTCGATATCGTCAACGCCACGATATTACAGATATTTATCAAACTGCCGTTTATGTAAGCTATTTAATCAAAAGTTAACCTGAACTGCGCTTCATAAGCCTCGATTATTTTTATAATCGGGGCTTTTTTGGGCGTTTGGGGCTTTTTTAGGCGTTTAATATAAAAAAAGCAGAGCGCTAACAGTACCTAACCCTATCGTTACGCAACTTCTAATGACACAAAACCCATGAGCCGTTATCAATACCTTATAAAAATAATGAGGCATACTATGTTGATATTTGCAGTGATTGTTGTGGTATCCGGTGCTCTGATTATCGGAGCACTATGGGGGCTTTATGGCCGCTTGCCAAGCTGGCTTGAGGGGAACTTATTGGCGGTCGCTGGCGGCGCGCTGATGATATCAGTGGTCATCGAGCTGGTGCAGCCGGCGGTGACTGACAGCGGGGTTTGGATTACCGCAGCTTTTGCCCTGTTGGGCGCAGTGGTATTTGCGAGTGTCGATTATCTACTCGATGAAAAGCTCAATGCCGATGGCGGCTCGGGGCTGCTGGCGGCCATCACTCTCGATGGCATCCCAGAAAACTTAGCGCTGGGTGTGGCATTAATCAGCGGCAACGTCATGCAAGTGGCGGCTCTGGCCGGCTCTATTTTGTTATCGAACCTGCCAGAAGCAGCAGGCGGTGCCAAAGAAATGCGCCGCAACGGTGCCAGCAACAAAAAAGTGCTGATGCTTTGGGTTGGGGCCGCAGCTTTATTATCACTGGCGGCTATCTTGGGCAAGATACTACTAAAAAATGTCGATGACGCCGTTATTAGTGCGATCAATTGCTTTGCTGCAGGGGCAGTCATTGCCTCTTTGGCCACCGAGGTCTTCCCGACCGCCTTCAAACGCAGCAACCATTGGGCGGGTATTAGCACCACCATTGGCCTCATCTTAGCATTGGCTTTAAACCAGCTTGGTGGCTAAAAGGTGTGTCAGGTAACTTTGTATAGTCAGTTCAAATTAAAATTGTTATAAATCTAAACGCCCGCGCAATAAAAAACCGCCTAGCCATTAAGCTAAGCGGTTTTTTTCAACCTAACTGTAAAAATCAAGCAATCGAAAATTACTGGTTTTTTTCGTAAACTGGTAACTCTTTACAGATAGCTTCTACTTTGCCGCGTACTTCAGCAGCGACTTTTTCGTCACCGCGGCTGTCTAGTACGTCACAGATCCAGCCTGCCAACTCGCCTGCTTGTGCTTCGTTAAAGCCGCGCGTGGTAATCGCTGGCGTACCGATACGGATACCAGAGGTAACAAATGGCGATTTTGGATCGTTTGGTACGGCGTTTTTGTTCACAGTAATGTGGGCATCACCAAGCCATTTGTCTGCTTCTTTACCCGTCATTTCTTGCTTGACGAGGCTGATGAGCATCAAGTGGTTTTCAGTACCGCCAGAGATGATTTCATAACCACGCTCTTGGATGACTTTTGCCATCGCTTGGGCGTTTTTGACCACTTGCTGCTGATAGGTTTTAAAGTTGTCTTCTAGCGCTTCTTTAAAGCAAACCGCTTTTGCCGCGATGACGTGCATGAGCGGGCCACCTTGGTTGCCTGGGAAGACAGCAGAGTTTAGCTTTTTCGCCAGCGTCTCATCACGCGCCAAGATCATACCTGAGCGCGGGCCACGTAGGGTCTTGTGCGTGGTGGTGGTGACCACATCGGCAAAGGGCACTGGGCTTGGGTAAACGCCGCCTGCAACCAGACCCGCCACGTGTGCCATATCGACAAGCAAGTACGCGCCCACTTCGTCGGCGATATCACGGAAACGCTGCCAATCAACGACTTGTGAATACGCGGAAAAACCTGCGATGATCATCTTTGGCTTGTGCTCACGAGCCAGAGCATCAACTTGGTCATAGTCGATCAGGCCAGTGCCTTCGACGAGGCCATACTGTACGGCGTTGTAGTTCAGGCCTGAGAAGTTGATGTGCGCGCCGTGAGTCAAGTGACCACCAGCGTCTAGGCTCATGCCAAGTACGGTGTCATTGGCCTCTAGCAACGCTAAAAATACGGCAGAGTTTGCTTGACTACCAGAGTGCGGCTGGACGTTGACGTATTCTGCACCAAACAGCTCTTTTGCGCGGTCGATGGCCAATTGCTCGATCACATCGACGTGCTCACAGCCGCCGTAGTAACGCTTGCCTGGATAGCCTTCCGCGTATTTGTTGGTTAGGTCGGTGCCTTGTGCTTCCATAACCGCTTGTGAGCAGTAGTTTTCTGAGGCAATAAGCTCGATATGGTTTTCTTGACGCACGCTTTCGGCGGCCATGGCTTCTGCAAGTACTGGATCAAACTCTTTGATAGAAATATCTTTAAACATAATAATGTCCTAGGTAGTGGCTATCGTTAATGGTAGTGTTTATCGAAAAGAAGCGAGTAGCAAAATGAGGTAAAACAGGCAAGCACAGGCAATTGGCCTGTCATTGACGTGTCTATATCGACAATCAAATCGACACGCAGGCGTCGATATCATCGCTAAAGTTTAAGTGTAACATGAAAATTTGTATGGTGAGGGCAAAAAAACCTCACACTAAGCTGAACAAATTAAATGGCCTTATACTGCAAATAAATAGCCAATAAAATAAAGTATTTATCACGATATATTTATGTGCTTGGATATAAATTTTTCTGTTCTCTGTTGCAGCCTATCTGTGATTGTCTATTTTGGCTGAACGCGGGCAAAAACGTCTCACTGATCAGCAGCGTCCGCCCATACCAGTCATAACGCGTTTGCCGTTGCCAGCCTTTGGCCGTATGCGAGATAAAACGCTGATTGGGCAACGTGCGACTGCGCTTAAATAACACATAACCGATGGGCGTACTCTTGAGCTGCTGCAAACGGCGGGCGCGGCCTTTGAGACTGGGCAACGGAAAGATGCTCTGTGCCTCGACCCACGGCTGCTCATCATTGCCATATAGGTACACCTCGCGTACCCACGCCAGCATCGGCCGATTTAGCCGCGCGCCTCGTATACCCAGCTGGCGCTTTTGTGCCAGTGTCAGCGCGCGATAGCCCTCAAAACTGCGCTCAACGCGCAAGGGCTGCCGAGCTTTTACCTCTAGTACAGCAGTCAAAGAGCCTTCGACATTGAGCCAAGCGTGTAGCTCGGCGGGTGGCGGTACAGGGCAAAACAGGTGGTTACTAGGCATAATAAGCGGCTAATGATGACGGATAAAAGACGGATAAAAAAATAGATGAGAGCAGCGCTAGCGACTGGCATCAGCGGCGGGCATATTATCAGCATTAAACGGTAAGGCGTCAAATGCTTGCCGGCGATACTCGGCCATATGCTCTCTGTCTCTACGGCAAAAGTCCGCAATGGCTGGCACAAACCGCCCATCATAAACGCGGTGCAACGAATGGGTCGTCGTCGGTATAAAACCGCGAACCAGCTTATGCTCGCCTTGCGTCCCTGGATCAAAATAGCTCAAACCCTGCTCGATAGCAAACTCGATGCCTTGATAATAGCACAGCTCAAAATGCAAGCTATCATAGTCCGCCAGCGCGCCCCAATAGCGACCGTATAAAGTCGCGTCTTTGCTATCGGGCTTATCATACAAAAATAAACTACTGGCAATGATGTCACCATGCGCATCACGCGCTTGAGCCAGCATCAGGTGCTCAGGCATACTCGCGGCCAACGCCATAAAAAAATCTAACGTTAAATAAGGCTGCTGGCCGCGCACCGCATAGGTCATCACATAGCAATGATAAAAAGCGTGCCAGTCCTCCTCACAAATCGCATTCCCGCATTTACGCTGACAACGGATGCCTTGCTCGGTGACCTTGCGGCGCTCAGCGCGGATGGTCTTGCGCTTTTTGGCTCTTAATGTTGCCAAAAATGCCTCAAAATCTGCAAATGGCTGCGCGTTTTTTAATAAGTCTTGGTTTTGCCACAAAAACTGACAGCCCTGACGCTCCAGTATCGGTATGTCGATGGCCACCGCTGCGCCGCCCTGCTCTTGCGCCGTCAGTGCACTCATGACCTCGCTATCTGTCGGCATGGCGGCTGCTGCAATATCGGCCAACTCAGGCGTGACAAACAGTCCATGCCAGCTTGATGCCCCCACTTGCTGAGCAATATCATCTACACCTGCTAGGGCGGTCTTTATGATATCGGCACACAGGCGCTCGCCATCAGCCAGCCAAAACCGCTGACCGGTAATCGGCGTATAAGGTACGCTACTGACCAGCCGCGGATAGTAGTCGACACCATAGCGCGCGTAGGCCTCTGCCCAAGCATGATCAAACACAAACTCACCGCGGTGATGACCCTTAATAAAGACTGGCAGCAGCGCTATAGGACGCGTGACGGATACCTTGTCGCTTGCCGCTAATGCCTTATTGTCACCGTCAGAGTGTGCCTTGCTGTTTTTGATGTCAGCGGCGCTTGGCGGTGTTGTACCCTCATCGACCTGATGGATCAAGACATATATCGGCAGCCAGCCTGCCTGCTCACCGATGGCGCCCGTGGCTGCCAGCGCTTGCCAAAAAGCAAATGACATAAACGGCGTGTCTGGCGTTTGCCACTCTGCCATCTGCTGCCAGCTGGTATCACTCATCAGTGCGTATCTTAAACGTATGCTCATGGTCACTCTAGCCGCTCTATGTGTGTCAATGTTTTATTTAAGGCGTATATCAGTCAATCACTTATAAAAGACAGCCAAACATGGTGAGATGCCTGCTCGCATCAAAGCGACAGCAAATATCAGCCATCGCTGCGTTACCTAAAGCTTATCGCTGTATGTGAGACAAAGATATACTCTAACCTAAAATAGCCTAGCAAATTTTTGCCGGTTTGCTGTCACAATTTGCAAAGCACACTCACCACTTTATAAAAACCACTGACAGTAAAGGCGCGGTTTTAGGGCGTGTCCTCATTTTAAAAATGGTGATAAAAATGAGATAAATTGCCGTCAAACAAGGAAAATAGCGCAGATAATATCGAGATATTAGTCAGCTATTTGACACCGTTTGGCCATTTTTAGCCCATTTAGATGGCTATCGATTGAATTGAGGACACGCCCTAGAATGACACACGGTTTGGATTTACTTAATTGACCCCACTCTCAACTTGAAATAAGCAAATCAAACTGAAGAGGCGGATTACCAAGTTTTTTGTTGAGTACAAAGCACAGATTATGCGACAGAATTTTACGAATCAATCGATGAGACAAATGCCATAAATCTCTTGCTCGCACTCTTTGTATATTAAATCGTTCTGATAGCTGACCAATGACTGTTTCAACGATACGGCGGGCTTTCATTAGCCGTCTTACCACAGGTTTGGGTCTATCCTCTTTCATGTTGGCTCTGAGTGGCGTTTGTAAATCCACTCCTTGAGCGTCGTAGTACGATGTCAGACTAGGGCTGATATACCCTTTATCAGCGCCGAGCAAACCATGGATATGGTCAGTAATATCAGGCGCAACCGCTCTTTCATCAACATTGGCAGGGGCAACGGTAAAGCCTTTAATCATGCCAGATAAATTAACAAGCAAATGTCCCTCAAAGCCATAGTACCTCTCTTGCTTAGCCGCACAGTAGCTAAAAGCCGCTAAGTCTTGATAGTTTTTATGCCGATAAGCGCGTCCATAATGACAGACGGGTA
>NZ_JABASU010000069.1 GCF_016107555.1 Psychrobacter celer | reverse complement strand
TATCTTTCTCTTTATTTTAAAAGCATTGTATCTTATTTATAAAAGACTGACTATATAATAAAATCGTACTGTTAAAGCAGACCCAGCAAATTGCTTACTACGAGCATAATCGTAAGCAAGCGCCTGTTTTTCATTTAATTGACTATAAAGATATCGTCGCTTCGGTTCGACGCAATAGTCGCGTCGTGTATGAAGCCCTAAACTTGCATGTGATTGATCCTAAAACCAACCAAACCATCCAAATTATCAATCTCGAGGACATGCAACTCAGCCCTTACGACCAATGGACGTTTATCCGTACCTATATGGAGCGTCCCGCAGACGAGCTACCGCTTGATCCACGATATGCCCACGCGTGTCCAACAGATATCAGCACGTCGCTACTCGCCTGTGCCGATATTGCTCAAGAGAAAAAAGACAAGGGTCTGACTGGACTACAACATGAAGTGACCTTTATGGGTTGGTTGCGTGCTTGTACTGTAACTATCCCCTAAAATAGCACAGCTCAAACGTAGAATCTCTTATAAAATACC
>NZ_JABASU010000068.1 GCF_016107555.1 Psychrobacter celer | reverse complement strand
TTGACTTCCTCCCCTCCCTAAAGTGAGGGGATTCCTTCTGCAAGACGGTCAAGCCCGACCGCAAGGATGTTCTTGGCAGCATTAATATCTCTATCATGCCATGTGCCACACTCAGCACACCTCCATCCTCTGATTCCAAGACCTGCTCTACCTTTCGGACTACTATCGCTTATTTTAAGGCAGCACGAACAGGTTTGGGTAGTGTAACTCTCATTTACTATCTCAAGCTGACAACCTGCATACTTGCATTTATATTCCAGTTGTCTTTTGAGTTCAAACCATCCTGCATCGTATGTTGATTTAGCTAGGTTGGTTTTCTTACTTGTGAATGAGCGTGATTTAACATCACCAACCACAATCAAAGCATTGTCTTTAACAAGCTTGGTAGTGAATTTATGAATTGCATCTAACCTTGAATTTTTGATTTTGGCGTGTATTGCTTTGACACGCTGTTTGTTTTTCGCTCGTTGAGCAACAGCGAGCTTTTTCGCCCACTTTTGCGTTTGTTTGGTTGTCAGCTTGTCACCGTTTGAGGTGGTAGCAGACTCTTTTAAGCCTAAATCTATGCCTACACTACCTTTGCCGCTTATCTGCTTAGGAAAATCTTT
>NZ_JABASU010000067.1 GCF_016107555.1 Psychrobacter celer | reverse complement strand
ATTGCGACTTTGGGTCACTGTGATTAAAACGCCACTCACATTCCTTTAAATAGAGGTGAAAATGCTCTTTTGGAACTCCGTTAAACTTGCGTAGATGCCGTTTAGCTTGGTTCCAAAAGTTCTCTATACCATTAATATGATTCTTATCATTAACAAAGGTTTTAGAGTGGTTGATACGATAATGAGTAAACTCACTGACATCTAATGCGTTATAGCTTTTAAATGAGTCAGTATAAACAATGCTATCAGGCTTCACTTTTTCTCTTATGATGGGGATCAAAGTATCTGCTTTAGCATTGGGTATAATACAAGCGTAGACCTTGCCATTACGCTTTAATAGGCCAAACACGGGCACTTTGCTACCAGCACCTCGCCCTCGCTTGCCTTTACGAGTGCCACCAAAGTATGATTCGTCTACTTCGATTTCGCCTTCAAATAGACCAGGGTCTTGACTATTCTCGTAAATAAGCAGTCTTAGCCTATGAAAGTAATAACTGGCTGTGGTTTTATTAACACCAATTAGGCTTGCTGCTGTTCTCGCGGTAGAACCAGCAACAAATAACTCGATGAGTCTGCTTTGTTTATACCAACTTAGTTTACTCTTTCTCATAGTGCTATCCTAAATAATTTT
>NZ_JABASU010000066.1 GCF_016107555.1 Psychrobacter celer | reverse complement strand
ACATCCTTCTAGGGCGTGGATATCAGGCGTCAGTCATTGTCGCCCAGTATGGCGAACCCCTTGATACCCAGCTGCATTGAGATCATAATTACTCCATGAAAACGCTCAAGCTACGCATCAAAGACAAACACGCCACTCAGCTCAATATCTTGGCTGGGTCGGTTAACTTTGTCTGGAATTACGTCAATGAGCTAAGTTTTAAACATTTACAGCGCACAGGCAAATTCTTTTCAGCCTATGACTTGGCCGCTTATACCAAAGGTAGTGGCGAGTATTTAAACTTGCACAGCCAAACGCTACAAGCCATCTCTGAAACCCATGCCAAAAGCCGTAAACAGTTTAAAAAAGCCAAACTCAACTGGCGCACCAACAACCCAAAGGCCAAGAGAAGAAGCTTGGGCTGGATTCCTTTTAAAAAGACCGCCGTAAAACACCTATCAACTCGTCAATCAGGCAAGAAAAGCCTTAAATCCACCATTCAGCTAAGCCTTGCTAAGGGTAAAAAGCTGATCATTGATATGTGGGACAGCTATAACCTCTCGCTCTATAACATCAACACTTGCGAATTGGTGCAAGACAATCGGGGTCACTGGTACGCCTGTGTCACCGTCAAAGATTTTCCAAAGATTAAGTGTGGCACGGGCCAAGTTGGTATTGATTTAGGCTGTAAGGATTCAGCAGTCAGTAGTGATGGTGAT
>NZ_JABASU010000065.1 GCF_016107555.1 Psychrobacter celer | reverse complement strand
TCGACCACTAAGTGCAGTTTGCTGCTATTACCTGCAACGCTTTTACCAATGGCCTTATCAAGATGACTGGCTGCGCCTGTATAGCCAATCCCACTTAAAACTGTTATAAACTAAGTATCAAATTCAATTGTTATTATAAAGACCATGACTTACTCGCTAGATTTTCGCAAACAAGTACTAAAAAGCTTAGACGAGGGTATGACCTTTGCCGAGGCAGCTGAGTTTTATAATCTGAGCCCAACCACCATACAAAACTGGAAGCGGCGTGTTCATAGCAAAACAACCAGGCAAACCAAGCCCACTAAAATACCAGATGACGTGCTACTTAATGATGTCAAAGAACACCCTGATGATTACCAGTATGAGCGAGCCCGTCGTTTAAACTGTAGTAAAACAGGCATTCATCATGCCCTAAAACGGCTTGGTATCAGTCAAAAAAAAGACCTTAGAACATCCAAAAGCCTGTCCGATCAAAAGAGCGATATACCACAGTAAGCTTTATAGCTTTAAGCAGCAAGGCTATCCTATCGTTTATATATACGCGCGCGGCTTTGAGAGTCAGACCATTCGCTCTCATGGTTATGCACCGATTGGTAAGCCTTGTATCGATAGCTACAACTGGCAAGGTAAAAAGCGAACCAACGTTATCGGTGCTCTATATGAAAAGATGCTGTTTGCCCTAGATTACTTTAAGCACAACATTAGGGCGTGTTGAACATTGGATATAAATTTCTGGCAAAAAAAATAGCGAACGG
>NZ_JABASU010000064.1 GCF_016107555.1 Psychrobacter celer | reverse complement strand
CCAAAAAAAGAGGAATTACCCATGGCAAAGGCCAAGTTTGAACGCAACAAGCCACACGTCAACGTCGGCACCATCGGACACGTTGACCACGGTAAAACAACCCTAACCGCCGCTATCGCAACCGTAGCAGCAAAAACCTCAGGCGGCGAAGCAAAAGACTACGCGTCAATTGACTCAGCCCCAGAAGAAAAAGCACGTGGCATCACCATCAACACCTCACACGTAGAGTATGACACCGACACCCGTCACTACGCCCACGTTGACTGCCCAGGTCACGCCGACTACGTTAAAAACATGATCACCGGTGCCGCACAAATGGACGGCGCAATCCTAGTCGTATCAGCAACTGACGGCCCAATGCCACAAACTCGTGAGCACATCTTGCTATCACGTC
This sequence comes from Psychrobacter celer, assembly GCF_016107555.1. Classification (GTDB taxonomy): domain Bacteria; phylum Pseudomonadota; class Gammaproteobacteria; order Pseudomonadales; family Moraxellaceae; genus Psychrobacter; species Psychrobacter celer. The sequence goes on along the minus strand of NZ_JABASU010000064.1, from coordinate 421 downwards.
AGGTAGGCGTACCATACATCATCGTCTTCATGAACAAATGTGACCTAGTAGACGACGAAGAATTGCTAGAGCTCGTCGAAATGGAAGTACGTGAACTCCTAAACGACTACGACTTCCCAGGCGACGACACCCCAATCATGAAAGGTAGTGCCACCCAAGCCCTAAAAGGCGACGACGGCAAATACGGCGAACCAGCAGTCGTAGAACTACTAAACACCCTAGACACCTACATCCCAGAGCCAGAGCGTGACATCGACAAAGCATTCCTAATGCCAATCGAAGACGTATTCTCAATCTCAGGTCGTGGTACCGTTGTAACTGGCCGTGTTGAATCAGGTATCGTAAAAGTTGGTGACGAAATCGAAATCGTCGGTATCAAAGACACCCAAAAAACCACCTGTACAGGTGTTGAGATGTTCCG
>NZ_JABASU010000063.1 GCF_016107555.1 Psychrobacter celer | reverse complement strand
TTGCTAAAGTAAGTTTACCAAGACCACTTAAGCAAAAAGGACTTCTTACATGGACAACCTAACCGAACTATACTGCCATATTGACGACTTTTATCAGCAATTCAAACCTGAGTTTGACGCTCATTTAATCGCAACGGGACACCAAAGGTTAAGAGCATGCCAGATAAGTGTAGCAGAGATTATGACCATCTTGGTACTGTTTCATCAACTGCGGTATCGACAGTTTAAGGCGTTTTACTACCATCACATGCTTGGCATGATGAAACGGGAGTTTCCAAGTCTGCCGAGCTACTCGCGATTTATAGAGCTTGTGCCGCGCAGTATCATGCCACTGTGCAGCTACTTGCAAAGCATGATGGGCGACTGTACGGGTATCAGCTATATTGATTCAACCAAGATAGCAGTTTGTCATAACAAGCGTATCTACCGTCATAAAGTCTTTAAGGGACTTGCAACCCGAGGCAAAAGCAGCATGGGCTGGTTCTATGGCTTTAAGCTGCACGCCATTATCAATCATAAGGGCGAGCTTGTATCTGTTAAAGTCACTGCGGGTAATACGGATGACAGAGTGCCTGTTAAGGATATGGCAACGCCTGTGTTTGGCAAGGTGTTTGGGGATAGAGGCTATATCAGTAAAGCCCTAAACGAGTGGCTCACAAAACACAATGATACCACGTTGATAACCAAACTTCGGCGTAATATGAAACCCCAATTACTTGAGCCTATGGATGAGGCACTACTCAATCATCGCTCTTTGGTTGAAACGGTGTTTGGAGAGCTTAAAAACTTGTGCCAAATCGAACACTCACGCCATCGTAGTGTCACGGGGTTTATCACAAACTTGCTGTCAGGTTTAA
>NZ_JABASU010000062.1 GCF_016107555.1 Psychrobacter celer | reverse complement strand
TTAGGGCGTGTTGAACATTCATAATTTGAGCCAGATATAAGCACAAGCAAGAGCGACTGTATTTTCATAACTCTGCTTGAGCTTATCAAATCTGGTGGCAACCGCCCTATACTGTTTTAGTTTGGCGAAAGCATTTTCTACTAGATGCCTCGCTTTATATAAGTCCCAGTCCATATGGTTGTTAGAATACTTAGTGTTTTGTTTTCGAGGGATGTTATCCCGTGTCCCAGCTTGTTCAATATGCGCTCGTAGTGCATCAGAATCATAGCCTTTATCCGCACATAAAACCTCTGTATTGCTCAAATTAACTTTGTCTACTAAGTCAGGTGCGACTTTAACATCGTGGGTTGTGCCATCTGACAGAATGAAGGTAATCGGATTGCCATGAGCATCTACTGCCAAGTGAATTTTAGTGGCGCGTCCTGCCACACTTTTACTAATGGATTGTAGATTCTCATTGCCACCACTGCTGTGCTGATGCGCCTTGATATGAGTACCATCAATGAAGACCCACTCAAGGTCTGCGTCTTTGATCAGTAACGTAAATAATGCAATCAGCTTATCACTCTTAAACCAGCGCTGGTAAGCTTTATAGATGGTATTAGGCTTGCCAAAATGCTCGGGTAAGTCGCGCCAAGGACAGCCAACACGCATGCGATAAAGCACGCCTTCAACCGTTTGTCTAAGATTTCCTTTGTCATAGATATTAAGTTCTAGTAATATAGGTTTCAGTCTTGTCCAGTGTTCATCTTTGAGCATGGTGCGAGGCATAGCGAACGATATCTTTTTTGTGTGAGAACTTAAAGATTAACCGTTCGCTATTTTTTTTGCCAGAAATTTATATCCAATGTTCAACACGCCCTAAT
>NZ_JABASU010000061.1 GCF_016107555.1 Psychrobacter celer | reverse complement strand
TATTAGGGTGTGTATAGAATTCAAATGAGTGGCAACCAGATAAAGACACAAGCAAGCATTACCGCTGCTGCATAGCTATCTTTGAGCTTTTCATATCGCGTGGCAATGCCCCTAAAATGTTTCAACCTAGCAAAAGCGTTTTCTACCAAGTGACGGCAACGATACAAATACCAATCTAGTGTGTCGTTACAGCTTTTAGAGTTCGACTTAACGGGTATGACTGACTCAGTACAGTGCTTGAAGATACACTCTCTAATATCGCTACTATCGTAGCCCCTGTCTGCAATCACCGCTTTAGTCTGGTTATTAATCGTGCTATCTATCAACGCCTTTGCCATCTTAGCGTCATGCACTTGCCCACCTGTCAGCTCAATATGTATAGGGTTACCACAAGCATCGACCACTAAGTGCAGTTTGCTGCTATTACCTGCAACACTTTTACCAATGGCCTCATCAAGATGACTGGCTGCACCTGAACTATGCTGATGAGCTTTGACCACGCTACCGTCTATAAATAACCATTCACTATCATAGTTTGCTGTGATTATTTTCATGAGCTTTTGCCATTTACCGGTTTTACGCCAGTAACGGTATTGATGATATATGCTAGACCAATGACCAAAATAAGAAGGTAAGTCTCGCCATGGACAGCCTACTCGTATGCGGTACAACATGCCTTCAACGGTACGTCTTAGATTGGGCTTGTTATATACGTTAATTTGTCGCAATATAATAAATAGCTTGTGCCAATGTTCATCGTTGAGCTTAGTGCGAGCCATAAGTGACGCCTTGTTTCTTTGTTGTGGTAAACAGTAGAGTAAGGCGTTGCTTATTTTTTTCAATGGTTCCTCAATTCTATACAGCCCCTA
>NZ_JABASU010000060.1 GCF_016107555.1 Psychrobacter celer | reverse complement strand
TATAGTCAGTCTAGAATAAAAGAGATACAACCCATATCATGAAACAGCTTAGGTAGATTATTCTCCATCCAGCCTTGACGTAGAAATTTTACCTGTGCCCACTTCTTTTCAATGGGATTTAGATCAGGGCTGTAGGGTGGCAACCAAAGAATACGATGGCCATGTCTGTTCAGTAGTTTTTGAATGCATTTGTTCTTATGAAATCTAGCATTGTCCATCACGATCACACATTTTGTTTTAAGACTTGGTATTAGCGTGTGTTTGCACCAGTGGTAGAATATGCTGCTGTTAATATTTTGCTCAAAGTAATCTAAGGCAAATAACATTTTTTCATAGAGCGCACCAATAACGTTAGTGCGCTTTCTTGCTTGCCAGTTATAGCTGTCGATACAGGGTTTACCTATCGGTGCATAGCCATGAGAACGAATGGTTTCAGCCTCAAAGCCGCTTTCATCCATGTACACAATGGGATAGCCTTGCTGCATAAAACTATTGAGCTTACTCTGATACGCTGCTCTTTTTATTGGACACGCTTTTGGATGCTCTAAGGTCTTTTTTTTGACTGATACCAAGGCGCTTTAGGGCAATATCAATGCCTGACTTGCTACAGCCTAAACGTTGAGCTCGCTCGTACATGTAATCGTCTGGATACTGCGCGACGTCTTTGAGAAGTGCTTCATTTGGTATTTTACTGGGTGGCTTATCCCGAGTTTGTTTGATACTTGGGTTTTTCAGCCAACGCTGTAAAGTGGTTTTGCTGATGTCATAGAAAATACAAGCTTGACGAATGCTCATGTCTTTGTCTTTGACGCTTTTTATAACTTGCGTTCGAAAGTCTGCTGAGTAAGTCATAATGATTATATCTTTCTCTTTATTTTAAAAGCATTGTATCTTATTTATAAAAGACTGACTATA
>NZ_JABASU010000005.1 GCF_016107555.1 Psychrobacter celer | reverse complement strand
TAGACAGTATATAGCTTTAGAGCCTACGCCAGCATGAATAATGTCCATTACACCTACTTGACTGATGTATGCGCCATTCAAAAAGGCTAATGGCCAAACGTTTTAACCCATCAATGTGGTCACAAACACGATAACCACTGCGATTGGCGCTACAAACTTGGAGATAATCTGCCATAGCGTCCACGTACCATTAGACAGACCAAGCTCTTGCTGAACACTACGCTGATCCATCTGCCAGCCAAGGAAGATAATCGCCGCCAGACCCGTAAGTGGTAGGATAAACTTACTGGTGAGCTTATCTAAAGCATCAAAGACACCGTTGCCCATGATCGTAAAATCAGCCCATAGGTTAAACGACAACAAGGCTGCGATACCAAGTAGCCAAATCACAATACTCGCCACGATGGTCGATACTGTACGGCTCATCGAGGTACGCTCTTCTAAAAACTCCACCGTCGGCTCAAGTAGCGAAATCGATGAAGTGATAGCGGCGAAGGTAATCAATAAGAAAAACAAAGTACCGATGATCGTACCTGCGCCCATGCTACCAAAGGCAATGGGCAAGCTGACAAAGATAAGACCAGGGCCTGAGGCAGGATCTAAGCCATTGCTAAAGATAATCGGGAAGATCGCCAGACCAGCGGCCAAGGCAATCACGGTGTCCAATATTACCACTGTACGGGCGGTCTTGAGTAAGTTAACTTCACGGCCCAAATAAGAGCCATACGCAATCATAATGCCCATACCGATAGATAGAGTAAAGAACGCATGACCAAGCGCAGCAAGCATCACGTCTGCAGTCAGCTTGCTAAGGTCTGGAGCAAATAGGTAAGCAACCGCTTCACCAAATCCTCCATTCATGACGTTATAACCGGCGATGACAAACAAGATAAGACCCAATAATGGCATTAACACCTTGGCGGTTTTTTCGATACCACCTGTCACCCCCATACCGACGATGATAGCCGTCAGCACCATAAACACAGTGTGCCAAATGGTCAATGTGCCGGCTGAGGCCAGCATAGCATCAAATGTCGCACCAACTGCGTCGCCATCTTGGCCAGCAAACTCACCTGAGGCGATTTTGGTGATATAGTTTAGCGCCCAGCCACCGATGACACTATAAAACGATAAAATTAAGAAACCGCCCAAAATACCTGACGCACCCACGATACCCCAGCTGCGTGACTTGCCTTGGCTGGCGGCCACATCAGCAAAGGTATTGACTGGGTTTTTTTGTCCGCGGCGACCGATCAACCACTCAGCGACTAGAATCGGAAAACCTACTAACGCGATACAGAATAAATAAGCGATAACAAAAGCGGAACCCCCACTTTCACCGACCATATATGGAAATTTCCATATATTTCCCAACCCAACTGCCGACCCTACCGCTGCTAGCACGAAGCCAAAGCTTGAGCTCCATTGTGCGTGTCCTTGTTTATTCATAGCCATCTTTTCCGTCCTCTTGCTTCAATTAATACCACTGATAACCTTCCTTGATTATCATAAGCCGCCCATCATAATGCTTAAGCGAATTATTAAACGCCCCGATATGAAGCGTCCAGTAACATTAAGAAAAAATTGTTTACAATACCGTAAACGCTCAGTTTCTGCTAAGCAACCAAAAAAGTCAAGTGCCCATAAATATAAAAAGCCATAACAATTGGTTATGGCTTTTTATCATTTTACCTCTAACTAACAAGAGTTTGGACTATCAACAATCCTTTTTATCATAAATTGTGGCTAAGCCTAATCAATTGTCTACTAACCACTTAGCGCACGACACCGCGGCGGCTGTTTTGTAAGGAGTCAATAAGCAGCTGAATCTTTGGCTCTCTCGGTAGTAGCTCGGTATGCAGCACCTCAAGCGCTTGTACAGTAGTCAGACCCGATCTAAAAATCGTACGATACGCTTGACGCAAAACATCAATCGTCTCTTTTGACCAGTTTTTGCGGCGCATACCTTCGACATTGAGGCCATGGGTTTTGGCAGGATTGCCAGATACCATGGTAAAGGCGGCCACATCTTTTAAGATCAGACTTGCCCCACCGATCAGACTATAGTCATCTACCGTACAAAACTGATGAATACCAGAGTTGCCACCGATGATGGTATGGTTGCCGATAGTGACATGACCCGCTACCCCCACATTATTAGCCAACACATTGTGATCGCCTATCACGCAGTCGTGAGCCACGTGGGTGTTGACCATCAACAAATTATGACTACCAATCTTGGTCAACTCGCTGTCTTGAGCGGTGCCGCGGTGCAAGCTGCAGGCCTCACGAATGGTATTATAATCGCCAATCTCAAGCCAAGTGCGCTCGCCTGCATACTTCAAATCCTGCGGATCTTCACCAATACTGGCAAACTGATAGAATTGATTGTGCGCGCCGATACGAGTCAGCTTGGTCACGACCACATGACGATGCAACACCGTATGCGCGCCGATGCTGACCTCATCCCCGACGATACAGTACGGGCCAATGATGGCAGTCTCATCTATCTGAGCAGAGGGTGAGATGAGTGCTGTTGGATGGATCTGACTCATAATGTGGGCCTTTGTATCTTCTGGTGCGAATAAATGGTAAAACACTGACCGTCAGTCATAACTTATCAAACAAACCAAAGTCAGTCTTGCGACAAAATATCGATGCTCATTATAATTCTTCTTGCCTGTTTTGACATAACTCTTTAGATACCGATGAGCCTAAAAGTTATCAGCCAATTTTATTGCTCTTGACGAGCAATCATCACCTGTGCGCTCGCCGCCAGCTCATCTTCGACATGGACGGTACAGTCAAACTTATAAATACCGCGCTTTTGCATCACAGTTTTTGCCCGAATAATCAGCTGATCACCAGGGATAACGCGGCGCTTAAAACGAACCTTATCCACCCCAGCAAACAAATACAGATAACCATCTTCGCCAGTCAATCCTGCGCTGATAAACCCAAGCACCCCTGACACTTGAGCCATACACTCGACCATCAGCACGCCTGGCATGATAGGCTCATTGGGGAAATGCCCATTAAAAAACTCTTCATTAATGGTGACGTTTTTGACCCCAGTGATGCATTCACCAGGGATACAGTCGATCACTTTATCGACCAGCATAAAAGGATAGCGATGCGGTAAGTAGCGCTTTAGCGTATGATAAGTCAGAGGCAAAGTCAGGCCTTGCTCAGCCAAGCTTTTCATGTCGGTATCATTTAAAACATCTATGTCGTTGCTGCTCATATGCCGCGTCCTTGCTCATTGCTAAGTATAAAAGGATTAAAAGGTTAAGGATTAAAGTATGGAATATTATATGGTTAACTACTAAGGGTTATGAAATAGAGTGATATCTTGTGGCCAGTCAAATCAGCGCTCATCGCGACCGAGCTGGCGAAACCTAACAGCAGCACGTCGCCAGTTGGCAGTTGGCATGGCCACGGTACCTGAAGAGTAAGAGCCTGCTTGTTTGATGGATTTGGTCACCATCGTCATACCCGACAACGTAACATCATCAGCAATCTCGATGTGGCCAGTGATACCGACCGCGCCACCAATAATACAGCGTTTACCGATATGCGTACTCCCAGCGATACCGGTGTGCGCAGCGATGGCCGTCCCATCACCGATATGCACATTGTGCGCCACTTGCACCAGATTGTCGATAATCACATGATTGCCGATGACGGTATCATCGATAGCACCGCGGTCGATACAAGTCTGACTGCCAATACGGACATGATCACCGATGATGACTCGGCCTAACTGCGCAATACGCTCCCACCCGGTGGTGCTTGGGTCGTTGGTCGGGGCAAAGCCAAAACCTTCTGAGCCAATACTTGTACCAGCATGCACTCTGACATGATCGCCAATGGTACAATCATGACCGATGACCACTTGTGATTTGATGACACAATCGCTGCCGACCCTCGTACCTGCCTCAATCGTTACGTGGGCAGCCAGCGCTGTTCGCGCTCCCAGCTGCACCTGCTCGCCTATCACACAAAACGCCCCTATGCTCACCTGCTCGCCGATGATGGCACTATCGGCAATCACCGCATTCGGATGAATACGACTCGAGGCTGACTGATAAGCAAATAACTGACTGGCGCTGGCGTAAGCCAAGTATGGATTTGCGATCACCAACGCCAAGGTTGATGCGGGTACTTGCTGGCGATGGTTTGCTGTGACTAACACAGCCCCTGCTTGACTGTCTGCCAAACTAGAGAGGTAACGGGGATCGGCCAAAAAACTCAGCTGCGTGTCATTGGCTGTCGTCAGACTACCGATACCGCCAAGCTTTTGGCATAACTGCTCTGCGCTCAGCTCTGCTTTATTTATAACAGGCTGGCGCTGCTCAATTTGGGTGATAAGTTGCTCAATCGTTATCATAGTTATTATTAGTATGAAGTAAGAATAAAAGTCGTATTATAAATAAGACAGTCATCAAGCTGCTATATCAGCTTGATGACCAATTTGTCTAGTATCATCTATTTATACCACACAAGTTATTGTGCCGTATAAATAAGATTAAAGCCAAAGCGCTTCAGATGGCCGCTACGTTAGAACGTATTACCAATCTGGAACTGTACTTTTTCGGTCTCATCACCTTCTTTATCACCGATAGGCATCGCATAACTCAAGGAGATAGGGCCAATTGGCGTATACCAAGTGATACCAGCACCAGCACTAAAGCGCAAGTCATTGTCTTGAGTCAATAATGGTACGCCAGTATCAACACCCGTATCAGGGTCTACGAAAGTACGGTCTTCTTTATCGGTGGTATCAAAGACTTGCCCGCCCTCTGCAAATAGTACAGGACGTACTTGGTCAGCCCAGTCACCTTTAAATGGCATGGGCAATACCAGCTCAGCCCCAAAACTGGCCAGCGCGTTACCACCGATTTCTTCGTCTTTATAACGCACATCATCATTGATGGCATCATAATACGTCTGTGACTTTGGTCCAAGTGTTGAGGCTTCATAACCACGAACAGAGCCATAACCACCAGCGTAGAAGTTTTCATAAAACGGTAAATCATTACCATAGCCAAGCTTGGTATAACCACGTGCTATCCAATCCTTATAAATCGGATAATAAATATTGCCGCGGTACACAAGTTTTTGATAGCTGGCATCACCAAGGCCGATGGTCGCATCAACGGTATGGCTCATACCTTTGGTTGGGAATACAGGACGATCTAGGGTGCTATAGTCCCAGCCGAATAGTAGATTATAGGTCTGATAGTCGTTTTTAAAACCAGTACGACCTGAAAGCTGCTCTTCACCCTCTTCATCAATAAAGGTGAACTGCTCAAAAGATCCATCATCATCGATTAACTGCTGGACGTTTGAAACCCCTAAGAAGCGGCCACCCCGTACTGAGGTATTATCCACATTGAGACCTGCGCTGACGCGTTTGGTTTCATCGACAGGATAGCTGTAGTTGAGCGTGGCACCATAGGAGTCGGTCACATAGTTACTGACGTTTCTGTCATCGTACTTGGTCTCACGATAATACGCGCTCAAACCTTGAGAGACACCGTTTTCGGTAAAGTACGGATCGGTATAGCCCAAACTATATGAGTCGCGGGTCTCTGAGCGAGACAGCGCAGCTTTGACTCGGTTACCTGTACCCATAAAGTTGTTTTGGGTCAAATCCAACTGGAAGGTCACACCGCCACTTTGTGAATAACCAGCGGCAATGGTCGAGCTACCTGAAGGCTGCTCTTCTACCGTGTAATGTACGTCTACTTGGTCTGGCTGGTTGGGCACTGGTTTGACATCGACATTGACGGCTTTGAAAAACCCGGTGCGCATCAGACGCGTGCGTGACAATTGGATTTTTTCGCTAGAGGCAAGCGCACCTTCTAGTTGGCGCATCTCACGGCGCAGTACTTCGTCTTGGGTTTTGATATTGCCCGTAAAGTTGATACGGCGCACGTAGATAGGACGGGCAGGATCGATAAAGTAATCCACATCGACCATTTTGGTATCGTCATTGATACGTGGTACTGGTCTAACTTGGGCCAGATAATAGCCTTCGTTGCCATAACGGCGCTTTAGCTCGGCGGTGGTTTCATCGAGTTTGGCTTGCGAGTATTTTTCGTTTGGGGCAAAGGTGACCAGCTCTTGTAGCTCAGTCGTCTCAAACGTTGGCTTGCCTAAAAAACTGACCTCACCAAACTGGTACTGCTCGCCTTCGCTTAGGCTGACTTCGATAAACACACTGCGCTTATCTTCGCTGATATTAAGTACCGCATTGTCGACGGCAAAACGCACGTAGCCGTCATTTTGGTACAAGGCTTTTAAGTTTTCCAAACTGGCCGCCAGCTTTTCTTTGGCATAGCGATCAGATTTAGATAACAGGCGCGTCCAAGAAGATTCTTTTACGGCAAAGACATCTTTGATCTCATCATCGCTGAAGTGCTTGTTGCCGATGATATTGATATCGACGACTTTGGCAGGCTTGCCTTCGATAAAGCGTACATCGAGCTTGACACGATTGCCATCCAGTAGCGTTTGGTCGACTTCGATATTACTGTTGTAGTAGCCTTGGCTGATATACTGCTGCTGCAGTTCGTTGGCGACGCCTTGTAAGGTCGCTTGCTTGAGCACATCACCGACAGACAAACCTGCGTTGCTCAATCCTTGCTCTAGTCCTTCTTTTGGGATGAGCTTATTGCCCTCAAAGTTGACTTCGGCGATGGTAGGACGCTCAACGACATCAAAGCGTAATTGACCGCCTTCGACACGGCTTTGAATGTCCGCGAAGTTTCCGGTCGCATATAGCGCCTTAATACTGGCCGCCAAGCTGCTGTCATTTACCGTATCTCCTACCGTGATAGGTAGAACCGGATAGAGGCTATCGGGGGTTAGACGTTGTAAGCCATTAAAACCGATGTCAGTCACTACAAATTCTGCAGCCTGTACCGGCATACTCATCATCGCTACCACTAACGGCAACCCTGCCGCGCTCATAAATAAAGGCGTACGCATAAACACTATCCGTCAATAAAAAAATTGCTTAAGTTAAGTTAAAAAGCACATGTTGTCTTGTCCATTTGCCATAAAGTCGCATACTTCGGCGGACAAGACTCAGAACACTTTATATAAAACGCATCATAAAATAAACTAAAAATTACGATTAGTACAGAGACGGCGGCACAAAGCTGCTCTGCCGCCACACCTACAATCGCTGCCCGATACGCGTAAAACCATTAGTGCATCTTGTCTTATCACCCAAACGCTTGGGCAAACCATCAAAAAAGTCGGCTGATATCATTACCAATTGCTAACACCATGAAACCTGCCAGCAAGAGTAAACCGATATTAAGTCCAGCCATTTGCACGCCTTCTGAGAGCGGCTTACCGCGAATCAGCTCTATGAGATGATAGACGATATGCCCTCCATCCAATACAGGAATGGGCAAAAGGTTGAGCACTGCCAGACTCAGACTGATCAGCGCGGCGGTAGACAATACCATCTGCCAGCTAATATCGAAGCTTTGTTTGGCGACTTTGGCAATAGTGATCGGGCCTGATAAATTATCGAGACCAATCATACCTGAGAGCATTTTGCCCATCGAGCTGACCGTCATCACCGCCAACTGTTCGGTTTTTTCAAACGACTTGACCAGTGACTCGCCTGGACCATAGACCACTGTGGTTTTATAATCTTCAGGAATGACAATCTCAGACTGTGCCACCATAGCACCAATTTGCCCAAAGTCGTTACCTAAATTGTCTTTTTTGCCCTGCGGCATAATGGCCAATTGTACAGGCTTACCCTCTCTTAAGACGGTAAAATTGAGTAAAGTCTCAGGATTATCGCGAATGATGCGCGTGGCACTGATCCAGTCTGCGATGGCGACATCATTAATCGCCGTGATACGGTCACCGACCTTGAGGCCTTGACGATTGGCGGCACCATCAGGCGTCAACTCACCGACGATAGGGGCAATCGTCGGTTGCCATGGCAGCATACCAAAGCTGCTCAGCGCATCTTTTCCATGGTCATCGCCTTGCATAAACTCATCCACAGGCGCGTAGTAAGTCTTGGCGGCGTTGTCATCAGCTTGTAGCGTGACACTTATATTGTCCGTCTCACCCATGCGTCCAGCGAGACGGTAATTAATCCCTTCCCACGTCTGTACATCATGACCATCGATGGAGACGATCTTATCGCCAACAGGCAGCTGAGCGGTGGCCGCTGGCGTATCAGGCAACACCTGCCCAATCTTTGTCGCCAACTGCTCAGACGGGGTCATAAACAACACCCAAAACAAACCAATCGCAATGACAAAGTTCATGATAGGGCCTGCTGCGACGATAGCGATTTTTTTTAGCGGATGCTGGCGGTTAAATGCCAAGTGCTGCTCATCGGCTGCCACCTCGCCTTCTCGCTCATCGAGCATTTTGACATAGCCGCCCAGTGGCAGCGCCGAAATACGATAATCAATACCGCTTTTTTTGCTGGTCCAGCCTGCGACTTTGGGGCCAAAACCAATAGAATATGTCAGCACCTTAACACCGCACAGGCGCGCCACGATATAGTGCCCCCATTCATGCAGGGCAATGAGCGGACCTAAGACAAAAATGGCCGCAAGGAGCGTCAATAAAAACGTCATGATGTCTTCTCAATATGGTTTTTTAGCAAGTTCTCTCGTACAAGGCTGATTTGCAGGACTTCTATTCTTATAGCGTCTGCGCCGCTTATATGGATTTTGCCACCTTGGCCACCAATGCCTCAGTATGCCGACGCGCTAGCTGGTCAATCGACAATATATCTTCTATATCCGCCGACGCCGCTAACAGCGGTACTTGTATCTCACTGAGTGCCTGCTCATTGATATCAGCAATATCTGTCAAGCGAATTTGTCCTGCCAAAAACGCGGCCACGGCAATCTCATTGGCGGCATTGAGTACGATGGTCGCCTGCGTACCCGCTTGCATGGCTTGTCTCGCCAAACGCAAACAGGCAAATTTTTGTAAATCAGGCTCGATAAATTCTAGGCCGCTTAGCGCATACAAGTCCAAAGGCTGCGAGCCGCTATCGATACGCGCAGGATAGCTGAGTGCATGAGCAATGGGTGTCTTCATATCTGGACTACCCAGCTGCGCCAGAAAGCTGCCGTCGCTATATTCTACCATTGAGTGAATGATACTTTGTGGATGAATCACCACATTTATTTTATCCTCACTCAAATCAAACAAATGACAGGCTTCTATCAGCTCAAGCCCTTTGTTCATCATCGTTGCCGAGTCGACCGATATCTTTTGTCCCATCGACCAATTGGGATGTTTGACGGCTTCAGCGACGCCAGCTTGCTGCATCTGCGCAAATGACTGCTGCAAAAATGGCCCACCAGAGGCTGTCAACCACAATTTACGCACCCCGTGCTTTGGCTGGTGAATCTGGCGGCTGTCTTGTTGGATATCTACCGGCAAACACTGAAAAATCGCGTTATGTTCAGAGTCAAGCGGCAACAAAGTGGCGTGGTGGGTTTTGACCGCATCGATCATCACCTGTCCTGCCATCACCAGCGCTTCTTTATTAGCAAGCAAAATACGCTTGCCTGCGCGCGCTGCTGCTAAGGTAGAAGGCAACCCTGCTGCACCGACAATGGCAGCAACGACCGTATCGGTTTGGCTATCGGTGGCGATATCTACAAGCCCTGCTGCGCCGCCGACGACCTCGATATCAAGCTTCGCTGCGCTTAGACGCTGAGCAAAATCATCGACTGCGGCTGCCGGTACGTTGACGCGCTTTGGCAAAAACTGCTGACACAGCGCAAACAGTTTGTCCAAACGATGGTAACCCGACAAGGCATAGACTTGGTACTGCTGCGGATGGGCCGCCAAAATCGCCAACGTACTATCGCCAATCGAGCCAGTTGCGCCTAATACGGCGATACGTTGCATCATAACCATCGTTGCCTATCAATAATACAAAAAAAATAAAAATAAAGCCTAACTGGATAAATCCAAGCAAGACACTTTTATACCACCATCAAACCAAAGTATTGCAGTGCCCAAAAGCCAAGCGCAAATATCGGCGTGGCAGACAATAAGGAGTCAATACGATCAAGGATACCGCCATGCCCTGGCAAGATTGTCCCTGAGTCTTTGACACCAGCACGGCGTTTGAGCATTGACTCAAACAAATCGCCGAGTACCGAAGCCAATATCGTCAGTACCGATAGCGCGGCAAAGGCGATCAGTGGCACCCCTGTCAGCTGTAGCTTAAAGACGCTGATGGCCACGACGACGAGCAACCCTGTGACAATGCCGCCGGCCAATCCTTCCATACTTTTATTGGGTGAAACGTTTGGTGCCATTTTGCGGCGACCAAGCTTGCGCCCGACAAAATATGCCCCACTATCCGCGCACCACACCAATAAAAACACATACAGCAGCCACCAAGCTGATAGCTGCCACAGATAAAACATAGCCGTAATGGCGGCGGTTAATATCACCGCACCCATCACGCCCAGCTTTTTGCCATACCAATTGGTCGTCGTCGGAAAGACCCGAACCCAAGACAGCGCCATCAGCCATATGGCGAGCGATGCGGCCCACCAAAACAGCCACGTCACTTTAAACAGCAGTGACACCACGGTCAGCGCCAAAACCAAAAGCACAAATAACGCTGGCTGACGCCATTTGGGCATCAGCTTGGTCCATTCGTGAGCGGCGATGATTACCCCTATCGCCAACAGCGGCGCAAACAAAATCGGTGTTTGGCTCGCAAACATTGCAATACCAACGATAATAACGAGAACAATTGCCGTCTTAATCCGTTGCCACATACTCATTGAGCCTTATAATAATGAAAAACGTATGGTCAAAAAATGCATTATAGCAGCTAATCCACAATAGCCCACTCATTGCTACTGACTGCAACAAAAGCGGTTTATTATTTCATAAGCACGCGGCCTTAACCACTGTGAATAATCACGACTAAAAGCGTAGCAGGCTTTTAAGGCACAAAAAAGACAAGCAGCGAGCAAGTCTCGGACAAGCAAGTATAAGATAAGACGTTAGGGTCGTTTAGGGTAATTGCTGCGCGCAAGCGATTTGCTCGTTGGTTTTACCAAAGCGGCGTTGGCGCTGGGCAAACTCTGCAACCATCGATGCCAGCTCTGCTGCGCGAAACTCAGGCCATAGGGTTTTGGTAAAAAACAACTCAGCATAAGCGGACTGCCATAATAAAAAGTTCGATAATCGGTACTCACCGCCCGTCCGTATCAGCATATCGACCGCTGGGGCGTCTGCTAACTGGACATGGCGGCCAAGCAAGTCTTTATCGATATCATCAGCACACAGCTCCCCTGCCTGCACCTGTTTGGCCAACTGTTTGGCAGCACGGGCAATATCCCACTGCCCACCATAGCTGATGGCAATGACCAATGTCATGGCATCAAAATGCGCGGTTTTTTCTTCTGCATCGGCCATCAATGCTTGTAACTCTGCACTGAGCGGACTGCGATCTCCGATAAACCGTAAGCGAATACGGTATTTGTCCATCCGCGGCATTTGCTCATGAATGGTCGAGGTTAAAAGCTGCATGAGCAGCGTCACTTCACTCGGCGGACGTTGCCAGTTTTCGCTAGAAAAAGCAAATACCGTCAAAACCTCAATACCAGTATCGACACAGTATTCGACAATAGGGTCTAGCGCATCTTTGCCTGCCACATGTCCATGGCCTTTGGGTAGATGATTGGCTTTGCCATAGCGGTTGTTGCCATCCATGATGATGGCGATATGACGGGGTAGAAGAGCAGGAGCCAAGGCGGCTGAAGTAGACATAGGCTAGCTTGCTTATTGTTGAGATGGTTTAATAATAACGCGTGTCATGACGGCAAAAAAGCCAAAAAGATAAGATGTGGTGATTATTCACAAACTTATCATAAAGCGGTCTGCTACGGCTTTATGATTGACGACACAATAATAAGCAGCCAATCGCACTGCGCAGTGGCTGCTAAACGACATATAGTCCATTGGAAATAAAGCTTTTATAGATAGGGCTGCGCGACTGGTATAAGCGTTACTTGCGTGCTGCTATCGTTCGATACGGCGCAGCCTACATTTAAAAACAGCACCCCAGTCGCGCTCTGCCATCAATCGTTATACTTCCATCAGCTCGCTTTCTTTTTTGCTCAAACGGCTGTCGATGGTCTCGATGTATTTGTCAGTGATTTTTTGAATATCATCACTAGCGCGGCGCTCGTCATCTTCCGAGATCTCTTTTTCTTTTGCCAGATCTTTTATGTCATTCATCATATCACGGCGGATATTACGAATCGAGACGCGGCTGTTTTCTGCTTCACCGCGCGCCAGCTTTTGCATATCGCGGCGAGTCTCTTCTGTCAGTGCTGGCATCGGCACACGAATCACATCAGCAGTCATCGGGTTCAATCCCAAATCCGCTTCGCGAATGGCCTTGTCCACGGCCTGTACCATCGTGCGGTCAAAAGGCTGTACAAGCAATGTGCGCGAGTCTTCGACATTGACACTGGCTACTTGGTTGAGCGGTGTGTCGGCGCCGTAGTAGCTGACCATCACGCCAGATAGCATGCCTGGATGGGCGCGGCCTGTACGTACCTTACTAAAGGTGTTTTCAAGCGCTTCTAAGGTTTTTTGCATACGGGCTTCGCCGTCTTGCTTAATCTCTTTAATCATTGTGCATCCTTATTTATCGCTGTCGATAAATCATTCATGGTTGTTAATAGATAGTTATTTTTCGGCAATTCATCGCTCGTAGCAGAGCGCTTGACCACGCATATTGGGCAATATTATGCCAATTAATACTAATGATAAACGCGCGTGCCTTCGTTTTCGCCCATGACCACATTTAATAAGGCGTTGGGCTTGGTCATATCAAACACTTGTAGCGGTACATTGTGCTCACGGCACAAGGCGATAGCGGTTAAGTCCATAACGCCAAGCTTTTGCTCTAAGACTTCATCAAAAGTCAAACCATCGTATTTTTTGGCATCGGCGTGCAAGCTTGGGTCTTTGTCATAGACGCCATCCACTTTGGTGGCTTTTAATATCAAGCCTGCTTCAACCTCGATACCGCGCAGACATGCTGCTGTGTCAGTGGTAAAGAAAGGATTACCAGTACCGGCGACAAAGATACAAACCTCACCGTTTTTTAGGTAGCGAATGGCATTGCGGCTGCTATAGCTTTCAGTGACTTCACCAATCGGCAAGGCTGACATCAAGCGCGTTTTGATATTGCGGCGCTCAAGCGCATCACGCATGGCCAGACCGTTCATCACAGTCGCAAGCATACCCATTTGATCGCCGGTCACACGGCCGACTAGGCCCTCTTGTTGCAGCTGGGCACCGCGATATAAGTTACCACCACCAACGACGATACCAACTTGCACACCAAGGCCGCGCAAGTGGGCGATAGATAGGCTCATCTTATCGAGCACTTCGGTATCGATACCCATGTCCTTGCCACCAGCCAAGGCTTCGCCTGAGAGTTTTAGCAAGATACGAGAGTAACGCGGGTTTTTGTCAGACATGAGGTCACCTTGTTAGCATTAAATTATAATTAAAGTCATCGATAAAATACAAATGAAGATTGCCTTCTGATTTACGTACAGCCAGCGTTGATACGCAAGCCAGTGTCTGCGTATCGCTAGGTTACGTGCAGCGCCCTACTCGTGATGCAGTGCTGAACAGACAAAACCGTGCTGAGTAGATAAAAGGCCAAATTGCGCTAATTGTAGCAAAAACTGCCCGCGATTGGGCAATTTTCACTCATCTATCATAGTGATGGCTTAGGGCGTGTCCTCAATTCAATCGATAGCCATCTAAATGAGCTAAAAATGGCCAAATCTGGTCAAACGGTGTCAAATAGCTGACGAATATCTCGATATTATCTGCGCTATTTTCCTTGTTTGACGGCGATTTATCTCATTTTTATCACCATTTTTAAAATGAGGACACGCCCTAGCCTTGATAGCTGGCAAATAAGTCGTACTCGCTGGCCTCGTCAATGGTGACGGTCAAAAACTGACCAACCTTGACTTGCGCGCTGATGTCATCGACATAGACATGACCATCAATCTCTGGGGCATCGGCGTAACTCCGACAAATCGCAATGCCCTCAGCACCATCAATCTCATCGACCAATACCGTTAAGGTTTCACCGACTTTCTCTTGCAGCTTTTGTGCTGAGATGTCTTGTTGTAGCGTCATCAAGCGCTCATAGCGAGATTGCTTCACTTCTTCAGGCACATGACCTGGCAAGTCATTGGCTACCGCGCCTTCGACCTCTGAATAGGTAAAGGCACCGACGCGGTCAAGGCGTGCCTCGACGAGCCAATCGAGCAGACATTGAAAGTCTTCTTCGGTCTCGCCAGGGAAGCCGACGACGAAGGTTGAGCGAATGACGATATCAGGGCAAATCTCACGCCACGCTTTGATACGTGCCAAGGTGTTTTCACTATGCGCTGGACGCTTCATGGCCTTTAAGATGCGGTGACTGGCATGCTGAAACGGAATGTCTAAATACGGCAGTAGCTTTTTTTCGCCCATCAGCTCGACGACTTTATCTACGTGCGGATACGGATAGACATAATGCAGACGCACCCAGATACCCAAGTCATTTAGTGCTTGGCATAAATCATAAAACTTGGATTTGAGCGGCATGCCATTCCAAAAGCTGGTTTTGTACTTCAGATCGAGCCCATAGGCTGACGTGTCTTGCGAGATAATTAGCAATTCTTTCACGCCAGCGTTTTTGAGCGCCAGTGCTTCGTTCATGACATTATCAATCGGACGCGAGACTAAGTCACCGCGCAAGCTTGGAATGATGCAAAAGGTACAACGGTGATTACAGCCTTCTGATATCTTTAGATAAGCATAATGGCTTGGGGTCAGTTTAATACCCGCTTCATTGATCAGATCTATTTTTGGATCGTAATGGCTATCTACGTCGCGCTTGGGTTTGGGCACATGCTGCGAGACGGCAGTGATGACCTCATCATAAGCATGTGCGCCTGTGACCGATAGCACCGCTGGATGCATCTCACGGATTTTATCCGCTTCTTTTCCTAAGCAGCCAGTAACGATGACTTTACCGTTTTTGCTGATGGCTTCTCCGATGGCATCGAGCGACTCTTGTACCGCTGACTCAATAAAACCGCAGGTGTTAACCACCACCAAATCTGCGCCATCGTAGTCACTTGCGACCTGATAACCATCGCGGCTAAGCTCTGTGATGATCCGCTCGCTATCGACCAGTGCCTTTGGGCAACCAAGCGACACAAAACCGATCTTTGGCGCGGCTT
The DNA here is from genome assembly GCF_016107555.1 of Psychrobacter celer. Lineage (GTDB taxonomy): Bacteria > Pseudomonadota > Gammaproteobacteria > Pseudomonadales > Moraxellaceae > Psychrobacter > Psychrobacter celer. The sequence continues at coordinate 139,948 of NZ_JABASU010000005.1, read as the reverse complement.
GAACTGGCGCATCGCTCGCAGCTGTACGGGCTACTGTGGCATCGCCACTTTGCGCGATACTGCGGTTTTGATTGTGATTGGCTTTGTGGTGATAGGGCTGAGTACCGTCTGCCTGACTCGTTGACTGCTTTTGCGCAGGCTTAGCAGGATTAAAGATAGTGGCTGTGTTTTTTGGAGCAGTAGAAGCTGGCTGTGAAGATATCGTCGTATTTACCGACTCGGTAGAGGTGTTGGGCATGGCTGACCTTGCTTGAGATAAATTGGCTGTGCGCATTGTACGTTTTTTTTATGATAATCACCAGTTTTGCCGCTCTATAGTGTTGATTTATGATTAAATATTGGTAGATTTCTTTTTTATGTTAGGCGTACTTCATGACAGCTGATGTAGTAGTGACAAAACCTGCCCCCAATTTTGCCTTTATGGCTCAGCATTTGTTTACGGCTATCTTGTGGGTCGATGAGGATCTGACCATTACTTGGCTAAATGCTCAAGCAGAGCAACTGCTGGCGACCAGTAGTGGCCGCCTACTGGGGCAATCTATCTTGGCGCTGCTCACCCCAAAAACCTCAACATCGACTTTCAAAGACCACCCCAAAGATCATCTCAAAACCCATAGCGATACTCACAATTCTAAAAAAACAAAGGATGTCGCTTGCTCCTTGACCGAGCGCTTTCGGCAAGCCAAAGTGTATCAACAGCCATTTATTGATCATGATCATCTTGTGAGCACACAATTGAACAATCATACAGCGCTGCTGATCGACTATAGCGTGACGCCGGTCATTGATGAGCAGCAGCATGGTTTTATCATTGAGATGTGGGGCAAAGATCGCCAAAGCCGTATCTCAGAGGAGCAGCGCCAGCAGCAGCAATATAACGTCGCGCGTCAGATGCTACGCTCGGTCGCTCACGAAATAAAAAACCCATTGGCCGGTATTCGCGGGGCGGCGCAGTTGTTGCAGCGGCAATTTATCAAGTTTAGTGAAGGCGGTTTTTTGGCTGATGCAGCGCACTCTCAGCAAAGTGCTGCCAGCCCCCCTCCTGACAAACAAAAAAACGCGGCAAAACTGCGCAGCTACACCGATATCATCATCGCAGAGACCGACCGTCTGACTCAGCTTATCGGTCAGCTTCTTGGCTCCAATCAGTTACCAAACTGGCAAATGCTTAATATTCATGAGCCGCTAGAGCATGTCTTGTCTCTAATCGTCAACCAATATCCACAGGTGACGCTACAGCGTGATTATGATTTATCACTGCCTGAGCTCTGCGCTGATAAAGATCAGTTGATTCAAGTATTTTTGAACCTCATTAATAATGCTTGTGAGTCGATGACTGAGCTTGAGCAAACGCTACAACAGCATAAAATCTCAGAGTCTCAAGAAACACCACAAACTACTATGCAAATAGATAGCAATTCTACTTATCAGCCCATACTGCATCTACAAACACGAGTGGTCTTTCAGCACACCATCGGCAGCCAGCAGCACAAACAAGTTTTGCAAGTGACCATCACCGATAATGGCTCAGGCATAGATGACGATCTCATTGGCCAGATATTTTTTCCGATGGTCACCAGCCGCGCAGCAGGCACGGGTTTAGGGCTGTCTATTGTCCAAGATATCATCAGCCGCCATCATGGTATGATCGATGTCAGCTCCGCCCAATCGAACACCCATCACACACGCCAAACTCAGTTTGCCCTGTATTTGCCCTTTAGCCAGCCAGACCTTACTATAAACACCTCATAACAATCCTATAATAACCTCATGACAACCAATACACCCTCTGATGTTATCGCCCACTAGGCCCAAGATATGACTGAGTATAATGACAACCGCGCTTTACATGACCATCAACTCTCAAGCGATCAGCCAATACCTGCTTCAACGGATAAGCACAGCAGTCCTGCCGCTACGTTATGGCTTATCGATGATGATGCCGCCCTACGCCTGATATTGGCCGATACCTTTGAAGATGCAGGGCTCACTGTGATTAGCTTCACGCAAGCGCAAGCGGCATGGACACGCCTAAATGATATCTTGCAGCAGCAAACACCTGCAGACCAGCTCCCTGATGTGATATTGACTGATATTCGTATGCCTATGATGGATGGTCTGTCCTTTAGCGACTGGGTACATCAGCATTTCCCTCAGCTGCCCATCGTCATTATGACGGCACACTCTGATCTAAGCTCTGCCATCAGTAGCTATCAGACTGGCGCGTTTGAATATCTGCCCAAACCCTTTGATTTAGATGACGCGGTGACAACGATTTATAAAGCCATTCACTATCAGCCCCATACCGATGTTAAGACAAAAAACACCAGAAAACCCGCTGTCAAATCAGATGCGACGCCCAACGAGCCCAATAAACCTACTGAGCCGACTGGCCATACAAACCAAGCATCCAAAACCTCACCAACCACCGCGCCGATCAAACTAGCTGCCAAAGAGACATCCCCGACACCACCCGCCGCGACCGACAACCCCAGTGGCATCATCGGGCAGTCACAAGCGATGCAAACGGTGTTTCGCGCGATTGGCCGTTTGGCCCACTCTCCCATCACAGTGTTGATCACAGGCGAGTCAGGCACCGGTAAAGAGCTGGTCGCCAGCGCCCTGCATCAGCATTCACCGCGGCGACAGCAGCCTTTTATTGCCTTAAACATGGCAGCGATTCCGCATGATTTAATCGAATCTGAGCTATTTGGTCACGAAAAAGGTGCGTTTACGGGGGCGACGACCACACGGCAAGGACGGTTTGAGCAGGCCAATGGTGGGACACTGTTTTTGGATGAGATCGGTGACATGCCCTTTAGTACGCAGACACGTTTGCTGCGAGTATTGGCCAATGGCGAGTTTTATCGCGTTGGTGGGCAGCAGCCTGTCAAAGTCGATGTGCGTATCATCGCCGCCACTCATCAACACTTAGAAGCACTGGTCAAACAAGGTAAGTTCCGAGAAGATTTGTTTTATCGCCTTAACGTCATACGCTTGCCTCTGCCGCCCCTGCGCACACGCCGCGAAGACATCCCTGCCCTCGCCAACTACTTTATGCAGCGCGCCGCCAAGCAGATGAATACTGCCAAAAAACATCTGCATCCAGCAGCACTGCAAGTCATGCAGGCGTTTGAGTGGCGCGGTAATGTGCGTCAGCTCGAAAATGTCTGCCTGTGGCTGACCGTGATGGCCACCGGTGACACGGTCATGGTAGAGGACTTACCACCAGAGCTGCTCGATAGTGTGCCAGCGGATATAACACAGCAGCCACAGCCACCTCATGCAGCGCGCTCATCCCAAATCCCGCCGCAGATAGGCATGAATACCCAAGGGTCGATCGACTCTGGCGCTATTAGCCCCAATCCACCTATGACGACGCAGACCGACTGGCAACAGCCTCTAGCCGCATGGGCAAAGCAGGCGCTACAGACCGGCGAAACCGACATCTTGCAAACAGCAATGCCTGAGTTTGAACGCGTACTACTCACCGCCGCCCTCAACCATAGTGGTGGCAAAAAAATAGCGGCGGCCCACCTGCTAGGCTGGGGACGCAATACCTTGACACGCAAATTGCAGCAACTAAACCTCACGCCAGCACAAGATCAAAATAAATATCACTAAAACGTTAAAAAAACTTAAAGTAAAAGCCCTTTTATATCATTAACTTATGAAAAATATGAAAAATAATTGCTAAAATATCGAAAATAATTGCAAATAGGGGTTGCCAAAAAATTTAAACTCTATATAATAGCCAACCACTGAGACGCACTACCGAATCAGTTAACTATTTCGATAGCATTTGAGTTCATATGCTTTTGATGATAGAGTAACAAAAATGGGGCTGTGGCGGAATTGGTAGACGCACCAGATTTAGGTTCTGGCGCCGCAAGGTGTGAGAGTTCGAGTCTCTCCAGCCCCACCATTTTCGGATAGTACATCTTAGACCAAATATTAAAACCTGCCTTGATGCAGGTTTTTTTGTGCCTGTTAGTTTTTATGCTTGCTAATTAGAACGCTCCTACTAAACGCCAAGCATCGAAGCTATTATCGAAGTATAGCAGCTTCAGTATTTAGCGCTCAGCGTTTGCTCCAATCTATACTATAGTCAATTCTCAATAAAACAGATACATTATATATCAACGTGGAACTGTATCGTTTTTATACTGAACTCACTATACGCTTTATTTCTCAACACTCTTCCCGAACCGACCTTCTCTTTAATCCCACATACGTCTTAACGCCAAAAGTATCTGTGCCATGCTTTGATACCTTTTCTCTACCCGCTTTGCCAATGCTTGATCAATAATGGGTTGATAATGGCGGTATGCTGGCGGTAGCCTTGGAATTGGCTGCTGACAGTGCTGGACTGCCCATGCCTTGAGCGGCTCACGACTTTGTTTATCAATCTGCAACGGCCGCACCCCCACCAATATCTCATACATCATAATGCCAAACGCATAGACATCGCTCTGCACCGATGCGCCGTGTCCTTGCCAGCGCTCAGGTGCCAGATACGCCGGTGTACCCGCAAGATGACCTATGGTTGACGCCTCCACACGAGTGGCCAAAGCAAAATCAGTTAATAACAAGTCAGTCTTGAGGCTGCTATCATCTGCCTGACTTGACAAAAAATGAGGTGGCGACAAATCATCTAGCAAGATATTACTGGGTTTAATATCATTATGCAGCCAGCCTGCGCGATGCAGCTGCGTGATTACTTGTGCCGCTTGCATGATAAGCTGATGCTTTTGACGGGCGGGCAGCGGCCGCTTTAAATACTGTGATAGACTGCCGTTTTTATAATAGGGCATCACCACAACGATGAGCGCTGACGGCGGCGCTGCGATATGCAGACATAACTCATGATGCGCCAGTAGTGGCGGTGCCACGCGCTGATATGGCGTTAAAGCAGACAGCGCGGTGATGATGCCATACTCATAAAAGAGGCCGCTAGATACCGCTTGAGCGCTCTGCTGACAATGATGCTTGCTTAATTGCCACTTAAGTAGCACTGGGCCAAACTGTGAGTGCATGGCACGGCTCAAGCCCTGATAGTCGCCTGCATACACGCCAATGCGCAAGTGCGATACCTGACGATACTGCAACTTTACCAATTCTTTTGTCAGTACAGGCAATATCTGCTGAGCATCAGCCTGCCATACTGGCGCTGTCTTCGCTTGTCTTAGCGATGAATTACTGGCATTGTCTTTCATGCTAAAGTAAGGCCTTTATTTAGAACTGCTTTGTATTTGTATATCGTCATTTTATATAGCCAACCCAACATAAAATTGGCACACTTGATATCATATGCTACTGGTATTCATTTTGCGCAGCATCTGCCGGCGTAGGCACAGCACGCAAGGAAAATAAATGCCAGTAAGACGGTACCTATTTTCGTTAATATTTTTCTGTTATAAGCGACCCAGTATTATGTCCCAGTCTTCCACATCCATTATAAATTATGCCCTGCCCGAGCCGCTATTAGAGTTACTGGGGCAGTATCTGCAAGAGCAAGTCACACCAAAGATCGATATCGATCCTCAGCAGCTGGCCTATCGCTGGGTTGGTGGTCACCGCGGGCGCTTGGAGCCTTTGGCAGTCAATTTGTTTTTAAGTCTGGATGATTTGCATGGTATCGATACGCAAAAGGCAAAACTGGTGCAAAACACACGGCAGTTTTTAAAGGGCTATCCGGCCAATCACGTCTTGATGACAGGGACGCGCGGCGCAGGGAAGTCATCGCTGATTCGAGCATTGCTACAAGCCTACCATAGCGAAGGGCTACGTATCATCGAAATCGCCCGTGATGACCTGCGGGTGCTTGATAAGATACGCGCCGCCATCCGTGCCCTACCAGCGGACACCGATTGCCGCTATATCGTGTACTGTGATGATTTGGCATTTAACGGTCAAGATGAGAGTTATCGGACGTTAAAAAGCGTGTTGGACGGGGCGCTGGACTCCGAGCAAGACAAGCTACTGGTCTATGCCACCAGTAACCGTCGGCACCTTTTACCGCAGCTGATGAAAGACAATGTCAATATTTATAATGGGCAAACCGATGAAGTCAATCCTTATGAGACCATCGACGAGACGGTATCGTTGTCTGATCGCTTTGGACTTTGGTTGTCGTTTCACCCGATGGATCAAAATACTTACTTACACATCGTTCGCCATTATTTATCACTTTCGCCAAATCGCAATCTAGATAATGCGAATGACGTTAAAGAAAGTAATAATAATGAAGAAGAAAATAAAGCGCTACCTGACAATATCAGAGCCGCTGCCTTACGCTGGGCATCAGAGCGTGGCGGGCGTTCGGGGCGAGTGGCCTATCAGTTTAGCCGCTACTGGATAGGACAAGCGCAGTTAGCTGCTGAGGACAATCAGTCTTAAACATCGGCTACCTGTCATTTTTTAGGAGCGCGTGCAGAACCTAAGTACTGCACGCGGCTACCCGCTTCTTCATCTACCAAATTCGCTGCGCCATTTACTATATATTGGTCAAAATCTGCGGCCAGCCATAGATTGCCTACATAAGCACTTTGGGCATCCAGACGAATATGCGCCATGTTTGGCGTATGACTCTGCGGATTATCAAAGCTTTGATAACGTGGGCTAAAATGGGTCAAAATTAAATTTTTAACGCTGTTTTCTTGGGCAAATTTGCCGATCAGCTGCGCGCTACTGTGCATGGGATCAAAGTCTGGGTTTTTTGCCTGTATCTTATTTAACACCGCATGGGTATAAGTGGCTTCATGCACCAGTAAGTCTGCATCAACGACCGCCGTATATAAGCACTCTGGCGTATCATTATCGCCTGCAATCACTACCCGAGTACGTTGGCTGTCATTATCGATATACTCAGCAGACGACAGCATGCGTCCGTCTTCTGTCACAACATCTTCGCCTTGCTGCAGCCTGCCCCACAGCGCACTTGCTGGGATACCATCAGCTGTCAATTTATCAGTATTCAGGGTACGGCGGCTGATCGTCTGAGTAATACCAAAACCATAAGAAGCGACGCGGTGCGACAACGGGTGAATGTCTATAACCAGCTGATGTTGGTGATCTACATTGATAGTTACATCACTTTTATGCTCATCATTTGGCTCAGACAATATATCTTCTATCGCCATAAATTCAATGGCAAATGGCAAATACAGCTCGGTTGTCAGCCTCATCGCCTCAAGCATTTTGGCAATGGCTTTGGGCGCAATAAGCGTCAGCGCTGCAGTACGTCCTGACATGGCCGCACTCGCAAGCAACCCCGGCAGACCATAACAATGGTCGCCATGCACATGAGTGATACAAATGGCTTGTAGCTGATGCAAAGATAGCTTGGTATGAAGCAGCTGATGCTGTGTGCCCTCACCGCAATCAATTAAAACCCAAGGACGCGACTTTTTGTTTTGCTGTCGACTTGCCCCCGAGCTATAAGGATTGAGGCACTCTATCGCCAGCGCTGTGACGTTACGCTGCTTGGTTGGCACGCCAGCGGAGGTGCCCAAAAAGGTGAGCTTTAACATAAACGCCCTCTTTTAGCTAAATCCTTATCTACTGTAACGACTGGCATAGCATGGTTCTTTGACCTTCAATCATTTTACCGCCATTGGCTGTACATTCATTGACCATATTGGACTCATAAGATTTCCAGCCGCCATAAAAGCTGGCAACACACAAAATTACCACCAGCAGCTTTTGTGACCATGCTTTGATAGATACTTGCTGGCGATGCACCTCTGTAGCCTCTGTATGCTGTTTGGCTGCAATCTCACTGTCAGTCGGTGTCGTGTTGGGCTTATTCAAGTCTGTCATTTCTTATCCTAAAAAAGGTTTTGTCTATAAATAAACAAAACCTTTTATGTTAATTTTAAATCAATGATTAGGGCGTATCCTAATCATTGATACCATTCGCTTTGTTTAGAATTTTAAACGCCCGCCTTTTTCTTCGGCATGTTTAAAGGCATCACGCTCTTCGCAGCGTTTTAGCCAGTTTAAAATATTGGTGTACTTACTGCTATCCAAACCAGAGCCTGCATTGGCTCCGACGACGGCAAGATGCATCTGAATATCAGCGGCGCTAAACTCACTACCAGCAAACCAATGATTGTCCTGTAGGTGCTGCTCCATCATGCCCAGCATACTATCTAAGCTGCGGCTAATCATGTTTTTTTCCACTTGGCTTTGAATTTTTTTACTCACAGGCTTAATTAGCATTGGTGATTGGTCAACAACTTTGCTAAACACTAAACGCATCACTAGCAGCGGCATCAATGATGCCTCGGCAAAGTGTAACCAAAAGGTATAAGCCTCCCACGCCGCTTCGTTGTCATCAGCAGGTTTGAACTGCTTGTCGGTATCGTAATGCTTGATTAAATACTCGATGATAAACCCTGACTCAATCAGCACGCGATCGTTGACCTCTAGCATTGGTGCATGACCGATTGGATGCACTTTTTTTAAGCTATCAGGCGCACGATACGCTTTGTTGCGCTCGTAGCAAGTCAATTCATAATCGGTGTTTAGCTCTTCTAACAGCCAAATAATACGAAACGAGCGTGAGTTTGCTAAATGATGAAGATGTAACATAAACCGTCCTAGTTATCTTGTGAGTGAGCAATAGCATATAGACAAAGTGTCCTGCGCCTGACGCACTTGGCAGTAACGGCGTTTGTCCGTGACAGTGCTTGGTGTGCATACTGCTCGATAATAGCGCAATTCATCTGTCATTGACACACAAACTGCGGTGCACACGGGCAAAAACTATGGCTAAAAACCATGGCTAACAAATCAAACCTATCACCCGATAAATGATCGCCTTACTTTGAATGCAGCTGCTCTATCTTGCGCGTCATTTTGTCTATTTTTTGCTGATAGCGTTTGATTTTACGAAAACGATGAGCCGCAAGCACCCCTTCGATACGGCGATTTTTTAGACGACGACGCGGCGGAAAGCTACCGACTTGTGGCTCGTTGTAACCATGCAGGCGATCATCACGGCGACGCGCCCTATAGCCAAGCGCACTATCAGCAATCATAATCAGCAGCGCGACAAAAATCATGCCGTACATAAATAATGAGCCGCCCTCATTGATGCTTTGGCGCAATATCGTAATCGAAAAGATAAATAAAAAAATCGGCTCAAGATAGCATAGCGTGCCAAACAACGAGACGGGCAACTTTTGACTGGCGACCATGGTCAGCGACATCGCCGCGGTGCTGATGATACCCAGCAGCGGCAACAGATACCAAAATTTATCGGTAGTGATCGCCAGCGCAAACCCGCCACTCATATACAGGGCGATCATCACCACTGGCGTCAGCAGTACCAAATCAGAGATAAGGCCGGTGATGGGCGGTACTGCCAGCTTGCGACGCAGCAGATAATAAGGCGGATAACCCAGACAGACAAACAATGTCGCCCAAGAAATCGCGCCGTACTGCCAGACATCATACGCGATGCCCAGAGCTGCGCAGATGGTGGCGACCCACTGTAGCGGTGTCATCGCTTCATTGTAAAAAAACCGACCCACCATGATCATAATCATCGGGTACAAAAAATACCCCAGTGTCACCTCAAGACCCAGATCATTGACTGGTGCCCACATAAATATCCAAATCTGGGCGCCCAATATCGGCGTCGGCAAGATAAATAAAAACCACTCTTTGGGTGTTTTTAGGGTTTTTAGATAATCAAAGATATGCTGCCACTGTTTTAACACACTGACCAGTAGCACCAAACTCAGCAGCATCATCAGCACACGCCACGAGGCGACTTGCGTCCCAGATAGCGGCTGCATCAATAGACCAAATAAAAACAACAATGAGTATAAAAAGTTTGCTGCTACGGCAGCGATGGTGCCCTGCGACGTTTGGGTGGTGGTGAGCATAAAAACAGCCTTTTGAAATAAGCGCACGTCCTTGGCAATTTTAGAAAAAAACAAAAGCCTCAGACGCGGACGTCGGAGGCTTTTGTCTACAAGACCTGTTGTCTATCTCATTGTACACGCAGGTTGTACGTCGCCAATCATACTAAAACCCTTCGGTTTTAAAAGCAGGCTAATACAACCATCTGTCGTTACATATCACAAGATAAACGCTTGAAATGACTCATACTTATATCATAGCCAGCATTATGTCAAAGTCAGAATAGATAAGCAATGCATCCACTTAACGATTCTTTGAATTTTTATATAGCCGATCTACTTTAAGACAGGTGCCGTACTACTGAAATGAATTTTATGCCGCCTCTGGCGTGATGAAATCACACAGCGAGCAAAGCAAATTTATACCAGTAGCGCCTGACACATAGTATCTTGAATGCCAGTTTTATTTCGGAGCGACTATATCATTACGAGTTTGACGCTTTATTTGGCATCTAACTGCTCTATTTTTCGCTGGATTTTATCCATTTTTCGCTGATAACGGCGTATTTTACGAAACCGATGCGCTTTTAGTGCGCCATCAATACGGCGATTTATCAGGCGGCGGCGCGGTGGAAAGCCACCTACTTGTGGCTCGCGGTAGCCATGCAAATGATCGCTACGGCGACGACTCAGATAACCTATCGCACTATCGACAATCATCACCAGTAGCGCTGTCGTAATCATGCCATACATAAACAATGAGCCTCCTTCATCTAAGCTCTGACTGAGCACGGTGATGGACAATACAAACAATAGCATAGGCTCGATATAGCTAAGCGCGCCAAATAGCGACACGGGTAGTTTGCTACTGGCCAGCATCGTCAGCGACATCGCCAGTGCACTAAAAGCGCCTAGCAGTGGCAATAGATACCAAAACTTCATATTTTGCGCCGCCATACTAAAGCCGCCACTGGTATAGAGCATCAGTAGCACCACTGGCGTCAGCAGCGTCAAATCAGACAACAATCCCGTAATTGGTGGCACAGCAATCGTCCGCCTGAGCAGATAATACGGCGGATAGCCCAAGCATACAAACAGCGTCACCCACGATATCGAGCCGTATTGCAAGATATCATGACCAATGCCAAAAGCCGCCAGTAGCGCCGCCGCTCCTTGCAGCAGGCTCATCGGCTCACGATAAAAAAAGCGACCAAGTACGATCATCACCAGCGGCAATAAAAAATACCCCAAAGTGACATCAAGGCCATAACCGTTCACAGGTGCCCACATAAACAGCCAAATCTGCCCACCCAATATCGGGGTTGGCAGTATAAATATCAGCCAGTCTTTGGCGGTTTTGAGCGTTTTTAGATAATCAAAAACATGCTGCCACTGCTTGCTCACACTGACCAGCAGCACCAGACTGAGTAGCATCATCAGCACACGCCATGACGCCACTTGCGTGCCCGTCAAAGGCTGCATAAATAACCCAAATAAAAACATCATCGAAAATAAAACACTCGATGATATCGACGCGATAGTCCCCTGAAAGGTTTGATTGGTCGTCAGCATAACAACAGCCTCAATTTAGCACTTTTTAGGTATAAGTAAGTATCATTCAAAGATCAGCATAAACAGTGGTAATAAAAGATAAAAAGGATTATCAAAGACAACATCCTATAAGCGATAAATGACATCCAAAAAAAAGCCTCCAACGATAACGTCAGAGGCTTTTTCTAGAGCAAGAATGCCAAACTAGAGCAAAAGCGAACTACTGAAACCGTTATTTATCGTCGGTATTGTCACCCTCAGTATTTGTCTTATCTAACACAGGATCATTGGCAATGTCGATCACATCGTGAACGTCGGTCGCCGCATCGATATCGATTTGCGCTTGGCCTGCTACCTCAAAGGTGCCATCTTCACGCATGGCATCGACCAGTTCATCGTCGCTCTCTTCGTGCTCGACCCGCGCCATCGCCACCAGCTTTTCTTCTTTTGATAGGCGAATCAAGGTGACGCCTTGGGTGTTACGACCAGAGCTGGCCACATGCTCAACAGGCGTGCGCACGAGCGTGCCTTTGTCCGAAATTAGAATGATATCGTCTGTAGGGTCAACCTTGGTCGCTCGCACCAGTGCGCCATTACGTGCGCTGGTTTTGATGGCTATCACACCGCCGCCACCGCGGTTTTGCGTATTAAACTCGTCGATAAAGGTACGCTTACCAAAGCCGTTTTCACAAGCGATAAGGATTTCGCGTACATCATCTTCGATAACGACTAGTGATTTGATAAATTCATCATCAGCCAAACGCATACCGCGTACACCTTTGGCAGTACGGCCCATGGCGCGGGCATCGTTTTCATCAAAACGAATGGCTTTACCACTCGATGCAAATAGCATCACCTCTTGGCTACCGTTGGTGATACGGGCGCTCACCAGTTTGTCACCGTCTTCTAGACCAATGGCAATCAGGCCATTTGAGCGGATATTGGCAAACTGCTTAAGCTCTACGCGCTTCACCGTACCATTGGCAGTGGCAAAGAAAACAAACGGCGGCTCGGCCTCATTGCTATTCTCTGAGCTATCATCATCGCCATCACTCACAGCATTGCCAGATAGCTCTTCGACGATTTTTGGAATAGGCAAAATGGTGGTGACAGTTTCGTCAGCATCCAAACTGATGAGGTTGACCAATGGACGACCTCGTGAGCCTCGGCTGGCAATCGGCACCTCAAACCCACGTAGGCTAAAGACGCGGCCGCTGTCCGTAAAGCACAGCACGGTCGCATGCGTCGAGGTCACTACCAAGTGATCTATCACATCGTCTTCTTTCATAGCAGTTGCCGACTTGCCTTTGCCGCCGCGTTTTTGCGCCACATAATCATCGATAGGCTGAGTCTTGGCGTAGCCGGTGCGCGAGACAGTCATCACGACAGTCTGCTCAGGGATGAGGTCTTCACGGTTAAAGTCCATACGCGAGTCGATAATATCGGTACGGCGCTCATCACCAAAGTTATCACGAATCTCGATAAGCTCATTAGAGATGATACTCATCAGCTTATCAAAATCACCAAGAATCGACTCCAAATGAGCGATTTCACGCAGCAAATCTTGATACTCTTCGGTCAACTTGTCTTGCTCAAGTCCCGTCAAACGGTGCAGCTGCATGTCTAAAATCGCATTGACCTGCTCAAGTGATAAGCGATAGCGCTCCTCACCTTCGATCAAACCAAACGGCGCTTTTGGGTCCTCGCCTTCGATAAATTCAGGACGCACAGACTGGCTACCAGCCGCTGTTAGCATCGCCACGACACTACCGGAGCCCCATGTATTATTTAATAAGCTCTCGCGTGCCAAGCCGCGGTTGGCCGAGGCTTTGATAGTGGCGATGATATCGTCGATATTGGCGAGCGCAACGGTCAAACCTTCGAGCAAATGACCACGGACGCGCGCTTTGTTTAGCTCAAAAATCGTACGACGCGTCACCACTTCTTGACGGTGACGAACAAAGGCGGCGATCAGCTGGCGCAAAGTCAGCAGTTTTGGCTGACCATTATCCAGCGCCACCATATTGATACTAAAGCTCGACTCTAGCGGCGTTTGCAAAAACAAATTATTGACAATGACTTCAGCCGTCTCGCCGCGGCGCAAGTCAATGGCGATACGCATCCCTTCTTTATCAGACTCATCGCGAATCTCGGTGATGCCCTCGATTTTTTTGTCTCGTACCAGCTCAGCGATACGCTCAATCAGCTTGGCTTTGTTGGCCTGATACGGCACTTCGGTAAAGACAATACGCTCGCGATCACGGTTGACACCTGTGTCACTCATCGGCTCGATATGATAGCGCCCACGAATATGCAAGCGGCCTTTACCGGTACGATAGGCATCTAAAATACCCGCGCGGCCATAAATAATACCGCCCGTTGGGAAATCGGGGCCTGAGATATGCGACATCAGCTCTTCCGCTGAAACTTGCGGATTTGCAGCATAGGCCAGACAAGCATTGATGACTTCTGTCAAGTTATGTGGCGCCATATTGGTCGCCATGCCAACGGCGATACCTGTTGCGCCGTTGACCAGTAGGTTGGGAATACGCGCTGGCATCACGCTTGGCATGCGCTCAGAGCCATCGTAGTTGTCTTCCCAATCGACCGTGTCTTTATCCAAATCAGCAAGCATCTGGTGCGTAAGCTTGGTCATACGAACTTCGGTATAACGCATGGCGGCCGGTGGATCATCATCGATTGAGCCAAAGTTACCTTGGCCATCGACCATCGGATAACGCAGACTAAAATCCTGCGCCATACGCACGATAGCATCATAAACCGCACTATCACCATGTGGGTGATATTTACCGATGACGTCACCGACCACACGTGCTGATTTTTTGTAGGGTTTGTTATAATCGTTTGATAGCACGTGCATGGCATACATCACACGGCGGTGTACAGGCTTGAACCCATCACGCACATCAGGCAGCGCACGTGAGACGATCACGCTCATCGCATAATCCAAATACGACTGCTTTAGTTCATCTACGATGCCAATAGGACTGACCGATTCGCTCATATACACTCCTTCACTCACTTTTTTCTGATGCTGTCAACATTGCTTGAGATGTCTTTGGGTCATACAAAAATACAGCTGCCAAAAAATGCAGCTATCATTGAAATATAGACTCCAAAAAACCCTCACTCAGCGCACAAAACAACAAGAAAATAGTGATACGGTTTTTGTTAAAAGTAACGTTTTATAAAAGAAGCTATTTTAGCACAAATTTGCCGTATTAGGGGCATTTGCACAGGATTAAAACCAAGCGAATCAGGAGATTAGCGGTCGTTTTTTTGACTTTTTTTCTCTATTTTTTGTGTGTCAGCGGCAGATCTTTTTAGACTGACTAATCTTGCCGTTATGACAAACAAATTTGCCATCTTTTGAGCAGTGCGACACCCCGCCCATTTTCCCTGAACAAGGTGTGTTTCGAGCTTGTGCTTGGCTGATGGGCGTAGTGATAATGACGCAAGCCAGTAGTGATAACAAGATAGATTTCATAGGGTTTCTCTTATTGACGTCTCGTTAAGCGGCATAAAAAACTGCGCCCAATCTCATGGACACAGTTTGGTGGATTGTCAGATGATTTATCCGTTTGAGTATCGTTAACCTATTGCGAAATAGCAGCCGTAGTACATGACCTAAAGGCTGCCGATGTTATGTTGGATTGACTACCGGCTTAAAGTTTTGATCAAAAAATGCACGCGTGGCCTCAGTACAGGCTGGACTGACCAGACCACCATGATAGTTGGTATAAAATGCTAGGAGCGGTATATTGCCTTGCGCCTCAGCGTCAGCTTTTACCTTTTCTACGCTCTGACTAAAGCGGGTCTGTACGCGGACTCTGACCGCCTCTGCATCCCAAGTATTCATGGCAGCTTGCCCAATCAAGCTCAAGGTCTGCTGATCTGGACGCTCGTCAGCATTGTCGATATCGACATCGAGCACGGTGACATTGAGGGTTTTGGCTGATTTTTTTGCCGCTGCTTGCAGTAGCGTGACCATCGAGCCGGTATTGGTATCAAAATAAACCGTCGGGTCTTGGTTGCCGCCGCAAAGCAGTGTCGGCATGGTCGGCACATAACCGCGTAAGTCATTGTCTTTTAATGCCTTACGTAAAGTGTTTTCAGGCACGGCTGCTGGTAGACCATCGCCGTTCTCTGCCCACAGCCCATCAGGATTTTTGTCGGTATCAGCGACATAGGCGGCACGAAAATCTGTCTTAATCAGATAGTCATTTTCATCATAACCACCCAAGATAGAAAACAGTTTGCCTTGCTCTAGCCCTGCCAGCCTAGGGTCACTAGGATTTTTTTGAAACAGCGCATTATTAGGCAACTTGCCCATCTCCACTAGCTGACCAAACGACAACGCATTTGGCAGCTGTGCATCCGCATATTTATCTAGGAATATGTCTGATTTTTTATTATAAATATTGCCATATTTTTCTTGTAGGCCACTGCCAAGTAATGGCGCAAACCTTGAGGCACCGATATTGACGTTACCTCTAAATATCTCATCACCAAACGCTGCGAGCGCATAGGGCCCCGAAGATGGCGCGATGGCTGTCACTGGTTTTTCTTGGGATTGTAGCAATCTGGCCGTTGCCATCGTGACATAGCCGCCTTGCGAGTAGCCAGCGATAAATAGCTTGCCTGAATCCACAATATCACGGTAATTGACCGCATTGGCACGCTTTTGCCGTGCCATGATATCGCGCGCGCTGTCTAGGGCATCGACCATGTCTGTCGACTGCTGCTGAGCCACAAGGTAAGGATGGTAATCAAGCGTGGAGTCATCATAGCCTGCATAATTGGGGGCGACCACGATATAGCCTTGTGCGGCAAAATTAGCAGCGATTAAGTTGGCTTCGCTTACCGCAGGATTTTGGATATTACCCACTTGCGCAAAGTCATAAGACTTGTCGGTGGTCGTACCATGGGCATATAATAGCAGCGGTCGCGCGCCTTGGCATTCAGGAGCATCGCCCGTTGGCAGCATCAAAGCTGCGGTAGCATTGGTATCTTCGTCTGCAGCACCCTTGGTATCATAGCTGACTTTTTCTATCGTGACGCCGCATTTGGCTGCGGGCGTTGCGGTACTACCCAGCCCAAAGCTGCTGTCTACTTGAGAGGCGCTAAAGGAGTTGACAAATTCAGCAGTGGCTGATGAGACGATATCGACATCATTGTCAAAGTCATTGTCATCGCCACAGCCGACCAGCCATACACTACTGGCGATGGCGACTGATAAGACACTGCGCATTGCTATCGGTTTGTGAGTCGCTGCGCGGCCGCGCCGTGAGTGGGAAGTGATCATAATGGCTATCCTTAGCAGTCAAAAGCGGTGAAAAATTGTGAAAAAAAAGCGCCGTACGTCCTTGGCAAGTAATGATACATTTATACCGCAAATACTACCGAAAAGCTACCAGAAAACAGGCGCGGCAGAACATCACAAACACCAGCCATACCCGCGTTGAGTATCGACAAGCCTGCTTAGCCTTTCATCCCGTAGCCGATGATACCAAGCGCTTAAGCACACTCAACGCCCACAATCACCTTTTACCGATAACAATATGACAAATATGGCAAACGACAACGACCTCAGTCTCAGCGACATGCACGCATCTTCCAAAGTAAAAACCAAGACCACCACTAAGTTCACCACTAAAGCCACCGCCCAACCAGCAACAGCCGCTCAAAGCCGCAGCGAGCGCACAGATCGCAGCTTTGATGCCATCGCCGATCATTTTGAAAAAAAAGTCTACGGCGGATTAAAGGGTGAGATTAGGCTGGCGGTACTACGCCGTGATATTTTTGAGTACAGCGCCCAGATGCACCAGCGCCTTGGCCGGCCGCTGCGTATACTAGATGTGGGTGCAGGTCTGGCACAAATCGCCATCGAGCTGGCCGCCCAAGGGCATACTGTGGTAATCAATGACATCTCCGCCAACATGCTTGCCAAAGCACAGGCTCATGCAGCGCAGACAGACACGCCTCTTGATATCACTTGGCATGTCTGCCCTTATCAGGAGCTACCAGCAAAGCTAAGCACAGAAAAGTTAGATGCAGAAAAGTTTGATTTAATACTATGTCATGCGCTGCTTGAATGGTTGGCAGAGCCCGCTGCCGTGATGGACTTTTTTGATCAGTATTTGATGCCCAAAGGCGCGCTGTCACTGTGTTTTTATAACCCAGCGAGCTTTGATTATCGTAATTTAATCATGGGAAATTTTAATTTACTCGACAATAGCGACTATAAAGCAGACAACGTCAAGAGCCTAACGCCCAATCATCCAGTCGCAAAAGAAGAGGTCGAGACTTGGCTCGCCGCGCATCGTTATCACGTCATACGCAGCAGTGGTCTACGCGTGTTTCATGACTATGCCCCGCTCAAACGTGGCGGACACACTGACCCCGAGGCGGTAATACGTATGGAGCTACGCTATTCACAGCACGAGCCCTACAAATGGCTGGGACGCTACCTGCATATACTGGCAACACGGCAAGCCTAACCTGCCTGCTCGCTTGCTCAGTCTTGGCGAATATCTGCAAACCGCTCTACGCCATCGTACTCTGACCATGTGGTGGCATTGACGTCCGTTTCATCGAAGACAACCACATGCTCGAGTATGGGCAAAATACCGATGTGTGAGCCTATCTCATGATTGTGGTGACTGGCGACCAAAGACAATACCGTCTGACCATCATCCAACTGCAAACGGTATAGATAGTTTGCACCGCGAAACACGCGGCCAACCACCAATGCTGTCTGCGTACTGTCATCGTCATGAATGATGTCATCAGGGCGCACCAGCACCTTGATCGGTGTGCCATTTGGATAATCATACTCACAGTACTGCGGATAGCCGGCTTCGTCGTAGACTTCCATACGGCGATAGATATCACCTAGCGCTGTCTCGACGTGCCCTTCTTTGATGATGCCATCTATCATCGCGCCTTCACCGACAAACTCAGCAACAAACGGACTTACTGGCTCATGATATAGCTCACTTGGCGTCGCCCACTGTACCAGCTTACCTTGATGCATCACCCCAACTTTATCAGCAATAGCAAACGCTTCGTTTTGATCATGCGTGACCAGTATCGCAGTGGTATTGGTGCGTTTGAGAATATCACGTACACTCATCGCCAGCGACTCACGCAGTACCACGTCTAAATTAGAGAACGGCTCATCAAGCAGCAACAGCTTAGGTTTTGGTGCCAGCGCTCTTGCAAGCGCCACACGCTGCTGCTGACCGCCTGATAGCTCATTTGGGCGTTTGTCCGCGTGCTCAGTCAAGTCAACCAAACTTAGCATCTCAGCCACGCGGGCTTTTTTGTCGGCGGTAGACCATTTGTTCAGGCCAAACGCGATGTTTTTTGCCACACTTAGGTGACCAAACAACGCATAGTCCTGAAACACCATACCCATGCCGCGCTTGGCTGGCGCAACGGCAAACGACTTGCGCGCGCGCTTATCTGTCAGGCGTTGATTGCTCAGATAAATACTACCACCGCGGCTTTGCTCTAGTCCTGCAATGGCACGTAAGGCCGTGGTTTTGCCACAGCCACTATACCCCAAAAAACACCCAATCTCGCCCTGCTGTAACGTCAACGACAGACCATCGACGACGATCGTATCGTCATAACCTACGATGAGATCTTGGACACTAAAATACGGCGACACTGCGCTATCTACTTGGTTTTTTTGGGAATTTGTGTTTTTAACTTTATGGTCTTGGCGGGTGTCTATCTTTTGCGGTGCCTCATCGGGTTTTGATGCATCTCGCTCGACAGCCGCATGCGCCAGATTATGGGCTTTGATAACTGAGGCGTTTTTTCGGTGCTCAAGACGCGTCTTGGCTTGTATAGCCTTGGCCTTTAGACTGCTGGTATGGATAGATTTAGATTCTGATGGATCATGGGTTGAATCAGTGTACATAAAAGGTACCAGTTAGCGATAAAAAATAAAACCTTGAGCATGCTGCGCGCACATACAGATGGGTGCTAAAAACGACTAAAATCGTACTGTAGCAGGTTTAAAGGACTCAGGCCACACAAGTCATAGACCGCATGCTGATAAAGTGCATAAGTCATACTGTCTAAAACTGCTGTTAGCCTTGTTTGTCACTTTGGCGTAGCAATATCCATACTGGTAGCAGCCCAACCAGCACGATTAAGAGACTTGGCAGCGCAGCTCGCCCCCACATGCCCTCGCTTGTCATCTCAAACACCCGCACCGCCAGCGTATCCCAGCCTTGCCGCCGCGTCATCAAAGTAATGGGCATCTCTTTCATTACCTCAACAAAACCCATGAGCAACGCTGTCAAAACCCCGGGGCTTAATACCGGCAGCATGACCTGTCGCCAGCGCTGATAAGCACTGTCACTGAGCAGTTTGGCCGCCGCTTCTTGATTGACCGTCAGGCGCTGCAACTGGCGATCGACAGGCTGAAAACTCACCGTCATAAAGCGCGTCGATAGAGCCAGCAGCATCACAATGACGCTGCCTGATAATATCTGCTGCGAGGTGATACCAAAGGCAATCATCTGATTGTCAAGCCATGCAATGGGAATAAATATCCCCACCGCCAGCACCGTACCTGGTACCACATAGCCTAGGTTTGCCAAGGTCGTCATCAGCTTGGTTGTTTTGTCAGGGTACTGACGCTTGATCCACGCGATGACAATCGCCAAAAAAGCAATAAATATCGTGGTCATACTCGCAATCATCAGGCTATTGGTGACAAAATCGATATAACGAGCATCGAAGTCTTGACGAAAATTGGCCGCCGTCCAGTAGATAAGCTGCAAAAACGGTATCAAAAAAGCCAGCGCAAACACTAGCGTGCACAGCAGCGCCATACCCCACTTAGCAGGTTTGCTCGCCTCAAAACGATGACTGCTGCCTTGGGTGACAGCAGTGCCGCGCTTGGCCTGCCAATACTGCTCAAACAACACCACGACAAAGACCACACCGATCAATAACGCGGCAAGCTGCGCGGCCGTGGTCAAGCTAAAAAACCCAAACCACGCCTTGTAGATCGCAGTGGTAAAGGTATCGACATTAAACACCGACACCGCGCCAAAGTCCGCCAAGGTCTCCATACTGGCCAACAGTAAACCGCCGATAATCCACGGCAAGGCTTGCGGCAAGGCCAAACGAAAAAACACCCGTCGACGGCTCAGCCCCAGCATTTGACCAGCTTCAATCGCCCGCCGACCTTGAGATAAAAACGCTTGACGCGCCAGCAGATATACATAAGGATAAAACGCCAGCGACAACACCAGCCCTGCGCCCCAGACATTTCGCACGGACGGAATCGCCATACTTATGCCCAAATCACGTAAGGCGGTCTGTAACGGCCCACTAAAATCCACAATACCGACGGTCACAAACGCCAAAACATAGGCAGGTATCGCCAGCGGCAACATCAACGCCCACGAAAAAAACCGCTGGCCAGGAAAGCGGTACATACTGGTCACCCACGCCAAGGCAGTACCGACTGTCCCAGAAATAACGGTGACCATCATCAATAAAATAGCGGTGTTTTTGAGCACTTGTGGCAGCACATACTCACGCATGTGTGTCCAAATATCAGCGACAGGCTGCGTCCAAGACAACAGTACGATCAAAATTGGCACCAGCATAAACAACGAAATCAGTCCTAAGACTGATTTTGAAAGAATGCGCTTACGCAAAGTGTGGTCTTGACTGACTGCTGAATGCCCGTCACTCATATCACCATCGACGATATCGCTTTGACTTACAGACGCATCTGGCGTTGTGATCATATCATTATTACCGTGTCATACTTATAGAGTCCACAAAACAACAAATACCAATCCCAAAGAAATTTGAGATTGGCATCAGTCATCGAGATCTATTTATAACCCGCTTTATCCATCATCTGAATGGCTTGGGTTTGCAGCTCACCAAATTTTTGTACATTGATGTCGTCTTTTTTGAAGCTGCCCCATGATCTTAGCATCTCAGACTCATCCACGCCTTCTTTGACCGGAAACTCCTTGTCAGAGCTGGCATAGATTCCTTGGGCTTCATCAGAAGACAACCATTCGATCAGCTTTAGCGTACCATCTGGATTGTCTGAGCCTGTGACCACACCGGCACCTGAGACGTTTACATGCGTACCAGTGGTGCCTTGATTGGCCCAAAATATTTTTACTGGGAAGTTTGGTTTTTCGTCCAATATACGGCCATAATAGTAGCTGTTGGCGATACCGACCTCACATTGACCCGCCGCGATCGCCTCTAGCATGCTGGTGTCATCACTGAACACATCTGTGGCTAAGTTATCTACCCAGCCGCGGATGATTTCTTCGGTTTTTTCTGCGCCCAAGTGCTCAATCATGCTAGCAACCAATGATTGGTTATAGACTTTCTTTGAGGTACGTAAGCATAGCTTGCCTTTCCATTTTGGATCAGCCAAATCTGCATAAGTTGACAGCTGATCGGCGCTGACCTTGCTTGGATCATAAAAGATCGTACGAGCGCGTAGTGACAGCCCTGTCCACTGGCCTTTTGGGTCACGATATTTGGCAGGGACATTGTTTTCGAGTACCGTCGAAGCCACAGGCTGGAGCAGGCCTTGCTGCGCGGCTTGCCATAAGTTGCCCGCATCGACGGTCAATAGCATGTCAGCTGGCGTGTTTTGGCCTTCTGCTTGCAAACGCGCCATTAGCGGGCCTGTCTTGTCCGTTACCAGCTCAATTTTTACGCCTGTCTCTTCGGTATAACGATCAAGCAGCGGCTTGATCAGCTGCTCATTACGAGAAGAATAAATAGTAATGGTTTGCCCATCTGCACTTGTGGCATCATCGGTGGTCGCTTGCGGCGCAGTGCTCTCGCTGGCCGTAGTCTCGGCGCTCTCTTCTGTCGTTGAGGAATTACTACAACCCGCTAGTCCGAGCATCATGCCACAGACGACAACAGGTAAAGTAAGCTTAGAAGCAGAACGCGTAGTGCTGATGGTGTTCAATGACATGGTTTTCCCCATAATAGTGCTATAAAAAAGGTGAGATAGATAAAATGGCGACGATATACAATGGTTATGTTATCAATAACAACACTTGCTGCAATACACGCTGACACAAGACGTTAATAATCATGTCAGGCATATCAGAATAGTCATGCCAGCTACTAGCAAGTTCCGTCACTGGCGATTGATAACCCCTAAATATATGGAAACAACATACTAATAGAAATGAGATTAATTATCAATAAATTTGTTTGAGCGAGACTTAGCCCCCATCTCCGCTCATTTTTGCCGTATTTTTAGGCCGTGTCTTCCCAACACAAACATAGCAATTAGAGCAACCACTGACCCAAGATGACATTGACCGCCGCCTCAGTACGTAAGATACGTGGACCAATGGTGACTGCCGTACAGCCTTGCTTGGCAAGTAAGTCAATCTCATAATCTATCCAGCCGCCCTCGCTACCGATACAAACCAAACTCGGTAGCGTCAATGATGACGGCTGGACGTATTGGGCAAATGATTGCGCGCTGTACGGGTGCGCCACGATGGCACGGCAAGTGATCAAGCCCGCCAGTTCATCTTCGACAAACGGCTTAAAACGCCTGGCCAACGTGATACGCGGCACGATGGTATCGACGCCTTGTTGTAGCCCCTCTAAGACAAACTCATCCAAACGATCGAGCATCGGGCTTTGCCAGTAGCTTTTTTGGGTGCGGTAGCTATTAATCAGGACGATATGTCGCACACCTAGCGCCGTCATATCCATGATTAGGCGGCGTAAGACCTTTGGCCGTGGCAGCGCCAACACCACCGTCAAATCAAGCTTTTTGGGCGGTGCGCAGCTCAGCTGTACATCGCATAGCTCGATTTTATCAGAGTGCATGCTTGCTATCTGCCCCGTACCGAGCTGGCCACCGAGCTGGCCTATTTTCAGCCTATCTCCGGCGGTGGCTGCCAGTACTTGAGTGACGTGCGTGATTTGCGCCGCGTCATCAATATAAGCGGTGTCTGCCGAAAAGTTGTCGCTGGGCAATAAGATACAGTTCATAAAGGCTCTTGGTGCGACTGCTGGGCAGTCACTTCTTCTATCATGGTCACTTGACGGGTCAGTACGGATTGTTGTTGTCTGGTCAGCCGCTCGCCTGCAAGCCCTGCCCGTTTGGCCAGTGCCAGATCATA
Organism: Psychrobacter celer; assembly: GCF_016107555.1. Taxonomy (GTDB): domain Bacteria; phylum Pseudomonadota; class Gammaproteobacteria; order Pseudomonadales; family Moraxellaceae; genus Psychrobacter; species Psychrobacter celer. The sequence goes on along the minus strand of NZ_JABASU010000005.1, from coordinate 116,337 downwards.
AAGCCAAGCGGCTAACTGCTGGTAAATCAGCGTGGTTTCCGCACGGATGTCGCCAGCAGTATGGGCGGCAGACGCGCATGCCTCGTCTGTGAGACTAGCTGGTGCCGCCGTGTCAGGAGAAGTATGCGCGTGAGAGGTCGTCACAGGACGATAAAAAGCATTGTACGGCTGATACAGCGCCCCAACCTCAGCGAGCTTGTCGACCACGCTTTGGCACGACTGCGTATAGCGCCCCATGATGACAGGCGTGGCCACACTTGCCGGCTCCACAGGATTGTGTCCGCCGATATCGACAAGCGAGCCACCGACCAATGCCACATTAGCAAGCTGATACCATATCATCAGCTCGCCCATACTATCTGCCACATACACTTGCGTGGCTGCCTCAATCGACTCATCACGACTGCGCCGCGCCATCGTCAATGCCGACTTTTTGACGAGCTCGGCCACCTCATCAAAGCGTTCAGGATGTCTGGGCACGAGTACAAGCAGTGTATCGGTCAGTGCCGCCTGTGACAACAATTGCTGCTGTAGTGACAGGGCGATCTCTTCTTCGCCGCTGTGAGTGCTGGCCGCCACCCAAATCGGACGACCGGTGACTCCAAATCGCTCGGCCAGACTCGTCTGATCGCTGATGCTACCGTGCAGCGAATTGCTTTGCTCATCTACGCGCGGCTCACTGGCGCTGCTGTCCTGCTTTGGCGCATTGATGACCCATTTTAGCGAGCCTGCCACACGGATTTGGGCACTGCTGGCACCGAGCTGCCGAAAGCGCTTAGCAGATTCATTGTCTTGCGCGATGATTAAGGTAAGGTTTTTCATCATACTACGACTGACAGCAGCAATTTTTTGATAACTGGCAAAAGAAGACGCTGAGAGCCGGCCATTGACCAAAATACTGGGAATACGCTGTTCGGCCAATTTAGATAAGATATTTGCCCACAGCTCTGTCTCAACAAACAATGCCGCTATAGGCTGTACATGTGCCAAAAACGTCTCAATCACGACAGGGCTATCGACCGGCACATAACTATGGCTCATCTGGCCTTGGGCAATCTCATCAGCAAAACGGCTGGCACCACGGGCAAAACCCGTCTGAGTGGTATTGGTCAACCATATCTGATAACCCGCTGCCAATAACGCCTCCAGTAGCGGCGCGACCGTATTGGTCTCACCCAATGAAACCGCATGACACCAGATAACGCCATGATGCGTCATATTATCGCTCACAGCTATAGGAGGCGAGGGATAATGCTTACCAAAGCGCTGCGCCACTTCTTGCTGATAGTTGTCGCGCTGGTGCGAGCGTCGCCATACTTGCAGTCGATACAAGGGCTTTAGGACATTGATGGCGCATTGATAATAAAACGGCGGCTGATACACCGCATGATTAAGCCCTGATACTGAATCAGATCTCTGCGAAACGTGCTCAGATGGCGTAGGAGAAGATGACATAACGTCGCCCAGATTGGTAATGAATCAGATTATATGGTCAATCCACTATAAAAGAATGACAGTATTAAACGCGCTTGAAGTATTACACATACCGATACACTCGTATATGTCTGTACTTGGCTGCTATGGGTTTTTCAGATTGAATCAATGATGACAAAATGCCAATAAAAAACGCGCCAATTCTACCTCAATTTGACACTGAACAACACGCCTTTAATTACTGCCCGCCATCAGTATAAGCAGTCCAAAATAAAAGGGAAACGTTAAGAATTGCGTTCTGCTGGTATAAATTTTTCTCGCTTGCTGTGCGCTTTGCACTCCAGAGGCTTCAAAAAATTCATCCCAGCAGTACTGTGTTCTTTTTAGATTGAAACGACTATATGTTAAACAATGATAAATATCAGTATCGCCACCATAACGACAGAAGCGAGCAGCAACTGATAGCGCTTGCTACTATGCTGCTCTTGTTTTTGGGTGGTGATCAGCGCTTGCGCTTGCTGCCACTGCTCGAGCACACTTGCTGCTTCTGCATGACCGTTTTTTGCCGCTTGCTCGAGCCAATATTTACCATTGTCGATATCTTGCGCCACCCCCAGTCCTTGGTAGTACATCTTACTTAGCAAACGCTGACCACGGCTGTCGTTTTTGCTTGCCGCTTGCTTGACCCATTCAGCGCCCGCTGCCAGCGCCGCCTCTGTCTCGGCTGTGACACCTTCGCCGAGCAGCTCATACATTGCCAAGCGTAGCATGGCAGCAGTATTACCCGCCTCTGCTGCGGTTTGTAATTTGAGTAGTGCTTGTTTTTTTACAGCCAAATGCTTTGGGGCAAATTTCACCTGCGCGCGTGGTGTGTTTTGCTTGGCAATATACTGCTCGAACTGCTCTAGAATGCGACTGGCTTGCTCATAGTCTGACTCGCCAGCGCTCTGCATGACCTCAATGTCCTTTAGCTCAGACATTAGCTGAGTAAACAGCTCGGGCGTAGGCGATAGTTTGGCGTTCGGTGCCAATGGTTCTGGGGGTGCTTGGGATGATTGGGGTGATTGATGTTTTGAAGGCTGAGGTGTTGAAAGCTGGAGCGTTGAAGGTGCTGGTTGCTGAGTGCGCGGCGAGGCAGGTTCAGTTATCATTGATGCGTCATGGGATAAGTTACTAATTGAGGTTTGTGCTTTATCGAGCGATACGTCACTGAAGGCAATTTGGCTATCTGCCGTGGGCACGGTACTGACGCGCGCGCCTGCTTTTGTGTCATCATCGATACTGACTTGGCGGTCTATGCTATCGATGCCAGCAGCGCTATTGCGGCTGTCAGCATCCTTATTTATAGTGATGCTGTCTTTGGTAAAAGAGGGCGCGGTATCGAGTGCATCAGTGCTATGAATGCTGGGCTTATGTGCCGCAGGCAATCTGGCGCTCACCGCTTGATATAGTCCGCTTGCCACCTGATCACCTTGCACAGCAACAAAGGGGCGATCGATATGGCCAAACAGCCGCAGCCCGATAGGCTCTAACGCAAAAAACAACGGCGGCTTATCCGCCTCAGTCGCCTCAGTCGCCTCATTATCCTCACGATAGACGACCGCCATATGCTGATAAAAATCCTCACGAATGAGCGCAAGCTCAGGATAACGCTTGCCTAATTCAAACTGCCCGTACCAGTGCGGCGTCTGCTGCCAGTGCTGCGCCAGCACGCGACCTGCATAAAACGCCAAAAACACCATCAAATTGCGATAGTGCTCATCAACCAGCAGCATCTCTTCAGACCAGCGCTCTGTTTTGATCAGCTCGCGGCGTATCTGAGACAGCAAGGTATCGACGCGCTGCAAGCTTGCCAGCGACTCATCCAGCATACAAGCGCGCAGCTGGCTTTCATAAGCCATACCGCCTGCGATAGGACGATTGGCCAAAAAATCCTGCCAATAACCAGCTGCCATATAATCAAGGGGCGTTACGGGCGATGCAGCCATAAACCAGCGTGTCCTTTATTTAAATATTCAAAAATTTAGTCAAAAATCGGTAACACAGCGCATTTATCGACCAGCTTACTTACTAAGCGGCAGCGAGCGCCTGCTTACCTTATCCTAAAATACCACAGGCTACAATAACGGACTAAACAGACGCACCACGTTATCAAACAGTCGCTCCGCACCATGCCGCTGCTGCCACGCCTCAAGACTCACATAGCGACAGCTTTGTAAATACACCTCTTGACACTCTGCCACCTGTGCGACCATCTCTGGCGTATAAATCGCCAAGCTGACCTCCATGTTTAAATAAAAGCTGCGCATATCAATATTTACCGTCCCAAAGAGACAATAGTCATCATCGACGACCACCGTTTTGGTATGCAGCAGTCCGCCTGTAAACAAAGCGATGTTGACCCCCGCCTCTAGCAGCTCTTGATAATACGCTTGTGAGGCGTGCTGCACCAAAAACGAATCGACCTTTTCCGGTACAATCAGCGTCACCTCGACCCCGCGCTTTGCGGCAATGGTCAGCGCTCCTGATAGCGCCTCATCAGGCACAAAATACGGCGTGGTAATGCGAATGCGTTTATTGGCGCGATGAATGACCGTCACCAAAGTGTTATAAATCACATGTGCTGTGACTTGCGGTGCTGAGGGTATGAGCTGCGCCAACACGCCTTTTACGATTGGTTTTTTGGGTATCACAATCGACGTCGAGCCAATATCTGGCTGCTCGTGATAATCAATGTGATCGCTCAATACTTTTACGCGACTGTTTAAGTCGTTGATGGTCGGATCCATCACATAGAGCTTTCGCGTATAGTTATTGACTCGCTGATTGAGCGCATCTAGGTTTTCGTTGTTTTCGGCGCCGATATCGGTCACCACCACTTTTGCCATCGCCGTCGCGATACTAATCGCTTGCTGACTGGTCGCCCGAATCGCCACATCAATCCATTGACCGACGTTTTTGTTTTGTTTAAAAAACCTTGGGTCCACCAGATTAAAGCTACCGATATAGCCAATATACTCATCAATCACCACAATCTTGCGATGATTGCGCAAATCAGAGCGCTTAAAGAGCGTCTTAAATAAGCCCACAGGAAGCGACTGATGGACAAACACCCCCGCCCGCTCAAGCGTACGATGCGCGCTACTATTAAAAAAGCTAAAACTGCCCACACTATCGGCCAACAGATGACACTCTACCCCGCGCCGCGCCGCCGCCGCCAGCGCCTCTATCAGCTCTAGTACCTGCCCTTTTGGATAGACAATATAAAACTCCATAAAAACAGTCCGCTGAGCGGCATTGATATCATCGATTAAGCTGTTAAAGATCGCGCTCGGCTCTGTCAACAGCTGCATATTGTGATCTGGAAACACGCCAAACCCTGTCCAGCGCGTCCCTATCTGACTGACACCGCGATAGTTGGGCGGTAGCAGCTCTTGACCTTGATCAAACACCAAATGCTCACGCCGTGCCATATCATTCATCAATAGACTGGCTTGATCCACCCGCTCACGATAACGGCGGCCAATCATCGGCTCACCCAACAAAATATAGGCGATAAAACCAAACACCGGCAATGTATAAAGAACCGCAACCCAAGCGATAGACACGCCGATATTACGCTGCACAGATACGATACGCAGCGTCATTACTATCATCAGCACAATATGCAATACCAGACCCAATCCGGCAAAATCGCCCCAAGACCAAGTCGTAAAGTACTGTTCAATAGCAAAAGTATCTATGCTCGCCTCCAACCATTCAGATAAAATCAATGACCTTTATAAAACATTCAGTAGTATAGTAGCTTTTCATCTTCAAACAACAGATAACTATCATAAGTGTTTTACAGAAAACACTGTTGTTTTTTTAGATTTTATGACAATAAATCAACGGCTTAAAAATATATTTTCGATTATTTGCTAAAATAATCAAAATATCGTTTGACAGCCATATCTAAATCTATATAATACACACCCACAGAGCGGGTGATTAGCTCAGTTGGTAGAGCGTCTGCCTTACACGCAGAATGTCGGCGGTTCGAATCCGTCATCACCCACCACTTACTAGCAAGCGGGCCTTTTATAAAGGCAAGATGCTAAGACGACCTAAGCAGCGGTAGTTCAGTTGGTTAGAATACCGGCCTGTCACGCCGGGGGTCGCGGGTTCGAGTCCCGTCCGCTGCGCCATATTTAAAACGAATTTAGACCTTTGGGTTTAAGCAAGTTTCGCCTCAAGCATTAGATTGTTTGGGGTTTTTTTGTGTCTGTGTTTGTGTCTGTGTTTGTGTTTTTTGTCTATGTTCCTTCTAATATAACTACCTCTCGATAAGCATCTATTTTGTGTTAGCAATAGTTATAATCATCCAACGGGCGTGCAGGTATTTTAGTATTATGGACGCTGACTCATGCGACTCACACTAGCAATCAACGCCACCATTACCACGCCCATGATAATCAAAATGCCAGACATCATATGCGCTGCCTCATAGTTGAGCGCTTCGACTTGCTCGTATATCGCAATCGACACTACCTTGGTCTCACCTGAGATACTACCTCCGATCATCAGTACCACACCGAACTCACCAATGGTATGGGCAAAGCTCACCAAACTACCCAAAATAATACCCACGCGCGCTTGCGGTAAGGCTACCTTGACGAAGCGGCGCAGACGACTGGGTTCTAAAAGATGCGCGACTTCTGTGACACTTTGGGGAATACGCAAAAACTGTGCATACGATGGCTGTATATAAAAAGGCAGTGAGTAAATAATAGAGCCAACTACTAGACCTTCAAAAGTAAAAATAAGCGGACTAATATTGTGCTCATGAAGATAGTGACCGATACCAGCGCTAGGGCTTAGCAAAAGCAGTAAGTAAAACCCAATCACAGTGGGCGGCAAGACCAGCGGCATAGCGATAATACCCATCAGCACTACCTTTACCCGTGCAATGATACGTCCACGACTGGGCTTGGCTAGCCAATAGGCCACAGGAGTGGCAAAAAACAGTAGACACAAAGTGGTGGCGGTGGCGAGCTTAAGACTGACTAAGAAAGGCGCGAGCATGTCTGACATTAGCGATGAATCTATCATGATGTCATTTCTCATGGCTCATTGTATTCACAAAGGTTTATTGTATCTAAGAGATTGCTATTGCACGGTTAAATACCCTGCTTGTAAGAAGTATCGCTGCCCCTCGGCTGAACGCAAATAGTTCGTAAAATCTATGGTAGCAGGTTTATCACTAATGATAATACCATCTTGCAAAATAGCCGGATAAGACTCAGGCGCTAAGGTAATAAATTGCTCAGGTTTCGCATTGATAGCGCTAATTTGTGATTGCGCGACAAAGCCATAATCGACACTGCCTGTATACGCATATTGAAAGGCTTGCCCGATGTTTTCTGCTTGTATTATGCGTTTTTGCTGCACTAAAGGGTCATATAACTTTTGCGCCTGCAAGTAAGACTGTGCCGACGCGCCATAAGGTGCAAGCTCAGGACTGGCGATAGCAATCTTGCTACTGCTGTCGCTTATCAACATATCACTCAGCGCTTTTGGACCAAATTCATCCAAAGGTTTGTTGACGCTATATAGTGCCAGCTGACCTTGCGTATAGGTAAAAGGTTGATGCGTCGTACTATCTTTGGGAATCTTATCAGCAAGCTTAGCAGGGAACTCTTGATTGGCTGATAAAAACATATCATAAGGCGCGCCTGCTATTATTTGCGCATACAACTTGCCAGATGAGGCATACGTGACTTCTATATTGTCCTTGGACAGCTTATTAGCGGTTTGATAGCCATCAATAACCTCAGGCAGTACATCCGATAAATTGGCGGCGGCGGCGATACGTAGCGTCTGCAATTGCTTAGATTCATTATCAGTAGAGGTATCGGTAGCACTCTTTGACGTACAAGCACTTAAGGCCAATAGCGCACCACATAAAACGGCTACTTTAACCATTGTTGCTCAGCCATTTAGAGGGCGCATCCTTGTAATACTCTTGCTTCCATACAGGAATATCAGCCTTAATGGCATCGAGTATCCAGCGGCAGGCATCATACGCGGGATAACGATGGGTATAGACCTCATCAACGCTGTGTTTGATGGTCATAGAATGGCTGTGGACGTTGTCTGTCATATGTTATCTCTACTCATGGTTTCTACTTACTATCTCTACCCCCTTGCCTAGCCGCCTGCGACTGGGGTGATAAATACCACGCTATAGAGTACTTAGCGAGTGGCAGGCGCGCTCAAAGTCTGTAGGCGTATTAAAGTTGGTCAAATACTGCCAACTGTTTGGAAAAGATGCCGCTTGTAAATAAGGTGTGATAAAGGGCATAACTCGCCGCGCGCCATTATCGATATAGGCCTTTAAATCAGGCTCAAGGCTTAATCGATAAAGCCCTAACAACGGATATAAGTGACTGTCATCAGCTAAGCAAATCACCTTTTTATCAGCTGCTTGGTTTTTGGTTATTTGAGTCGCTATCGGCTGCAACTTTTGCCATAAGTCGATGGCTGGTATCAAGCTGTCACAGCTAATCACCAATAACCATAATGACTGATTTTCTGTTAACGCATTTAATGATTGAGACTTTATTACCGTTTGCAAAGCCGACTCGATAGCGACCAATGCCCCGCCCGTCTTGATATTATCATCAATCTTTTTATTAATCTTCTCATTTTGGTTTTTATCTTGACTATCAGCGCTAGTATAATCAGCAATGTGCATGATAGCGGCTTGCGGCTGGCTAGATTTGAGTGCTGAATCAACGTCAAATCCGCGACCATTATCAGCAATCATAATAGGGATATCTTTATTATTACCAGTATCAAACGTAGCCAAATTCAGCGTGTGTCTGACGTGATAATCCAGCAGACGCTCACCTGTCGGCAATCTAAGCTGGGCTTTTGCCGCGCCCATCCGTGTAGACGCGCCGCCTGCCAAAATGACCACGCCTGCCAAATGAGCCGAGTCTTTTATAACGTCAGTCATGTGAATTATGAGTCGGGTTTTGTGCCATAAAATGCGGTACAAAGTTGCACGGACGCGTACGGCTATCGAGCTGCTCTTTCAAGATACTCTCCCACCCTGTACGGCACGCGCCCGATGAGCCTGGCAAACAAAAAATACCGGTATGATTTGCCATGCCTGCAACGGCGCGCGACTGCACCGTAGACATGCCAATCTCCTCTTTTGAGATCAGGCGGAACATCTCACCAAAACCATCGATCGATTTATCAAATAAGACCTTCACCGCCTCTGGCATGCTATCTCTGATAAAAAACCCCGTACCGCCCGTGGTAATCACCGCATGCACGTTTGGATCGGCAATCCAGCCGCTAATCACTGCTCGTATCTGATAAATATCATCGCTAATGAGCTTGCGATCAGCCAAGTTATGACCTGCCTCGGTCAGGCTGCCTGCTAGGTACTGACCCGAAGTATCTTCTGCCAGCGTACGACTGTCAGAAACCGTTAAAATAGCAATATTAAGCGGTATAAAATGGGTGGCAGGCTTACTCATAAAAACTCCTTCACATACAGATTTAAATAATCAAAAAAGTGACAACTGACCTACCCACCGATAATCGATAATACTATCCGAATGCGCATGCTGGGCAAAAAACAGATCGCTGTTGTCGCTTGTCTGCATAAATTCTATAAAGCGATAAGTAACGGGTCGGTCTTTGATATAGTCGGTTGAGCACGGCCGATGCTAAGCTTGTCATCATTCATAATTTACTGCCAATTACGATTTATACGTCTCATCTATTCGTCTGATGGAGCCAAGGAAAAGGTTGCACCGTGACTCTACTACCTGCTGCGACATCACCACTGTCTTTGTCCAACACGACAAAGCAGTTGGCGAGGCTAAGCTGTTTGATTCTATGCGACTGCTGCCTGGCAAAACACTCCACTTCATACTCGCCTGTAGCGTTTTGCATCAATACGCCGCGCTGAAAATCTTTGCGACCGACTGATTTTTTGATGTCGTTTGTTAGTTTAGCGTTGATATGTATTTGCATCGGCTGCTCAGATACGCGCGCGCCTGATAATTGCCATAGTGCCGGTAGCACAAACTGTAGCGTACCAACGACTGTCGATAAGGGGTTACCAGGTAAGCCAAAGTACAGTACTGGTTTATCCAAATCTTTAGCCAGCTCCCCAAACACAAAAGGCTTACCAGGCTTCATTGCCACTTTGTAATGGTTAATTTGCCCAAGCTGCTCGATGACGGTAGTCAAAAAATCATAATCACCCACCGACACGCCAGCGGTCGAGATTAGCACATCACAGTCTTGCATAGCCTCATTAATAGCAGTCGTGGTCTTATCCAAATCATCAGGGATAATGCCGTAGTCGCGAATGGTAATCGGCAAACCAGCCAGCAAAGTCTTTAACGTTGGGGTGTTGGAGTTGTATATTTGCGCTAGACTTGCCAGCTCATCACCGACAGCCACCAGCTCATCGCCCGTTGCCAGTAGCCCGACGATAAGCGGCGCAAAGACGCTGACTTGGCTGATACCTAAGCTTGCAAGTAGGCTAATATCAGCAGGGTTTATGCGCTTACCGACTGTCAACACCGCTTCACCTGCCTCTATCTCTTCGCCTTGCCGGCGAATATTGCTATCCACTTTGGCCGCTTGGGTCAGTGTTACCCGATAAGGCTTTGCTTTGTCGATTGTGTCTTTTATTTTTGCAAAGTTGGTGTTTTCTTGCATGATGACAGTATCGCAGCTATCAGGCACCACCGCCCCTGTAAAAATCCGTACGCCCTGCCCTGCTACAAGCCGATCTGTATAAGCGCTGCCCGCTTGTGACTCACCGATGATCTCGATAGTGCTATCTGCCGATAGTTCGCTGCCTTGCGCGATAGCATAACCATCCATCGACGATAGGTTTTGTCTGGGTATATCAAAAGGCGAGGCGATATCTTGCGCCAGTATTTGATTGCCGCTGTCTTGCAAAGCGCACGTCCTAATAGCTCTTTGCCTTAGAGAAAAATCATTATTATTGTAATCTTCTACGCGCGCTTTTATCGCTAATTGCAAGGCTTCCATGGTAATCATAAAAGGGTACTCTTCTTTTTTTGACGGCTATTAAATCGCTCAATGAGCAGCTATTTTTCTCGCGTATCAGATTGACTATAACTGATATAGCAATCCTAGACTAGCGCAAAAAAAGCACCTAATAAGGTGCTTTTTGTTGTAGTTGTTAACGGCTTACTGTAGAGCCTAGCAAGAACGTGAGCAAAATGCCTTCTTTAACAGCTTAATATTAATAGCCAACCAGATGACACAGCCAGTTTAACAGCCTAGCTCACCATGAGGCTAGGCTTGCAGCACTGCGCTGAGTAATAAAGCCATCTGGCGTCTGGCCATTATCTGCTTGCCAACGCTGAAACGCCCTACGCGTATTGGTGCCTACGATACCGTCAGCACCTTTGGTATCGTAACCCATGCTGGTCAGACGCTGCTGGAGATTGCGTACTTGCACAGTCGATAATGGGCGCTCATAACGTGGCCATGATTTATATAGACCGCCTTGCCCTGCCAGCGCTTTGCCCAACAAGCTGACCCCTAGGGCATAGCTTGATGAATTATTATAGACTTTGATCACATCAAAATTGGGACTGAGCAGCAGTGCAGGACCATCTTTGCCAGCCGGTAGCCACAACTCCATCTGAGTATTGGCATCCAAAGACACATCATCGATGGTATCGATACCAAGCGCCGCCCATCTGGCCGCCGACTGTTTACTGCCAACAACGGCATAATCAAAAGATGCAGGAATCCTCACTTCATAAAAAGGCGCTAAGCCGCGTACCCAGCCTGAGTTACTCAGATAATTGGCAGTAGACGCCAATGCATCTCCCGTTGCCCAAGGGTTGCGGTGACCATCACCATCGCCATCTACCCCTTGTTTGAGCCAAGTATCAGGGATGAATTGGGTTTGCCCCATGCCGCCCGCCCAAGAGCCATCAAGCTGTGACCATGACACATCGCCGCGCTGCAATAACGAAGCAAGCGACAACAACTGAGTTTCGGCAAACTCTTGGCGACGACCGTCATAGGCAAGGCTGGCAAGCGAGCTTGGAATGCTACTGTTGCCCGTCACCGCGCCATACGAAGACTCCATCCCCCATATTGCCGCGATGATTTCGGCATTGACGCCATACTGCGACTGTAACTGGGACAAAAACGCCCGCTGCTCTGCAAACTTACGCTTACCTGTGCTGACTCTGCCGTCTGATACCGCCGAATCCACATACTCCCACGGCATTTTAGAAAACTCAGGCTGCCCTGAGTCTAAAGAGATGACTTGCTGATTGAGATACGCCAAATCTAGCAGGCGGCGAATGGTCTGTGCATCATAACCTGACGCCATGGCGCGCATAGAAAAATCCGACTTCCAGTCAGAAAAACTGCCATAGCTTGGTTTTGCGACTGGCTGGGGTTTGACAGCAGGCTTGGGGGTCGGCTTGACTTGAATGGTCTGAGTTTGAGTAATTTGCACGTTAGCCTGACGCACAGGTTTGCTAGGTTTTTGCATCGCTTGTTGGCTGGTACAGCCCACCATGACTAGCGCTGGGAAAAGAGCAATATAGTGTTTTTTTAAAATCATAAGAAGTCTCAGGTGTGAATAAGTACTATCGGTAAGCCATACCGTTGCCAAAAATCAGAGTAATGAGCATAGAGTAACTATATACCACTCATCAACATATCGCTCATCAGTCGTTTATCATCTTTTTAGGACTTGGGATAACTTAGCAAATAAAAACCAGCAGCGGTAGAGCAGCAATGCTAGGCCGTGCTGCACAATCAATCATGGCACTGACAAAGACTAGCGTCCCAATACTGCCCGTGGATCAATAGGGTTGCCATTTAAGCGTACTTGAAACTCCAGGCCCACTTGATTGGTTTGGCCACTACTCCCCATATTGGCAATACGTTGGCCTCGCTGCACCGCGTCCCCTTCTTTAACCAAAAGTTGGCTGTTGTGAGCGTAGGCGGTGATATAGTTGTCACTATGACGAATCATGATCAGATTGCCATATTCAGGCAGACCGTTACCTGCATATAGCACTGTCCCTGATTGGCTCGCCAGTACAGGGTCGCCGATATTGCCAGCAAACCACATGCCCATCGTGCCAGCCGCCGCATCAAAGTTACGTGTCACTTGGTTGTGGCTCGGGTACTCATAGCCTGACGTGGCGTTTGCCGTGACTTCATAGACAGGGCTGGTGTTATTAGGTGTACTGGTGACAGGTGGGTTGTAAGTAGGCTGTGGCCGTGTCTGAGCAGGCGCGTTATAGCGATTGTTATTGGCAGCATTTGGCTGTCCTTGCCAGAGCTTTAGCCATTGGCCACTATAGATGGTGTATTTGCTATCTAAGCCATTGATCGCGCCAATTTGACGATAATTTAGGCGATAACGGGCGGCGATTTGGCTGACGGTATCACCGCGCTGGACCAGATGGTAGTTAGGAACCCCTTGTGCGTTGGTGATGATCTTGGGCGCAGCTTGGTTTGCTGTCTGATAAGTAGGTTTGGTGGCACAGCCTACCATCGTTAGCGCAGCGGCGGCCATGCTACCAATCAACACCGACGTTGCAAGGTGCGATCCTGTGTTAAGCTTTTTCATACAAGGTTCCTATTCTTTCTCTCACTCATCAGTTTTTGTCTCATTGAGTGGTTTGTGTGCCACTCATACGTATTATGCTTTTTGGGTTATCTATCCTATGGCCACAGACCTCAGCTGTCTATGATTTGTGCTATTACTCCTGCCTTTATCGCCTCAATTATCTTCATAAGGCCAAACTCGACAACGTCTCTAACGCAGCTTTTGGCGCATGGTGTAATCGCACAGGCGATAGGCTGATATAGTTTTCGGCCACGGCTTTATCGTCGTTCATCACACCTGCCACCTCATAGGTTTGCTGGTATAAGGGGTTAAGCGCCTGACGATCTGGTAATCGGGTCGTTTCGTCACCCTCCTCATCATTTCGCACTGATGCGGCGTGGGCGTTTTTGCGTTTGCGTAACGACAGCCAATACGCATCTCGCCCGCGCGGATCCACCATGTGATGGACGGGGCGCGCAATCTGAGCATGGCCAAGCGTGGTGATTTTTCGGCCTTTTATCTCAGCACTACTGTGCACATCAGGAATATTAACGTTTAATACGTGATAGGGCAAACTTTTACACATCGACAAAATGGCGGTCTCACGAATGAGCTTGGCAATCTCCTCAGCAGCCACTTTATAGTGACTGGCATCCTCTTGCCCTCGTCGTTTGCCTGTCTTTTTTCCTTTGACACCGCCGCCTACCAAAGAAGTGGCAATCGCGGGTATACCAAAAATCTGAGCGGTCAATGCCGCGCCAAAGGTACCAGAAAACAAGACATCTTGTCCCAAATTGGCGCCTGAATTGATGCCGGTGACGATACAATCAAAGTCCGTATCACGGTACAGCTCGTGCAATGCCAGATAAATACAGTCGGCAGGAGAGCCATTGACAGCGACAAAACCTGACGGCAACTGATGAGCATACAGCGGCTTTGAGACACTAAGCGAGCTTGCGCAGCCACTTTGCTCTTCGCTTGGGGCGACGACGACTACCTCACCGATGGTCGATAGTGCCTGAGCCAATGCCAATAGTCCTGGCGCGTGTACGCCATCATCATTGCTAAGTAAAAATCTCATATTTGCTCGTTGTTTTTGTCTTTGACCGTTTGTCTGCTTTTCAGCCTTTTTGTCATAATATTGCTATACTCGGCGCAGCATTGCTTAGATGATAGGCCATCATGAAAACGGTTGATTGGTAAAATTTATCGCCCAATGATACCTTCTTCCTTATACTTATAAATTGTGCCAACTCACTACCCATGGTAAAGATCATCAGCGCGCCCTGCTGATATCGTAAGTAAAAGCGCAAAAAAGCAAAAGGGCAAAAATAAATGGCGATTATACCCCAATCATACACTGACGCACACATAGCAGACCAAACCATAGATGCAATAGATACAAATATGAAGGCTCACATCCTACAGTATTCAAGGCTTTACAGCTTTATCCTGAACTATTTATGGCAGAGCGTCATACCGACAGTACAGATTAAATGATAAGCAAAAACTTGCCATTAGGTTACAATAGGCAACAACGCACTACAATACAAACTTATACTTTTAGGCGGACGTAACTTAGCTGACGATGCTGCTGATATGTTGCTGCAAGATGGCTTTGGCTCACAATATATCTACACATAAATCAATATTTTATGTGACTTTTGTTTTTTTACCCATTAACATATGACCATTAAATAAAGATAAGCGAGTGTAATACAGAATGAAAAATCAATCGATATTATCTATAGCTTCTGTGCTAGCGAAGACCGCATCCAAGGTAGGTCTTGCAGGACTGATAACGTCTGTTGCCATGCTGTCTCAAGCCTCCTATGCGGCAAACAATGCTGCGACGACCATTCCTTTAGACATGTCTGGTATCAACATCACCAAGCATGAAATCGCTGTGATGCAAGTGCTTTCAGAGATTTGTCCGCCGATGCTAAACGGTAAGCAAAAACAGCGTTTTTATAAGTCTTATAACGTGCAGTTGCACGAGCTGATGCCGTCACTAGAAGACCCCAAAGCGGCGATTCAATACCTATCAACGCAGCAAGACTATCGCCAAATTCTCCAAGGCATCCGTAGCTGGACGATGGGGTTTTCTAAGCAAGACAACCGAGCGCTGTGCGAAGATTTGGCCAATGCTGAATACTAGTACCCCCTCATCACCACTTATGATAAGCATAATAAGACAGACGATTTAAAAAAATAAAAAAAACGTGCCACTGTGCTTTTGACGCCAAAATAACATTGATCATCAACGACAATAAAAAACGACACAAGCGGGCGTCCAGAGCGAGACAAAGCGTCAAGATTTTTAATGTCTTTAATATTTTCTGACGAGTGATAGATGACATAAAAGCTTGCTGTATTGCCAGAAGATGGGCCATGCAGCAGGCTTTTTTGCAACCGAAGATCGCGCTGGGTTTGTTTTTTAAGATACCTTATATAGTTGATACACTCTAAAAATGTCATAGCGCTACTGGGATGAATTTTGCGCAGCCTCTGGGAACGCAGCACGCAAGTAAAATTTATACCAGTAGCGCGTTTAAATTCATAACAGTTTTACATTCAGCTAACTATAGATAGGTGAAGATAGCCTGAGTTACGTGATAAACGCAATAAGCGAACATAGACATAAGCAAGGCTTTTTATTTTTGGTGGTGCCTTATTTTTTGCAGTTATCGATTCCCCATCGGTTATCATTTTGCTAAGATAAGGCGTTAATTTTATGTCTGTCGCACCATCGTCACTGCCATCATTAATCCCTTGTTTTTGAATATAATATTTAAGACATACGAAAAAAATGACCGAGGTTTGGGGCGAGTCGCAAGCGGCAGATACATTTGGTTTTATGATGCGGTGTAACGATATATGACAGTAAAGCGTGTAAAAAATCAGCTGGTACAGCTGGTCGTTGGTGTAAGTGTTTCTATGAGTGCGATGATGGCAAATGCCGCCATTCAGCCACCCGAGATGGACAATACCGCCTATGTATTAATGGACTACAACACTGGTGAAATCTTGGCACAAAAAAACGCCAATGAAGCGCTACCGCCAGCATCTTTGACAAAAATGATGACCAGCTACATCATCGAGCAGCGCCTCGCCTCAGGTGACCTAAAAGAAGACGATCAAGTACTAATGAGCCCAAATGCGTGGTGCCGCGGCAGTAGCAGTCAGTCTTGTATGTACGTCCCTGTCAATAAAACCGCCAGTGTCCTCGACATGCTGCGCGGCATCATAATTCAATCCGGTAATGATGCTTCAAAAGCCATGGCAGAGCATATCGCTGGTAGCGAAGCCTCGTTTGCCATCTTGATGAATGAGCAAGCAGAAAAGCTGGGCATGGAAAACACCCATTTTGTCAACTCGACAGGTATGCCTGACGAAGGCCATAGAGCTTCAGCGCTGGACTTGGCCAAGCTATCGCGCGCTATCATCAAAAACAGCGGCGACTACTATGGCTTGTATGCCGAAAAAGAGTTTACCTACAATGGCATCACACAAGGCAACCGCAACGCCCTACTAGCGACTGACCCCACGGTCGACGGTCTAAAAACAGGGCATACAGATGCTGCAGGCTACTGCTTGGCCGCCTCGAGCAAACGTGATGGCATGCGTCTGATTTCTGTGATCATGGGCACCGAAAGCCCGCAAGCCCGTGCCGACCAGTCGCGCGAGCTGCTTAACTGGGGTTTTGGTCACTTTACCACCGTCACCAAAGCACCTGCTGGGCAGTTTGTCAGTAAGGTACCAGTCTGGTTTGGTGAAACCGACGAAACTGAGCTGGTCACAGGTGATAACTTGCAAATACTGACCAGTAAGACGCAAAAAAACAAAATAACCACCGTGGTCGACATCCCCGAAAGCTTAGAAGCCCCCATCAAAAAAGGACAAAACATCGGTAAAATGATGGCAGTCATCGACGGCAAAGCAGTGGCATCCGTGCCTGTTATTGCCACCAGTGACATCGAACAATCAGGATTTTTGAGCCGCACTTGGCAGCGTGTGGTTCGCTGGGTACAAAGCTTTTTTTAAGCACTTGGCATAACTTATATACAAAAAAAAAGACGCTCATCTACCGGAGCGTCTTTTTTTTGCATAAAATCAAGGCTTGTAGTATCACACTCATCTCGCCATGTCTGTAGTTAATCCCACCATATCATGTCCAAACGAGCCAGCGTTTTATCAAATCGCTCAACCCTTTGTCACTATATGTCACCATGTGGCAATAGTCGACACCAGCGGCTTTTAGCCCATGCTCAAAGCTCTCTAAGCTGCGCACGTGGTGTTTTGGATACCAGTATATCAATAGCGTCCGATGGGTGATATCAGCGTTTTCTATCTGACGAATACGAGTGGCCAATGCCTCAGCCCTCGCAGGATACACGTCTTCTGCAAACATCACTATGTCGATTTTTTTGTGGCGCATCTCATCTAGCGCCAGCTGCTCATACTGATGGCAGATCACCTGCGCGCCTAACCGCTCAAGCTCTTCCACCAAAAATCCCGCTTCGTGATAATAATAGTAAATAATACTCAGCCCCGCCAGCACTTGCTGCTGATGGACTTGCTGTTGGTTGGGCAGAGGAATGGTCAAGACAAACTCTGTACCAACGCCCAGCTCACTATGGACATCGATACTCGCTCCCATCAGCTGGGCCATTTGTTTGACGACGGGCAAGCCTATCCCTGAGCCTTCGTATTGCCGCGTTTGTGACGAATCCACCTGAAAAAACGGATTAAAAATATCGTCGATGTGATTATTATCGATGCCGATGCCCGTGTCTTTTACGCTAATCTGCCAGCGATTACTTTTATCAAAATGCGTGAGCTGCGAGGCAATGGTGACCTGCCCCGCTGAGGTAAACTTAATGGCATTACTTAGCAAAATCGAGAGTATTTGCTGTATCTTTTTTACATCACCTTGTAGGCCATAATCTATATGATGCACTTGGCTAATCAGCTCTAAGCCCTTACGTTTAGCGACAGGCTCAAACTCTGCCAACAGATCAGCGATCAGCTGTAGTGGGTTGAACTCACTAAGATGAATGGTCATCTGACCTTTTTGTATCTGATTCAACTGAATGATATGCTCAAGCGAAGACACCAGCTTGTCACTGCCACTACTGATGATATCGACCGCGTCTTTTTGCTCTCGGCTCAAGGTTTCATAATCTAGCAGTTGTAAGCCGCCGACAATGGCATTTAATGAGGTTTTTAGCTCGTGGGTTATCATGCTCTGAAAATTATGCAGCTGCACATCGAGCGATACATCTTTGCTGTGTAGCTGCTGCTCAAAGATCGCCACCGCTTCATAGTCTTGTTTGATATCTTGCAAGCGTTTAAACAGTACAATCAAAGCCTGCTTGATTTGCACCAGCTCCTGAAAATTAAAATGCTGAGCGATAACGGGCAGTTTTTCAAGCTCAGGCGTCCTAATGATGATGTCGCATACTTCAGTGAGCGCGTCCAAATCCCTAACCGGCCAGTTGAGCTTGCGTAAGATATACAGCGCCCAGACCACAGCCAGCAAAATCGTAACCAGCCACAATAAAGCATTGCTTTGAAACCAGCTTGCGCGCAGTTTTTTGACATCTAAGGTGATATTAATATAACCGACCAGCGTACTCTTGGCATTTTTTGTGGTGCTTGAGGACGCCGCTAGGTCTGATGACTGGCGCGGTAAACCATCAGCATCAGAGAGCGTAGCGGCAATAGTAAGACTGTCTGGTTGCAAGTCATTACTGACGACTGGGTAATTAAAGCTGACCGTATCGGCAAACAGGGCGTTTTTCCAGTCGCCTCTAGATTGACTAGTATCACTGATAGGCTGAGGGGTTGAGTAAAATAAAATACTCTGAATACTTGGCTCATTTTCTAATAAAAAGGCAACTTGCTCCGCTACGATATCTGCCCCTTCTGCTGTCGAGGCGCTGGCGGTCAATACCGCGGCAAGCTGATCTATATGCCGATGCGTTTCTTTGTAATGATAAGTCAGACCATAGACAAAAGACAATATAAACCCTGCCAACACAGCCAGCGTAATGGCCTGTACGACAGAGCGCCAGATAAGCATAGGAATGGTGCGAGATCGAGGGCTGTTCATATCACTCAACGAAGCCAAGACAACTTTTTATTCATACTACAGGTATTTTGCAGAAGTGATAAGAAAAACATGCAGATATTTTTGGGCAAGTACCGTCCTATAGTCGATACACTCTAAAAATGTCATAGCGCTACTGGGATGAATTTTGCGCAGCCTCTGGGAACGCAGCACGCAAGTAAAATTTATACCAGTAGCGCGTTTAAATCCATAACAGGTTTACATTCAGCTAACTATACTGGCATCAGATGTGCCAATTTCATATTGGATTGACTATACACAACAAGGTGAGAATAAAAACAGCGGCGCAGCACTATGCCGCCTTATCGTGACAACGATACAGGCGACATCATAAAGCGACTGGTTCGTACACTCGCCACTGGCAAGTTAGCCATTAGCAAGTTAGCGAGGTTTTTTGTCTTTGGTGGTGAATTTTTTTGCCCGATTGCGTTCACGTTGGCGTAACTGCTGCGCTTTTGCTTTCGTCGGCGTGTCGCTTTTATTAGCATAGGGGTTGTCATTTTGTCGAAAGATGACATTCAGCGGTGTGCCTTCAAGCTTAAAGACTTGACGAAATTGGTTTTCGAGGTAACGCTGATAGCTCTTCGGTAGCGCACTGGTTTGGTTACCGTGAATGACAATGACCGGTGGGTTGTGACCACCGATATGCGCATAACGCAACTTAATACGGCGACCTGCGACGGTCGGTGGTGGGTTGGCTGTCACAGCGTCTTGCAATATCTGCGTCAAGCGATTGGTCGATACCTCAAACATAGATGACTGATAAGCGCGCAAAATCGACGGGTATAAGTTGCCCACGCCGGTACCATGTAGCGCTGAGATCAGGTGCACTTTCACAAAAGGAATAAAGCTAAAGCGGCGATCCATCTCAAGCTTGATATAGTCTTTTTGGTCTTGGCTGAGGCCATCCCATTTGTTTATCGCGACCACCAGCGCCCGACCTGCATCGAGCGCATAGCCTATCATATGCAAGTCTTGATCGACGATGCCTTCTTGCGCATCGATGACAATCACCGTCACATTGGAGTCTTCGATGGCTTGTAGGGTTTTGATAACGGAGAATTTTTCTACTTTTTCATCAATTTTGCCGCGGCGGCGCACGCCTGCGGTGTCGATGAGGACATAATCCTTACCATCCCGTTTATAAGGAATATAAATACTGTCGCGCGTGGTGCCTGGCATATCAAACACCACCACCCTATCTTCGCCAAGCAAACGGTTGACCAAGGTAGATTTGCCGACATTTGGACGACCGATAATGGCAAGTTTTAAGCCATTTGGTTCGACGACGTTTTCTTGCTCAGGCATATCAGCGGTCAGCACTTCTAGCAAGTTACCGACACCGCGGCCGTGGCTGGCGGCCATCGGATACGGCTCGCCCAAACCAAGCGCATAAAACTCCGCAGGCGCGGCATCATGGACGCCATCGACTTTGTTGGCGACCACATAGACAGGCTTGCCCAATGTATGCAAAAACTTACCAATCTCAGCATCAGCGCCAATCATCCCAGACCGCGCATCCACCACAAACACGATGATATCTGCCTCATGAATCGCTGTGTGCGATTGCTCAGACATATAATCATCGATATTGCCACTGCCATCATCTGCCTCACCAATACCACCCGTATCGACAACGATAAACGATTTGTTTTCGTAGGTAGCATCACCGTACTGACGGTCACGCGTCAGCCCCGACATATCAGCAACCAATGCCTGCCGACTTTTTGTAAACTGGTTAAATAAGGTTGATTTACCGACGTTTGGACGACCAATTAAGGCGACCACAGGCTTGATACTCATGGGTTACTCTCAGTGAAAGGCACAATGGCAGACCGTACAGCGACCAAAATCATAGTCGCAAATATTGTTGTACGTGACCGCAAATTAATATAAATGATAAAACGACAGCAGATACAATCATCGACCCTATGACATCGACTCTATAGTAAGCAAGTCTACAGTGATGATTATATCTCTCAGACACCATTTTATCGGATCTATCAAATGATATCGTCTATATGGTAAACCTACCGCATATCGGTCGCATAGAGTACGCGAAAGCCTGCGTTTAAACAAGCAGTTTACAACCAAGCACAAAACGCTGACCTAGCAGCGTGAGTGATAATAGTAGTGATCGTGATATCAATCCGCAAGTCTAATGGCTGGCTGATAACAATATCACGACTCATCAGCTACCGCATGGCACAGTCTATGATACTTAACGTATCAGCTGCCAGATAGCCACTTGACCTGAGGTGCTCTGCGTTAGCAAACGACTTCCTTGTACTTGCAAGTTGGTCAACGCCCCCTTGGTCTGTACACGGCTAATGATTTGACCATTGGCAGGGTTGAACAAATGCACCACACCTTCTAAATCACCGACCGCGATATAATCACCAATCATCACAGGGTTGGTCAAGTGACGATACGCCAGCTCATCGCTCTCCCAGAGCATCTCGCCATTGCTGCGATCATACGCAACCACTTTACCATCTAGGCTGGTGGCGATGACTTGCTGATTATTGACAGCAAGGGATTTGAGACTGGCAAGCTCATTGACAAATAAAACCTGACGCGAGGCCAAATCAATACCCAATAACTGACCACTATAGCTGATTGCAAACAGCTGGTTTTGATCAACAGTAGGCGTGCCATCGACATCGCTCATACGCTCAACTTCGCTGCTGCCCATACCGACACCGACGCGTCTCGACCACTGCGGCAGACCACTATCAACCGTCACCGCATGCAAACGGCCATCTGCGGTCGCCAGCAACGCGGTCTTGCTGTCTAGTAGGGTTGGCGCAGCGCTACCGCGTACACTGATGGCAGGCACTTGAGTGGCAAACTGCCATACGGACTGGCCGGTTTGTAGAGATAAGCCGTGCAAAAACCCATCATTCGCTGACAAAATCACGCGATTATTACTGACCAAAGCTGGCGTCAATACCGACCCTGATAGCTGCTGCTGCCAGCGTTTGGCACCCGTTGTACTATCAAACGCCATCACCTGACCGCCACGTGTGCTAATGATTGCTGTTTGGCTTAAGGCATCTACTGTCACGCCGCCGGTGATTTGATCACCGACATTGACTGACCACAGACGCTCACCTGCATTATCAAACCCTATCAAGTCGCCACCGCGTGAAGCTGTGACCATTTGACCATTGGCATAGCCAACTTGCAGCGCCAAAGGATCTTTTTTGCTGGCTTTTTTATTGCCAACATCTGCGCTAAAGACAGGCTGTAGCACAGTGACCGGCTCTGCAATTTGTACCAAATCGACAGGATCATTGACGACAGGCTTGATACCGCGATTACACCCAATCACTGCAGTGCTCATTACTGCCAGTACGGCCACATGCATGACTGTCTTTTTGATAATATTGGCTGTTGACATGTTGCTCGAGCGAATGGATTGAGTCATCATAGGTTCTCACTACAAAAATTATTATGGATTAGTGGATTGGGCGGTCAGTCTGTGGCTCATCCATCAATGATCTGCTCACAGTGTTGCCTGGTTTTAATTATCTTGGTGACTGTTATAAATTTTTTTAAATAGATAACAGCCACTTATCAACTCTGCTCTCACGATCAGCCCACTGGCCGCCAATCTAGCATATAGAATTCTGTTGGTACTGCCTAGGGTGCTGATAAAACATCAGCGCTATTATTCGTTAATAGCGCCTAATACAATACCACTACTGTGTAACTTCGGCCGATGCGCCCTCTACCACTGGTGGCTGCTCAGATATCGCAGGCCCTGGTACAGCAGGCTCTTGGATCAGACTGGCTTGCGCCTCGATGGGCTCAGGCATTACCCCCAAGCTCTCCATCTTCAGTGCCAATACTGCACGCATTTCTTGACGCTCACGTAACAGCTCCCACGCATTATTGTAAGCGTTGATGGCCAAATCTTTATCGTTTTGTGCCAGATAGATATCGCCTAGCAACTCTTGCTGACTGGCTTCAAATGAGCTTGGCACGTCTTGTTTGGCTTCTGCCAGTGCGCCCTCAGTATCACCTGCTGCCAGTAGCGTGTTGGCATAACGTAGACGGGTGATGGCGCTTAGGCCAGCGTCGCCCAAGTCAATTGCCAATGCCTGCTTCAGGGTATTTGCCGCGGCGGTAAAATCATCACTATCCACTTGGTGACGGGCTTTTATCATCAGTGCTTGCCACGCATAGACTGAATCGCCGTGGGCGGCAACCAATGCATCGATATCTTTATCTAGTTGTGTGCGGCTTTGTGCCAGCGCTTCTTGCGCCTCAGCTTCCAAATCTGGGTTTTGCGCCGCCAGACTGATTTCTTCATTAAGCCGCTGGATATCCGCGTAGTGATCTGCTGCGACTGTATCAACGCGCGCATGGTTATTTTGCCAGTATGTCCAACCAAAATAAGCGGCCAACGCCAACAAAATTGCAGTGACGATATAACTGCCATACTGCTTTAACGCGTCCATGGAATTGTCTGGATTTGGCGAATTGGGTGTCAAAGCCATAAAGGGTTACCTAATAAAAGTGTTATAAAAATGCTGAGGCGAAAGCCGATATCAACTGATTAACCTATTAATTGATCGACTAATCGATCGACCCATTCATCACTGGCGCGAAAAATTGTCTGCATTCGATAGCCAGTCTTGCGAGACACTACGCTGCTCGCCTGTCTGCATGTCTTTGATACTCACCAAATTGTCATCGAGCTCTTGCTGAGCAATAATCACCGTGAGCGCAGCCCCTGATTTATCCGCCTTTTTCATTTGCGCTTTTAGGCTGGTGGCACTTGCCATCTTGACTCGGATATCTGGACGCTCATAACGTAGGTTTTGGGCATACTTGATACCTGCGCTATAGACTTCTGGATGAGCGACCACAAAGACATCGCAGGCCGAAACGTCTGCCATCGGCGCGACCGCCTCTAGTAACAATAATAAACGCTCAAGCCCCATGGCAAATCCAACGGCAGGCTCAGATTTGGCAGGTTTACTGCCGTCGGTACCTACAGACTTTAGCTGGCCAATCAAACCATCATAACGACCACCTGCACAGACGGTGGCTTGGCTACCTAGCTTGTCTGTCACCCATTCAAAGACGGTCTTATTGTAATAATCCAGACCGCGTACCAGATGCGGATTGATCTCAAAATCGATACCAAGCGCGGTCAAGTATGCCTGCACTTGCTCAAAGTGCGCCATACTCTCCGTACCCAAAAACTCAGCCAGCTTTGGCGCATCATTCAATAACGCCTGCGTACTCGCCTCTTTGCTGTCTAAGATACGTAGCGGGTTGGTCGTCAGACGGCGCTTGCTATCCTCGTCAAGCTGATCTTGTTTGTCGGTTAGATAAGCGACTAAGGCCTCACGATAAGCATGGCGCTCGTCGATTTCACCCAAGCTGTTTAGTTGCAAGCGCATCTCGTCTTTGAGACCCAGCGCTTGCCACATCAGATGCGTCATCGCGATCAGCTCAGCATCGGCATCGGGCAGCGCACTACCGAAGCTTTCGACTCCTAATTGATGAAACTGACGATAGCGGCCTTTTTGCGGGCGCTCATAGCGAAACATGGGGCCGATGTACCATAGTTTGGGCGTATCACCGCGCAGTAGATTGTGCTCGATTACAGCCCTTACCGCGCCTGCGGTGCCCTCTGGGCGCAAGGTCAAAGGAGTGGGCGGCTCAGATTTATCGGCAAAGCTATACATCTCTTTTTCGACGATGTCGGTGGCCCCGCCAATAGCACGGGCAAACAAATCAGTCTGCTCAACGATAGGCAAGCGAATATGCTCATAACCGTACCTACCCAGCACATCCGCCAATATCGCCTCTAATTGTAGCCATTTTGCCGATTGGGTAGGCAAAATATCATTAAACCCTTTGATAGCTTTGATCATGGTACGGTCATATCCTTACAATTATCACAAGTTCTTTTTTATATGGTTAACCTAAAAACAGCGACAGCACTACTGGTATCCGTTAGCGCTACTGGTATTTATTTAACGCGAATAATCTCATTTTCGCGCTTTTTTGCCAAGTCTTCAGCATGGGCGCGCACCATACTTTCAATCTCATCGACTAGATTTTCGGTATTGATCAAATGGCTTTTTTCGCCCATACGGTAGACCAATGACTTTGGCGCAGCACCGACAATACCGATATCGGCTTCTTTGGCCTCCCCTGGGCCATTTACTTTACAGCCAATCACTGACAGATCCATCGGCTCACGAATATCCTCGAGACGCGACTCTAACGTTGTCATCACTTTGATCACATCAAACTCTTGGCGCGAGCAGCTAGGACAAGCGATAAAATTGACGCCGTTTGAGCGGATATTTAGCGATTTTAAAATATCAAAGCCGATTTTGATTTCTTCTTCAGGCTCTGCCGCAAGGGAGATACGAATGGTATCGCCGATACCGTCTAGGAGTAGCCCCCCTAATGCAATGGCAGATTTGACCGCGCCGGTGCGATAGACACCAGCTTCGGTCACGCCCAGATGTAGCGGGTTGTCAATTTGGGCTGAGAGCAGACGATACGCCTCTAATGTCAAAAACACATTACTGGCTTTGACTGAGACTTTGTACTGATCAAAATTGAGGCGCTCTAAAATATCGATATGGCGCATCGCGGACTCTAGCATCGCCTCGCCCGTCGGCTCTTTATACTTTCGCTGGATGTCTTTTTCTAGCGAGCCTGCGTTGACACCGATACGAATCGGGATATTGTGATGCTTGGCGCAGGCAACCACTTCACGTACTTTGGCATCACTACCGATATTACCTGGGTTGATACGCAAACAATCAGCGCCTGCTTCGGCCACTGCCAAAGCAATCTTATGATCAAAATGCACATCGGCGATGAGCGGCACGCTGACCTGTTTACGGATTTCGGCAAAGGCGTTGACCGTATCCATCGTCGGGGTCGAGACGCGCATCAGATCAGCGCCTGCTTCTACGCAGCGCTCGATTTGTGCGACCGTCGCGGCCACATCACAAGTCTCGGTATTGGTCATGCTTTGCACACTAATCGGTGCATCACCCCCAATCGCGACATCACCGACATATATTTTTTTGGTAAAACGACGGTTAATAGGCGCTGACGTTGACATAGACAAACCCTTTGGTTAAAACAAAAAAATAAAAATAAACCCTGACAATGATACCTAACGATGCGGCATTATGCTTTTGCCCACTTATGGCGCAAGCTCAAAACTGGCTTGCTTATCAGTGGCATATGCCTCTAATGCCACCGCCTCTTGGTTGAGCATTAAGCTGACATTATCGACATTATCGATCTGTACATTAAATGGCGGTATGCCAGATAGCTTATAGCTACCCGTGCTTTGAGCGCCGTTCATCAGATTGCTCCCTGACGCATCAGTAATCACCACCACCGCCTCGTCGCTCAACATCACCTCTAACGTCGCGGTGCTGCTCGCCGCGCCTATGTTAAGCGCAGAGCCTGCGGCACCCACGCCTGTCTCGCTATCGATAGCAGCGCCTTGAGCCTGCTCAAGTGCCGAGATGTCTTCGACAGCGTTGGTCGGTGCTTGGGTATTTTCTTTGCTGGCATTACTGACCATGCGGAATAAAAAAATCGCTAAGATAATAACGCCAATGACCGCGATAATCAGTAACGGATTGAAACGAATGCGGTTATGAGTGTCTCGCTGCAAGGTGCCCATCGGGCGCAGCGGTGTATCAATGTTGTTGACTGAATGTGGTTTTAGCTCATTGGGGTAGGCGGCATCAAAGCTACTGGCGATCTTTACAGGGTCTAACCCCAAAAACTTGGCATAGTTGATAGCAAAACCACGAGCAAACGCGGCTTGCGGCAAATCTGCAAAATTCTCATCTTCTAAGGCTTTTAGGTGACGCTTTAAGATAAATAGCTCGGCGGCGGCCTCTTCTAGACTGACTTGCTTTGTTTTGCGGGCTTGCTGCAACATGGCACCAAATGATCCCTGAGTATTTGATTGAGTGTTTGATGATGGGGTGGTCATTTCCATGGTGCCTCTGGATTGTTAAGCCAAGTCTTCAGTTGTTTTGCTTCATCACTTAGTGGATAAGCGGATAAAAGCTGCTGTGCCAATTGCTGGCGTGTGGTTATGTTGTTTTGAGCCGCCGCAAGTTTGATGCCTTGTAATAGCAAACGCGGGCTGATACCTTGCCCTTGTACCAAGATCAGTGTCTCGTCATAAAGTTTTTGCGCTTGGGCCACCCGCTGCTGCTCAAGCAATAAATCTACCAATTCGATATGGGCGATGATGCTATTGCGGTTGCCATCTAGCGCGCGCAAAAACGCTTTGGCCGCAGCAGTACGGTCGCCCATCTGTAGGTAGGTTCGGCCTAGGTTTTCCAGCGCGCCGATACGACCTTCGTAGCCAAGCGCTGCCCCTGCAATCTCAAACTGCTCAGCCGCTTCTTTATAGCGTTTCATCTGCGACAAATACACGCCATAGTTATTGTGAGCTTGCTCAAAGTCTTTATCAAGCGCGATGGCTTTTTTAAAGTACTGATCGGCTTTTTGCAGATTAATACGGCTGCCCTCTTGCTGCAGCAAAACGCCCATCATATCATAGGCTGGCGCGTAACGGCTATCGGCAGCGAAGGCTTTTTCAAGCTGGCGTTGGGCGGTATCAAGCTCGTTTTTGCGGATATATTGCGCGGCAAGCGAGGTGCGTACGCGCGCAATTTCTTGTTGATCCAAGTTGCGATCATTGCTCGGCCGCGTCGACGTCTGATAAGGGGTATCCCCCAATAAATCATCGGTTGGCGTGCTTTGACACCCCGTCAAAAACAGCCCCACCATTGCCATACCAAGCAGTAGCCGTTTGGACGCCACTGCCGTCTGTGCCACGACTGGCAACGTGGCTGTCATCCATGGTTTGTCAGTCAAAAAACACACGCTTTGATACTTATTTTGACAAGAATTTTTAGAAGTCATCATAGCCGCCATCATAAAACTGGATTCAATGCGTTCGATAATCGAAGCATCAGTTTAATAGATTTAGCCCCCATAAGTACAATTTAGTTGTGATTAATTGTATGATGAATCACAACTCAGCGTTTTCACGCGCTTTGATGCTTTGCTGCCATGCCGCTGAACGACGAGTGCGGTCGGCGACTTGCCCGACCAGCTGGCCGCAAGCCGCATCGATATCGTCGCCGCGCGTTTGACGAATGGTACACACAAACCCAGCTTCACTTAAGATATTGCTAAACGCATGGATGCGGTTGTTGCTTGATTTGTCATATGGTGCATGCGGAAACGGATTAAACGGTATCAAATTAATCTTACTTGGTAGACCATCCAATAACGCCACCAACTGCCGCGCATGCTCATCGCTGTCATTGACGCCATCAAGCATGACATACTCAATGGTGACGTGTTTTTTGTGGCGTGGATTGACATCATACACGTAGTTTTTTGCCGCGGCGATCAGCTCACTTAACGGGTATTTCTTATTGATAGGCACCAGCTCATCACGCAGCTCATCATTGGGCGCGTGCAAGGATATCGCCAAAGCCACATCGAGATCTTGTGCCAGCTGATACATCTTGGGTACCACGCCTGAGGTTGACAATGTCACACGGCGTTTTGAGAGGCCATAAGCATGGTCGCTGAGCATAATCTCCATCGAGCCGATTACAGGCTTGTAGTTTAATAAAGGCTCACCCATACCCATCATCACCACGTTGGTGACATGGTTTTCCCAAGCGCTATGATCGACAGCCTCTAAGCTGTCATTGTCATCACTCATGTAGGAAGCATTGGCCACCCACAGCTGCCCGATGATCTCAGCCGCCGTCAGATCGCGCTCAAAACCCTGCTTACCGGTACTACAAAAACTACAGTCGAGCGCGCAGCCGACTTGCGAAGAGATACACAAGGTTTTGCGGCCATTCGATTTATTATCATCCGCCGGAATCAATACCGTCTCTACCAGCGAGCCGCCCGTCACTTCAAACACCCATTTACGCGTACCATCATCACTGTACTGACGATGAATGACCTTAGGCGGAGTCACGCAGGCATTCAGCGACAATTTATCGCGCAGTGACTTGCTCAGATTGGTCATCTGCTCAAAATCTGTCACCCCGTGCTGATATATCCATTTAATCACCTGCGTCGCGCGAAATGGCTTTTCGCCTAGGCTTTTAAAATAGTCAGCCAATTGTGCTTGGGTCATCCCCAAAAGATTGGTCTTGGCCTGCGCTTCATCGACCAGCTTGATGCTGGCTTTGGAGGTGGCAGGGACATGCTGGATCGGGGATTGAACAGTGGACATAATAGATAACCTTTTTGCATCAGCTAAATTAAGCGTGGCAATTGTTGATATAAGCGATGAGTGTTGCTCTCCATACGCCTTATGGCAAATATGGCCATTAGCAATCCATTATGAGCGCAGCATCTCTTGTACTTATGCCAATCATACATAGCGACAAGCACAAAAAATGAGTAGCTATACTGATAAAGGATTGATAATGCTAGATAAAGACAATAATGAGGCAAATAATAAAAAATTTCAATAACACAAAGACGGCGAAAAAACAGACAAACCAAAATAGCTAAAACGGCTTATACCCATCAGATATAAGCCGTCTTGCGACACAAATTATTCATAGCCAACCTCTCGGCTGCTATCAATAACTGGCTGCTCTTAGCGCGTACGTGCACATACTTCATCATCGTTAAAGAAGTAGCTGATTTCACGTGCTGCTGACTCAGCTGAATCTGAACCATGAACCGCGTTTTCGTCGATGCTGCTAGCAAAGTCAGCACGGATAGTGCCTTCGGCAGCGTCGGCTGGGTTGGTTGCGCCCATGATTTCACGGTGTTTAGCAATGGCGTTTTCGCCTTCTAATACAGAAACAACGACAGGGCCTGAAGTCATGAATGAGACCAAAGCATTATAAAATGGACGCTCGGCATGCTCAGCGTAAAAACCGCCTGCTTTTTTGTCATCAAGATGCAACATTTTTGCAGCAACGATTTTTAAACCCGCTTCTTCAAAACGGCTATAAATAGCGCCGATGTGGTTGCCAGCGACTGCATCAGGCTTGATGATAGATAAAGTACGTTCGTTAGCCATAAAAAAACTCCTAATAGGGGGTCAGTTTGGTAAAAGTAAAGGGGTAAATGCTTTGTTTTAACGTTGGCCGCCATGTCGACGAAGCGGATAACTCATGATTTATCGATAGCAAAACACGAGCGTCAACATAGGATTGTTGCCTATTATAATGATTGAGGCTATAAATGATAGGATTAATTTATGACCGCACCTTGCATAAAAGTAAATTTATGATCCGCTAATTGTTAATACGGTCATCATATTGACCAAAAAGAACCCCAATGCTCAGCACTGGGGTTCGTTTAATTGATACTACTTGATGAATACTACAAGCCAGTTAATGCTTATAGCACCAAGACTTATAGTAAGCACTAAGCATCATACGGGTCACGAAGTACGATGGTCTCTTCGCGGTCAGGGCCGGTTGAGATGATATCTACTGGGCAGCCAATCAATGCTTCGATACGTTTGATGTATTTTTTGGCGTTTTCTGGTAGGTCGTCATAGTTGGTGATACCAACGGTAGACTCGCTCCAACCTTCCATTGTTTCGTACTTCGGTGTGACAGACTCATAAAACTCTGCGTCGTGCGCGCCAGCACATTCTGTCTCAGGGAGGTTGTAACCCACACCGATTAGCAATTCTTCAAGACCGTCTAAGACGTCAAGCTTGGTCAAGCAGATACCTGACATAGAGTTCAATACCACCGCACGGCGTAGTGCCTCGGCATCAAACCAGCCGCAGCGACGCGCGCGGCCAGTGGTCGCGCCAAACTCATGGCCGACTTTGGCTAAGTGGGCACCCACATCATCAAACAACTCTGTTGGGAATGGGCCACTACCGACGCGCGTGGTGTAGGCTTTGGTGATACCAAGTACATAGTCTAGGTACAATGGGCCGATACCCGTACCAGTCGATACGCCGCCTGCTGTAACGCTTGAGCTGGTGACAAACGGATAGGTACCGTGGTCGATATCAAGTAGCGTGCCTTGTGCACCCTCAAACATTAGGTTTTTGCCAGAAAGGCGCAATTGGTTGAGGTCTTCGGTCACATCAGTAACCATGCCTTTGATCTCTTCGCGCCACTCTTGGCACAGCTTAAAGGTCTCATCAAAATCGATGGCATCGACTTTATAATACTGTGTCAGTTGGAAGTTATGATATTCGATTAGGTTACGTAGTTTTTCTTCTAAATCATCACGGAACAAGTCAGCAAGCTTGATGGCACGGCGCGCCACTTTGTCCTCATATGCAGGACCGATGCCGCGACCTGTGGTACCGATTTTGCCTGTACCGCGTTTGGCTTCGCGTGCTTGGTCAAGTGCCACGTGATATGGCATGATGAGTGGGCAGTTTGGCGAGATACGTAGACGCTCACGTACTGGTACGTTGTTGGCTTCTAGATCTTTTATCTCTTTTAGTAGGGCATCTGGCGCTAGTACCACACCGTTACCGATGAAGCAGGTGACGCCTTCACGCAAGATACCAGATGGGATCAAATGTAGGACGGTGGTTTTGCCATCGACAACCAGTGTGTGCCCAGCGTTGTGACCGCCTTGAAAACGAGCAACGGCTGAGGCTTTTTCGGTAAGCAAATCAACGATTTTACCCTTACCCTCATCGCCCCATTGGCTACCCAAAACTACGACATTCTTACCCATGATCAATCCTTACCTTTATGTATTGAGGTGTGTGCAATAACGGTTGCAAAACTAACATGATGTTAGCAGTGTTTGATGCTTGTGCTCAGTGCGCTTATCATTGCCGCGCCAAACCAAGTATGTTTTATCTTAAAGTCTTTATCCAAGCAGCGATGCTACTGTAACTATACCTATAAGTCAGCCAAACTGAATCTAGTTAAGCTAAATAGTTTGTAGTTGCCATTGATTGTCAGCAAAACCCAAACGATGTGTCACGCCATCGGGACGATCGTCCGCGTTTAGTGGCATGGTGACACGGTAGCCCTGCTCGCGTAAGCTGGTGGCCTGCTGGAGCAAGGTTTGTCGCTGCTCGGGGCTTGCTTGAGTAGCGGCTTGATAATCGATCAGCACGATACTTGGCGCTTCAAGCTGCGTGTGCGCCAGCAAACGGCTGACATCCATACTAAATCCTGTGGCTTCGCGTGGCTGGCTGGCGGACAGATGGCCACCGCTTTGCATACCATCAAAACGCCCACCGCGTACCAGCGGCTGAGTCTCGCTATTGATATAGCCATTAAAGACAATGCCAGTATGATAGTGGTAGCCTGATAGCTCAGTCACATCGACACTCACCGGACACTGCCACTGCGTTTTTAGGTGCGTTTTTAGGCGCTGTAGCTCATCGATAGCCGTAGATATCTGTTCATCTTGCTGGGCGGCAGTAGAGAGCTTGGTCAGCAAATTATCGATATCGTGACCAAAACGCGCTAAGGCATAAAAGTCATCGCCCATCGGCAATGCTTGGCAAACGCGTTTGAGCTCTGGTAGGTTTTTATTGGCATATAAATGCATCAATTGCTCAGCGTCGCTGTCAGATAGCGCCGCCATCTCAGCCAAACGCTTAAATATCGCCACATGACCCAAGTCAATATGCAGTGCTGCGCTCATATCTAGTGTATTGACCATCCCAAACAAGACATCAATCAGCTCGATATCGGCTGCCAAATCGGCGCAGCCAAATATCTCAGCGCCTAACTGCAAGGGCGTACGTGAACCAAACAGTCCTGAGGGCAAAGTGTGAATCACATCGCCTGCATAGCAATAACGCGCAATACCGGTACCGCCATGATGCGCATCAATACGCAAAATCTGCGGGGTAATATCGGCGCGCAAGCCCATCAAACGACCCGTCAGCTGGTCGATGATCTTAAACGTTTGACGTTTCAAATCTTCTGAGGCGTCACTTAATAGTGACTCAGTAAACTCAATCATCGGCGGATTGACCAACTGATAGCCATGAGTGATCAGCTGCTGCGTCAATTGATACCTAAGCACCTCTTGCTTATGCGCGTCTTCAAACAACACATCCACCACGCCATCAGGCAACAGCCAACTGTTGGCCACATCGCTGGCAAAGTGGTTTAGGTAGGGCATGCTATTGGGTTTAGCAACGCTATCGGCAGGCTGAGTGGCCGCATTTTTTGTTGCATTTAACTGGGCAGGTTTTGCAGAATCAGAACTGACAGACACAATAAATCCTTGTTTGGCGTATCGCTTACCAAAAAACGCGGTACTGATGCGGTACTAAAAGGTTGTATTTATAAGGGCATTGACATCGTATCGTTGTGTTTTTAACACACAACATCATTGACCCAATTATTTATAAACAAACTAGGTAACCGCAACAGGGTGAGTAATAAGTATAATTTGGAATGATAAGACGAGTATCTTTATGCGCTAATAAACAGAGATAAATAATCAAGGCACTTTATGCTTTAGTTTAGCATAGCACTCAAGGTTCGCCTAGTGACAATTGGGCACAATTACTATCTAATTATCGTCTATGGCATCATGAGCATGAGCATCAGTAGCTACGGCGACGGCTATCTGCTCGTATTGAACAAATAGCGCCCGTGAAATAGCCGCTATACGCTTGCATTACTTGATAAAACGTGCGCGAATTGCCTCAGCAAGAACAGCGCCATGCAGACAGACTCATGTTACACTAACACATATTTTTATCTCGGAAGCCTTATGTCATCTGATTACCACCCAAACCCAGCCATCAACCAAACCAACGTCTTAGGAACGGCGCTTGCTAGCTGCTGTTTTGACCCGATTACCGGCTATTATCGCAATGGTTTTTGCCATACTGGCAGTCATGATGTTGGCCAGCATACCGTCTGCGCCAAGATGACCAGCGAGTTTTTGAATTTTTCTGCCAGTCGCGGCAATGACTTAATCACGCCTCTGCCTGAGTATGGTTTTGCTGGATTAAAACCTGGCGACTACTGGTGCATCTGTGCGCTGCGCTGGGTCGAGGCCTTGGACTTCGATATCGCCCCGCCGATCAAGCTCGAAGCCTGTCACGAAAGCCTGCTGAGCTTGGTCGATATTGAGACTTTAAAAAGCCACGCGCTTTAATGACGGCGCCGCGTTTTATTTGTGAGACATTTTTTACTTTATCACGGGAGGGGGTATGGACCACAATAACGATCAATTGCTCAAAAAAACCGCACGTATTGAACCTAACTCCGACATCAACCGTCTTTATGCGGATATGAATGATGAGCATTTGTATCTCGATAATGATGATAGCTATATCTACGGCGATGCCGATGCCACCAGAGAAGACACCATCGAGACCATGACGGTCTATGACCCTGATTCTGAGCGCTATGAAGATATCGATCTATCCAGTGAAGATGAGGTTGTCAATTGCTACGCCTACTCTCGTAAGACCGGCGAAAACCTCGATAAAGTGGCGCTAAATGATGTAAGTCGGGCGCTGAGTAACAATGGCCAGTTTATCTGGCTGGGTTTGTATGACCCCAGCCTCCAAACCATGGTCAAAGTCAAAGAAGCCTTTGGTCTGCACGAACTTGCCATCGAGGATGCCTTTGCCGACCATCAGCGCGCCAAAGTCGAAAATTATGACAACGACATGGTATTTGTGGTCTTACGTACCGCAAAGCTTGAAGACAACGTCATTCGCTACGGCACCACTGCGATATTTATGGGCAAAAACTACTTAATCACCATTCGCAATGGTCCATCCAACTCCTACGCACCTGTCCGCGAGCACTGCCACCGTCGCCCAGAAAAGCTCAGAATGGGGCCGATATTTGTCTTGCACGCTATTCTCGATTTTATCGTGGATAACTATATGCCGATTACCGATCGTTTGGGGCGTTATCTGCGGGAGCAAGAGCGCTATGTCTTTACCTATGAGTTTGATAAAGGCACGCTCAAAAACCTCTACGAGCTCAAATCACAGCTGGTACATATGCGTGCCATTATCTTACCGGTGCAAGACATCTGTAGTTTTTTTATCAATCACAAAAAAAGCGAGCTGGTCTCTGGGTTTTCGCAAGCGGCCAAGCCCTACTTTCGTGACGTCAATGACCACTTGCTGCACTCGTTAGACGCCATCAACGGCCTCAATGAGATGCTAAGCGTGGTAATGAACACCTATATGGCCATGGTCAATATGGGACAAAACGAGGTGGTACGTAAGCTCGCCGCTTGGGCAGGGATTTTAGCGGTACCAACGGCCATCGCTGGCATTTATGGAATGAACTTTGACTTTATGCCTGAGCTGCATTGGAAATACGCTTACTTCGTTATTATGATTATTATCATCGCGTTGTGTAGCTTCTTGTATTACAACTTTAAGAAACTCAAATGGTTGTGATAACTCATTCATACATAAAAAAGGGCTACCAGTGGTAGCCCTTTTTTTTGTGCTGATTGTGCCTCATTACTCACGGCGGTGCTTGGTATGGCTGTCTGGTGCTTGCGCATTATCAGGCAGCATAGCCTTGACTGTCAAATTTGCATACTGTCTATCAAGATTGTCCTCTGGACGACCAAAGGTTTTTGCCGTCCAAGTCAATATGACAATAGCACCACTCAATAGCATGATTGCCACAGAGATCGTTGCCAATAGCCATAGATGAAAATAATCTGACACTGCCTGCACATCAACGACCAGATGTCGCGACAATGCAGTGATGGCGATAAATATCAAAAACTGTACGGGAAGTCGATGGGTTTTAAAATAAATCCCTATCATAGCGAGTAGCTCAAGATAAATGAACAGCATCAAAATATCTTTTAGATCCGCTGAGCCTTTTTGGACAATATAAATGAACTCTTTACCTGCCGTCCAGACCACCACCACACTGATTAAAAATAAAATAACGTAATGACAGACATCGACAAACTCTCTACCAATACCTTGTAGTCGCTCATGAATACCTACGTCTTTTTTAGCCATTTTTAGATCCTATCAACGAAGAGGTGGTTGATTTGCCTGACTCTATCAATCAGGCCGCTTTATCTATCGGCAATCAGCACTCACATGGCTATTTTTTAGCTAATATCCAAGCCTGTTTTTAGCTAATATCCAAGCCTGCTGATTTTTCAGCGGCTTCTACCGTCTGGCGAATGAGAGTATTAATAGTCATCGGGCCTACGCCGCCTGGCACAGGTGTATAAGCACTAGCAATGCTCTCAACGCCTGTCAGCTCGATATCGCCAACACCGCCATTGTCGGTGGGATGAAAACCTGCATCGACTACCACAGCCCCTTTTTTGATCCACTCAGCTTTAATCAACTCAGGCACACCCACTGCCCCGACCACGATATCAGCACGCTTGATATGAGCGGCCAAATCTTGTGTTTTTGAGTGACACATCGTCACTGTGCAGTTGGCATTTAATAACATCATCGCCATCGGCTTACCCAAGATAGCACTACGGCCAACGACCACGGCTTCTTTACCTGATAACTCGATATCATGATGCGCCAATAAGTGCATGATGCCCTGCGGCGTGCAAGAGCCATACGCAGACTGCTGCATCGCCATACGACCAAAGCCAAGACACGTCACGCCATCGACGTCTTTTGCCAAGTCAATTTGCTCAAAGCATGCACGCTCATCGATATGCGCAGGTACTGGGTGCTGCAGCAAAATACCATGGACATCAGGATCGTTATTGAGCTCATCAATCTTTGCCATCAGCTCTTTGGTAGTCGTAGCACTTGGCATCTCGACCCGAATAGAGTCCATGCCGACACGCTTACAGGCATTGCCTTTCATACGTACATAGGTCGCAGAGGCTGGATCATCACCAACCAATATCGTTGCAAGGCTTGGGGTGCGTCCCGTCTTAGCTTTGATCGTATCCACGCGCGCGCGTAGATCCTGTTCTATTTGTTTGGCAAGTGCTTTGCCGTCCAAAACGGTAGCAGGCTCTTGGGCAATAGACATAGTAACTCCAATAGAGGGTACGATATAAAAAATAAAGACAGCGCGCGCAAGTACTTTGCATGCCTGTCTTTTGCTTCGTCAACCTTTGACTAGTCATAATATTGTACCTGTGTACGCGGCAAAATCCTAGCGCAAGATAAAGCCAAAATATTGATACGCTTTTTAATAAGTGACTGGCAAGAGAAGAGGTATTTGTAGATAGCTCTTTTACCGTCTTTTAAAAAACAACATGGCTGTCGTTACCCTTTTTAGAACGCTCTTTCTTAAAACAGATAACCCAAACGCGAATTTTCTAATAAATATTGGTTTGAGTCATCATTGACAGTAAGCAGTTGTTTACGTGCTAATTTTGTTAAAATAGCGTAGAATAGGCGCTCTATTTTTTTACATTGAGAAATGTAAACCCACCGACTCAAGGACATGATTATGAAAGATGAGAAATTACAAAAAGCCCTCGCCCGTATGGGGCTGGGTTCACGCCGTCAGATGGAAGAGGTCATCAGATCAGGCCGCGTGTCTGTCAATAATGCGCCTGCAACCATTGGTGATCGCGTGCAGCAAGGCGATGAGATACGGGTAGATGGTCGTCAGATCAAATACAACGCCGAAAACGAAAAGCGCCGCCGCGTCTTGGCATACTACAAGCCTGAAGGAGAAGTGTGCTCGGCAAAAGACCCTGAGGGTCGTCCGACTGTGTTTGAGCGCCTACCAAAGCTGACCCACGATCGCTGGGTGATGGTTGGCCGTTTGGACATCAACTCAACCGGACTGTTATTGTTTACCAACGATGGCGAGATGGCCCATCGCTTGATGCACCCCTCAAGTGAAGTCACGCGTGAATATGCGGTACGTGTCTTGGGTGAGGTCACCCCTGATATCGCTCGCAACTTGACCGCTGGTGTCATGTTAGAGGACGGCATGGCGCAGTTTGAAGACATTAAAGAAGGCGGCGGTGAAGGCGTCAACAAGTGGTATCACGTCAAACTAAAAGAAGGCCGTAACCGCGAAGTGCGCCGTTTGTTTGAGTCGCAAGGCCTCAAAGTCAGCCGCCTATTGCGCACCCGCTATGGTACGATCTCACTGCCCAAAGAGCTGCGTACAGGCCGCTTCTTGGAGCTGGACAAAAAGGAGATCAACACCCTAACCGACTTAGTCAGCTTGCGCCCGCGTTATGGTACAGGTCTGCACGGCGCGGCCAAAGAAAAGCAAGAACGTATCAAAAACAAACCGCTCAAAGCACGCCGTGCCGATAGTCGTAGCGATAAGTCGCACAGTAGCAAACCGAAAAGCAGCGGCAGCCCTGCCAGTCGCGGCACTCGGCACACTCGTGGCCGCGGCGATAAGCGTTAGTT
Source organism: Psychrobacter celer (assembly GCF_016107555.1). Taxonomy (GTDB): domain Bacteria; phylum Pseudomonadota; class Gammaproteobacteria; order Pseudomonadales; family Moraxellaceae; genus Psychrobacter; species Psychrobacter celer. Next base: position 77,796 of record NZ_JABASU010000005.1, on the reverse strand, counting down.
TTATTGAGGCTTTATACACCTAGATCATAAAAAAGCTGCCTGTGAGAGATATCACAGGCAGCTTTTTTTGCGCCACTTGCTGTCGTTTTGCCCTACCCTTTAACGATCGTGGCTCTCGACATAGTTTTTCATCACGCGTAACGCTTGTAGATGCTGCGTCTGCGCTTGGTCCAATAACGCATCTAGACGCTGCTCGATATGGTCTAATACCTGCTGCAACAGCTCACTGGCTTCTGCTTTTTTTTCTGTTTGTGATAGGTCGGCGCTATCGATACTGACCAGATAATCATAACTGGCTAGTGTGTCAGGCAAGCGCGTGTACAGCAGCTTTTCTAACACAAACTGCGACTCGGTCACCGTCGGCGTCTTATCATCAGCCTGTTGTGTTTTTTGATAAGACTGATAGCGACTCACCTTATCGTCGATACGCTGCAGCTGGCGCAGCTGATCATTTGGTAAACGCTGTAGATGTTTTTTTTGTAAACGCAGATGCCGCCATGTGACCGCAGACAATGACAAAGGCGCTTGATCATCTTGATATGTAAGCACGCCTGGGGTGATACCGACGGCTTTATGCAGCGCTTGCCAGCCTTTTTTACCCAAATAAATGGTCGTGATGGTCGTCACGATACCGACACCAATGAGCACACTCATATATCTTACTCTTTTACCATTATTGCGCTTAGCTTTTAATCTTTACCGTTTGATATCGTCAGCGCGCGCCTTTTTGGCCGCAGCACCAGCTGGGGTTTCAAGCGTTTGGATACCTGCCTCATCGTCAGCACTGTCATCGAGGTTTTGTCCTTCATGACTGACAGCAGGCGTTTTAAAACGTTTTTGTAGATAGCGACTGGTCGCGAGTAGCTTTTGCCCGTCTTGATGATAGGAGGCATTGAGCAAATCATCAAACTGCGCGTCAATGGTGGTGAGCACCTCAAGCAGCGCTTCTTTGCCTGTCACATTGGAGTTCTTGATTTTGGTGGTATCAGCGCGCGCACTATCGCCCACATCTAAGTCATGCAAGCGCCGATAGTCCGCCACCGCCAGCGGCACATGTCTGTCCATGAGATTTTGAATCATGATATAGGTCTCACTGACAGTGTCTTTGTCATCAATCTTACCGTCATTATTGGTATCACCATAAATGACGCGCAGCTTTTCGCCTTTTTCGTTGATCTGCGCCAGCATCGTCTTGATATCAGCCGGTAGGCTTTTTTCGGGGATATAACCCAGCTGCGGCATCGCCTTATACTCCAGCATTTTGGGCGCGGTCATTTTTTTGATACCACGATATCCCAAGTACAACCCAGCCGCTGGTAGCACACCATACAATACAAACATGATAAACATCGCAGTCATTTGGGTCATTGGCTGATCCTTATTTTATGGCAAGTTTTTTGGCAGTTTTTTTTGGCAAAATGATTGGCAAGCACCGCGGTATCAATGAGAGCAGGTTCGCAGTCACAACCGCCACCCTTAGCTTAGCTTTGCGTGCGGCTTTTGACATAGCGATGCGTGGAAGCAAGGCGGCTCATCACAGTGTTGTGCAATTCATCGAGCAGCTCATCAAGCTCGTAGTCAATCTCTAAAAACAAATCCGTCAGCATATCACCTGCGCTCATCTTACCTTGTGCTGCATGGTTTCTGGTACGGTGCGGGCTAAATCGTTGCAGCTGCTCATAATGATGCAGCGCCTCGGGGATACTCTCAGAAACCAGCTTATCGATGACGAACTGCCGCTCGTTATGCTGTTGCTGCTGCTCATCGTTGAGCTCTTGACTCCACTCACGGTAGCGCTTTAGCTTACCATTTATTCTATCGAGTATTGCCACCGCCTCGATAGGCATGGCGTTTAAGGTGGCTTCATCGACCACATCTACAAGCTCAGTCATAATCGGACAGCGTCCATGTTTGAGATACCATAAGGTATCAGGGTCAAAAGGGGGTCTGTTGTCTGGGCGCATTTGTGCATGATTGGCCAGATAGCGGTCGGTGAGCGGTGTGGCCGAACGCGCATCACTCACTTGCGCCAATGCCGCACAGATACGGTCGGCACGCTCAGGGGGCGTCAGCGTAGTACGCGGGTTTTTGCTATTGCCGTCATCTGCTTGCTCGCCGCCTTTGCTCTTTGTTTGGCTATCATAGTGGCTCGCTGTCTTTTGCGCCTGTAAGGCCGCTTGCGCTGGCAGATCGTCTTGGGCTTGCCCAAATGATTGTAGCATTCTTGTCAAACTTACCACCATGACCGATCTTACCTCTCTGTTATACACGCCTCTTGTTACACACCCATTTTACAGTAAGGGGCTTTGCTTTATTGCATCTGTGCAATCAATAGCGTATCTTAACAGCTTTTTGTGATGCTGCCAGTACGCAAAATGTCAGCGCCGCTGGCACTATCCGCCCCGCTCCACCACCGATTAAGCACTTAATTATGTATGCCCCTGACTTTCTTTCTGGCTTCTTGCTTGGGCTATCGCTCATCATTGCGATAGGCTCGCAAAACGCCTTTGTACTCAAACAAGGGCTAAAGCGCGAGCACATCTTTTTTGTCTGTTTGTTTTGTGCCCTTAGCGATGCCATCTTGATTTCAGCAGGCGTCGGCGGCTTTGGCGCCGTGACAGCACGCTATCCGCACATCGTCGATGTCGCAAAATTCGCCGGTGTGGTGTTTTTGCTCGGTTATGGCTTACAAAGCCTATATGCCAGTGTGCGCCTATCACAGGCACTGACCGTCGAGGGTCAAGTGGTCAGCAGCCTAAAAAAAGCGCTGCTCCTGTGTTTTGGCTTTACATGGCTCAACCCGCACGTCTATTTAGATACATTGGTGCTCGTCGGCATGGTTTCAACAGGCGCTAGTAGCAAAGTGATGTTTGCCGCTGGTGCCGTCAGCGCGTCTTTCTTTTTCTTTTTTGCGCTGGGCTATGGCGCGCGCTTACTCAAACCGCTGTTTGCCAAACCAAAAGCTTGGAATGTTTTGGACGCTCTCGTCGGTATCTTGATGCTCTATCTGGCATGGCATTTGTATCAAAGCTAATCATCAAAGCTAGTCACCAAAGATGGATGGCCTAACCTAAAAAAAACCAAACCCTCACTTGAAGGTTTGGTTTTTTACAATAAACACTTATAGATAAAAACTGCTTATGAGGCTTTTTTATGCTTTTTGGGCTGGACAAATGCCAAGTTTAAAAAGTGTTCAAGCGAGTCATCTAACACATCCAGCCACGGCTCTGGCAACTCAGGCGCTAGCGTGCCCGTCAGCGTCGAGCGGTAGGCCTTTTCTCTAAAGGTCATGATGTTCTCTGCTTTGTCCTTTTGCCACTGCTTTAGAATATCGCCTTGTTTTTCGACCGCAAACTCAGGATAGTCCGTCGCATCGGTCAAGTCGCGAATATAAGCAGCTTGAAAGTCGATGGAGTCGTCGACCGTGACGCATTTGGCGTAGGTTTCCAGCCATTTTTGCTCGTCAGCCTCACGCGTTGCCAAATCCGGCAGCGCCATCTCACCCATGATGACATCACGCGCATACCACGCTTGGGCGTCAAACATATTAAAGGTAAAGTACTGATCTTGCATGCCTAGATAGATAAGCTTGGGATTGGGCTGCCAAAAAATACCTTTATAAAGGTTGGCAGGGTACAAGCAGTTATGCGTTTGCAAACGCAGCTCATCCGGCAAGAACGGGAAATGGAACAAGTAACCGGTACACATAATGATGGCGTCAAAGCTCTGGCTGGTGCCATCAGCAAAATGCGCCACATCTCCTTCAAAATGCGTCACCAGTGGCACTTCTTTGATGCCCTCAGGCCACTCATAGCCAAGTGGCTGGCTGCGATAACTGATGGTTACTGATTTGGTGCCATACTTATAGCACTGCGTACCGATGTCTTCGGCGGAGTAACTGCTACCGACAAGTAAAATATCTTCGTTTTTAAACTCTAGGGCATCACGGAAGTCGTGAGCATGCAAGATACGGCCAGGGAAGGCTTCGAGACCTTCAAAGTACGGCATATTTGGCGTCGAAAAGTGCCCTGTCGCAACCACAACATAGTCAAACTCTTCGACTTCTTGCTCGTCGGTTTTATGGTTCATCACCGTGACGGTGAATTTTTGTGTGTCATCATCGAAAGCTACCCAGCGTACTGGGCATTCAAAGCGAATATATTTTTGAATGTCTTGTTTGTCGATACGGCCCATGATGTAGTCTTTTAGGACTTCACGCGGAGGGTATGAAGGGATAGGCTCACCAAAATGCTCATCAAACGAGTAGTCTGCAAACTCCAAGCATTCTTTTGGGCCATTTGACCATAGATAGCGGTACATACTGCCGTGGACGGGCTCACCATTTCTGTCTAGACCTGTGCGCCAGCTATAGTTCCACATACCGCCAATGGCGTTTTGTTTCTCATAACAAACTATCTCAGGTAAGTCTTTTACACCTGCCAAGCGCGCTGCTTCAAAGGCACGCAACTGCGCCAAACCACTTGGACCTGCTCCTAAAATAGCAATTCTTTTCTTACTCAAGATCAACTCCTGTCAAAAATAGTGAATCACTACTATAACATATTTTCATTAATGGAGTTTTTTGCCAGCGTCTTTGGTGATTAGTCACACAAGCGCACATGCTTTTAAGCGTCAGACAAGCGGTTATACCAAGGCAGGAAACAAGGTACGCAAGCCATTGACGATGATTTCGATAGACACTGCAGCCAAGAGCATGCCCATGATGCGGCTCATGATGTTTAGTCCAGTATCGCCCAGCAGCCGGCTAATACGACCTGCCGCCATTAAGGCCAAATAGCAAAACAAGCTGATAAACAATCCAGCGATAAGAATGGCTGAGACTTGCAAAATCCCAGAGACTTGCGAAGAGTAAATGATGACGGTAGAGATACCGCCAGGACCAATCATCATCGGAATAGCGAGCGGCACAACAGCAGAGGCGGTACTTGGCGCGGAGTATTTGTCATACTCGACATCGAAGTTTTCTTGATCGGGTTTGACGGGGTTACCTTCCCCGTTCATCATGTTGAGCGCAATCAAAAACACCAAGATACCACCCGCCAACTGAAACGAGCCGATAGAAATACCCAGCAGCTTAAGCAAGGTCTCCCCTGCCACAGTAAAAAAGCTGATGGTAATAAAAATGGTCAAGCAAGCAATACGCGCCACTTTGCGCCGATTATTCATCGAATAACCGCGGGTCAAATCCAAAAACAACGTCAATGCGCTAAATGGATTGATCAGCACCAAAAAGGCTAAGATTATCTTGATTATTTCAGTGTTCACTCAGTCTCGCTTATCTGTTGCAGCAATGATGCTAAAGTCAGGTCATCACGGCACACAGCGATGACCTGTTAGGCGGCTAACCACCGCATAAGCGCCATTGTAGCATAGGCAGATAAGCCAATAAAATCATTAACTTTGCTTAATTTCCCGTATTATCACTGACCATAAAATCCAGACCGATATCGAGCGCGGTAGTACTGTGCGTCAGATAACCCATTGCAATGAAATCCACCCCTGCCTGGGCGACCGCTTGCACCGTCTCAGGGGTGATGCCTCCTGAGGCTTCTGTCTTGGCGCGGCCTTGGCACATAGCCACCGCTTGCGCCAAAACATCAGGCGTCATATTGTCCAGTAATACCAAGCTTGCACCGGCATCGAGTGCCTGCGCTAACTGCGCTAAGGTGTCGACTTCTACCTCAATTGGAATCAGATGACCGGCAACGTCTTGCGCTTGCTTGATGGCAGTTGCGATATCGCCTGCAATCGCAATATGATTGTCTTTGATCAAAATCGCATCGTCCAGCCCCAAGCGATGGTTGCGCCCGCCGCCGCAGCGTACAGCGTATTTTTGCACTGTCCGTAGGCCAGGAATGGTCTTACGCGTACAGGTGATTTGCGCAGGGTATGCAGCCACACTATCGACGATCTGCCGTGTCGCGGTCGCGATACCGCTCAGATGCGTCATAAAATTGAGCGCGGTACGCTCAGCAGTGAGCAAATGACGCGCATTACCGCGCACGGTCGCCAGCACTGTCCCCGCCTCAACCCTCTCACCATCCGCGATCTGAGCGTCAAAACCAATCTGCGTATCGACCATACCAAAGGCCAATCGCGCCAAATCCATACCGCAGATAACGCCAGCCTGGCGCGCTTTGATCTGTAGCTGCGCTTGCATATCGGCTGGGATGGTTGCTTGTGAGGTGACATCGCCGCGCCTGCCTAGATCCTCTGTGAGAGCGGTCTCTACTAATGGGCGTAGCAACACCTCATTTAATGCTGGTTCTTGTTTGCCTGTCATCGGTTATCCTTATCGTTGCGCATTTGCTTGATAAATGTGCCATCGCCAGTGATAGCACCACAAATAGCAATCATATCACTGGCATCACGGTCATTTATTAGACTCAAAATGAGCATAAATATAGCGTAAAGCACCCCGCCCTGCAATAAAATAATGTCATTTAATTATTTGCGTTTGGGCAGCTTGCTATCCATGAGCAGGCTTTGTAACTCGATATCGTGCCGAAAACGATACAGCTTAGCGGGCCGGCCGCGCTGAGCGCTACTGCTCTCTCCTGTTTCCATCACTAGGTTTTGTGCCTCCAGCAAGCGGCGAAAGTTCTGCTTATGCAGGCGCACACCTGATAACGCCTCTACGCTCTGCTGTAACTGCGATAAAGTAAACACCTCGGGCATCAAACCAAAAATCAGCGGCCGATACTCTATCTTGGCTCGTAATCGAGAGATGGCGGTGGCAATCACGCGGCGATGATCGTAATACATCGGCTCGCCTATCAGCTGCGACCAGTGTTTAGGCAGCTCGGTGGACACATTGGCTAAGTAGCTTGCCGGATAGCTTGGCGCTTCAGGTATCAACCCTGCTTCATAAAGCATCTCATAGCGCAGCAGTACATGCTCGGCGACCCATTCTTTATTTTCTGGCAGCTGCTCCCGGCTGGCCGCGCTGGCACCCAAGCTTGGCGGCTGTTGGCTTATCACATGCGCATCACCGACGCCCCAACACAGCTCAATACGCTGACGTCGCCGCTGCTGAATGATAACGTCATCTGCCTCCTGTGCCCATGCCAATAATGCTGGCACGATAAACGAGGTAATGATAGTTGGCGCGCCATCTAAGTGGTTTTCCCACGGGAAGTAATCATACCAATCTCGCCATAGCGCTTGGCTTGGCAGCTTTGGCGTCTGCGTCTCTTGCACCAGCCCTAGATAGCTGACATACACTAAAGCATGACCATCGACGTTGCGTCTATTGGTATCGACAAAGGTATAAAGCTGCTCTAAATACCCAAGTGGCTGCTGCGTCTGCTCCTCCACCCACTGGCGCACCCCTGCTTGCAACGAGCGATGCAGCGGCATCAGTGGCCCATTGGGCAATAGCTTACCTTTATCGACCGTTAGGACACGGGCGGTATGCTCGGTAATCGCAACGAGTACGGCAACCACCTCGGTGGTACCACTGCCTTGCTGATGCGCATGTGAATAAGACAACGTCATAAGTGTATTTATCATCCTCGGTAGAAAATCAAACGTAGTACACAAACAAGCTGAGTACAAAAACAAACTCAGTATACAATCAAAACAGCCGTGCTACAGCAGTCGTTAGCACCGTTTACCTACAAACAGTAACACTTCCTAGTATAGCTCGAATCTAAGACGATCACAGTCTGTCGCTGTAACATCAGCCAAGCCGCACGCCTTAATATGGTTAATTTACATTAAAACAGGTACAGCGCTACGGGTATTCATTTTTCTTGCGTGCTGTGCCTACGCCGACAGAGGCTGCGCAAAATAAATATCAGTAGCACGTGGCACCCAGTAGCACGTGAACATAATATCTAGCATGTCAGTTTTATTTAGGATTGACTATATAGTTAGAAAAATCATAAAAAACCCTTGTTTTTATGCTCAAAATGAGCATAATTAAGACAATTTATGATTTTGCTTTAGCGAGTCATTCCAATATTACGACATATGATGTATCACTATCGCACCAAAGGAAAGGTTGCAGCTATGAAAACTTATCCGTACGACGCCCCTATCATGAGTACCGACCAGCGCATCGTCACTCAGATGACCATCGAATACGCCAGAGCAAAGATACCTACCGAGCTGCCACGCTCTGAGCGGCTGGCAGTTGAAGAAAACATCAAGCACTTGCTAAAAGCGCATAACGCTGTGCTCGTCGCTCATTATTATGTCGATCCTTTTATTCAGGATTTGGCATTGGCGACTGGCGGCTGTGTCGGTGACTCGCTTGAGATGGCGCGCTTTGGACAAGCCCATGAGGCACAGACATTGGTGGTGGCAGGCGTGCGCTTTATGGGCGAGTCAGCAAAAATCCTAAGTATGGAAAAGACCGTCCTGATGCCTGACTTAGCAGCGGAATGCTCGCTTGATTTGGGCTGTCCTGCAGATGAGTTTGCCGCATTTTGCGACGCTCATCCTGAGCGTACCGTGGTGGTTTATGCCAATACCAGCGCCGCGGTCAAAGCGCGCGCCGACTGGGTGGTGACTTCCTCTGTCGGTATCGATATCGTCCGTCATTTACACGCGCAAGGCGAGCCTATCATTTGGGGGCCTGACCGGCATTTGGGCAAATATATCGCTCGTGAGACTGGCGCAGACATGCTGCTCTGGCAAGGCTCTTGTCTGGTGCACAATGAGTTTAAAGCGACCGAGCTGCTGCAATTAAAAGAGGAGCACCCTGACGCCAAAGTGCTGGTACATCCAGAGTCGCCTGATAGCGTGGTCGCGCTGGCTGATGTCGTCGGCTCAACCAGTAAGCTGCTCAGCTCAACCTATGAGATGGATGCCGAGACCTTTATCGTAGCGACCGATTTGGGTATCTTGCACGAGATGCAAAAACGCTCACCACACAAGCGTTTTTTGGCCGCACCGACCGCTGGCGAAAGCGCCAGCTGTAAGAGCTGCGCGTTTTGCCCGTGGATGGCGATGAATGGCCTAAAAGGCATCGAGCAGTGTCTGACACAGCGAAGCGGTGAAGTCATGTTGACGCCTGAGCTGGCAGCGGCTGCCAAAAAACCTTTACAACGTATGCTGGATTTTGCCGAAGCGCAAAAGCGGCGCGTCACTGCAAGCGGTGACCTTGTCAAAGACCGCGCGCTCTTTGCCAATGTGGGAGCCGCCTAATATGAGTAAGGCGCATACAGCCGCTAATACAAGCACCCCTACTGATGATACCCATGGCGTCAGACACACAGATGTGTTGATCATTGGCGCAGGTCTTGCTGGATTGAGCACGGCGCTGGCCTTACCGCAAACACTCCACGTGACGATACTAAGTAAAGCGGCGCTGGACGTTTGCTCCAGTCATTATGCCCAAGGCGGTATCGCGGCAAGTTTGGATGCCAAAGACTGCACCGCTGATCATATCGCTGATACGCTCATCGCAGGCGCAGGGCTGTGCGAGGCAAAAAACACCACAGAGATCCTAAGCTCAGGCGAGCAAGCGGTGCAATGGCTGTGCGAGCAAGGCGTGCCCTTTACTCGCCTACCAAAACAACACGCGCCAGCAGAAAAAATAGCGACATTAGACAATTTTCAATACCCCCATGAGGAAGACCTTGAGACAGCCGCCTTACAAACCAGCGACTTACACTTGACCAAAGAAGGCGGTCATGGCTGCCGGCGCGTCGCTCATGCTGATGATGCCACTGGCCGACATATTATGGAAGCCTTAGTTAAAAAAGCGCAAGCGGCATCCAATATAACCATCCTGCCCTATCATGAAGCGTTTCATCTGCTAAAAAATACTGACAATCATTGCCGAGGTGCACTTGTTTTTGATCACGTTCATCAACGACAGCTAACCTTGCATAGTCGCGCGGTGGTGCTGGCCAGTGGCGGTCTAGGGCAGTTGTTTAAACGTGCCAGCGCGCCCAATGTCTGTGTCGGTGATGGCGTGATGATGGCTTGGCAAGCAGGCTGCCGCTTGGCAAATCTGGAGTTTATCCAATTTCATCCGACAGGTTTGGCGCTTGGTGAAAGTAGTTTTTTAATCTCTGAAGCCCTACGCGGTGAAGGCGGACGGCTGTACTGCCCGCAGACAGGTAAACGCTTTATGCTAGAGGTTGATACACGCGCAGAGCTGGCACCAAGAGACATCGTCGCTCGTGCTATCGCCGAGCAAATTAGCATCAATGGACTTGGCTACGTTCATCTCGATGTCAGTCACTTACCAGCGGCATTTCTCCGAGCACACTTTCCGCAGATTTATCAGACACTATTAGACCTTGGCATCGACATCACCACCGACCCGATCCCAGTAGCCCCCACCGCGCATTATAGCTGCGGCGGCGTGGTCACTTCTGCTAATGGCTTGACCGATGTGATAGGGCTTTATGCGGCAGGAGAAGTTGCTTATACAGGCTTGCACGGCGCTAATCGCTTGGCCAGTAACTCGCTGCTTGAGTGCGTGGTGGTCGGGCGCCACATCGCCGCCGATATCCCGCGCTATCTACACGCAACTAAAAAACCAGACGCCACGTCCATTTATACTAACTCAGAGCAATCCATCTATGATATTTGGACCCCACCGATGCTGGCAGACTATCAGCGTATTACCTTGCCATCGCCCATTGAGTACCAACGCCATACTAATGACCATCACAACGCTAATGTCCACACCAGTACAAATAATGACATTGCTGGCATAACCACCCAATTAAAAGCGTTAATGACCTCGCATCTGGGCATCACTCGTAGCGCCGAGCAGCTTGAGCAAGCGCTGGGGCAAATCTGCCAGTGGCAACAGCAGCTCGGTGGTAGAAGCTTTGATGATATAGATACTAAAAGCCAAGACCACGTCATCTCTTACCATACGCTGCCCTACGTTCAATTAACTAGGCAGTTGCAGTTAGCGGCTTTGATTATGCAGTCGGCTTATCAGCGTCATGAGAGTCGCGGCGGTCATTATAGACAAGACTATCCAAACTTAGCGAACAAACCTCTGACCAGTGTCATTGAGCCGCCCTCGCTGACCGCATTTGCTACTATTGACGATATAGACATGACAGCCCATATAACAACAGCGGATGTGCAAAAAATAACTGTACCACCTTTAGCCATGCGGGAGTCCGGTTAATATCAGCTAATACCATATAGTTTATCAACTATAGTTAGGATTAAAGAAGCATTTACGCTATCATAACAATTCGGCTGTAAGCGTTGCGACATAATCCGCGACATAAAATGGTAGCATTTGGATCTTAAAGGTATGGCTTCTGATATCGTCTTTGTGATCGCGCTAATGGGGGTGGTTAGCGCGGTATGGGGAGGGCTGGCCATACCACGCCTGCGCAGACGCCTACCGAAGATTTATCTGATCGCACGCTCATGGTGGTTTATGCTGGCGGCGCTCTTTGGCTGCTATGCAATCGCAAAGATAGCAGATCGCCATGCCGAGCTCTTGACGTCCAGATACCCCTATCAATGGCTGCTTATTGGTTTTTTTGTGCTGATCGGTCTGCGCGGTGGCTACGAAATCAAACGGATATGGTGCCTACCTAGTAGAGCACGACTGATCCATAAGCTACAAAGCCGCGGCCTGCAGCCAAGCGTCACTCCCACCTCTTCTGCCGACCACACCGCTAGCCCGACCACTTCACACTACACGCGCCCAACGGGTTTAGATGGGTTATTGAGCATGGCATTTGTCGCCTTGATTGTCAGCTTGATTGCCCTCCAGCAGCTGACGTGGCAACGCGAGCAGTATGGTGTCTTATTGTTTGTCTTATTTGCCAGTCAATTTAACGATATCGCCCAGTATCTATGCGGTCGCCTACTTGGTCATCGTCTGTTTTCACGTGGCCTAGCGCCGCGCATCAGCCCCAACAAAAGCATTGAAGGCGCTGTCTTTGGCAGTATGTGTGCCGCGCTACTGGCATCGCTACTGGGGGTCTGGCTGACGGGGTTTGAATGGTGGCTTTGCTTGCTAGCCGCGTATGGATTGGCAGTGAGCGGTATCGCAGGCGATCTGCTAGAGTCTGCGTTTAAACGTCAGCACGGTATCAAAGACACAGGTACCATGCTAGCAGGGCACGGCGGCGTATTGGACCGTATCGATAGCTTGCTGATTGGCGTGCCTATTTTTACCGTCCTTTATTGGCTACTGGGTTAAATAAAGCCTGTTGCAAAGACAGTTTTTTTACTCATTTTTCATTACTCATTGTTTTTATCAAGCTGGCTGCGTAATACCCAGTCTAATAACGGCTTGGGCACACTGTTTAAGGCATAAATAATATAACGCATCGCTCGTGGAAATATGGCAAGCTCGGTATCATCAGCGATAGCTTGCATGACATGCTGGACGGCGGTCTGTGTACTGATGATAAATGGCTTATGACTGGCGTCACCGTCATTTAGATCACGCAGCGCTTGGGTATCGATATAGCCTGAGGCGATGCCGTTTACTTGAATATCATACGGGCGCAGTGCCAAGCGATAGGCGCTGGCCGTGGCTATCATCGCGCGTTTGCTTTTGGCATAGAGGCTGGCATAGGGATAGTCCAACGCCCCAGCGATGGAGGCAATACAGATGAGACTTGGCTTGCCATATTGCCTCATGTCAAACGATGTCGGCTGCTGTTTTAGTCGCTCACTTGCCCACCAAAACACCTGCTCAAATGCTTGTAAGTTAATCGCTAGCATGCGCGTGCTGTCTGCCGCATTGAGCGTCCGCACCCGCTCGTTGGTATAACTGCCCGCACTATAAACCAGCCGATAAAACGTGATGGCAGATAAGCGCTGCAAAAACTCATGCGTTTGGGCGCGGTCAGTCAGATCACAGCGATAGGTGATGATGTGCGGATACTGACGATTGATCTGCGCTATTTTTTGGCGATCGTGACCCACCACACTCACATGCCAGCCCAGTTGCTGGTGATGACGTGCCAATGCCAACCCCAAACCACTGGTGCCACCGACGATGATGACGTGCGGTGCATCAGCTGTGGTAGGCTTTAAGGCGTTTGGTTTAAGATCTGTCATATCATCGGTTCGGCATAAATCGCGGTATTCGTATATCGTCAGTTCAAAACACCATCGTTATAAGTCTAAGCGCGCTACTGGGATAAATGTGGCGTAGCCGCTGGCGGTATAGGCATAAGCAAAGGTATAAACACAGTACACCTGTAAAACGGTAGCGCTAAAGTAGGTCAACTATAGCGTATGCTGCCGAATATAGCTGCTCGTTCGCTGATAGCCATATTGCCACTGCGCCTGCATTTGCTGCACAAAACCATCATAATCACGATGAATCAACGCTACGGTCATTTGCTTTATACTAAAGCGCTTTTGCACGCTTTGGCCTCCGAGCTGCTCGGCATTGTCAGCAAACGGCAACCAATGCAGCGGCTCGGTATGGCGATGGCTTGCCTCTCTATGATAGCCATGCACCTGTGCCAAACGAGCATTGGGATCAAAACCAAAGACACGCTTAATCGCTGGGGCAGCAAGCCAGGTATCATACCCCGCTTTGCTCTCGGCAAATACCGTTTGCCCCAGCTTACAGGCCAGCTCAACGGGCGTGAGGTTGATGACACCGCCTAAACACCAACCGAGCGCTGAAATATGGGTAGGTGGCAGATAGTACATATCGGCCATAGACGCACGTATCGCGTCTGCAAACCTCCACTGGCTCACTATCTGTACATGCGGCGGTATGCGCCCATCAGCAAACGTATGCGCAGGTGATCGTATCTTATCATCAGCTTCGCCTTGCATGGCGGCGGCAAGCGACATCATAGTCGCCACACGCGGCGAGGCAAATAACAACTCTTGCAATACTGCTGCTGGACCCGCCCCCGTATATGAGGCAGGTGGCCACGCGCTGTCAACCCCAGAGGCTTTTTGCAGACGGCTGGCGATGATGGCAACCTCAGGTATGGCTTGCTTGGTGCTTTGAATACGCTTATGACCACAGGCACTCTTGTCTCTACGCTCATTACGCTCATTGACAACACCAGATAGCGCATCGAGCCAATACCGCTCATCATCGATACGAAACATGGCCAATTGCTGCAGCTCTGCGAGTAGCTGCTCATAGCTGGCTGGCGATGAGCGTTGCGGTTTGGTGCTTTGCTTGCTTGCTAAGCGCCAACGCTGTATGGCCTGCGTTATATAGCGCATTTTTAATCGTCTATTTGCTTCATCTGGCCTGACATGCCTGATTGCACAAATAGCGGTATACAGCTCATGGCTATACAGCAGTGCTTGCAAGTCTTTTGGCTCAGGCGCAAGATGTACCAAATACGCCGAGAGGCTACCGCCGCAAGTACCTATGATCATATCTGGCCTCAAATCATGGGCGACCAGCGCGGCATAACTGCCCAGATAATAGGCAAAGCGCGAGCCGCCTCCCGAAAACAGCTGCACACGCTCATATGTTGTGTGCTTATTTGTCATCGAGCGGGGCGACCTTTACCGCCAGCGACACTGTAAAGATACCAAAACGATCGATACGCATGCTGACTTTTTGAAAGCCTGCCTGCCTGATCAGCTGGTCCATCTCCGCTTGTGAGCGGCAACGCATCACCCAGTCACGGCCGCGATGGTTGTTTAAGGTTTTACTGATAAACTCTTGCTCAGGGTGCCATGGTTGATTGGTATAAATCAGGTAGCCATTTGTGTTTAAGTTATCATAAATACCTGCTAATGCAGTCTCGAGTAAGCGGTTGTCAGAAAACAGCTCAAACAATCCAGAGACGATAGCGATATCAAACCCTGCATCAGATTTTGCGTTGTTTGATGATGACATGTGTAGTGATGATGCGGTGACACTATCCTCCTGCACGGCCTGCGTATAACTGGCAGGGTCAAAAGCGTCCTGCTGCCTGACCACCACTCGATCAGTGATACCTAAGCGTTCAGCTTTTGCTTGTAGCGCTTGAATATTATGTACCTCATAATCTCGCAGCTCAGCTTGTAGTCCCGTAAATTCCGTCAACAGATCAAATGCATAATAACCATGGCCACTGGCGATATCTAGCAGCTTTGGTTGATAGCGCTTAGAGCTACTTGGTTTTTTACCTTGGGGGTTGTTGTCTTCGATAGCTGTCAGTGCGGTACGCGCCAGCTCTAATATATGCTCGCGGCGGATACGAATGCCTTGCCAGCCGATGTTGTTAAGATAGAATTTATCGACCGCTTGACCAAACTTGTTTTGGCCACTAGGCTGGTTTTGATAGACATGATCGAGCGAATGCCCTGAGTCAAAGCCATGCTCAAGCCCTGTGGCGATCGCATCGCTGACATGACCAAATTTTTGCATCGCCAACCGAGTTAGCGCAAAGCTTGGATTAAATGGCTTGATGGCCAGTCGATCGACCTTGTCTTTGCTAGCGCTATGCAAATGCGCCGCTCTTAAATCCACTGTTTGTACCGGTGTGCTAAATACCTCCTCGGCAAACGCTAGACAGTCGGCAAACACGTCGGCTTTGTTGGTCTCATGAAAGATGGCATGGTAGCTATCAGGATACAGCTGCCAGCGTTTGCTTGAACTATTGATCGCCTCATAAAATGTCCGCTCTGCTTGCTTATCTACCACATAATCTTTGCCAGCACACAAGACAAAGGTCGGTACGGTGATGGCCTCTGCATCATCGAGCAGACGCTGACCGGTCGCGTGCGTGTCGATCAGCAGGTCGGTTGAGATGCTGCTAGAGATCAGCGGGTCGGCATTGTAGGCGTGCTGCGCGTCTTGGTCATGGGTGAGTACTTGCGCTTTGACGTAGCTGCTGACGCGTGACATCAGCCCAAGCGTACGCGCTACCTTTAGCGACGGTATGGCAAAAGGCAGATACAGACGTATCTTGAGCGCAGGTGTGCCGAGTATCATGCCGCGGATGTTGGGCGCATAATCATGCACCCACGCGGCGGCAAGCACGGCACCGATACTACTGGCGACGATTAGTGTGTCGTCGATGGCGATGCCGGTTTGTCCCATCACCAGCTGAACAAAGTCATTTAAATCGCGCTCAAGCTCGGTGACACTCTCGGCATGATCTTTGATACCGCCTGATCGGCCATTGCCGCGCGCATCCCACGCAAACACCTGATAGCCTGCCGCTGCAAACTGCTGCCCCAGCTCTGCCAGACGTCCTGAATGCTCATGACCACGGTGCAACAAAATCACTTGCCGTAAGCATTGATCGGCGTTTTTTAACTGCTCAATAGGCATCGTTAGCCAATAACGGTAATAAATCGCCGTGCCATCATACGCGTTATAGCAGCTCTCGCCTTCTATCACGGCAGCTTGTAATACTTCTGTCGCCGCACTAGGAGAGGCTGGCATATCCTGCGCCGCTGTATCATTTATATTTATAAAATCAGAAGACATGGTCTGGGACTCCAAAGTAGTATGGGCTGAGCGCGGTACAGGCGGCTGATGCTGTAGATACAATGCAGCCATATAGCGCAGACGATTGAGGCACGTTTTTAGCAGTAGTATTTCTATTAGCATAAAAAACGGACTTGCTGAGCGATGAGACAATGATATCGGTACGCTAAGGCTTTTTGCCGCCCCAAGCACGCCCAACACAAACGCACGGTCACTTTTGCCCAGCGGCCCTTGATTGGCTCGAGCGCCCACCGCAGCATCGCAGGCGATGGCTATCAGCTCAGTGCTGACACTCAGTATCATCAGCACAAAGACATGACGCTGCTGATGAGCCTGTTGGTCAATCACATTTTTAGATGGACAGCTTGACTGAGCGCTATGAGGTAGCAAGCTGCTGATGAGCGCCGTATCGGCAATAATGTCACCTGCTTCATTGAGCACACCGCCCAGCGCAGATGCCTGTGCATGCTCACGCGCCATCATGCCATCGATGGCATTGAGCGCCATACGCACAAACAGCGACGACGGTAGCAGCGCCCAAAGCGCCTGATGGTGTGCCGCAGGCTTGGCAATCACATAGGCCGTCCCTAGGCTGAGTATCACAGCAGATATCGTCACTTGATTGGCGCTGCATCCTGACTTAGCCAATGTATCGCTTATGGGACGCAACTGGTCTTGAAACTGAGATTTGAGCTGATAGAGCGACATAGGGCTGACCACAGAGATTGAGTGCCTTAATGTAGCAACAAAAGTTGATCAGGTAAAGACAAGCCAAGCATATAAAAGTACTACTCGCGGCCAGTATCGTTCTATTTTATGATGAATATCATGCGCGGATAGCCGTATTTATAAATGAATATGATACAATCTTCGGCTTGTTTAAAACCGCTGCGAGCCTGCCAACATGCAAAGCCTGATTACCCTTGTTCTTGTTCTTATGCCGATGTTCATTGGCTTTGCCATCCCCTCAAATCCCGAAATGACCAAGCTTGCGGATAAAGGCTTGTCGTACTTGGTGTTTATTATCTTGGCGCTCATCGGTATCGAGCTGTCACAAGTGGAAGGGCTGGGCAGTCAGATAGGTGAGATTGCCTTGTATGTCATTATATTGTCGATATTGACCATAGGTACGGGGCTATTTAGCCTAATGCTCTTTGATCATCTAAAACCTTGGCAAGCCAAAAAACCAGTAGCCAAATCTAAAGAGCATCGGGTCAGTATTAGAGGCAGCTTGGCACAAGTGGTTTGCGTCGTCATCGGTATGGTGATTGGGTATTTTTTGCCCGAAGGCTATCTACCGCCTGAGAACACCATGACTGTCCTGCTGATGATCTTGATCTTACTCGTCGGTATCGGTCTCAAAGGCTCAGGCATCACCCTAAAAGAAGTCTTGCTCAATAAGCGCGGGGTAGAGATGAGTATTATCTTTACCTTTTCGATATTGGTAGGCGGACTTGTCTTTGCGCTGATGTTTAGCGATGTATCGTGGACAAAAGGCTTGGCGCTGGCGTCTGGATTTGGCTGGTACTCGCTATCGGCCATCGTCATGACCGATGCTTATGGGGCGATTTGGGGCAGCGTGGCGCTGTTTAATGACTTGATACGTGAGTTTTTTGCGCTGCTATTTATTCCCGTCTTTATGCGTAAGTATCCGTCAGCAGCGGTCGGCCTTGGCGGCGCAACGAGCTTGGACTTTACCTTGCCGATTATTCAACAATCTGGCGGTCTAAAAGTGGTGCCACTGGCGATTAGTTTTGGCTTTATTATTAATATTGTCTCGCCCGTACTGATGGTGGCGTTTTCGGCGTTGGGGTAGCATTTGATAAGTTTACTTTTTTAATTTTCAAACGCTGAATACACTATTCAACATTGCTAATAAGCGCATAAATACGCTGGTTGAGCCAACTGTTTTCAGCATCATTTGGTGCAATTGGGCGATCTGAACCATAATAAGAAGTTTTGATACGGTCAGGGTCAATATCATACTTCATGATCACATAGTTTTTGACCCCTTCCACACGGTATCTTGATAATGTTTGATTGGCGTTAGTTTCTTCACGCTTGGATATATGCCCTTCAACACGCATGACAGCGTCCAAATGATCTTGCATTTTCTTGCCTGCGTTATCTAGCTGTTCATAATACTCACTTTTTATCTCACTGCTATTTTCATCATAATAGGCTCTAGCTTCCATTCTGAATTCATTTTCAGCAAAAAGTAAGGAGTGCGGACAGCCTCTTTCATCTATTACCACGTTATACGGAGTGCCTGGGCATTGATCCAGCTCATCAGGCACACCATCCCCATCGCTGTCTAAAATAGCTTTAGCAACTGGGGCATTAATATTTTGAGTTGCTTGATTTTGTGAAACAGATGTTTGGCAGGCTGATAACGCCAAAGCACTTACCAAAATTAAAAATGTATTTCTCAATTTGGTTTTCATAATATTTTGCCTTTAAAATTCTCTGCATTCTAGTAGCATTTGATCATACCTATCTCGCGCTGATATCCAACCGAACGCTCGCTGATTCATAATAGCTCCCTCCTCGGTATCATTAGGAGCAATAGGATTATCAGCGCTACAATCAAAGGTGCGAATTCTATGCGCTGGCAGGTCCAAATTAACCAAGTAGTTTTTGATACTTTGTGCACGAGCACTCGCTAATGAGATAAAGTCCAGTGGCTGAGACGAGCCTTTGAGATGTAGAGCTTTCTCGTCAATGGCTTGCTGTTCAATTGTGGAGGTATGCCCTTGGACAAAAAAAGTCAGGTTAGAACAGCGATCCGCGAACGCTATGATCTTATTCAATTCTGGAGTATATTGTTCCTTTATTTCGGCACTATATTTATCGAAAAACACTCGTAACTCCATAGACAATCTATCGTCCAAATCCACTGGCATAGGTTTGCCATTTTCATCAACAGGTGGCGGTTCAACCACGCAAGTGGAGGGCTTTAAAACCTCTTGTGCCATGTTATTTGTGGCTGGAGTCACTGATTGGCAGCCTGCTATTACCACAGCTCCTATCATCCATAAGGCAGTAGAGAATTTTGTTGTCTTAAACTTTGTCATAGTGAATGCCTTACTGGTTATGATAGGTCATACTTATACTCATGCTATGTCACTAACTCTATGTCACTAAAAATAAGCAATCCTAAACCCCACTCGCCTGCTTCGCAAACAATCGCATGAGTGGTTTTATCTTGCCAACGCGGTACATGCCTTCGCTGCGAATCTGCTGAATCGGACGCATCTGCGCAAGCGAGCCTGCAAACAGCCAATTAAGCGCCGAAAAGCTGTGCATCATCAGGCTATTATGCGGTCGGCGTAGACGCTCATAGCTACGCAAGGTTTGGTTACTGCCCCACAGCTTATCGCCGCTACGCGCATAGTCGTGCATCAGATGCTCACTTAGCGCCTTGACATCGAGCATACCCAGATTTAACCCCTGACCTGCCAGCGGATGCACACCATGGGCGGCATCGCCTATTAGTACCAAATTGTCCTGTACATAACGCTTCGCTTGCTGCGCGGTCAGTGGAAAGCTGGCGATGGACTCTATCTGCTCGATTGCGCCAAGCTCATAATGACTGGCAGCGGCCAATTTATCAGCGATCACGCGCTCGTCTTCCTCGAGCAAAGCCAGTGCGTCATTGCGCGGTAGTGTCCAGACAATGGACTGCCAATGCTGCGGCGTAGCTTTATCCTCATCAGTGATATCCGCTAAGGGCAACAGAGCCAGCGTGCCGGTCGGTAGCATGGCTTGGCGCGCGGTCGCTTGATGGGGCTTGGCAGTCTGAATCGCACAGCAAATCGCGGTTTGGTTATAATCAAGCGTGTCCAGCCCAATCGCCGCCTGCTGACGGACAAACGAGCCGCGACCATCGGCACCGACGAGCAGATGCGTATCGATAGCAGCGCCGTCCGCTAGCGTCACACGGTAGCCCTGCTGCGTCCCGCGCCAGTCCATATTGACAACTTTTTGCCCTGCGATGACGGTCAGATAATCACTGACATCCTCCTCAGACAGACGCTGCCACAAGGCATACTCGATGACCGCTGGTTCAACCATACTGCCAAGCAGCGCTGGCGTACTGCTTTCACTATCGCCAAATAATAGCTCGCCCATACCATTTAGTTGCCATACCTGCATCTGCGAGTAATCCGCCTTTCGTCCTGATAGCGCTATCTTTTGCCAAGCGCCTACGTCTTTTAACAGCGCAATACTGGCGAGGCTCAGCGCATAAACACGGGCATCGCGCTTGCCAAGCATTTGTTGCCATGCAGATTCATCTCGAGCAGGACGCGCATCGATTAAGGTCACGGGCATTTTGGCCTGCGCCAGCTTTAGCGCCAGCGTCGCACCGACGATACCGCCGCCGATAATGAGTGTATGGTTGTTTGTCATAAGTTAGCTCTCGATATCAGGACGTGTTAGGGCGTATCTTCAATTCACTTGATAATTATCTAAATGGGCTAAAAATAGCGCATCACTTTAGTTATGGGTATTACGATTTTAAGCCCATGGCATAATTTGCCACCAGCGGTTTGATATTGGGCAGTTTATCAAACGCCACCAGTGCCATGTTACGCGCTAGCTTAATCGCTGGATTGGGATGGGTAAAGCCATGGACGACCGCATCACAAAAACGAATGACGCGCTTTTGGTCGGTTTGTCGGGCTTTTTCGTAGCGCGTGAGCAATGCCGGACTACCGATATCCTCGCCTCGCAGCACTTGCGCGCTCAGCATTTTTGCCAGTACGTGAGCATCGCGCATACACAGATTAAAGCCTTGACCTGCCACGGGATGCAAGGTGTGGGCGGCATTACCCATGATGACGCAGCGGCCAGCGACTTGTTTATCTGCCAGTACACGCGTCAGCGGGTAGCCACCGCGGCGACCAGCGTTGACAAACGTGCCAGCACGCTCGCCAAACGCTTGCTGCAATGTCGCCAAAAAATGCGCATCATCTTCTAGGTATCTTGTCTCTTCGCCTTTTGGGCAGACCCAAACCACCGAGCGTCTGTAGCCTTGTTGATATTCTTCATTGCCATCGCCTTCTGGGTCGGTCAATGGCAGCACCGCCAGTGGCCCTGCTGGACTAAAGCGCTCAATGGCGACATGGTCGTGCGGCTTATCCGTCTCTACCACTCCGACGATGGCGGTCTGCTGATAGTCATACGTCGTCGTGCCAATGTCCAATAACTGACGCACGGTAGAGTCGCGACCATCGCAAGCGACCAGTAGACTGGCCTGCAGCTGCTGCTCGTGCTCTTCTTCGCCGTAGTAGCTAAAGCTGAGCGTCACGCCATCAGGCTGCTGCTCGACAGCGATGACGTTGGCATTATCAATGATACTAATCAGCGACTCCTGCTGCGCGGCCAGTAGTAGCTTACGCCCCAGCCAAGCGTTTTCCATCACTTGCCCAAACGACTCGACTTGCTCGTCCGCCTTATTTAATTGCGCGCGGCCAAAGCTGCCTTGCTCGCTGATCTGTACCGCATCAATACGGCAGGCATGGCTTTGTAGCTCATCCCACAGCCCAATCTCTTGATAAATCTGTACGGTACGCCGCGACAGAGCGGTGTTGCGACTGTCCAAATAATGACTGCGCGTGCGGTCATCTTGCGGGCTGATGGTTGGGTAACTGTTTTTTTCAAGTAAAGTACTTTTGATGCCGTGATGGGCGAGCAGCAAGGCAAAAGACAGACCCACATGACCGCCGCCTGCGATCAGCACTTGCTGGTCGGTGATTGCTGCTTTTTTTTTGACAGTTGATGACGTTGCATTGGTATTTTGCATCATGCTATTCCTAATCATATTGCTTTTAATGGTGTGCTTTCTTATTTTTCAGGCGTTATTTATTAATGCCCTAGATTACCACAGTTTGCTTGTGTTTCTGTGTCCTGACACGTATGCAAAGCGTGTACTCGCCTGTTTGCGGTCATATCATAAAAGACTGACATGAGGGTAAGCTACGCCAAAGCATATCTCACCATTGCAGCCATTTGCCCACCAGCCTGTGGTTGCAATCTACATACAAAAACCCCGCCATCTGGGCAGGCAATGGCTTGAATTTTAAAAACTATCTACCATAATGAAGACAAGACATTGATTTATCATTAACCCCAAAACCAATAATAATTTACCGTTATCTATATCGCTAGCAGATAGGCCTCCTGCGTGTTAAAAGGCGCGTGACACACTGCCCGCCCAGACACTTTGACGAACGATTTTTATTACTCATTTTATTTTTTATCATTTTATTTTTTATCTCTGAAGCCCGTAGCACTCTCCATGTTGATCTCATCAGACTAGGCGATAGCAGCGGGTACACAACACAAGGATAATCGCTTGACTGATTCTATGAGCCGCCGTATAAAGTTTGAATCATTAACCCCAGCACAGCTCAAAACCGTGCTTGGTGAATACAACAACCACATGAAATACCTACAAGATCGCCTCGATATCAAGATCATTCAACGCCAAGGCGACTTTTGCCTGAGCGGAGATGTGACTGCGGTCGAGCGCGGCGAACGCATCATTTATAAGCTGGTCGATGAAGCGCAAAACACCAAGGATATCAGTGCAGAAGAGCTGCATTTGATTATCCAATCGAGCGTCTCCCGCGATGAAGACATGGCAGACGATGAGCAAGAGTCTGCCGATGATGAGAGCGATACAGCTGATTTGGATTCGGCAAATGAGTTTACCCCCATTAGCCTGCGCACGCGCAAAGGCCGTATCATCCCGCGCGGGGGCAACCAGCAGCGCTATGTCAAAAACGTGCTCAGCTCTGATGTGTCCTTTGGTATTGGGCCTGCCGGTACCGGCAAAACGTATCTGGCGGTGGCCTGCGCGGTCGATATGCTAGAGCGCAATGAGATTGAGCGCATACTGCTGGTACGTCCAGCGGTAGAAGCTGGGGAAAAGCTTGGGTTTTTACCCGGTGATCTCACACAAAAGATTGACCCCTATCTGCGGCCACTCTACGATGCCCTCTATGAGATGCTTGGCTTTGAGAAGGTCGGCAAATTGATCGAGCGACAAATCATCGAGATTGCGCCGCTGGCTTATATGCGTGGCCGCACCTTAAACAACTCATTTGTCATCTTGGATGAAGCGCAAAACACCACACCTGAGCAAATGAAGATGTTTTTGACGCGTCTTGGCTTTGGCTCACGCGCGGTCATCACCGGTGACATCTCACAGGTCGACTTGCCACGCGGTACCAAATCAGGCTTGGCACAGGCGATGGATATTTTAAGCGGTATCGAAGAGATTCATATTACTAAGTTTGACTCAAAAGACGTGGTGCGCCATCAGTTGGTACAAAAAATCGTCGAAGCCTATGATGTGTTTGATGAAGAGCAAATCGCGCTACAAGAAAAACGTAAGTTTGAGCGCATCAAAGAGCAAGAGCGCAGACAGGCGGTGGCAGATGCAGCCTCTAAACTGTAGCTAAACGTCATTAAACCGTTATGTCTAACCCAAAAGACCGGATTACTAAACATAGTGATCTGGTCTTTTCGTTAGGGCGTGTTGAACATTCAAATGTGGCACTGGCGGCGGCTATTTTTCAGACAATGCGCAGTGAAATTTTCGCAGCCTCTGTCGGCGTAGGCACAGCACGCAAGAAAAATTTATACCAGTTCCACGTTGACATACAATCTATCTTTTTTATTTAGAATCGACTATATCTCCCCCTAAGGTGACGCTATGAACCAATCTAACAACGATAACATGAACGCCCTAAAGATAAATAATCTAGAAAAAGTTGAGCTTGATGTCAGCGCTCTTGATAGTATCGATGAAGGATTAATTAGTCGTTACTACAGTGCAGATCGCCTATTGCCAATCATGGCTGCAACTTTGAAATATATAGATAGACGTATAGAAAACGGTCTGATGCTCCCTTATTTTACAGATATTAGTCTTGAGACGTGGCAGCACAAAATCAAAGCGCTAGATATCTATATTACTGACAAAACTGAAGGTCGTGAATTAAACCTAGAGGCACGGGGCAAGGATTATGCGACCAATATCTTATCCTATCCAAGCGACTTACCCGTCGCTATTATTGACTTGATGCCGACCCTACCACTCGGCGAGCTGATCATCTGTCATGAAGTCGTGGTACGAGAAGCCGCCGAACAAGACAAGACCGTCGCGCAGCATATCAGTCATTTATTGGTACACGGTATGCTACATCTACTAGGCTTTGATCACGAGCTTGGACAAGCTGAGCAAGAGGAGATGGAAGGGTTTGAGATAGGGATTTTGGCAAGTCTCAATCTCCCAAACCCCTATCTACCAAACGCTTAAATTTGACGAGATGGTTTTTGACCGAACCAATCCCTTAGAACAAGCGCTGAATAACCAATCCTTGTTCAGTCTTTAGTTATATGCTCAGTCTTTAGTCATGGGCAGTTTTTGCGACTGACCCATTTGATTAATCATCTGATCCAAGCCTTTGACATGGACGCTACGCTGCGGGAATGGAATCTCAATCTTTTCATCGTCTAAAGCGTATTTAAACTGCTCAAGCAAATCACACTGCATCGTCCACCAATCAGCATTGGTCGTCCAGACATTGAGGGTCAAATCTACCGAATTGTCGCCCAGATTGGTCACGCGTACGATAGGCTCAGGGTCGGTAAAGGCCATTGGGTTGTTTCTGGCCAAGCTCAGCATCACCTCTTTGGCAGTTTTGATATCGGCATCGTAGCCGATCCCAACCGTGATATCGACGCGGCGATTGGGCAGCGCCGTATAATTGGTCACCGCAGAGGTGGTGATATCGCCATTTGGGATGATGATGTCGTGGTTATTGATCGTGGTTAGGTGAGTATTGATCAATGTAATATCGGTCACCGTCCCTGTGTAGCTGCTAATCTGTACATAATCACCGCGCACAAAGGGGCGAAAAGTAACGATCATGATACCAGCGGCAAAGTTTGATAGCTGATCTTTTAACGACAGACCAATCGCGACCGCTGCACCGCCCAGTATGGCAACGACCGATGTCGTTTGGACCCCAACCTTGCTCAGCGCGGCCAACACCACTACCACCAGTAATACGCCATAAAGCAAGCGCCCTAAAAAGCTGGCCACCGTATCATCTAAATGACTGCGGCGCATAATACCATGAGCAAAGGTAACGGCCTTTTTGGCCAGCCAGCGCCCGACCACAAATATAACGATGGCAAAAGCCACTTTGATTACCAAGCTCAATGCGTTACTGGTCAAAGCAGCAACATCGACTGTAAAACCTAAAAATTCCATACTGACTCTTTTTGTTTAAGTGTATTGTGATATCTAAGTGCCGGTTCGCCTTTGCTGGCAAACAGCTTTTATTTGATTTGCTGTATCGCTTTTTAATACGTCGCTTATTGATACCTCATCCGCTAATACGTCACATTGACTGTATCGCTGTACTGATAAGTGCGTATCAAACGCAGCTCTACAATATCTTTCATGTCTTCGGTAAATTTGCCAAAGGGTGCTGCTTGACGCACTGACTGCTTTGCCGCTTCATCCAATATCGTCGAGCCTGAGCTCTCTAGCAAACGGATGGCTTTGACATTGCCATCACTACTGATAACCACCATCAAGCGTACGTCGCCGGTGATACCCTGCGCCCGAGCTTGCGCTGGATAATGCAGGTTGCCGACCCGCTCGACATGCTCACGAAACGTATTGATATAATCCGCTGCAGCGCCGCGCGTCGTTGAGTTACTATCGACCGTCACCACTTTTGATTTGGTCGCATAGATCTGCTGACGCTGGGACAACTGCGCCTCTAATGTCGCGATTTGTTTACGCAGACGCTCCTCTTGCGCCAAGATATCATCTTGCTCTTGCGTACTGTCATTATCAGACTCGACGGTTGCCTGTCGCCAGCTCAAGGTGGTACGCAGGTAGCTTTCTTGATAGCGCTGCTGACGGGTCTGCCGCTGCAAGTTGATCACATCTTGTGTCTCGCTCATTTGCTCAGCTGACAGCGGGCTGACCTGATCGGTTTCTTGCCTGAGCTGCTCTTCTATCGTGCCGCCACCGACCTGCGAGGCGTTGGCGATAAAGTGCGCGTCCTCATTTGGCTGCATGTTGTCCGTCAAGGCCTTGGCCACATCCTGCATCATCGCTGCCGGATCTTGCCCCATAGAAAAACTGATACCAAAAATAATCAGCACATGCACACTCACAGCGATGACGATCGCCATAGGCAGGCTTCTATCGCGCTTAGGGGCTTGCGCTGAAAAATGATAACTTTGTGAGTCTTTAATATAGGCCACAGTTGCTCTCAGCTTAAGGGTATGAGCGTCGCAGCACAAGTCTGCCGCTCATCTATGTATCAATGAATAGGCACCGCTAAGCGGTTGACTCATGCCGTGCCGAGGCTATCATAACATGACATAGAATTGCGTCGCTAGCACAACCGCCAAACAGGCGCGCCATCCACACTGCAAACAAATCATTTACGATAAAACGCCTGTGTTCATTTTGAAGCCACGATATTTGTTATATACTGCTTTATAAATGCTATAGTCGAGATACTATAAAACAAACACCCTATCATTGGGATGCTTGCTTTCAATAATATGCAGGAACACAACAAGAAGTGCATACTTTAATAGCGCACTATAAGGATAATACGTTTGAGTGGCTTTGATAACATGAGTGATAACGTAAACAATTCAGACAGTTTTGATGAGTACTTTGAAAACATTGGCTATCGTTTTGATGAGTCATTTAGCGACGGCTGGGAGCGCCTCACCCAATCTGTCAAAAACCTTTATAACAAAACCACCGATAAGTTTGAAAACGAGCTATCGCTGCCGGTGGCGCAGCAATACGTCAACGATGCCTTGCAAAAGTTTGTCACCGACAATGTAAAGGCCATCTTAGAGCTGCGCGTTGAGATGCACGACGACTGGTTTCGCCTATACTGTACTATTGATATCTCAGGCATCTATATCGAGGTCGCCAGTAACTTTAGCTTGATTCATGTACAGCTCGATCGCAATGTGCAGCGTTTTGTCTTTGGCCAGCAGACCTATACCGATGTACTAAACCTGCGCTGCGAGTCTTTTATCAAGCGCCAAGGCATCAAGCTGTTTATCTGGTTTTATCATCGTATCCTCAAAAAAGACCCACTCGGCTTTATCTTATCGTATATCAACATCGCTCGTGCCAAAGACGAGGTTATCTACCTCGATATCAACCGCTGGCTAAAAAAGAACAAAAAAATCATCAGCACACTGCACAAGGTGCAGGTCAATTATGGCGAGCTTGAAGAAGAGCAGATGATCTTAAAGACTCAGATCAACTATCGTGACCTACTGGCCGCCAGTAGCAATGAAGATATCATTAGCGATGCCGATGAGCCTGAACTGATGCAAGGCCCGATCAACCCTGTCGCAGATGCCACCGAGCCCAGTCAGGTTTGATATCCAACTACATGGGTTATCAATCGTACGTAATAAACCATTAAAACGCCGCTACTTTTCGTCTATCAAGTAGCGGCGTTTTTGTACAACGGCAATACAACTCTTATTTATCAGATTTAAGCAAACACCTGTAGCGGCAGCTTTTATCAATACATCAATAGCTTTTACCAATAATTTTCTACCGCGATATTGCCCTCGCCGCGACGGTTCATCACCAGCCCCAATGTCTTTAGGGCTTCTTTGGTATCCTCTACCATCTCAGGGTTGCCGCAGAGCATCACATGGGTGCTGTCGACATCCAGCGCAATACCTGCACGCTCTTGTAGCGTACCGTCCAATAGCAGCTTCGGCAAGCGCTCCGTCAATGCGCCATCGACGGGCTCGCGGGTGACAATAGGAATAAAAATCAGCTTGGCAGGGTTGTCCACCAACGAGCCAAAGTCTGCTTGCAAGCGTTCAATCAGCTCAATATAAGCCAGCTCTTCCACCGAGCGCGCACTGTAGGCCAGTACAATATGCTCGTAGTCGTTCCATGTCTTTAGGTCTTGGAGCATCGACAAGAAAGGTGCCAAGCCTGTACCTGTCGCCAATAACCATAAGTCTTTGGGTAGAGGTTTTTGGTAGCGAGCCAACGTCAAAAAGCCAAATGGCATGGTATTGAGCAGCAGCTCATCACCCACTTCTAAGTGCTGCAACTGCGAGGTAAAAGCGCCATCAGGAATGACAATAGAGAAAAACTCTAACACCTCATCAAATGGTGAGGAGACAATTGAGTAGGCACGAAATATGTCTTCGTCCAATGCTGCTAATTCCTCGTCCTGCTGCTGATAATACTTCAGCCGACTGGGGTTGACCCCCAAACGCACAAACTGCCCTGCAGTAAATTTAAAACTGTCAGGACGGCTGACCGTAAAGCTAAATAAATTGGGTGTCCACGTGGTTTTACTGAGCACCGTTACTGTCTGAATATTGTCACTCATAATCGTTAATCACTCTCGTTTTTATTAGGGCGTGTTGAACATTCAACCATGGCACTGACAGAGACTATTTTTTAGACGATTCGAAGGTAAAAATAGTAAGCTTAGTCGCTCTAAGCGTCTATTTTTACCAATGAAGCGGCAAAAAAGAGTCCTGTCCCTACGGCTGATGCTAAAATTGCGCCATACTGCGTTGCAAATCTAGCTAAGGCATCTGCATTATCGTCGCTTTGCGCCTTGTCTGGAACAATTTTAGCGATCAGCAGTGCCTATTTGTGAATATTCAACACGCCCTCGTCGTTTTCTTTTAATACTTCTATTGATGGTTGTGTTTATTTGTTTT
Source organism: Psychrobacter celer (assembly GCF_016107555.1). GTDB lineage: Bacteria > Pseudomonadota > Gammaproteobacteria > Pseudomonadales > Moraxellaceae > Psychrobacter > Psychrobacter celer. The sequence goes on along the minus strand of NZ_JABASU010000005.1, from coordinate 48,641 downwards.
TAAAGGGGTCAAACCAAAAGATGCGCCAAGCTTATCATAAAGCTGGCGCATCTTGGGTGGTTTACCATCACAGCGGATGTGCGGCACGATAGATTGCCGCACTGTAGCGGTTTATTTGCTACCTATCTATCAGCATATTACTATCAGTACATTACCAGATACGTGCCATGCTCGCCCACTCAATCATACTGTTTGGCAAGATACCAAAGAACAAAATAATCGCTGTGACGGCGATGACCATGATACCACCCGTGCGAATACCCCACTGTCCTGCCACATCAAACTCGATGAATTGCTTAGGACGCTTAAATAAAGTAAGCAACACGCGCAAGTAATAAAACAGACCGATGGCACTGCCTAGGATAATCATCGCAGCCAAGAACCAGTTGGTCCCTTGTACCGCCGCCAATATCGCAAACAGCTTGGTGATAAAGCCTGCGGTAAGCGGAATACCAGCCAGTGACAGCATCATAATGGTCATGACCGCCGTCAGCACGGGACGACGCCAAAACAGCCCTTGATAGTGAGTCAGCTCATCAGCCTCACCTGCCAAGCGATAAGGACTCGACATCAAGGTCACTACCCCAAAGGCACCGATAGAGGTAAAGGCATAGACCGCCATATACATGCTAGAGATGCTATCGGCTGCGGTACCGATACTAACAATAACGATCAGCACATAACCCATATGCGCAATGGATGAATAACCCAATAAGCGCTTGAGACTGGTCTGACGTACGGCTAGTAAGTTACCTACCAATATCGATAAGGTCGCCATCACCATCAGCAGTATCTGTACAGACGGCAGCGCCAATAACGCAGTATCGATTAAGAAACGCACGGCCAAAGCCATCATCGCCACTTTTGAGACAGACGCCAAAAACGTAGCGATAGGAGCTGGTGCACCCTCATAGACATCGGGGGTCCACATATGAAAAGGAGCTGCTGAGAGTTTAAAGGCAATACCGAACAGCATCATCGCCGCCCCAAGTATCAAGAGTGGCGACTCAAATACATTACCCAATACCAAGCTGATCGGTTTGAACGCCAGCGCGCCCACCTCAGCGTAGATAAAGGCCATGCCCATCAGTAGTGTGGCCGATGCGGTCGCTGATAACACCAGATACTTCAGCCCCGACTCAAGCGAACGATTACGCATATAAGTATAGGCCAATAAGCCATATAGCGGTATCGATAGCATCTCAAGACTCATAAAGAACGCCGCCAAATGCTGAGCACTGACCATCAGCAGCGCGCCGATTGTCGATAGCAACATCAGCAGATACAGCTCGTCTTTATTGTCTTTTAGGTTAGCAAGATAAGCATAAGACAGCGTACAGCACGCCAATGCACAGATAAAAATCACCACCATATTAAACTGAGCAAAATTATCAATGATAAATAACTGCTCAGCGCTAGGCGCAGCCGCGCCGCTACTGACGATACCAGCCATCTGCGCCAGCAAGGTAAATAGCCCAACGTTTAAGCCCACCACCGTAACAGTACCTGTCACCACATGTGAGCGTTTTACCGCGATGGCAATCATCACCACCAACACCGTAATCACTACGGCGATGATCGGTGCGTAAGGTAGCAATCCCATCAAATCATTCATCGTAATATCATTCATGACTTAACGTGCCTCCATTGCATCAAGCAGTTGCATGGCATCTACCTGTGTGACTTGACTGTATATATATGCATTATTGATCCACTGCATGGCGTGACTTGACGTATCGAGGAATGGCTGCGGATACAATCCTAGCCAAACCAAGCCTGCTGCTAACATAAGCAGCAACGAAAGCTCACGTTTGCCCAAATCTTTTAGTCTACGCGTCGGCAGACCATGCGATTTGGTTTCGTGCATCGCCAGCGCTTCGATATTGTTTTTACCAAACAAGGCGCGGTGAATCAAAATGAGCGAGTATAGGCCTGCAAGTACCAAGCTGAACGTAGCAAAAACCACAAACACAGGATACTGAGCAAATGAGCCAAATAAGATCATAAATTCGCCAATGAAGTTACCCGTACCCGGGATACCCAATAAAGCGGCGCAAAAGAACATCAGTATCGGTGCATAGTAGCGGAACTGACCCCACATACCGCCCATCAAAGTCAGATCGCGCGTATGTAAGCGCTCATACAGCTGTCCTGCCATGATAAAGAGTGCCGCCGAGCTAAGCCCGTGCGCCAGCATCTGAATCATCAGGCCTTGTAAGCTGATGAGCGTACCAGCATAGATGGCCAATACCACAAAGCCCATGTGCGAGACACTGGTATATGCCAATAGACGCTTCATGTCGGTCTGCATAAAGGCGAGCCACGCCCCATAAAAGATACCAATCGTCCCCAAGGTAATGGCAATCGGTGCAAACTCTTGCGACGCGGCTGGAAATAATGGCAAGACAAAACGAATCAAACCATAGGCGGCAGTCTTAATTAGAACCCCAGCCAAATCCACCGAACCTGCTGTTGGTGCTTGAGCGTGCGCATCTGGCAACCAGCCATGAAAAGGTACAATCGGCAACTTCACCGCAAAACCGATAAAGAAGCACAGCATAATGGGATATTCCCAGCCGCCAAGCGAGGTACCGAGCAAGTCATTATAATTAAAGCTGACCACCCCAGTTTGCGCATAGCTGATAATGACCAACACCAAGATACCGATGAGCATGATTAGCCCAGACGCTTGGGTATAAATAAAGAACTTGGTCGCTGCGTACTCTTTGGTTTTGCCCACCACATCATGACCCCATAGCGCGATCAAGAAGTAGATAGGTACCAGCATCATCTCCCAAAAGAAGAAGAACAAAAACAGATCAATGGCTAAGAACACACCGATGACACCGCCCAAGCTCCATAGTAAGTTGAGATGGAAAAAACCCACACGGCGCTGAATCTCGTTCCACGAACAAGCGACAGCGGCAATACCGAGCAGCCCTGTTAGACCCACCATCAGCAGCGACAAACCATCTAGCGCCAAATGAAAGCTGATACCAAAGCTTGGTATCCACGGCACACTAAACTCAGCGACCCATGGCACGTTTGCATCTGGCGCGATCACCTGCTTACTCATACCGCTATAGTCGCCGTACTGCCATAGCACGAGTGACAAAGCAAAGGTTATGATCATCCCGATTAAGGCGATCCAGCGCGGCAGACGTTTATTAATCCGCTCTACCAGCCAGCATAGCAACCCTGCAATAAAAGGAATTGCAATCAATGCTGGTAGCATCCACGTTTGTTGTAACTCAATCATCTTATACCACCGTTATCATTACCAGCACGAGCAATACAGCAACGCCTAAGCCAAAGCTTGCAGCGTAACCTCGAAGTGACCCTGTTTGCGTCGCAGACAATACCTTATTACCTGCTGATGCCAGCTTAGGTAAGACATACCACGTTTTATCGATAGGGTCAGCTTTTAATAAGCGGCCGATGAACAAAAAGGGTTTTACAAAAAGTAAATCGTATAGCGCATCGAAACCTAGGCCGTGATAGCACCAGTGATACAGCGCGCCGCCGACACGCGAGCGCTTAAAGCTGGTAAGCAGGCGACCTTTATTGATCACATATAACAGCGCGGCCAATACCAAACCTGCCAGCATCGCACCCATGGCGATATACTCTGCAGTATGCTTGGCCTCTGCTTGACCAGCCACTTCTAATAGATGCCCAACGCTCTGGGGCAATACACCTTGCAATGGCGGCGTAATCCACGCACCGACAGCGGTCGATAGTACCAAAAGCACGGTAAGTGGTAACCAATATGACACCCCTGACAGCTTATGCGCATGGGTCTTTTCTTCACCAAAAAAGACAATCCAGATCATACGGAAGGTATAAATTGCCGTTAAGAATGCACCAAACACACCCATGTAAAATAGTACTAAGTGACCGGTGGCATAAGTTTCCCAAAGAATCGCTTCTTTAGAATAAAAACCAACGGTGACCCAAGGTATCGCAGCGAGTGCTCCGCCACCGACGATATAACACCAAAATACCAAAGGTATCTTTTTGCGTAAGCCGCCCATCTTAAAGATGTCTTGCTCATGATGTACCGCTAGAATGACCGCACCTGATGCCAAGAACAACAGCGCCTTAAAAAAAGCATGGGTCATCAAATGAAAGATAGCCCCTTGCCACGCGCCCACGCCTAAGGCCAAAAACATATAGCCAATCTGACTCATGGTCGAGTAAGCAAGGATACGTTTGATATCGGTTTGCGCCAGCGCACAAAATCCAGCAACCACAAGCGTTAACGCCCCGACACCTCCGACCCAGTACAATAAAATACCTGGCGTTAGCTCAAACAATGGATGCAGGCGGGCGATTAAATACACCCCTGCGGTGACCATCGTCGCGGCGTGAATCAATGCCGATACTGGTGTTGGACCTGCCATCGCATCAGCAAGCCATGTGTGTAGTGGCAACTGGGCTGATTTACCCATCGCGCCGCCCACCAGCATCATAGTGGTGAGCATCATTATGGGGTTGTTTAGGTCAAAGACTTCGGGCGCGCGGGTGATAATCTCTTGAATATGCAGCGTGCCGAACTCGCGAAACAATAAAAACAAACCAAAGGCTAAAAACACATCACCGACACGCGTGACCGTAAAGGCTTTCATCGCCGCGCGGCCATTGGCTCTGTCGTGGTAATAATAACCAATCAGCAAGTACGAACAAATACCCACGCCTTCCCAGCCCAGATACAGCAAAAACAAGTTATCTGCTAACACCAGTAACAACATACTGGCGACAAATAAGTTCATATAGCTAAAGAAACGGGCAAAGCCGGTATCGCCTTTCATGTACCAAGCGGCAAACATATGAATCAAAAAACCGATGCCCGTGATGATGCCTGTCATGGTCAATGCCAAGCCATCAAAACTCAGCCCAAAGCTCGGAGCAAAATCCCCGACCTGAAACCACGTCCACAGCGGCATCTCGACGACCGTACCTGCAGGGTAACTGGTCAAAAAAGTATAGCTGACAACGAGCGTACAAAGCGCAGATAGCAGCATACTACCGACACCGACTATCCTCGCCACCTGCTCGGTGAGTTTATCGCGCATAAAGGCTAAGATTAAAAAGCCAATGAGCGGGAATATAAAGGTTAATGGTAATAAACTCATGACATCATCCTTTCATCTCATTGGCGCTATCGACATCGAGATGCCCACGCTTATGATAAAACCGTAATAATATTGCCAGACCGATTGAAGCTTCAGCCGCGGCCAAAGTCAAAATGAAGATAAACATAATCTGCCCATCTGGATCGACCCAGCGACTGCCTGCTACTACAAATGCCAATGCTGTCGCGTTCATCATAATCTCAAGACTCATTAGCATAAATAAAAAGTTACGTCGTACCATGACGCCGCACAGACCGATGGCAAATAAAATACCTGCCAAAATCAGTCCATGACTCATGGGTATCATACCCAGTACATTTTGCGCCTCAGCAGCTGGCTGTACTAAGCCTGCTACCTCGTGGGCAAACGGCACGTTTGACACATCTTGTGCCACGCTCGCTGCTAGTACCATCAGTCTGACTCCTTGCGCGTGACTCGTTGTACACCTACTTGCTTACCGACATAGTCATGCGGGTCAACATCTTTGTATTCATAAGGCTCCGCCATCTGTGCTGCATGGCTATCGTCGTTATCATATGATTTGATACTGCCGACAGCTGGCTGCACGTCTCGGCTACCATTGCCGATGACTTCATCATCTTTCGTCTCTTTGCCCAAGTGGTAGGCGGCAACCAAAGCGGCTAGCAGCAGTAGCGCCGCCACCTCGATGAGCATGACGTATTTGGTAAAGAGCACCGTACCGACTGCTTTGGCAGAGATGGTGGTACCACCAATCATCGCCGCGTCATCATGCCCCATACCTATCATCGCATACAGTACAACGCCGATGATAACCGTCAGGCCGGTCGGCAGCGCCCACGTGCCAGCATCGAGCCAGCGCTCTTCGCGCTCATCATTACTCATGCCCAAGTTGAGCATCATAATGACAAAGACGAACAGCACCATGATAGCGCCAGCATAGACGACGATCTCTAACGCCCCTGCAAACGGCGCACCTAAGACAAAGAAAATACCTGAGATGGCGAGCAAAGACACAATCATCGACAAGATGGCATGTACTGGATTGGCCTGCGTCACCACGCGCAGGCTGGCAAATATCGCCACAGCAGCCAGCGCATAAAACCCTGCCAGCTCAGGGCTGTTTAAAATAGTCATCATGGTAGCAAGCTCCTTAGATCAATCGGTGCCGCTTCGTTTTGAGCAGCGCCTTTTGGTTTTTCCGCTACCGCCATACCGGTCACACGATAATAGTTATAATCAGGATATTTGCCTGGACCTGAGATGAGCAAATGCTCTTTTTCATAGACCAAGTTTTGGCGCTTATACTCACCCAGCTCAAAATCTGGCGTCAGCTGAATCGCTGTCGTCGGACAGGCTTCTTCGCACATTCCGCAAAAGATACAGCGCGAAAAGTTAATACGAAAAAACTCTGGATACCAGCGTCCATCGTCACGCTCGGCTTTTTGTAGTGAGATACAGCCTACTGGGCAGGCGACGGCACATAGGTTACACGCCACACAGCGCTCGTCACCATCAGGGTCACGCGTCAGCACAATACGCCCGCGAAAGCGTGGCGGCACTGGCACTGGCTCTTCAGGATAAAGAATGGTGTCACGTGGCCTAAGCGCATGACTGTTGACCATCCACATGCTGCGGACAATGGTAAAGATACCAATGACGGTCTTTTTTATGGTAGTAAACATGGGATTATTATCCTTATCAGCTTTACCCTAGTTCATCAATGATGGCTAGTAATGATTACAACGTTGGGGAAAAGATCAAAATGACTGCAGCAGTAACGATTAAGTTAATCAGCGTCACTGGCAGGCAGACTTTCCAGCCAAAGTTCATCACCTGATCATAGCGCGGACGCATGAGTGAGCCTCGAGCCAAAACAAATAGGGTCATAAAAAACAGCGTCTTAATCATGAACCAAAAAGCTGGTGGAATAAATGGAATATCTAAATTAAACGGCGCCAGCCAACCGCCAAAAAACAAGCAGGTCATCAAGGCTGAAATCAGGACGACGTTGACATATTCCCCAATGAAGAACATACCGAACTTCATACCGGAGTATTCGACATGATACCCTTCAGCCAGCTCTTGCTCGGCCTCTGGCTGATCAAACGGATGCCTGTGGGTCACCGCCACACCAGCGACCACAAAGGTCAAAAAGCCAAAAAACTGCGGAATGATATACCAGCCGTCAATCTGTGACTCAACGATTTCGCGCAAATTAAACGAGCCGGTCAAGGCCACCACGCCCATCAATGATAAGCCTAAGAACACTTCATAACTGATGGTTTGTGCCGCCGAGCGTAGGCCGCCCAATAGCGAGAACTTGTTGGCAGACGCCCAGCCGCCAAACATCACCGCATAGACGGCGATACCTGCCATGGCAAAAAAGAACAAAATACCGATATCCCAATCCGCTACCCCAAGGGTCGGCGAGATAGGGATAATGGCAAATGAGGCCAATGCGGTAAACATGGCGACCGCAGGTGCCAAGGTAAACATAAACTTATCGGTGAAGTTTGGTGTCCAGTCTTCTTTAAAGAAGATTTTGAGCATATCAGCGACCAGCTGCAAGGAGCCAAACGGCCCGACACGGTTGGGGCCATAACGATCTTGCCATAATGCCAGCATGCGGCGCTCATAGACAATCATCAACGCCGCCACGATAACGACCACCAAAAATATGACCAGTGCTTGCACCACCATAAATAAAACGGACCAAGTATCAAAGCTCATACTACTGGCCAAAAAGCTTGGCACATCAGGGATAATACGGGTAACTTGCATATTACACCTCCTGTGTGGTGGTCGGCGCGGTGCTGGTTGGCGCTGCGCGGTTGGTGGTATCGTCAGCACTATCCGCCATACCGCCCCTCATTGTCACGGGCGCATCGACTTTACGGACTGAGGCTGGCATCGAAGGGTGAATGATGCTCACCTGCCCGACAGGATAACCAATACAACCTTCTGCTAGATAACCGACAATCTGTACTGGCAGGGTGATTTGCTGTTTGTCAATCTCGATTGCTAAGTAATCACCAGCGGCAATATTCCAGTCTTTGGCATCATCCATACCGATACGCCATGCCGCCACCGGCAGCTGTTCGGCGACGATAGGACTGCGCGATGCCATCATTGAGCTGGCATAGATGTTATAGATAGGCACCAGTTTGGCTTGTCCCTGCTGCATGTCAGTCGTGGTCGCAGACAGGGCTTCTGGTGCGACATACTGACGTGTCGGTAGGCGCTCGAGCATATCGAACAAACGCACGCCTGGGTCACCGTTTTTTAGATGACCACCGACTTTGTCTTGGTATTTGTTCCATGCTTGCGGCGAGTTCCAGCCAGCAGCATGAGCAAAAGGAACCATCGAGCTTGGTGTTTGTTTGCCCGTGTAGCCTTCCATAGAGAAAGTCAATCCTGTATCCAAGTCTTTTGGCTGCATTGGCTCATGCACTGAGATCGGCGCACGCATGGCAGTACGACCAGAGTAACGCCGCGGCTGACGCGCAATTTTAAGACCCGTGATACGGTAGTCCGCATCGGGCGCGGCGCCCTTGATACCAGCAAGCTTTGGATGGGTGGCGATCAATGCATTGATGACATCATCGAGCTGTGTCCAATCGACATCACGGCCTTCGATACTGCTATGCACCGCATGTAACCAGCGCCAGCCTTCTTTGATACTGCTCATTGGATGATAATATTCATTATCATAAACTTGGAAGAAGCGCTGCGCACGGCCCTCAGCAGAGATAAGCGTACCATCCGCTTCGGCAAAACTGGCGGCTGGCAAGACGATGTCGACGTCTTTGTGCCAATCAAGCAGCTGATGATCAAGGGCGATGACGGTCTTATCAGCGAGTAACTGCGTCAACTTATTGGCATCAATGGCATCGGTCAGCTGGTTTTCTGCAACCACCACCACATCAAAGTCAGTGGCTAGTAGCTCTTCAACTGACTGACCGCCAAGCATACAAACGCCCATGCTATTGGCATCAGGTACCGTTAGATAGATACCTGCTTGTGCCTGATACCTGTTATTTACTTCTTTTAACTCAAGGTTTTCAGCAGGCTCGCGCTCGACATCATCCTGCACTTCTGTATTCACGCCTGTTTCAGGTTTGTTCGGCTTAGCAGATAAATCTTGGTCTTCTTCAGGCTGGTCATTAGCCGCTTTCGCTTGTGCTGCCTGTACTTTGGCATTATGTGCCTCAACCTGCTGTTGCTCAGTCGCTTTGATTGCCGCGCGTTTTTGGGTCAACGCTTGGGTAATCTGCGCCGCTGCTTCTATCAGTGCGGTAGAAGATAAGCTGCTACCCGAAACCACCAGCGGCTGATCGGCTTGAATCAAATCATATGCGATTTGCTGCGCGAGTGCCTGCATCGCATCGGTCTCGCGCTCGGCAGTATCCGCTTGCGGCGCTACAATCTGCGTCAAATCATCTGCCAGACCTGCAATCTCATCAGCAACTTTAAAACCAAGTTTAACAATATCTTCAGGAGTCGCTACCACGCTGGCTTTGCTGATGTCTTCTAGCTTGGTTTGGGTCACATCGACGACGTATACTGGGCTTAACGCGTCTTGCGCGATACGCTTGACAGGCTCGGCAAGCCAAGGCTGCGTTTGCAGCGCCGCCGCCATTTTCAAGCCTTCGTTTTTCGCGGCTTGACGTACTGACAGTGCGACACGTGATGAAGTTTGGGTGATGTCTTCGCCCAACACCAGCACAGCGTCATGTGCTTCGATATCAGCCATGCTAGGATTATAGATACCTTCAGTGCTGAGCACTTCGATACATTTATTGACCAATGCTTGCTGCTGATGATTGAGGCCGGTTGAAAAGTTATCAAATCCGACCAGATTTTTTAGCGCAAAGTTGGTCTCGAGACTGGCGCGCGGTGAGCCAATACCGATGACTTTTTTGTCTTTGATGCGTTTGATGGTTTCATCAAGCGCGTAGTCAATATTGATTTTGACGTGTTTGTCATTGATACGTTCAAGCGCTTGGGTTGGACGATCAGCGCGGTTGACATAGCCATAACCAAAGCGGCCACGGTCACATAAGAAATAGCGGTTTACGTCACCGTTATAACGGTTTTCGATACGGCGCAGCTCGCCATAACGCTCACCTGGCGAGATATTACAGCCCGCCGAGCAGCCATGACAGATGCTGGGCGCATACTGCATGTCCCATTTACGATTGTAGCGATCAGAATGCGTTTTGTCAGTGAATACCCCAGTTGGGCACACTTCGGTTAAGTTGCCTGAAAACTCGCTTTCGAACTGACCGTCTTTATCACGGCCAAAATACACACGGTTGTTTGAGCCATAAACGCCCAAATCTTCGCCGCCTGCGTAGTCTTTATAAAAACGCACACAGCGATAGCATGCGATACAGCGGTTCATCTCGTGAGCGATAAATGGCCCAAGGTCTTGGTTATGATGCGTGCGCTTGGTAAAGCGATAGCGACGACGACTATGACCTGACATATAAGTCATGTCTTGCAAGTGACAATGCCCGCCTTCTTCACAGGTTGGACAGTCATGCGGATGGTTGGTCATGAGTAGCTCAACCATCGACTTGCGGAATGCCTTGGCTTCGTCATCCGTCACTGAAATATACATGTCATCGCCAGGAGCGACCATGCAAGACATCACCAGACGACCGCGGCCTGCTTCCATATCGTCTTTGTTTTGGAACTGCTTGACTGCGCACTGACGGCACGAGCCGACCGAGCCAAGGGCTGGATGATAACAAAAATACGGCACATCAATGCCGAGTGATAAGCAGGCTTGCAGCAAGTTATCGCTGCTATCTACTTCGACAGTGGTACCATCAATATGTATGACTGCCATGCCGCTCTCCTTATTTCACTTCTGGCTGTTGGTTGGCTGCCGCATCAATGACATCGACACCAACCGCCTGCGCGATTTTTTGATCAAACTCAGGACGAAAATATTTAATCGCACTCATCAGTGGCTCCATCGCACCAGGCGCATGGGCACAGAATGTTTTGCCAATCCACAAGTCACGGGTGAGGCCTTCTAATTTTTCCACATCGCCGACTTGTCCCTCACCATCATTGATGGCGGTAAGCAGCTTGACACCCCACGGCAGACCATCACGGCATGGCGTGCACCAACCGCATGACTCACGCTGAAAGAAAATCTCAAGATTGCGCAGCAGCGGCACCATGTCCTGCGCTTCATCGACGACCATAATCAGCCCAGTACCCATACGGCTACCGGCTTTTTGAATGGTGTCAAAATCCATCACCACGTCCAAATGCTCTGTGGTCAAAAAGTCGGTCGAGGCACCACCAGGCAACCATGCTTTGAGTGTCTTGCCATCTTTCATGCCGCCAGCCAACTCTTCGATGATCTCGCGAGCGGTATAGCCAAATGGTAGCTCCCATAGACCTGGGTCATTGACCAATCCTGAGCAGCCAAAGAGCTTAGTACCAGGGGTTTCGCTTTTGCCTTTGATCTTTGATAGTGACTGATACCACTCGACACCATGATTGAGAATCGCAGGCATATTATTTAACGTCTCGACGTTATTGACCACCGTCGGTCTGCCCCACGCCCCAGAGATTTGCGGAAACGGCGGCTTGGTACGAGGGTTGGCGCGGCGACCTTCTAGGCAGTTGATCAAGGCGGTTTCTTCACCGCAGATATAGCGGCCAGCACCCGTATGTACATGCAGATTAAAGCTAAAATCTGAGCCAAGAATGTTGTCGCCCATCAGGTTGTTGGCTAGACATTCTTCAATAGCTGTGACCAAGCGCTCAGCAGCTAAGATGTACTCGCCGCGGATAAAGATATAACCATCGGTGGCACCGATCGCATGCGCAGTAATGAGCATACCTTCGATAAGCTGAAACGGTAGGCGCTCCATGAGCAAACGGTCTTTAAAGGTGCCCGGCTCCATCTCATCGGCATTACAGATGAGATAGCGCGGCAAGCCATCTGGCGGCGACATAAACGACCACTTTAGACCAGCGTTAAAGCCTGCGCCGCCGCGTCCTCTGACATTGGCCGCCTTGATCATATTGCCGACTTCTTTTGGTGATTTGGACAATGCCTTTCTTAAACCCGTAAAGCCTTGTAGAGACTCATAAGTCGCTAAATCCAAAACGGCATCATGATGCGCCAAACGCCAAGTCAATGGTTTGGTTTCGCTGGTGGCGGTCGCCTTATCACCATAAATTGGTATACGCTGTTCGTTTAGCTGGCTTGGCGCTTTACCTTGACCGCGACGAGCAATTTGCTCTGAAATCGTTAAACTCATGCGTATAGCTCCAATAATTGCGCGACCTCAGATGGCTGGACAGGACCATAAGTGTCTTCGTCTATCAGCACCGCAGGGCCTTTATCACAGTTACCCAAGCAGCAAATCGGTAATAGCGTAAAACGGCCATCAGCTGTGGTCTGCCCATACTCAATACCCAGCTGTGATCGAATTTCAACCGATAATGCCTCATAACCTGTTAGGTAGCAGGCCACTGAGTCACAAATCAGGATAACGTGACGGCCGACAGGCTGACGATAAATACGGTTAAAGAAAGTCGCAACGCCGTCCATATCCGACATCGGAATGTCTAATATATTGGCGATAGCATTGACCTGCGCATCATCGACCCAGCCGTTGCGCTTTTGTACGATTTTTAGCGCATCTAACGAGGCGGCGCGCGCATGGGGATAGTGATGCATATATTCATGAATGGCAGCAATCTCCTCAGGGGTGAGGATGCTGGCCACATCTACTTTTGGCATTTTGTCGGAAACAATTTTCATAATCTTCTATCTTTCCTCACTCATCATGCTAAGCACCTAGCCACTACAGCCTTATCGTCACTGACATAAAGACACTGTATGATATTGACAGGTGATCGCATTTTGGCGTGCCATCAGGCAATAATATATTGATTGACTTATCTTAAAAAAACACTCATCTCAAATCACAGCGCTAGCGGTCACAGTCTGCCATCACAATATCAATCGATGCCAGATACATAATGGCATCAGAGACCAAGGATCCATTAATCACTGACGGCATCTGCTGCAAATGAGCAAATGTCGGGGTGCGAATACGAGTGCGATAACTCATCGTGGCTTTGTCAGACGTGATGTAATAGCTGTTGAGGCCTTTGGTCGCTTCTACGATGGTGGCACACTCACCCGCTGGCATCACAGGGCCCCAAGAGACAGAGATAAAATGGTTGATCAGCGTCTCAATGTCATTTAGCGTACGGTCCTTTGGCGGTGGTACCGCTAGCGGATGGTCGGCCTTGTACGGGCCTTGCGGCATGTTGTCCATACACTGGCGGATAATACGCAGCGACTGGCGCATCTCTTCGACTTTTACCATACAGCGATCATAAGCATCACCGTTGTAGCCAACTGGCACTTCAAAGTCAAAATTCTCATAACCCATGTATGGACGCGCCTTACGCAGATCAAAGTCCACCCCTGTCGCGCGTAGACCGGCTCCGGTGACACCCCAAGCCAAAGCCTGCTTGGCATTGTACTGTGCCACGCCTTGAGTACGACCCTTGAGCACACTGTTTTGTAGTGCCGCTTTGACATACTCATCCAAACGCTTGGGCATCCACTCCAAAAACTCACGTACCAAGCGCTGCCAGCCACGCGGCAGGTCAGCAGCCGTACCGCCGATACGGAACCACGCTGGATGCATACGGTAGCCGGTGACGGCTTCGATGACATCATAGGCTTTTTGGCGGTCGGTAAACATATAAAATACCGGCGTCATGCCACCGGCATCCTGAATAAAGGTACCGACATACAATAGGTTGTTGGTAATACGGAAAAACTCGCTCATCATCACGCGGATGGTCTCAGCGCGCGGCGGTACCTTAATACCAGCGAGCTTTTCCACCGACATGATGTAGGGCAGCTCATTCATCACCCCGCCCAGATAATCGATACGGTCGGTATAAGGGATAAATGAGTGCCACGTCTGACGCTCAGCCATCTTTTCTGCGCCGCGATGGTGATAGCCAATATCAGGAATACAATCAACGACTTCCTCGCCATCGAGCTGTAGTACCAAACGAAAAGCACCATGCGCTGAAGGGTGGTTAGGCCCGATGTTCAAAAACATAAAGTCTTCATCGCGGCCCGAGCGCTTCATACCCCACTCTTCTGGGACAAAGCGCAGGTTTTCTTGCTCGTATTGTTGTTTTGCCGCGTTTAGGAAATACGGCGTAAATTCAGTGGCGCGCGCGTGATACTCTTTGCGCAGTGGATGGCCTTCCCAGTATTTCGGCAATAAGATGCGCGTCAGATGTGGATGGCCACTAAAGACAATCCCAAACATATCCCAGACTTCGCGCTCATACCAGTTGGCATTTGGCCAAATCTGCGTGGCGCTCGGCAGCGTCAAATCGTCTTCATTTAGCGCCACTTTGATACGCACATCACTATTGCGCTCAAGCGACATTAAATGATAAAACACCGTAAAGTCGCTATCTGGCAGACCGGCACGGTGCTGGCGCAACCGCTCATCTATCGCGGATAAGTCAAATAGCATGACATAGGGCTTGGGCAACTTGCGCAAGAATAACAATATCTCAAGCAAATCTGCGCGCGCCACCCACACCGTTGGAATCTCATCAACCGTATGCTGCACCACAAACTTGCCAGCATATTTATGGGTAAGCTCTTGGATGACTGCTGGAGCAGGCTTGCTCTTAGGACCCCTATTGTTAGGATCTGTGTTTTCGACTACCGTGACCATGAATGATGTATTCCTTCATTAATCATAACTAAACGATGTTAATCATAACCGAACTGTGATGGGCGTACGCGTACTGAGTACGTCTACGAATTATTAACGATAAAACCCTCGCCAGACTACATAACCGCTGGCGCTAACAGCGCGCTTAGATACTGTCTGGGCTGCGCAGGTTTTTTACCGCGATACGGTCTGCCTGTTTGCGATCGCGCTCAGGCGTCATTTGCGGCTGGTAGATACCCTGCTCATTGACATGGACACCCAGCGGACGGCGCTCTTTGGTAATAGACTCTTGTAGCAGCATCAGCCCCTGAATCAGCGCTTCTGGACGCGGCGGACAACCTGGCACATAAACGTCGACAGGGATAATCTTATCCACACCTTGTACGACAGAATAGATATCATACATACCGCCTGAGTTGGCGCAGGCACCCATTGATATGACCCACTTTGGCTCTAGCATTTGCTCATAAAGACGCTGGATAACAGGGGCCATTTTGACAAAACAAGTCCCAGCAACGATCATCACATCGGCCTGACGCGGCGAGGCGCGAATGACTTCGGCACCAAAGCGCGACAAGTCATGAACCGCAGTTAACGTGGTGGCATATTCGACATAACAGCAAGAGGTACCAAAGTTAAATGGCCAAAGCGAGTGCTTGCGACCCCAGTTTGCTGTTGAATGGACAAGGTCTTCGAGACGACCCATAAAGACGTTTTTATTGACTTCATCTTCGATAGGGTCTTTGACCGTTTGACTGGTCTGAGCAGGATAGGTATCTGCATCAGGGTTGGCTTTTGTTAATGTGTATTTCATAACATACAACCTTTATATGGGGCACTGCAGGACAATCATCTTGCCACCGCGCGCGCCCATTATTCATAAGTGATCATTGATATACCATCATAAAACCCTAAGGTTTTGTACAGCTTGACCGTCTTAACGCTCAACACTGTCTTTTTGCGCAGACGTGGCAAAATCCACGGAAGTCACATTGCCCGTGGTATTGATATGATCGATATTTTGTAGATGGCGACGATTGGTCTCGATATTGTTTGAGACATTGATCTGCCCTGATGACTGCGCTGGGACTTTACCTGTCGGATCGATCATCAGCTCGTGCGCGCCATCAAAACGGGTGATGTCTGCCAAATTAAAACCAGCTGGCGCGGCATGTAGCCGAGGTTTTTTGCGGCGCTTGTCCGCTGGTGCCCAGTTCATCGCGCCCAGACTCAGCTCATATATCAGACCGATGATTAAGATTGTGATAAAGATGGCGGCGGCAGCAAACCCTAACCAGCCGGCTTCGCGCACTGAAACGGCATACGCATAAAGATACAGCGCTTCTAAATCGAAAATCACAAAGAAAATCGCTACCAAATAAAATTTGGCAGACAGACGAATACGGGCGTTGCCTGCTCCGACAACACCCGCTTCAAATACTTCTTCTTTTTGTGAGCCTTGAGAGCGACCGCCAAGTAAACGCGGCACGACCAGCATAAAAACAACTAGCCCAATGGCGGCTAAGATAAAAGCAATTGCTGACCAATTAAAAGCAGACATGATAATACGTGCTCCTCACCCAATCGAGTATCAAGCGCCGCGCAGAGACTGACCAATAAGGGTCGGTGAGCGGCAGGCTTGACGCAGACGAAAACACAAAGCGACTGTCATTGAGCCACTGACTGTATTTAAGTAACGACTAAATAACCATATTAGGTACTGTGCTGGTAATAGCCAATTATCAAGTGTATTGACGACGATGTCAGACATGACCAACTGTAGAGGTTCCGCTAGACATACGGAGCAAGCTGGTCATCTAACCCCGCTTGTAACAACGTAAGATCAACTTATTAAATCAATATCATATCGCACTGCTTACTTAATTGATTTAATAACTCATTACACGTAGTCAACAATGGACGAGACAACTGGCATAAATTATTTACGTACTATACGCATTTCAGTGCCCAAAAGCTAGTTTTTAACTGTATTGGACGGTCACTTTCTCTATAAAAAAAATATGTTTTTTTTACTATAAATTATGATATAGACATTACCTTATATTAACCCCAAATCCATAAATTTTACTTATAATTGATACCATATCATTATTGAGCAAAACCACTTGGCTTTACTCGGCATCTCTGCGCGGCCATCTCCTCCCCAAAGTCGTTGTTTTTGCTTTATAATACCTCACCGAATTTTAATTATGTCTCGCCATTGGCACAAAGACACCTTTGGCAGCATCTCAATCATCTTCGGTAATGATAAACCTACAGCACGATATCTGATGAAAAATCTTAGCCTATATTGGCAATATTTGTTTGTCCCTCTTAGATGACAGTGATGGTTTATTTTTATCCAGTGGCTGTCGGTACAGTGTTTATACCGCTATAGTCAGTTCACTATAAAATGTTATAGCAAGGCTGATAGAAATTTTTGCAGCCTCTGTCTGCAGCGGCATAGCACGCCAGAAAATTTTTATCGGCCTTTCTGGTCAATAAACGCATGACGCTTTTATTTAGAATCGACGATATTTTATCTTTTGCTTTTGTCTTACAGGTCACGTTATGAGTCAACTCAATCCCAAACAATCCGAGGCCATGCTCTACGTCTCAGGCCCACTATTGGTGCTGGCGGGTGCCGGCTCTGGTAAGACATCAGTGATCACCCGCAAGATTGCGTATCTAATTGAAGAGTGCAACATGCCAGCAGAGCGTATCACCGCGGTGACCTTTACCAACAAGGCGGCGCGCGAGATGAAAGCGCGTGTCAGCAAGCTACTCCCTAGCGAAAAGATGCGTGGTCTGACGGTCTCAACCTTTCACCAATTTGGTCTGCAGTTTTTGCGTTATGAGCTGATGCATACGCCGCTCAAGGGCAATTTTTCTATCATGGACAGCGACGACAGTAAGCGCCTGCTGATGGAGCTGATGATGCGCGACAACCTAAGCGGCGCTGAGAGTCGTGAGCTGGTCGGCAAAGCCATCAAGATGATCTCAGACTGGAAAAACGACTTGATTGAGCCGGATAAGGCGATGGAGACGCTAGACGATCCAGAAGACATGATCTTTGCCACGCTATATGGTCTATATGAGCGCAATCTGCGTGCGTATAACGCTGTGGATTTTGACGATTTGATCGTCTTGCCGACCAAGATACTACGTGAAAACAGGGAGCTGCGCGACAAATGGCAAAACCGCATTCGCTACTTATTGGTCGATGAGTATCAAGATACCAATACCGCCCAGTATGAGATGATCAAATACTTGGTCGGGCCGCAAGGTCGCTTTACCGTGGTCGGTGATGACGATCAGTCGATCTATGCGTGGCGCGGTGCCAAACCTGAAAACATGGCACTGCTCAAAGAAGATTTTCCCAAACTAAAAATCGTCATGCTCGAGCAAAACTACCGCTCGACCACCCGTATCTTGACCTCAGCCAACGCGGTGATTCTTAACAACGAGCATTTATTTGAAAAAAAGCTCTGGTCGGATAAAGGCCAAGGCGAAAAAATCCGCATCATCAACTGCCGTAATGACGATGATGAGGCCGAGCGGGTCGCCAAAGAAATCGTCACGCACAAGCTGCGCTTTGGCAACGAGTGGGAGCAATACGCGGTGCTTTATCGCAGTAACTTCCAAGCACGTATGCTCGAGGCACAATTGCGCCAATTGCAAGTGCCTTATAAGCTCTCTGGTGGTCAGTCGTTTTTTGCGCGCAGTGAGATCAAAGACATCATGGGTTATCTGCGCCTGATATTAAACCCAGAAGACGACAGTGCGTTTTTGCGTATCATCAATACGCCCAAACGCGGTATGGGGCCTGCGACGCTTGAGAAGTTAGGCTTATTTGCCCAAGAGCATAGTATCTCCTTACTCGCCTCTTGTACCCATGCGGGCCTTTCGCACGTATTGCCATCCAAAGCCTATGGTACGATAAAGGAGTTTGGCGAGTTTATCGAACACTATACCCGCGAGCTGGATCAGCACCCTGACCCTGTGCCCATCGTGCGCCAGATGATTGATGAGACAGGCTATATCGACTTTGTCCGTAGCGATGCCAAGACGCCGCAGCAAGAAAAAAACCGCCTTGACAATATCGACATGCTCTACACCAGTATTCAGTCGCTGATCAACCGCGCAGAAGACGATGAAGATCGCACCATTGATACCATCATTCGCAAACTGGTATTACTCGATATGCTCGAGCAACAGCAAGAAGAAGAAAACACCAATAAAGTCAATCTGATGACCCTGCACGCGGCCAAAGGCTTGGAGTTTGATTTTGTCTATATCATGGGATTAGAAGAAGAGATGCTGCCGCATCGCAACTCTATCATCAGTGAGACCATCGAAGAAGAGCGGCGTTTGATGTACGTGGGCATCACCCGCGCGCGCCGTGAGCTGACGCTGACGCTGGCAACTCAGCGCCGCGCTGGTGGACAAATGCGCGTCACCTCCGAGTCGCGGTTTTTAGATGAGCTGCCAGAGGATCATATCGACTGGCCTGCCAAAGCCAAAAAGAAAAAAGCCAGCAAAGACCCTGAAAAAGTCGCTGATGAATATTTGGCCAATATTCGAGCATTATTGGGCAATCGTTAACGGTTACTAAACGTTCAGCGAGCGCAGTTCGTCCCCGTCTTTGTTATCATAAGGGCACAGCACAGAAAACATCGACATGGCTGCGTGATGAGACAACTACCGAGTAAATTGAAGACACGCCCTAGTACCTGTCCTAGCATTTGTAAAAAACATTGGAACCTTTATGCCTACGCCACCGCCTGAACAAGAACGACCATCGACCCTGCAAGGAGATTACAATCCTGCAGAGTATAGCGCTGAGTACAAGCTGCTGTATCTACAAAGTCTGGTGGCTGACAGGGCATTTGAAGACATTACCGCGTTTTTAGAAAAGCAATCAGAGTATGAAACTGCCAGCTTACTTGAGTCTTTTCCAACACAAGACCGCCTGCTGATTTGGGAGCAAGTACCCGATAATATCAAAGGTGAGGTGCTGGCCGAGCTAGAAGTCGATACGCGCCAGCCATTGATGGAAAACATCTCATCCAAAGAGATATCGCTGTTTACACAAGACCTTGACGCGCAAGACATCTCGGAGATTTTGGACACGGTGACCGACAGCGTCCGCACCTCGGTGATGGCGACGCTGGACGAAGATATCCGTGTGCAGGTCAATAAGCTCGACACCTATGCCGATTGGGAAGTCGGTCGCTATATGGACCCTGATACCATTCAGGTCAGAGACGACATTACGCTGGCTGAGGTACAAGACTGGCTGCGCGACAATGACGATCTGCTCGATGACGAAAGCCAAGAGCTGTTGGTCGTCGATCAAAGCCAGCAGTTGCTTGGACTGCTAAGCTTGGTGGATTTGATCAAACATGATCAAACCACTTTGGTGTCAGCGCTTATCGACCCTGCTATCACCATCAATGATCGCCTCGATATCACCGATGCGGCGGCGATTTTTCGCTCAGAAGACATTCGTTTTGCCCCTGTCATCAACAGCCATGGCGAGCTGGTCGGTCAGTTGAATGCCGAGGACATCATGGAGATTATCCAAGATGATGTCGATAGCACCATGAAAAACCTCGCAGGTGTCAGCCAAGATGAGGAGCTGTTTGCCCCTATCTTGACCAGCGCCAAAAGCCGTAGTATCTGGCTCGGTATCAACCTGTGTACTGCGCTATTGGCGGCGGCGGTCATCGGTCAGTTTGAGGCGGTGTTGGCAAAAGTGGTGGCGCTGGCGATTTTAATGCCCGTGGTTGCCAGTATGGGCGGTATCGCTGGCTCGCAAACATTAACAGTCGTCATTCGTGGTATAGCGATGGGTCAAATTGGTGGCTCCAACCGCCTATGGCTACTGAACAAAGAGCTGTGGGTCGGCGCGATAAACGGTATGATATGGGCGATAATCATGGCGTTTATCGCCCAATTGTGGTTTCATGATATCAAGATCAGTGCGGTCGTTGGCTTGGCAATCGCCATCAATATGACTGCAGCCAATGTCTCAGGCATTAGCATTCCTTTACTGCTAAAACGCATGAATATCGACCCTGCTCTATCAGCGTCGGTGATTTTGACCACCGTCACTGATATTGTCGGTTTTATGTCGTTTCTGGGCCTAGCAAGTGTGCTGATACTGTGAGTGAGCACCAAAGCAGTCATTGACTTTTTTGTTTTTACAAAGCCAATCGGCGTCGCCTGAATCAGGCATTTTTTTTGAATTTAATTTACAACCTATCCAATCGTTGAGTGAGTGCGTTATGCAAGCTGTACAAGTAAAAGTGTTAAACCCGAAAATCGTTGAAGACAAGGCATTTTCTTTGCCGACACGTGCAACCGATGGCAGTGCTGGTATTGATTTGCGCGCCTGTATCGATGCGCCTTTGACCATCAAAGCAGGGGAAACACATCTTGTCGGTACAGGTCTGGCTGTGTATATCGAGGACCCTAATTATGCTGGGATGATTCTGCCGCGCTCAGGGCTGGGCCATAAGCACGGTATTGTTTTAGGGAATTTGGTGGGTTTGATCGATGCCGACTACCAAGGCGAGCTGATGGTCAGTATTTGGAATCGTAGCGCTGCGGATTTTGTATTAAACCCAGCAGAGCGCATGGCGCAGTATATTGTCGTCCCTGTCGCTCGCCCTGAATTTACCGTGGTGTCAGAGTTTAGTGATACCAGTGCGCGCGGCGCAGGCGGTTTTGGTCATTCAGGTCGCCAGTAGACCGACTTGCTTTTTTTGACTATTTAATAACTGTCGCTTGAATGGAAGACAGGCTCTAGAAAACCTCTACTATTTTAACCATCACGCCATAAGGAGAGTAAGCGATGCCATCTTTTGCTGCCCAGCAATCCTTATTTCGTGCTTATGATATTCGCGGGCCGCGGCAGCATTTTACCACCGATTTTATTCAGGCATTGGGGCACGCTTTTGCCCATCTGTATCAAACCGCCGAATACCGAGACACCAGTGCTGATATGGATGCTTTGGCAAATGTCGATCCGTCAAATATCAGTCGGCCAAACACGGATCCGCACAGCATCAGTCAGCAGCATATCCTTCCTAATACCATAAACAACACCAACAAACAAAGCATCGTCGTCATCGGCTACGATGTGCGCTGCAGCAGTGATGACATCGCACATACCTTAGCGACTATCTTGGCACAGCATGGCCTGCATGTCATTCAGCTCGGTTTGGTGACCACACCGATGATGGCATATTGGGCGGCGCAATATCAGGGACATGGCATTATGGTGACCGCCAGTCACTCGGCCAAAGACATCTTAGGCATAAAATGGCTGGTAAACCATCAGTCCCCTAGCTGTGCTGAGATTCAAGCGCTCTATCAGCAGCTGGCGCCTCCTGATACGCAGCTTGCTTTGACTGCAGCGATAGGTTCGCTGGGGCATCTGCCAACGGAGCAAGTGAGTCATGGCTATATCGACGCCATTTATCATGTTTTTAGCCAGCTATATCCTCTATACCCTATAAGTGGTGAGCAGGCCTGTGATAAAGCATCGCCCCATCACGGACAATACAGCGCAGCCCAGCGGCCATGCAGCGACTGGCGCTATGCTGCGCCCAAGCTTGAGCTGACGGTAGTGATCGACTGTATGCACGGGGCGACCAGTCACATCGCTCAGCCTTTATTTCAGCGTTTTTGTCAGAGCGTTGTCATGCTTAACGATACAGCAGACGGTCATTTTCCTTTGGGTAACCCCGACCCTACTGAGCCAAGTCGGCTCAAACAGTTGCAGCAAGCGGTCACCACGCACAAAGCCGATATCGGACTGGCGTTCGATGGCGATGGCGACAGGCTGATGGTCGTCGATGAAAATGGCAAGACGGTGATGCCAGATCATCTGTTGTATCTACTGGCAAAATCCGCGCTCTGCGATAGCGCGCCTAACCCAGCGTCAACCGCGGTGCCTCAAGTACTGTTTGATGTTAAGTGCTCCCACCATCTGCCTGCATTGCTGGCCGAGCTGGGCGCTGAGCCTATCGTGAGCAGGACGGGGAGCAGTCTGATGCGCCAGCAGATGCAGCATACCGATAGCCGCATTGTCTTTGCAGGCGAGCTATCGGGGCATTTTATTTTTAATGACAAGCGTTTTATCGCTTATGATGATGCCATGTACGCGGCATTACGGCTATTGCATGGATTGGCCGCTCAGCCGGACGATGCTATCAAAACATCCTTAGCAGCTATCACCCAAAGCCTGCCTACGCTGGTCAGTACCGCCGATCATTATCTGCCAGTACCGTATGCCCTCACGCGCGAGCGCTCTATCGTGACGCAGCTACAGGTTTTTTGTCAGTATATACAGCAGCTCATGGATGCGGCCTGCGAGCAGTCCGATATAGCAGAGTCTCAAAAAGATTGCTTGGTCAATCCTACCTGCAGCCACACAGTTACTAATGAACGCTCGTCTTGTGATTGTATAGCGC
The DNA here is from genome assembly GCF_016107555.1 of Psychrobacter celer. GTDB lineage: Bacteria > Pseudomonadota > Gammaproteobacteria > Pseudomonadales > Moraxellaceae > Psychrobacter > Psychrobacter celer. The sequence goes on along the minus strand of NZ_JABASU010000005.1, from coordinate 25,283 downwards.
AACAGCCCGCTATCACCTTAGCGCAGGCGCGGCAGTTATTGCCTATCGGCACGAGACTGAGCTGTATCGACGGTGTGCGCTTGGATTTTGCGCATGGTTTTGGCGTATTGCGGCAGTCCAATACCAGTCATCACCTGACCGCGCGCTTTGCAGGTGATAGTCTTGACGATTTAAAAGAAGTACAAAACAGATTTGCCGCTTTGTGCCGACCCTTTGATCAAAGACTGGCAGAGCAAATCATCGCGATTGCTGCTGAATAACTTATCACCCCCACTTTTTTGGCTTATATTTTTGACCCTGTACCTTTACCGTAGGAGTTTGTAATGACGCTTAATCTAGACGATGCCAAAATCACTGCTGAAGTATTGACCACTGCCCTGCCTTATATTCAGCGCTTTGTCGATAAGATCATTGTGGTCAAATACGGCGGTAACGCCATGACTGACCCTGCGCTTGAGAGCTCATTTGCCCGTGATATCGTCTTACTCAAAACCGTTGGCATGCATCCTGTCGTCGTTCATGGCGGCGGCCCCCAGGTGGACAACCTGCTAAAAGAGTTGGGGCGGCAGTCTGATCGCATCGATGGTATGCGTGTCACTGACAAAAGCACCATGGATGTCGTCGAGATGGTACTAGGCGGCAGCGTCAACAAATCTATCGTCAGTCTCATCAACAAACACGGCGGCCGCGCTATCGGCCTAACTGGTAAAGATGCTAACTTAATTCAAGCAAAAAAACTGATGATGGACAAAATAGGTGCCGATGGCGTCGCTGTACCTGTGGACTTGGGGTTCGTCGGTGATGTGGTGAGCGTCAACAAAGACGTGATCAATATGCTCATCTCCTCTGACTTCATCCCTGTCATCGCCCCACTTGGCGTCGATAGCGAAGGGCATACTTATAATATCAATGCCGACTTGGTGGCCGGTAAAGTGGCGGAGTTTTTGCAGGCAGAAAAACTCATGCTCTTAACCAACATCAAAGGGGTATTGGGCCGTGACGGTGAAGTGGTGACTGGACTAACACCTAAGAAAGTCGATGGCTTGATTGAAGATGGTACGATCTCAGGCGGTATGATTCCCAAGATTCAATGTGCACTTGATGCGGTGCGTAGCGGTGTCAAAAGTGCGGTTATCGTCGATGGTCGTGTGCCTCATGCGACCTTACTGGAGATTTTTACCAACGAAGGCGTCGGTACCTTAATCAGTCGTGACCTTGATGCGGCCATGCTTTAGCTTCTTGAGGAGTCAATCATGCCGCTGTGGCTGTGGTGCCTACTGTTTGTTTTAGAGAGCCTATATTGCTGGTGGATTATTGGCTACGGCGGTGCGCGCTGGATAGAGGGCTGGAAGTCGTTCTTTATGATTGAGTGGTTTGCGCTTGATTGGACAGCAGAGCAAATTCGTCTTTACGTGCTCATTATTTGGTGCTTCAGCGCGATTTGGTTTGTCGTAGGTATTATAAAGCCCGAGCTTAGACTCTAAGCTCGGGCTTTTTAACTGTTTATCAATTTTATGACCCATCAACATTCATTCAAACAAGATGAATTTAATAAGCACAGAACTCAACAGAACTATGGTAACTATTGCCATAAACCTTCATATAGTGATTGCCTTTGCTCTCAGTAATATAAGACGTTTCATTATCATAGCGGTCACCGTCCAATCGACCACTTGGCCCTGAGACGTAAGCCACATTGATGCGATCATCGCCGACATTACGAATTACTAAATTCTGGTCTGCTGCAAGCCATAAACGAAACACTTTTCCATCTTTGATATTGCCTGTAAAGTTACCGCAATAGCTGTCTTTTGCAAAGGTTACTTTAGTTGATGAGTCTGCCGCCTGTACGCTTGTGGCCATTATAGGTGTTGCTGCAAGCGTAGCCATCAGTAATAATTTTTTCATCATTCTATCCTCGAACATTAGGGTCTATTGAATATTCAGATATCGTGCTGGTAGCACATCTGAATATTCAATAAACCCTATGAATTAGTAAACTTAATTCTACCTATGAGAGCATAGTTTATTATTTGTCAAAGTGACAGCTTTTTTATAAAAATTATTTATAAAAAACCGCCTCAAACTCAGCTTCATCAAAGCCGCACAACAATATTGGCTGACCTTGATTTTTATCGTCAATCTGACCTTCCACAATCGGACGCTTAATCATGCTGGTATTTTCTACCAGCAAATCTATCGCTTTATCTATACTGTCATCAGCTGCTTGCTTTTGCTCATCGGTCAGCTTACGCCATGTGGTACCACGCTTGTTTAGCACTTTATCGATACCTAGCGAATCTACCCAACGCTCTACGCTCTCTTTATCAATACCCTGCTTTTTATAATCATGAAACTCATAGCTGACACCCAACTCATCAAGCTTAGTAAACGCTTTTTTCATGGTGCTACAAGATTTGATGCCATAAACAGTGATGCTCATAAAAACTCCCAATCTATAATCATTAGTCGCTGTATTATACCGAAGCCGGTTAATTTTTGGTTTATTAAACAAAAACCTCCTGTCGCTGCTATGATGCCTTTCCCCCAACTCGCCAACCTGTTGTCGTGACAGCGCAAACGCGTCATCATACCATCGCAATTTTTGCCAAATTACGCTATGCTATGGCATTATTTTGTTTTACCCAATTTATCTGTAATCATCAATTTCGAGCCGACTATGAGCAACGCCGTGACAGCAGAAACTGCTAATACCAATCAGACCAACAATACTTCTATAGACCCTACCCAATACCAACCGCAGCTGATCGAAGCGGCACAACAAAAAAAATGGGCAACGGACAAACGCTATGAAGTGAGCAATGCGCCAAGCGACAAGCCAAGTCGCTATATGCTGTCGATGTTTCCGTACCCAAGTGGCAAGCTGCACATGGGACACGTGCGTAACTATACCATCTCTGATGTACTCAGCCGTTATTATCGCCTCAAAGGCTTTGATGTCATGCAGCCAATGGGCTGGGATGGCTTTGGCTTGCCAGCAGAAAACGCCGCCATCGCCAACCAAACGCCGCCTGCTGCTTGGACATTTGCTAACATCGACAACATGCGCGCCCAGCTAAAATTGCTCGGTCTCTCTATCGATTGGTCACGTGAGTTTGCCACTTGTAGCCCTGAGTATTATCAGTGGGAGCAGTGGTTGTTTTTGCAGCTCTACAAAAAAGGCTTGGTCTACAAAAAGCTCTCTACCGTCAACTGGGATCCGGTCGACAACACCGTTCTTGCCAACGAGCAAGTCATCGATGGCAAAGGCTGGCGTAGTGGCGCGCCCGTTGAGAAGCGCGACATCCCGATGTATTACTTTAATATTACTGATTATGCCGATGAGCTGCTCGATGATTTAGACCAGCTAGAGGGTCATTGGCCATCTGAAGTTCTGACCATGCAGCGCAACTGGATCGGCCGTAGCGCGGGTATGGAAGTACACTTCCCTTATGAGCTCGCCGGCGAGCGCAACACCTTAGAAGTGTTTACCACTCGCCCTGATACCTTGATGGGCGTCACTTATGTCGCCGTTGCCGCTGAGCATCCGTTAGCTCAGTACGCCTCTGAGCATGATGACGCCATCGCTCAGTTTTGTGCACTGTGCAAAAAAGGCTCGGTCGCCGAAGCGGATCTGGCCAAAGCCGAAAAAATCGGTATGGATACAGGCCTGACCGTGACCCATCCTCTCACTGGTGAAGAAGTCCCTGTGTGGGTCGCCAACTATGTCTTGATGAGCTATGGCTCAGGCGCAGTGATGGCGGTACCAGCGCACGATGAGCGCGATTATGAGTTTGCAACCAAATACAGCCTACCTATCAAGCAAGTCATCCAGTCGCCTGCAGACTTTGAAGCATCCGTCCTTGCTGCGGCTCAAGCGGACGGCTCTGAGCCAAATCTTGCTTATACTGAGCGCAATATCTTGGTGAACTCAGGCGAATTCGACGGCTTGGATTTTGATCAAGCGTTTGAGGCAATGCTTGCCAAACTTGAGCCGCAACAGCTTGCGAAGAAAAAAATCCAGTATCGTCTGCGTGATTGGGGCGTCTCGCGTCAGCGCTATTGGGGCTGCCCTATCCCAATGATCAACTGTGAGCACTGCGGCACGGTGCCTGTCGAAGAGCAAGACCTACCTGTCGTACTGCCAACGGATGTCGTCCCTGATGGCCGCGGCAACCCGCTCAAAAGCATGCCAGAGTTTGTCAACACCACTTGTCCAAAGTGCGGCAACCCAGCTGAGCGCGAGACCGATACCTTTGACACCTTTGTTGAGTCGAGCTGGTACTACGCACGCTTTGCCAGTCCAAACGACACGCAAAACATGGTCAATAAATCTGCCGCTAATAAATGGCTGCCTGTCGATCAATACATCGGCGGTGTCGAGCACGCGGTCATGCATCTACTTTATGCGCGTTTCTTCCATAAGCTCATGCGCGACGAAAACTTGGTATCAGGCAATGAGCCATTTGCCAACTTGATGACGCAAGGCATGGTGCTCGCGGGCACTTTTTACCGCCGTAACGCTGATGGCAGCACCACTTACTACTTCGCCGAAGATGTCGATATCGACTATAACGAGCGCGGTCAGCCAGTTAAAGCGATTTTAAAATCTGATGGACAGCCTGTCACCATCGGCAAAATAGAAAAAATGTCCAAATCAAAAAACAACGGTGTCGATCCACAAATCACCATTGATAAATATGGCGCGGATACCGTACGTTTGTACACGCTATTTACCGCCCCTGCCGATCAGACGCTTGAGTGGTCAGATGACGCGCTAAAAGGCCCCTATAACTTCGTTAAAAAAGTATGGCGCATCGCTAATGATCACATGCAAGCGCTAACGGCCGCCAATATCAGCATTGATACGCTGAACGGTGCGACATTGAACACAGAGGGTCTGAGTAAAGAAGCCAAAAACTTACGCCGTAAAACGCACGAAACCATCGCCAAGATTGATAGTGATTTGGGTGATCGTTTAGCACTCAACACACCTGTATCAAGCCTTATGGAGCTTGCCAATGAGCTGACTGGTTTTAAAGCCAGCAGTGAGCAAGACCTGCGAGTACAGCACGAAGCATTGATTGATTTATTAATCATGCTATCTGCCTACGCACCGCACGTTGGTGAGCATTTGCTTGAGCAGCTCGGCCTTGATACTTTAACCTTAGATTACCCGACTGTTGATGAAAGTGCGCTGGTACAGGACATGATCACAATGGTCGTTCAGGTCAATGGTAAAATGCGTGGTAAGATGGATGTCGCACCGAACAGCGATCCTGAGCAACTAAAAGAGCAAGCCCGCACACTTGAGGGTGTGGCCAAGTTTTTGACAGGGGACATCAAAAAAGAGATCGTCGTACCCAATAAGCTGGTCAATATCGTGGTTGCAGGCTAGTACATCGTCTTTAGCTAGGCGCTAGGCGCTACCCGCTAGCGCTGTTCTGCGATGCGTCTTTATTACGTTAGGGCGGGCCCTCACCTCTATTCGATAGCGGCCTTTACTGCTTCACTAGGCCAAAGACGAGGACTTGAGGGCACCTCCCAAGCTTTTTATCATTAAAGGATAGCGATTATGTCGTATAAGCACCGAGCAGTACCGTCACAATCATCGACCAGCGGACAAAAACTTGCGACAGCGTTACTGGCTGCTTTGCCGATGATGACCGTGCTCGGTGCCACCACCGCACTGAGTGGCTGCGGCTTTCAGCTGCGCGGTTATGAAACACCAATGCTGCTCGATGTGGCCAAAACAGCGGTCATTATCGAAGATGATCGCACGTCGTTTCCGCTCAAGCTGCCATTGACTCAGCGCCTAAAAACCCTAGGCGCGGAAGTCATGAGCAATATGACCTTAGATGATGTGGCACGTAACAATCGACAAGCACATGCAGAGCCCATCGCCGTCATCGATATCAGCAATGTGCGATTTAAGCGTTATGAGCTGGTTGGGGTTTTGACAGAAATCCGTTTGGTGCTCTCAGCCGATGTCAGCTATCAAACTTTTGAAAATGGCAAACCTGTGATACTCAAAAACGCCATCCAAGTCGATCGCAGCTATCAGTACAACGAAGCCTCGGTCAGCACTGACGATCAGCAAGGCGATCAGATTCGTGACTGGCTCTATGAGCGCTTGGCACGCCGTATCACGGATCAATACGTCGCCATCTCCTTACCCAAAGTGCCACCTGCTGGTAAGCAGGCAGTACCCATGATAAACAGCGCCACTGCACCCACCGTGATGGTGCCAAACGCCCAGTAATTTTATAAGTTTGTAGGAATGCTCTGCTATTCTTCATGATCATGTAACGCCGCTCTTTTCTTCTTTTTTTTAACCTGTGTATCCTCAGCCTATGCAAGATACTTTTATCCAAGCCTATCCAAAACTACTACAACCCGCGGCGACAGTAGCTGGCTTGTGGCTGGCACACGGTGATGAGCCGTTACTCAGTCAATGGCTTATCGATGCCATGCGTCCGCACTGGCGCGCGCAAAACTATGCCATCAAACGCATCGAGCTGGTGTCAGTCAAAAGCTGGCAAGATGTGTTATCCGAGCTTGGCAGTCAGTCGTTGTTTGACGATGCCAGTGCGCTGATTGTGACAGGCAATCACAAGCCTGATAAAGCCGTCATTGCCGCGCTCGAACGTTTTGCTATCGAGGCACAAGCAGGCACGCACAGTCACAGCCTGCTATGGCTCACGCCTAAGCAAGACAAGCGCAGCCAGAGCAGCAAATGGTTTGCGCCGTTTGCTCAGTACGGTCACGTGATTGATTGCAACTTGTACAATGAGCAGCAGCGTCAGCAGTTATTACAGATACAGGCCCAGCAGTTTGGCCTCACGCTGTCACAAGAAGCGTGGCAGCTGCTGATGTCGCATACCGAGCACCATCTGCTAAGCGCCTATCAAACCTTATGGCGACTCTCTTATCTGTTTGCGCCGCAGCTCACACCTGCGGCGACTCCTCATCAACAATCAGCCCATCACTCTACCAGCTCAACTGACGGCGGGACTCATACCGAAAACGTCGCATTAGATATTGATGATCTACAAGCCGCGCTGGTCAGTGATGCTCAGTTTAGTGTCTTTGATTTATCCGATGCCATGCTGGCTGGCAACAGCGCGCAGGTAGCCAAAATCATCACGCAGCTCAAGACCACCGATGAGCCGACAACGTTGGTACTGTGGGCAATCAGTAAAGACATGCGCCAGATTATGCAGCTGCTAGATGGACAAGACCCGCAGGCGCTCGGCATTTGGCGCAGCAAACAAGGCTTATATCAGCAGGCGTGTCGTCGCCAGTCAAAGGCGCAGACCGCGCAGTGGCCGGCGCTGCTTTATCGCTGCGACCAAGCCATCAAAGGACTTATCCGTCAGCCTGCATGGGAGCTGTTGTTACAAGCAGCGCTTGAGCTGTCCGGCAAACGCTTGTTTATCGCTTGATACACCTCTCGTTTGACCGCCATCTCTAATTTACTTCTATAAACGACTTACTTGTATAAAAGACGACCAAATTCGCCACAGCCGAGTGGCAGATTTTGGTTCTCTCGATCCTCCTTAACCTTTCTTAAACTAATTCTCATTCCCTTTTGACAAGCAACCTTTTACTATAACTGCATTTGATTCAAGGTTACGGGGCAAGTGTGATGCAAAAGGTAAGTAAAAAAACGGCAATAAAATGGGGGGTTGCCGCAATCGTTGTGCTGTTACTTGGGGTTTTTGCGTATCAACAGTTAAAACCAAAAGCCGCTGAACCCAATTATCTGACCGCTAAAGCCGAAATCGGTGATATCGAAAACAATGTCATGGCATCAGGCAAGGTCAAAGCGCTAAATACGGTTGAGGTTGGCGCGCAGGTTTCTGGTGAAGTCAAAAAGCTGTATGTCGATATTGGCGACCAAGTCCAGCAAGGTGATTTGATTGCTCAAATTGACCAAGTCACGCAACGAAATGCCTTAGACAATCAACAAGCCACACTAGAGCAAAGCGCAGCAGCATTACAAAGCGCTCAAGCAGATGTATTAAGTAAACGTGCCAACTTAAAAAGCGCTTATGCCGATTTGGCCAGTCGTCAATCTGAGCTTAAACAGGCACAATCTGACTTTGCCCGCTTAAAATCCTTAGTAGAAATTGACGCCATCAGTCAGCAAGAATACGACACCCAAGCCACAGCGGTTCAAACGGCTAAAGCGGCAGTAGACAATGCACGCGCGGCGATTGACACTGCCAAGGCCGCTATCGTGACTGCCAATGCCGATATCAGTAGCCAACAAGCCGAGCTTAGAAAATCACAAACCAACGTCAATACTGCTCAGCAAGATTTGGGCTATACCACCATCCGCGCGCCCATGTCAGGTACAGTTGTCTCTATCACCACTGAGCAAGGCAGCACCGTCAATGCCAATCAAACCGCACCGACCATCGTTACCTTAGCCGACTTATCCACCGTGCGTATTAACGCGCAAATCTCCGAAGCAGATGTGATTAATGTACAAGCAGGCATGCCAGTGTACTTTAACATCATTGGTAATCCTGAGCAGAAATTTGATGCCACGCTCAAAGCTATTGAGCCTGCTCCTGAACAAATCAGTGAGACCAGCTCGACCGACACCGCTATCTACTACATTGGTTATTTAGAAGTGCCCAACCCTGAGCGCCGCTTTCGTATTGATATGACGGCGCAAGTGTACGTGGTCATTGACCAAGCCAAAGATGCGCTATTGATACCCTCTACCGCCCTTAAAAACAGCAAGACCGATACTAGCGGTAAGACAACTGCGACCGTACGCGTACTACAAGCAGACGGCACGGTTAAAGAACAGCCTGTTACGGTTGGGATTAATAACCGCGTCAATGCGCAAATTCTTAGCGGCTTGAAAGCAGGTGACGATGTCATCTTAAGCGAAGCCAATAGTAGCAGTAAAGGCAACCAATCTGGCGGTGGTCGCCCACCATTTTAACGGCAACACAGGTCAACAATGAAGACGTACTAAAAAGAGATGATAAAGGTAGATGCTGGTTATGAATACCCAAAAAATGCACGCTGAAACGGCTGATGCGCCACCATTAATGCAGCTGACAGGCGTCATTAGAGAGTTTCGCGCAGGCGAACAGATAATGCGGGTACTGCATGATATTGACTTGACCATCTATCAAGGCGAGATGGTTGCCATCATCGGGCAATCAGGCTCAGGCAAGTCAACCTTGATGAATATCTTGGGCTGCTTGGACAAAGCCAGCGCAGGCGACTATAAGATTTATGGCAAGTCAGTCAACCAGCTTGAGGCCGATGAGCTGGCGACCCTGCGCCGTGAACATTTTGGCTTTATTTTTCAGCGCTATCATTTGCTTGGCGACATTAACGCACGCGACAATGTTGCCGTGCCTGCCGTCTATGCAGGTATGGATAAAGAAGCACGTAGCGAACGCGCCGCACACCTGCTCGGTGATTTGGGTCTGGCAGACAAGGTTGGCAACCGTCCCAGCCAGCTATCAGGCGGTCAGCAGCAGCGTGTCTCTATTGCACGCGCTTTGATGAATGGGGGCGAGATTATCCTTGCCGATGAGCCGACAGGCGCGCTCGATAGTCAATCGGGCAAAGACGTGATGCAAATCTTGCAGTCGTTAAACGAGCAAGGGCACACCATCATTATGGTGACGCACGACCCCAACATCGCCGCGCAAGCTGAGCGTGTCATCGAGATTAAAGACGGCTATATTATTGATGACTATCACAATGACCATTATGAGCATAGCACACAGCAGCCTGAGGCCATCCTAGAACAGCACAAAAAAAGCCGCATCGGTAGCTTTATTGATCGTCTGCTTGAGGCCTTTAAAATGTCGCTGCTGGCCATGCGCGCGCACAAAATGCGCACGTTGCTGACCATGCTGGGCATTATTATTGGTATTGCTTCAGTCGTCTCAGTCGTGGGCTTGGGTAAAGGCTCACAGCAGCAAATTTTGACCAATATCAGCTCGCTTGGCACCAATACCATCACTGTCACCGATGGCTATCCATGGGGGGATCCAAGGCGCAGTTACAACGATGACAACTTAACCCCTGATGACGCCAATGCCGTTGCCGCGCAGCCTTATGTGGTCAGCGTCAGTCCTCAGTTAGATGGCAGCGCTACCGTTCGCTATCGCAGTATCCAAGAATCAGCGACCGTCAGTGGTGTGGGTAAAGACTATTTGGATGTGACGGGCGAAACGCTGGCACAAGGACAAGCCTTTGATGAACAAAGTATTTTGCGGCGTACACAAGACGTCATCTTAGATGACAATGCCAAAAATACTTTTTTCGCGGATAATGACAACCCTATTGGTGAGGTTCTACTAATTGGCGCAGTACCAGGGCGCGTGATAGGTGTCCTTGAACCCAAAGACAGTGGCTTTGGCCCAAGCTCTGATTCTCCAACCATCTACATGCCCTACACGACTGTCATGTCGCGTATTGAAGGCAGTGCCTATATTGAGAATTTCGTGGCCTTGGTGGATGAAAGCATCTCATCGTCAGCGGCAGAGTCAGCCATCTCGCAGCTGATTGAAGAGCGGCACGGCGCAGACGATTTTCGTACCCGCAATTCTGACTCTATTCGCCAGACTATTGAGTCCACGACTTCGACCATGACGCTATTAATTTCTTCGATTGCTATCATTTCATTGGTTGTTGGTGGTATCGGCGTCATGAACATCATGCTGGTATCTGTCACCGAGCGCACCAATGAGATTGGGGTGCGCATGGCTGTCGGCGCGCGGCAAAGCGATATCATGCAGCAGTTTTTGATTGAGGCCATTTTGGTGTGCGTATTGGGGGGCTTGCTGGGTATCGGACTGGCCTTTGCCATTGGTGAGGTGATTAATCGTGTGGGCGGTGACAGCTTTCAGGTTATCTACTCACCGACCTCTATTATCGCAGCTTTTGTTTGCTCGACCCTGATTGGTGTGGTTTTTGGATTTTTACCTGCGCGCAACGCCGCCAAGCTCGACCCTGTCGATGCCTTGTCGCGCGATTAAAGCAACATGGGACATAAATATGTTCAAAATCACGGTAAACTAAGAAAAAAGGCAGTTTTCTTAAATTAAGGGTTGCATTACTCAAAATTATCTATATACTATGCTCTCACGTTTAGGGATACAGAACTTCTTAAACGAGAGAGAAAAGTTAGGGCCGATAGCTCAGTTGGTAGAGCAGTTGACTTTTAATCAATTGGTCCCGCGTTCGAGTCGCGGTCGGCCCACCACTTTTTCTTTCACACCCTTTTAGGGCCGATAGCTCAGTTGGTAGAGCAGTTGACTTTTAATCAATTGGTCCCGCGTTCGAGTCGCGGTCGGCCCACCACTTTTTCTTTCACACCCTTTTAGGGCCGATAGCTCAGTTGGTAGAGCAGTTGACTTTTAATCAATTGGTCCCGCGTTCGAGTCGCGGTCGGCCCACCATATTTGAAAAGCCCCATCACTAACTTAATAGTGACGGGGCTTTTTTTTGCGTGCCTGTTACCGCTATCGTTTAAGCTTACGGCGACGCGAAAAGACAGTAAAATCAGCGTCTTTGCGCCATAGCAGCTTATGTTTGATGGTGTCTTTGATGGTACGCGGATGCTTGGGTGCCTGCGTGATGAGCATATCAAAAGTGGCGTCGTCTATCGCCAGCTCGCGGCCATGCGCCATCATCACTACCGAGGGCTTTAACGCTTTGATTTTTTGCAGCGACTGAATATATAGTTTTGGATCATAAATAGGAAATGGCGCGACAAACTTGTGACGCAGCTTGATAATCAAGTCTGCTGTATATACTTGCCGGCTGGGCAGATGAAATAACGACAAATCACGGTCGGTATGTCCAGGTGTCTCAAGTACCAACCAATCGCTAAAGTGAGGAATTTTATCCTCCTCACTTACCGTCACATCAGGATGCAGGTGCGCAGGATACCATAGGTTTTTTAGCGGACGGTTTTGGCGATGCGCCACATAATACGCCAGCCCTGTATCAACCAGATGCATCATTTGCCCGCCGATACCTGCATACCATTGCCGTGACTTTTCTGCTGAGACGATACGGCAGCCTGTGGCTTTTTTAAGCGCATTTGCACCGCCTGCGTGATCAGGATGCATGTGTGTCACCATGACTACCTTAAGCTGGCTTATCGGGCGCTGTAGTGTGTCTGTGATGTACGCCAGTACCATCGGCACATCAGCACGGCAGCAGCCGTCAAGCAGCAGCAACTTATTAGCATATACCGCCAAATAAATACTTTGAATATAACCGTCCAATCGCACAATCTTATCTAAGCGCATAAGTCATCCTTGAGTGTTTGCTTAGGGCGTGTCGAACATTCGACCATGGCACTGACAGCGACTATTTTTTAGACGATTCGAGGTTAAAAATAATAAGTTTAGTCACTCTAAGCGCTTATTTTTAATGATGAAGCGGCAAAAAAGAGTCCTGTCCCTGCGGACTGATGACACCCCTTGTTTTGATTGTAGTACAGAAGCTTATGTACGACTCGACTTTCAATGAACGCTTGTACTCCGTTTGCTCCTTGCAATTCGTCGTTTAGGCGTTTTGCTAAAATTTTAGGTATCAGACTTAGGACTAGTTGATGACACGTTGTGGTATATAAGCTGATTTTTGTGGGGAAAAATAACATTGATAAAATAAAACTCTGTTATGATTACAGACTCCAATCCAGTACGCGCTCACGAGTTGGCTATGAAATCTACCGCAGACAATACAACACGACACCCCTCACCTTTTTTGAACTCTGTTCCCAAAAGTTTGCTTTTAGGCTTGTTGACAGCCAGTCTGATGAGCGTTGGTATGTCTGCACAAGCAGGTGGCGGCGAATACTGTGGCTCTAACTTTTCGTTAGACAATCGCTACTACAATGCCTGTCAGATTAACTTCCCCACCTTAGATACTGGCAATGACACCCAAACCAATTTGTATTTATTACTTGCCGATAAGGGCTTAATCACCTTTGATGAGCCTGACACGCTACATACCAGCGGTTATTATTATGACTTTCCGCTTAACTTACGCACATTAAAGCACGCGGCAGTAAATCAAGTACAAAATCCCAATCAGTCTTTTTTAGAGCCCTCTGAAACCAGCAATTATGCTGAGTACTGTAATAGCTTTTATACAGGTAAAACGGCGCTAGAAAACGCGCTAACACTAGATCAGGCATTAACCCCAAAAGAGCGCGCACAACTGATGCAATTTCGTGACGCCATTCGCAGTGAGTGTGCCGATTCATTTGATAATGAGACCGCTGCGCTCAAAGATACTGCTACTTTTCCGTTAAAGTGGTCTGTCCACGCACAGCCCTACGCGGACTACATCATGGCGACACAACTGTTTTATTTGGGCAAAAAATCAGACTTTGATAGCGCGCATAACCTATATAGCGCGTTGACCACGCTTGATGCGGGGGATAATGCAGGACGCGCTTGGCTGCTCGATACGGTCAACTATATGCTGATTCGCACAGGTATCAATCGTATTTATCAGCAAGGCGCGCAAGATTATTTTTATGACCATAAAACGGTTGACCCAAGACTGTTTGCCAGCACGCAAAGCGCCATCAATACTTATCTCAGCCGCTTTAAAAAAGGGCAGTATACAGCATCCGCTCGCGGATTACAGCGCCGACTCTATTGGCTGTCAGGGAAGCAAGAACAATTAGTTGATGAAATAGAATGGCAAATCGAGCATACACAGTCATTGGCCTTTAACCTAGACAGTCGCCGCTTGCCAGAAGAGATTGAGAGACGATTGTTTTTTCCAGATAGTGATAAACAAGTCGATATCAATGTGCTTAATGACCCCATATTGCTGACCAGTTTTGCCTTATATCGTCTACGACCTGCCAGCAACTTCATGAACACCAAACCCATAACATTGGCAGCGCTTGAGCGTCTAAAGCCCAAGTTTAAAGGCAGTATGGACTTGTATCAGTATCTGATCGCGACCTATTATTTTGTACAAGAAAATAATCCAAAACGCGCCCTAACCTATTTGCCCACCGCTACGCCAACGGGTAAGCTGTCTTATACTCAATTTAGCCAATACGCTTTAAAAGCAAAAGCATTACAGCAACTCGGACGCACCGATGAAGCCAATACCCTATGGCAGCAGCTACATACCTTGCCCAAGCAGCCGTTTCAAAACACCGTCACTGAGCTGGCATTAGCACTGCATGCTGACAAGACCAATAATTACCGTTCATTGTTTACTGATACCAGCATACAATCACAAGCCTTAAAGATGCGCGTCATCAAATATTCAGCCGACCCTACCTTGCTAAAGCAAATTGCAGACAATCATGCAAATACAAACGCACTGGGTGTTGAGGCGCGTTATGCGCTACTCGCCAAATCACTGATACATGGACGCTACGACGATTATTTAACCTACCAGCAGCGTTATTTGCCAAAGAACGCCCAAAAGTATCAGGGCTATAGCAGTAAGGATGAGACCTTAAAGCACTTCCCTACTTTTAGTCAATTTAACTGGCAAGGTAAACAAATCAGCCTTCATATCAAGTGTCAAAACTTGACAACCACGGTGACGCGCCTCAGTAAACGCCCTAACGACAGACTACAAACCTTGTGTCTGACCGAGTTTATGTATGATACCGATTTGACCAGCTACCTCGATGACTACGACAAAGAGTTTCGCTATATTGTTGACGATGATCCAAGCGAGCCCTATCCGTACTTAGGTGACGTCCCCAGTCACTTCGCAGGTCAAACGCTCAGCAGACTCGATATCTACCGCGCCATATTTACAGACAATCAAGATGACGAGCTGTCCGCCTATGCGCTGCATCGTGCCATAGGTTGTTTTGCCAGCTCGGGTAACAACCAGTGCGGCGATAAGCAGGTTGATTTGTCCGTGCGCAAAGCATGGTTTAAACGTCTAAAATCTGACTTTAGCCAAACCACTTGGGCAAAAAACCAAAAATACTACTGGTAAATGTGGTGGGCTACTGGTTTGAGTAATTATCCACAAAAGTATCAGCAATTTACGTTTAAGCGATGGCTATCAGGCTTGCTGGGTCTGGGTATTATTATGTTTGCCGCTTTGGTTTACTATCAAGGTGCAAGCCGTTTTTCATCTGCGCCATCTAAGCAGATAACGCAGATACCATCACAGGATAGTGATGCCAGTAAAATTGGCTCTATTACCATGCCCACGAACACTACCAATATCCAGGCCAATGATTACCAGCAGTTTTGGCTGTGGACACCGCCCAAAGACAGTACCAAGCTCAGCCAAGCGCATACGTTGTATCTATTACAAGGTGAGATACGTGCGCCCAACATGCCCTACTATCGCCCCGATACCCATGACAATAATGCTCAGGCATTACCAGCGACATTGATAACGCAGGGGCTAGGTGTGCGACCTTTACGCGGTAAAAAAATGTGGCTGGTCTACCGTGCGACCAGTCAGACGTGGTCTGAGGACGTCATGCCACAGCTTATAAAGCGCTTAGAGCAATGGCAACGCGCAGGCAATCACGTTATGGGTATTCAGATAGACTATGATGCGCCAACCTACCGATTGGGCGAATACGCCGCTTTGCTTAAGCAGATTCGTCAGCAGTTGCCCGCGCAGTATCAACTCAGTGTGACTGGTCTGCTGGACTGGTCAAACCAAGCCGAAGACTCTCAGTTTATTCAGCTTAATGACCCCATCGACGAGCTGGTGATACAAACTTATCAGGGCACGACCACCTTGACGAATTATGCGCAGCACCTCATACGGCTAAAAGACCTGCCCTTTGATTTTAAAGTAGGCATCATTGAAGGTGGTCAATGGCAAGGGGCTGCATTTTTAGAAGACAATCCACACTTTCAAGGTTATGTGGTGTTCTTGCGCTAAAAAATAAAAAAACTCAGCACTTAGGCTGAGTTTTTCTTCATCATAATTACAACTTCATCGGATTAAGCCAAGTCACGAACCTTAGGCTCACGCTCCCATAGACGAGATTTTGCATTTTCTACAAAGCTATCAAGCTCAGCGAGCGGTGTGACAAACTCATCTTTTTCTACAGGAAGTTTACTTAAGATAAACTCATCCGTTGCACCGCAATAAGCAATGGCTTTGCAATGTACATAAGCATCAGTGAACCAATCTAGCGTTGAGCTATCCTCTGCTAGTTTTTTAGCTTGATCCGGCATAATGATACTCACTACCGCATCGAAGAATACTGATGGTGCGCCAGCGACACGCTCATCTGCTTGGATACGCGTATCGTCGTCAAGCTTGACTTCTTTGCTAGGAGCAACAATTTTGACCATACCGCCTTGAGCGTTAATAGCATCTTCAAACTTCTTAACTTGCTCATGGTTTGATCCTTCAGCCACTAAGATACCAACCAAACGGCCTTTTAGTGATTTAGGCGTACGACCAATCGTTTGTAGAGGCTTAGAGGTGTCCATATCTTGTACTGGTGCTGCTGGTTCTGCCGCTTCTGGTAGCTCCATACCTAAGGCATTGGCAACACGATTAGCTAGATCTTCATCAATATTGATAAGGTGACTGAGCACGCGAGTACGAACATGCGGCGCATCTACTTTACCAAGCTCAAACGCGTAGGCTGATGCAATGTGTGCTTGCTCAGCAGGGGTTTGGCTACGATAGAACATACGTGGCTGACTATAGTGATCAGCGAAGCTCTCAGCACGGATACGACCTTTTACGCCATCGTCCAGTTTTTCATGAAACGAGTTAAAACCTTTTTGAGGACTTTCACGTGGACGGTCTAGATCTAGACTTTGAGGCTCATAAAGGACACGAGTCTTAGGCACTTGCATTTGCATATGACCGTCTTGCTGGTTATTTGCAAATGGGCATTTAGGCGCATTGATAGGAATCTGAGCAAAGTTTGGTGAGCCCAAGCGCGACAACTGAGTATCCAAATAACTAAATAGACGGCCTTGTAATAAGGGATCGTTACTAAAGTCGATACCAGGTGGTATATGCGATGGGCAGAAGGCTACCTGCTCAGTTTCTGCAAAGAAATTATCTGGATTACGGTTCAGTACCATTTTACCGATGATTTTAACTGGCACTAGCTCTTCTGGAATCAATTTGGTAGCGTCTAAATGGTCAAACGGAAACTCATTGGCTTCTTCTTCAGTAAATAACTGAACACCAAGCTCCCACTCAAAATACATACCATTTTCAATCGCTTCATACATGTCACGGCGGTTATAATCAGGGTCAGCACCAGATATTTTTACAGCTTCATCCCAAATAAGCGACTGTACACCTGCTACTGGTTTCCAATGATAACGGAAGAAAGTACTCTTACCTTCTTTGTTGATCAAACGGTAGGTATGAATACCAAAACCTTCCATCATGCTAAAGCTACGCGGCAATGCACGATCACTCATAAGCCAAATCAGGTTATGCATCGTCTCTGGGCTTAGCGAGACAAAGTCCCAAAAGGTATCGTGGGCAGAGGCCGCTTGCGGAAAACCACGATCAGGCTCCGGCTTGACTGCATGAATGAGATCAGGAAACTTAATAGCATCTTGAATAAAGAAGATCGGCATATTATTGCCAACTAAGTCCCAGTTCCCCTCTTCAGTATACATTTTTACCGCAAAGCCACGGACATCGCGAGGCGTATCTTTTGAGCCTTTATTGCCCGCCACAGTCGAAAAACGCGTAAATAAAGGTGTCTGCTTCCCTGTTTCTGTAAGGATTTTGGCGGTCGTGTATTCTTCTAATGATTCTGTCAGCTCAAAATAACCATGCGCCGCACTACCGCGAGCATGAACAACACGCTCAGGAATACGCTCGTGATCAAAGTGGTTGATCTTCTCGCGTAATACAAAATCTTCTAAAAGACTCGGGCCTCGGCTACCGGCTTTCAAAGAATTTTGATTATCAGAGATAACGACACCTTGCTGCGTAGTGAGCGCTTTTGTGTCGTCGTCTGCACGTTGGTGAGTCTCGCCGCCATTGCCGCGAGTTGGGTTCATGTCTTTTGCGGGGTCAGTATGATCAAGATGCTTTTTCATAATATATCCTAGCTGATGAATAAAATGGCCTCTGATGAGACTATCCAAAGTGCGTAAACCCAGTATTTATATCCTTGTATCTATATAGTGACTTCGACTGTCGCTTCATGCTTTATGGGTTACGCGGCGGTTGATGATCTAACTTTTTATTGTTGCTCTTTCGCTTTTTTGCTCTTTCGCTACTATGACTGGCAGTGCCAACCGTTCGCAATGTCAACCGCTAGCATTGCCAACCATGGTGCTCATCTCTCATCTTACTTAAAAACTTCGCGATTTATGTCACATATATCGTGAAGCTTGTTGATTTTTGGTTAAACCAACGAGCCAAACTATTAGCACATTACTATCATCAAATATATTGCTAAGTCCTTAACGCTCATGGCAGCGCTCTTTGGATTTTTTGGCTAAAGAATATCGATAGCGTTCGGGCTGATTATCAGTTAAATTATAAGGACAGGCATAAAATAAAGTCAGCCAGCATCAAAGCTGTGGCAAACACTAGCGGCGAGTTCTGATCAAGCGAAATTTTTATAACCATCGCTTATAGCCATCATAAAAGGCTTGATGCATCACTTTGTATAAGGCGGTTCGTAACTGTATTTACGGGCCGTTTTTATTCATCCGTCTAGGGCGTATTGTTCGTTAAGTAAGGAAAATAGCCATATCCAAGCTTTATTGGATATATTCCCTAGTTATAGACAAGGAAGACAGTTATGTTATTAGATAACGACGTATTGCGTGCGCGCATTCGTTTATTAGGATCGTTTTTAGGTGAGGCCATCTCTCGCCAATCTGGGCAACAAACCTTAGATACCATCGAGACCTTGCGCCAAGGTTTTATCCAAGAGCGCCGCGAGCATAACGACGGACAAAAACAACAACTTATCGAGCTCATCGCCTCGCTAGACAATCAAACACTAAAAAACGTCATTCGCGCGTTTTCTATTTACTTTTTTTTGGCAAACCTGACCGAAGAAAACTACTTACGTGAGCAGCGGCAAGTGATGCGCGCAGAGTCCAACCAAAGCTGGGAAGGCTCTTTTCGCCGTACTTTATCAGAATGCCGTGAGCGCCAGATCGAACCTGAACAAATCAAAGAGCTCATCGATCAGCTAAAATTTATTCCCGTCTTTACCGCGCACCCTACCGAGGCGCGTCGCCGTACGACGATGAATATCCTGCAAACGCTATACGAACATACCGATGCCATGGGTGTCTATCCTGAGGGCAGTCTCGCCTTTGAGCAGGCCAAACAAAAAACCGCAGAAACCATTGACCTGCTATGGTCATCAGATGAGGTGCGGACTCGTAAACCATTGGTCTATGATGAGATTAATAATGGCCTGCATTATTTTGATGCCAGTCTTTTTACCGCCATACCGAAAGTCTATCGCAATATTAAAGACGCAATCGTAGAGATTTATCCAGAGCTTAGTGACTATGCGCTGCCCGCTTTTGTCAATTTTGGCTCTTGGATCGGCGGCGATAGAGATGGCAACCCCTTCGTCACTCATGAGACCACAGAAATGGCCGTGTTGATGCATGCCAATACCGTGCTGCGCCATTACCAAGTATTGATCCGAAAGCTGCGCCGCGAGCTGATTCATAGCGATAGCATCGTCACCATCGCGCCCGAGATTTATGAGCGCATTAAAGACTATAGCGAGCTGGATCAGCAGGTGTTTTGTTATAACCCTGATGACTACAATCATGAGCCATACCGTAGATTGTTGTCACTCATCCTTGCCAAAATAAAAGCAACCAACCAGTATATCCAAAGCCAAGGCACAGACGACAATGCAGCAAAAGACGCGTACTTATCGCCGGCCGCACTGTTAGATGACTTACGCCTTATCCGCAAGAGCGTCAACACGCATGATAGCGCCCATGCCGAAGGGCTACTGCTAGATACCATCCGCTTGGTCAAAACCTGCGGCTTTCATCTGGCCGCGCTCGATATTCGCCAAGACTCAGGCTATCATGGCGAGGTCATTGCCGATATTTTTGCCAATACCTCCAACTTGCCCAATTACAAGGTGCTAAGCGAAGCAGAGCGCCAAGCGTGGCTGACCCGCCTACTACAAAAACCAGGCACACCGCTGATTTATACCGATAATTTAAGCGAGCAAACCCGTGAGCAGCTGGCATTGATGCAGTCGGTGGCCAAACTGCGCAAACTGGTCGGCGACGATACTTTTGGCAGCTACGTCATCTCGATGACCAATAACGCCAGTCAACTACTAGAAGTACTGCTGCTGATGCGTTTTGCAGGGTTGTCTGGTATCAATGACGACGGACACTTATTTGCCGCCTTGCCGGTAGCGCCACTGTTTGAAACCATCGAAGACCTAAAAAACATCGATAAAATCATGCCAACGGTACTGGACAACCCCCTGTATCGCGAGCTACTTGAGCACTCAGGCAATATTCAAGAGATTATGCTGGGCTACTCTGACTCTTCTAAAGACGGCGGCATTATCACCTCGGCTTGGCAGCTGTATAGCGCCCAGCAAACCATCACTCGTATTGCCAACCAATACGGCATCAGCACCCGTCTGTTCCATGGCCGCGGCGGATCTGTCAGTCGCGGCGGCGGCTCAACTCATCAGGCCATTGCCGCGCAGCCCGCTGGTACATTAAACGGACAAATCAAGTTTACCGAGCAAGGCGAAGTGCTCTATGCCAAATACGCCAATCCAGATACCGCAGTGTTTGAGCTGACCATGGGTATCACAGGCGCGCTAAAAGCCAGCTCATCACGCTTTGTGGCGCAGCCGGCCCAGCTCGATAGCTATGAAGCACTGTTTGCAGATTTAGCCGATGCAGGCGAGCAGCAATATCGAGCACTGACGGATAATACAGACGGGTTTTATCAGTTTTACTCCGAGGCCACGCCCGTACAAGAGATCTCTTTGCTAAATATCGGCTCGCGCCCTGCCCACCGCAAAAAAGGCTTGCCAAGCAAATCAACAATTCGGGCGATACCTTGGGTGTTCGGCTGGTCATTGGCCCGCTTTACCCTTCCTGCGTGGTATGGCGTGGGCACAGCATTAGAGAGTGTCAAACAAAACGAAGGATTGATGAAAGAGATGAATAAAAACTGGCCGTTTTTTAGCGCCTTTATCAGCAATATCGAAATGGCCTTTACCAAATCGGAGATGAATATCGCCCACGCCTACAGTCAGCTGTGCAAAGATGAGCACTTACGCACACAAGTCATGCAGGCTGTCGAGCACGAGCACGCGCTTACTCACTCTGGCCTAAACTCCCTGCTCGAGCAAACCTCATTATTGTCCACGCAGCAAGAGCTGGCAGCGTCTTTACAATGGCGCAATGCTTACTTAGACCCGATCAACTATATCCAAATCGAGCTACTCAAACGCATGCGCCAACCTGATAATAATAATGCTAAAAGTACCGACAAACTGGCGGTAGAAGATCCACTAATTCGCAGTATCAATGCCCTTGCAGCAGGACTACGTAATACTGGTTAGAACTTGGTACTGATATTAAAACGCAAATAACCGCTGACTTAGTTAGCGGTTATTTTTTGAAAAACCAAAATTTGATTATTCGCTGGCATTTGGTATTTATAACTTAACTCTAGATTATGCTGTTTTGCCAAAGCGATTATATCTTCTTTATGGCGAATACCGCTATTAGAATCACGCTGGCGCAAACTGCTATCAAACTGCCGGTTACTCGCACTGGTATAGTGTCCGTTTTCATTAAATGGCCCATAAACAATCAGCTTGCCGTCTAACGGTAATGCTTCTCCGACCAACTCAAACAGCCTCTCAACCAAAGGCCAAGCAATAATGTGTAAGGTATTGGCAGTAAAAATAGCGTCATAAGGTGGAGCGTCTTGCAACTTTGGAATAGAATCTGTCATGAGATTAAATACTGATGGCGCATGCAAATTTGGCGCAGGATAGCTCTCATGCCAAGATTGGATCGCCTGATGATTAAATAACATCACTGGTTTGCCAGTGCAGGTGCGGCAAATTTGGCGCGAAATACACACTATGCTGACCGGTTCCTGAGCCTACTTCTAATACATGAGTAGAGTCTTGCAGTTCTTTTTGTAGTACTTCTAGGATAGGTTGTTTATTATTTTCACAAGCTTGTGAAAAAGGTAGTCTGTCTGCGCTACTGATATCGGTATTTCCGAGATTGTCTTTATTCATAACGTCCTTACGATTGCTTTCTTATATATAAATTATCAATCCAAAGCTAATATATCAATAAATCCCTGCCTCAACACCAGCAGCTAGCGTCATTGCCAGCTCTTCCACTTGCTCCACAAACACCTCTTGCCAATCACCTTTTAAAATAAGCGTATCTTGGATTTGATTCCAGCGCAAACCAGTGATAATCGTTTTCATAGCCAGTTTAGTTCCCGTCCCATCAAACCCAGCGCGAATATATAATGCAAAAGGCAGCCCCTGTTTGTGCTCTAATACCGCGTAATAACAGCGATCAAAGAAATCCTTGGTCAGTCCTGCCATATACGCCAAATTCTCAGTCGTACCTAACAATAACGCATCCGCTGCCATTATATCTTCAGGCTGCGTATCTTTCGGTGACTTTAAAAGGACATTGATAGCTATATCGGGATGATTGGCACCGTCATGAGCGGCTTGCGCCAACTTTTTAGTATTCGGTGATGGTGCATGCGCGACAATAAGTAAAGTCTTGGAAGCCATATTAATCACCATTATAAAATATATCAGTTCTTAGAATGAATAGTCACCTTTTGCGTAATATCAGGATGGATGCTTTTCGCAACTGGACAAGTCAGTGCTGTGTTATAAAATATCTTTTGCGTTTTCTCATCGAGCTGTTGATTAAAAATGATCGCAACATGTATTTCACTGACACGTCTTGGATCAGCTGTCATCACTTTGGTCACCTCAGCAGTAGTACCTGCAAGGTCGACATTTATATCACGCGCTTTAATCCCAATGATCGTTAGCATACAGCTGGCTAAGCTTGTCGCTAATAGATCAGTCGGTGAAAAAGCTTCACCCTTGCCTTGATTATCAGTCGGTGCATCGGTAATAATTTCATTGTTTGATTGCAAGTGAATAGCGCTAGTACGCAAGTCGCCTTGATAGGTTACTTTTGAAGTTGTCATAGGGCTCCTTCTGATTTAATAATATTTTGAATGATAGGCAGTGTTATGACTATTTAATAAATGCTAAGATTACGACACTTATGCAAACATTAGTACTGTAAATGGTTCAAAGGAATTATGATATGCACGTATATGAGCTCTCAGAGTATCAAATTTATCAATTAAAATCGATAGATCCAGCTTTAAGTACTAATTGGAAAACAATCATTGCCAATATTTTGCCACAGCTTGACCCTGCTAGTCGTAAAAGTGTGTACGAAAAAATATTGTCAAAGAGAAATATTAGCGCAAATTTTACTTATATCATTCCAGAAAACCTTAGAAGTGTATTATCTAACACCGCAGTACGCAATAAAGAGTTGCAAGCGATTAGCCTACAGATGCTAAAGTTGGTCGAATCCCAACCGCAAACCTGCGATGCTATTGATCTTGCAGATAAAGTAGAAGCTATGATCGACTATATTAATCGAATTGATATAGGCGATCATCATTTAGACCAACAGAGTCGAAAGAGTATAAAGCGTGCTTTTTTATACGATTTAGCGACTTGGATTGATAATGTAAATCTGATAGTACAACCTGGCATTAGAAAGCTTAATGTTGACGTTGTAAAAACGTATTTTAAAGAAGTTTTTATCAAACAAAAGATTCAAGAACGTGACTTTCGTGCTTGGGACTCGACTGATATTGATTTTCAAGAACAAGAAAACTTACCTAGTATTATCAGAGAAGAAGCTAAGCGTAAAAAGTTCTTTGTAATCGAAAGTGAAAAGTATTGGTATTTGATTGGTATCGCTGATAAGCCTAGACAAAACCCTTACTCTTTCAAACGCTTTTTGCATGAAGACAGTATGCAAAATGAACTATACGTATATTTAACTCATGTAGTTCTCAGAAAAAACCTTTTAGATAATGAGCGCTACCTTAAGCACGTTACTTATTGCATGAGTCGCCTCTATACTTTAGATGCTGGCGTATCAGATACGATTATCAAGTTTATTGAAGATGCACAATATAAATGTAAGACGCAAATTGAACCGTTACTTAAAAAACCCCTTGAAAAAGACGGTGAAGAAACAGAATTTCATATTCACAAGCGTATGAATGAGTATGAACAACAAATCACTGTATTGATACTCAATAAGCTAAACAACCTTATCGAAAACGCTATCAGCGACAAGGACGATCGAGACTATCTATTTTATTACTTGAGTAAAATTTTTAATAGAATGATTGATAGTATTCAGAACTTTCAATTACTACCTATTGCAACTTACTCTTATAACGTAGAGATTATGATTGCCAGACTAATTAGCTTTAGGCACTTATTAGATATGATCTACGATTCGTTAGAGAATAAAAACTATAATGCAAAAGCACTTACTGAAGCCTCCAAAAAGATCATAGATATAATCAAAGAAGAGTTCGATGATGTGGAAAGCAATCTCAAACAGATATCGCGTCTAGAACAAAAGCTAAAGCTTTATCATGAGACCAAGGAAAAAGGAAATCTTTGGCAAAGACTAATAGTAGGATGGCAACCAAGATATGATTTCAAAGATATTGAACACTCAAAGAATCAATTAAAGAATGAGTTTTTCTTATCGATCGTTAGATTGGCAAAAAGTCATACTGATAATATTATTTATTTAGAGTTTGACTGTGATGAGACCATTAATGAATATTATAGACACTATGCTATCGCCAATGACAAAATGGTTATCACACGTTTGCCTAAAGTATTAAGACTTCCTGAAGATAAAGAAACGTTCGATGTGCAGAAAATTAATGAAGCTATTCATCATAATGTTTTTATTTTCCGTAAGTCATCTGTTCTATAGCTCTTGATAAAAACCGTAAGGATTAGAGATAATTCTTACAGGCAAGGCAAAACCAATAAAAAAATAGCAGACAAAGAAAAGCCCCAACATACATTAGTATGTTGGGGCTTTTTAGGAATAGCTGCGTAGGTCACATGGTAATGACTAAATTAAAGGCAAAAAAAAAGAGCCACCCGGTTAAGGATGACTCTTCTTAGAATAGAGAGCTGACGATGACCTACTCTCACATGGCCGGAGCCACACTACCATTGGCGCAAC
>NZ_JABASU010000059.1 GCF_016107555.1 Psychrobacter celer | reverse complement strand
TAGACCTCTTGCAAAAGTCATAGTCTAAGCTCGGAATTAATGATACCAGCAAATAGCTTCATTCTAAGATCGTAGCGCTGACGACGGTTGCGATATTTATGAGCCACGATTTTAAACAACTTGATTAAGCCTATTTTGTGCTCAACCACAATACGGAACTTTGCCAGATAGTGATTGGCCTGTTTGCATATCTCCAATAACTGACCACCACGAGGTTTCTTAAATGGTGTGAAAGTTTGGTTATGTAGCTTTGCTAACCCTTGATAACCACTGTCTGCTAGATAGTTAGTATTCTCAGGTAACCAATCAGGACAAGTATCTTTATACAGCTTAAAATCGTGGATTGACCCTTTACAGGTTTGCACATCGAGTATCAAGCCGGTTTGCCAATGGACGATAACCTGCGCTTTTAGGGTGTGTTGTTTTTTCTTGCCGCTGTAGTAGTCGCTTTGGTTTTTTTTGGACGCTCAATAGGGGTTTCGGTGGCATCGACGATGACGACTGACCAATTGGTATCCTCATCGACACGACTAGGCAACTTTTTAGGCAATTCAAACTTACCTGAATCGATAAGTACGTCTTCTACTTTACGAATGATACGGCTAGCAGAAGACTCATGAATACCAAAGTCCATACTGATATGATAAAGCGTGCGGTATTCACGCCAATAAGTCAGGGCTAGTAGTATCTGCTCCTTAAGACTGAGCACACTTGGTCTACCTGATTTGGTCTTAGATGCTTCATGCTTTTGCATGGCCTCAAGCATGTCATAAAAGGTGGCTTTATGAATGCCAGTGTAGCGTTTAAAACCAGCGTCACTTTGTTTGAGTAGCTTATCTATGTTTGGCATATCTATTAAGTAAGTAGCGTTCAATAATATACGTTGTGTCTTACAACTACTTTTGCAAGAGGTCTA
>NZ_JABASU010000058.1 GCF_016107555.1 Psychrobacter celer | reverse complement strand
TCACTCTATCCATCCACCCTTTATGCTACAGTCTGAAAATCTTTATCAATATACTCTTTGGAATAATATTACATTGGCTAAAATCATATTTGTATATGTAATATTTAATTGGATCATGTTTTTATCAAACCAAATAGGATGGTCTTCGTGAAACTACCTTTGATTAAATTTGCCAGCTTAATCGGTATTGTATCTTTAACAACCACTGCCTGTGCTCAGCCTAATGAAGGGGCCACTAGCAATCGGACAACAAGTCAAAGTATAGAAAATGTAGAAGTGTCTGACACGATGACTCAGTCCTTGGACAGTTATTTGCGCCAAGTGCTCACGCAAGCAGGTATCAAAACGCAGATTACTTCTATTGCGCCCTCAAACTTGCCCAATATGTATCAGGTCAATTTGGCAGGACAAGCGCCATTACATATCACTAAAGACGGTAAATATGTTATTCAAGGCGAGCTGCAAAATAACCCAAGCAAGCAGGTAGTGACCAAAACATTGCCACGCAGTAATAAAGAGCAAATAGGTCAACCAGTCAGTACAGCCATCAAATCAGCAATGCTTGCCAACATGAGTGCGCTCAAAAATATGAGTACCAAAACACCACTTTTTTATACTGCTGTACCAGGTGTAATTTGGGGTGCTACTTTAGAGGGCGTACCATTTTTGCTCTCAGATGATGCGCAATATATTACCGATGGTGAGATATCTGTGATAGAAAATGGTCAGTTCGTGGGTCTGGATACAGAATTTGAGCAACGAAAAAACCAGTCGGTATTGGCGACATTGGACGATAAACAGCTGATTCGCTACCCCGCCACCAGTACCGAGAAAGCGGTGATATATGTGGCTGACGACGTCAATTGCCCGTATTGCCGTCGATTGCATCAGCAAATACCCATGCTTAATGCAAAAGGCGTGACAGTCAACGTGA
>NZ_JABASU010000057.1 GCF_016107555.1 Psychrobacter celer | reverse complement strand
TTGCTTGTGTCTTTATCTGGTTGCCACTCATTTGAATTCTATACACACCCTAATAGTCTTTATATGATCGAACCTAAATCATGTGAAGAAAAAATAGCTAAGCTGGTGGTAGTTTTCAGAATATCAAAGCAGCCCAAAATTTTTTGTGTCAAGGATAGCACTTGTCCATACAGGTTGATAAAACGCTGCCAGTAGCAAACCAACGACTGCCGCATTGATGATTCCTAGATACTTTAGAAAATTGCGAATAGTTATAGTAAACAATGATAGTTCGATTAACTCGTTTTGCTTGAAAGTATAGCGCACATTACTGTTTCGGATAAGGCGTAATATACTGCAGTTATTCGGTCTAAGCGTATGCTAAAGTCGACTCTAAATAAAAAAATAGCGCCCAAAATAGGCGCTATGTTCTATAACTCTGAATAATGATTTTTAGCAATGATATATATAGATAAAGTCTGCAGGCAAAATAGCTCCTTGCTCTCATACAGCTCGAATAACGTCTATCATCTTAATTGTGGGCGGCTTGCCATGCCCCCATTGAACCTAAGTAGATATCAATATGCTCAAAACCACGACTGGAAAGCCACCCTGCCGCTATCGTCGCTCGTGCACCACTAGCGCACATCAACGTATAGTGGCGACTCTGATCAAGCTCATGCCAACGCTCGTTGAGATGTCCGACATAGATGTGCTGTGACCCTTCAATTGCATTGGCATTCCTCTCATCGATATCGCGTACATCGAGCAGTGTCCAATTTTGAGCATTATTAAGACGGTCTTCAACCTCAGACGTATTGATCATAGGGGTTTGTTGCATCTGCTCACCTTTAGCAGCAGCAGGAACGACGCCGACATAGCCACCCACCACATTGTCGAGGGCAATTCGTACCAGATGCTCCATCGCAGTAGCAAGCTGCTCTTCATCAGACGCAATCAATGCCAAACTTTGTCCTTCTTCAATAAACCACCCAGCAAACGCAGGAAGCATAT
>NZ_JABASU010000056.1 GCF_016107555.1 Psychrobacter celer | reverse complement strand
GGTGTAATGGACATTTTTCATGCTGGCGTATGGTCTAACGCTATATACTGTCTATATTTGCAAGGAATCAACGCCATGAATCAAAAAACTGCCCTTTTTGTCGTGATAAACACACCAAGAAGAATGGACGCAAGCTTGGCAAACAGCAGTATCAATGTCTCGCTTGCAGACGGCAGTTTTTAGGTGGAAAAAGACTCAATAACCAAACCCTTTGGACTGAATACACTCAGGGAAAACAGACCTACCAACAGCTGGCTGATAAATATCACTGTAGTCTCAAGACCATTCAAAGACGCTTAGATAAAGTCAGTACCCAGTATCAGATTAAGCAACCAAAGACTGCTAATATCATCATGGACACCACTTACTTTGGTCGCAAGTTTGGTTTAATGGTCTTTATGGACAATACCACTAAAGCCGTACTTTATGACGCGATAGTGGGTCATGAAACCAACAGTGCCTACAAGCAAGGTGTTGATCATCTAGTATCGTTAGGCGTTGATATACAAAGCATCACCTGTGATGGTAGACGAGGACTGCGTACGCTATTCACCCACACCCCTTGCCAGATGTGCCAGTTTCATCAAGTGCAAATAATAACTCGCTATCTCACTCGTCGACCTAAGAACAGTGCCAGTATCGAGCTTAGACGGCTCACTTTAGACTTAACTAAGCTTGATAAAGCCACGTTCACAAAATGCTTAGATCAATGGTATTTAACCCATGAAGACTATCTGAGTGAGCGTAGTACCAATGAAGATACTGGTAGAAGTTGGTACACTCACAAACGTCTTAGAAGTGCTTATCGCAGCCTCAGAACCAATAGCGATTGGCTATTTACTTACCAAGAATATGAGCACTTAGACATACCAAATACCACCAATTCTCTTGAAGGATTATTCAGTGAGTTAAAGCGACAATTACACAGTCATCACGGTCTAAGTGAGCAGCGTAAGTTGCGGTTTATTAAAGACTTTTTAGGGTCAAAGTCACTCAAATAGCATGAATTATGTCCATTAGCGACTACCTTCTACTTTTTAGCATGAATTTTGTCCATTACACC
>NZ_JABASU010000055.1 GCF_016107555.1 Psychrobacter celer | reverse complement strand
GGTGTAATGGACAAAATTCATGCTAAAAAGTAGGTGGTAGTCGCTAATGGACATAATTCATGCTATTTGAGTGACTTTGACAGTAAAAAGTCTTTAATAAACCGTAACTTACGCTGCTCATTTAAGCCGTGATGACTGTGTAATTGTCGCTTTAGCTCACTGAATAACCCTTCAAGAGAATTGGTCGTATTTGGTATATCTAAATGCTCATACTCTTGATAAGTAAATAACCAATTGCTATTGGTTCTGAGGCTACGATAAGCACTTCTAAGACGTTTGTGCGTGTACCATGTTCTACCGGTATCGGTATTGATGCTACGTTCACTAAGATAGGCTTCATGAGTCAAATACCAGTGATCTAACCGCTCTATGAAGTCCGCTTTATCGAGCTGTGTTAGGGTTAAAGTAAGTCGTCTAAGCTCGATACTGGCAATGTTTTTAGGGCGACGAGTGAGGTAGCGGGTCACTATTTGTATTTGATGAAACTGACACATCTGGCATGGGGTACGGGTAAATAACGTACGCAGTCCTCGTCTGCCATCGCAGGTAATGCTTTGTATATCAACGCCTAACGATGCTAGGTGATCTACTCCTTGCTTATAGGCACTGTTGGTTTCATGACTCACTATCGCGTAATAAAGAATGGTTCTAGTGGTGTTGTCCATAAAGACCATTAAACCAAATTTGCGACCAAAGTAGGTGGTGTCCATGATGATATTAGCAGTCTTTGGTCGTTTAATCTGATACTCAATACTGATTTTGTCTAAGCGTCTTTGGATGGTTTTAAGACTACAGTGGTATTTATCAGCCAGTTGCTTGTAGGTCTGTTTACCTTGGGTATATTCAGTCCAAAGGATCTGGTTATTGAGTCTGGTACCCCCTAAAAACTGCCGTTTGCAAGACAGACATTGGTACTGCTGTTTGCCTAGTTTGCGCCCGTTCTTTTTGGTGTGTTTGTCACGACAGAAAGGGCAGTTTTTTGATTCATGGCGTTGATTCCTTGCAAATATAGACAGTATATAGCTTTAGAGCCTACGCCAGCATGAATAATGTCCATTACACCT
>NZ_JABASU010000054.1 GCF_016107555.1 Psychrobacter celer | reverse complement strand
TGTAAATACCCCATTCTTAACACAACATCATCGTAGAATAATTAAGCCACCTGTCTGTACTCGGCAGGTGTCATATCATTAAGTGAATCATGGGGTCTTTCGGTGTTATAAACCTTGATCCAGTCTTCAGTCAGCTTACTAACCTCGTTTAAATTATTAAAAAGATAACAGTCTAAAACCTCATTGCGGTAACTACGATTAAATCGTTCAATATAAGCATTCTGATAAGGACAGCCAGGCTCAATATAGTCAATATAAATACCATGAGCTGATGCCCAGTCAGTAAATATGCTGGATGTAAACTCACTGCCGTTATCCACACGAATTAGCTTAGGATAGCCATGCCACTCGGCTAACTGGTCGAGGTAGCGAATCACTCGGTGAGAAGGCATACTGGTACCAATATCAATGCCTAATACTTCACGGTTGTAATCATCAATCACATTAAAGGTTCGAAAGCGAATATTGTTGTGTAGTCTGTCACTCATGAAATCCATAGACCAAGTATGACCTAATGTATTTGGTACACTTAAAGGCTGGGGGTTACGTGCTGGTAGCCGTCTTTTAGACTTACGGCGTAGGTTTAAGTTTAACGCTGTATAAACACGGTGTACTCGCTTATGATTCCATGAATAGCCAAGCTTGCGTATACGCTTAAAACACTTTGGGAAACCCCAACGATTGTGCTTGTCAGTAAGCTCATTTAAGACATCAATAATCTCACTATCATCAGATAGTTTAGGCTTATAGTAGTAAGCGGTTCGACTCATGCAGACCACCTGACAGCTCAATGCAATACTAACACCATACTGCGCCTGCAATTCTTGCGCCCAGACTTTGCGCTCAAGGGCAGGCGCTATAGCTTTTTTATGATCTCTTCCTGCATTTGCGCTTTGAGGCTTAAATCAGCATACATCTGTTTAAGCCTACGGTTTTCTTCTTCAAGCTCTTTTAAGCGTTTGACGTCAGACGCTTCCATGCCTCCATACTTGGATCGCCATTTATAGAAAGTCGAGCTAGCAATCCCGTATTTACGGCACAGCTCTTTAGCAGATATCCCAGCTTCTGCTTCTTTTAATATGGATACTATTTGCGTCTCAGTCATTCGTTTGCTCATATCAAAACTCCTTATGGGTATTTTATAAGAGATTCTACGTTTGAGCTGTGCTATTTTAGGGGATAGTTACA
>NZ_JABASU010000053.1 GCF_016107555.1 Psychrobacter celer | reverse complement strand
AGTATATTGATAAAGATTTTCAGACTGTAGCATAAAGGGTGGATGGATAGAGTGACAATAACTTGCTTTTGCAAAACTACTACCTACCTTTAAGAGACAAGCAATTTGGGACAGATGAGAATCATAATGAAATGGTACTTGCTAAATTGCCATAGGTATTTAAGGGTTCGACTAGGTTAATATATGTTATTGTATATTGATAAGCATTAAAATAATATGGTACTTTTAAAAAGTTCACATAGCTCTTTGCTATTGAGCTAATTAATGATAGCTCGCTATAGAAAGTAGCCGTCTGATTTAAATTATAATAATAAGGATACAATGATGCTTTTGGAAAAGATTAAAACACTTGGTCTTTCACACCTCTCTTATTTAGTGGGTTCTGGTGGTCAAGCTGCGGTGATAGACCCGCGTCGTGACTGCGCGATATATGTAGAAAAGGCACGCGCAGCAGGACTTCGGATCACTCATATTTTTGAGACTCATCGTAATGAAGACTTGGTCTCTGGTGCACCAATTTTGGCAGAAATGACAGGAGCCACTGTATTACATGGTCCCAATTCAGAGCGACCGGTTGTCTATGCTAAGACGGCGCGTAATGGTGATTGCTTTACTATTGGTCAACTTGAAATTCGCGTATTAGAAACGCCCGGCCATACTGATGACCACCTTGCTTATGCTCTATTTGATACCGCCTACCCAGAAAAAGCGGTTGGTGTCTTTACTGGCGACGCGCTATTTGTGGGAGATGTTGGGCGTACTGACTTCTATCCTGATCGCCGCGAAGAAGTGGCAGGCCTGCTTTATGATTCACTACAAGATATTTTAGCGCTTGGCGATCAAGCCATTATTTATCCTGCTCACGGTGCTGGGTCAGTCTGTGGCTCAGGGATGGCAGAGCGTGAGTTCTCTACCGTCGGCCACGAAAGATTGAACAATCCGCGTTTACAAATTACAGACCGTGATGACTTTATTGATTTTAAAGTGAGCGAAAACCATTACCAACCACCTTACTTTAGGTTAATGGAGCGACTAAATATGGAAGGTGGTGAAGCCCCACCAGTCGTTATGCGCCCTCGTAATCTTTCGCTCGATCAACTCAATAGCTGCGGTGCTGATCATCTTATCGATATTCGTGAACCAATGGCTTATGCCTCAGGTCACCTGCATGGGTCTATGAGTCTACCTGTAAATATGCTTCCTGCATTTGCTGGGTGGTTTATTGAAGAAGGACAAAGTTTGGCATT
>NZ_JABASU010000052.1 GCF_016107555.1 Psychrobacter celer | reverse complement strand
GAGTCATTACGCTTCGTTTCTTCCTGACTATCTAGATGGGTAGGTGGCAAGATATGCTCATAGTAGGTATCTTTTAATAGCTTACGTAATAAGCCTTCTCCAATAAATCCTTTACCATCATTTAGCGTATTTGCCGCTCGTAATAGGTGACGAATGTCATATTGCGATGGATCTATATCAGGTACCTGTTTTTTGATATTCAGTAGGCTATATACCGCGACTCTAGCCGTACGAACAGAGCTTTCGACGGTGAATACCACATCATTTCTAGTTTCGACAAATTGTCCTACTAAGCCTAGATTAGTACAACCTTGCGGTACAATTTCAGGGCGGTCGCCTTGCGCACGTACCATAAACTGTGAGGTGATATATGGCATATAAGTAGATCTAACAATGGTATTGTCAACCACGCCGTCTAACTCATTGATAATACCAAGGTGGTGGCAGAGCTCTGCTAAAATCTCATTACCTGTACATTCTGGCATTGGTTTCTTAATATAATTGCCATCTTTATCCATCAGCAAACTATACACCCAAAGTACTAAGGTGTCCTTTGGTTGATCAGGGAAATGCGGCTGACGGTTACAAGTAAAGCTCATTACCCAGTTAGAATCGGTAAAGGTGACGATACCACCTGTCGCTGTTTTACCTGAGTATGGATCATTAACAGACAGCTCTTTAACCTTATCTACCAATGCAGAAGGCTTACAAGTCAGTGTGGCTGACATCCATGCAGACTCATTCACATTACCATTGAATTTTCCAGGATGACCAAAGACGCTGGACTTATGAGCAAGATTGTTCCAAAGCGTCCAACCTTTTGATTGCCCTTGATTGTCTAACATAGCATCTAGGTTTGGCGCAGAATCGTTATCACCATATCGTGTATCATCAGTCATTGTGCCTGTGGTTGCTACTACATAATCATTCTCTGTAATAGTAATACGGGTAGGCTTACCACCTACTTCTGCAATGATGGCTTTGACCGTTTTGGTTGGCTCATTAGCTGAACCCTTAACAGATTCATGGTCATCAGCTTGATTAAACTCAATATCTAAATCCGTCACCGAAGTATCGTATTGGAATTTAACCCCTTTTTCGATGAGATAGTTACGTAGCGGTACGATAAACCCATCATATTGATTGTATTTTGGAAATACTAGCATCGACATATTATGCAGACCATCTAAGTCATGCAAAAAGCGGTGCATATATAGTTTTAACTCAAGCAAGCTGTGCCATTTTTCAAAGGCAAACATGGTGCTCCAAAGTATCCAGAAGTTACTTTCAAAGAAGCTGTCGCTAAAGTAATCATTGACTCGCACATCATCTAATTCTTCTTTGCGTTTTAGTAGTAGACGTATCAATGCTAATTGGTCAGATTTTTTTAGAGTAACACCA
>NZ_JABASU010000051.1 GCF_016107555.1 Psychrobacter celer | reverse complement strand
TCACTCTATCCATCCACCCTTTATGCTACAGTCTGAAAATCTTTATCAATATACTTTTTTGAATAATATCCCATTGATTAAAATCATATCTGCGTATGTAATATTTAATCAAATTTTGTCTTTGTTAAACTAAATAGTAAATAGGATGGTCTTTGTGAAACTACCTTTAATAAAAATTGCCAGTTTAGTTAGTATAATAACTTTGGCAACCACCGCCTGTGCTCAGTCTAACGAAGGAGTCACTAGCAACCAAAATATTGAAAATGTAGAAAGAGTTGGCACAATGAATCAATCCATCGACAGCCATTTGCGCCAAGTGCTCACGCAAGCAGGAATCAAGACGCAGATCACCTCTATTGCGCCCTCAAACTTGCCCAATATGTATCAGGTGACTCTTGCAGGACAAGCGCCACTACATATCACTAAAGACGGCAAATACGTCATTCAAGGCGAGCTGCAAAAGAACCCAAGCAAGCGGGTAGTGACCAAAACGTTGCCGCGCAGTCATAGAGAGCAAATAGGCCAACCAGTCAGTGCAGCCGTCAAATCGGCAATGCTTGCCAACATGAGCGCGCTCAAAAATATGAGCCACAAAACACCGTTTTTTTACACCGCTGTACCAGGCGTGATTTGGGGTGCGACTTTGGAAGGCGTGCCTTTTTTACTCTCAGATGATGCGCAATATATCACTGATGGCGAGATATCTGTCATCGAAAACGGTCAGTTCGTGGGTCTGGACACAGAGTTTGAGCAACGCAAAAATCAGTCGGTATTGGCGACTTTGGATGACAAACAGCTGATTCGCTATCCCGCCACCAGTACCGAGAAAGCCGTGATATATGTGGCTGACGACGTCAACTGCCCGTATTGCCGCCGATTGCATCAGCAAATACCCATGCTTAATGCAAAAGGCGTGACAGTCAACGTGATCGGCTATCCGATCTATAAGCAGTCACCCGCGCAAATGCGCGGTATCTGGTGCCAAACTGATGCAAACAGTCGTCGGCAAGCGTTTGATAAAGCCATGTTGCAAGGTGAGATGACGCCCGCCTCTGCCAGTTGTGAGGTCGATCACGTGACGCCAAATCGTGACAAAGCGGCAGGCCTCGCTGTAATAGCGACACCTGCTATTTATCGTGAAGATGGCGTGCTGTATCAAGCAAGTTTCGAGAGTCCTGAGTTTCTAGAGTTTTTAGGCGTAGAGTAATTAACTATAGTCAATTTATTTTAAAATCGAGACAGTGCGACTGATATGACTGACTGAGCACAGTGCTTGATACACTCTCTACTATCGTAGCCCCTGTCTGCAATCACCGCTTTAGTCTGGTTGTTGATTGTGCTACGTATCAACGCCTTTGCTACCTTAGAGTCATGTACTTGCCCACCTGACAGCTCAACATGTATAGGGTTGCCACAAGCATCG
>NZ_JABASU010000050.1 GCF_016107555.1 Psychrobacter celer | reverse complement strand
CCGTTCCAAAAATCTTACTCAAACCTAGCCAATATTGACTATTAGATAGGTTTGACGTTTTCTTTCTGCTTCATTGTCACGCGCTATTTCTCATTTGAGATTTAGACTGACCACGACTCCACAGACTTTTTTAATTGGCGATGGAACTCACCGTCCAATAAACAGGATTATGCAGCTGTTAAAATAACAGTCGCGTTATTTAAAATATTGATGCTGGCGTTGAGGTCACGGTCATGAGAAACCTGACAGTTAGGGCACAACCACTCACGCATTTTCAATGTTAGCTCATCTTTACCAAGGATATGATTGCAGTTTGAACAGGTTTTTGAGCTTGGGTAGAAGGGTCCGACTGATTTCACAACCTTGCCTTGCTCAGTGGCTTTGTAGATAAGCTGTCGCTTAAACTCAAAGAAACCCAAGTCACTGATAGCTCTTGATAGCCGCCTGTTCTTAACCATACCTTTGACATTCAAATCCTCAATCGCAATCACATCGAACTCATTAACCAGACTTGTTGTGATTTGATGGAGAGAATCTTGCCTAATACACCTGATCTTATAGTGCAAACGAGAGAGCTTGGTTTTCGCTTTTTCTCTGTTTTTACTGCCTTTTTTAGTGCGACTGAGCGCTTTGTTTAGCGTTCTTAGTTTTTTAAGGTTTGCTTGAAGTGGTTTTGGCGCTTTAATTTTAGTGCCGTCTGATAAAACCAGTAAGTCGGTAATACCAAGATCAACACCAACGCTTTTACCTGTCTTTTTAGTAGGAATTACAGCTTTTTGTATTTCAACAGCCACACTAACAAACCACTTACCGCCACGTTTAGAGATGGTGGCTGACATGATCTTGCCGTCAAAACGTAAAGCTTCTTTTAAGCGAACCCAGCCCAAGTTTGGGATACGAATGGATTTACCTTTAATGGCAAATTGGTCGTTGGATAAACTGAATCTATCGTCACGGCCTTTTTTACGAGCGGTTGGGTATTTCGCTAAGCCTTTAAAGAAGTTGTTATAAGCATCACCCAACTGCATGATTGCCGCCTGCGGAGCGCATTTGGTCACTTCCAGCATATAGGGGAATAATTCACGCTTAATGGCGTTCAATTCGCGTCTGAGCTTCGCCTGTGAGGGCTTGTTTAGATTTTTAGTATCAACCTCAACGCCTGCGGCCAAACACGCATCACGGTACGCTTTGTCAAGCGCATACTGCCGCTGCCACTCATGCAAAGCCCAGTTGTAGGCTTTTCTCGCCACGCCACAAGCACGAGCAAGGTGATTTGCCTGTACGTTGTTTGGCTTGAGTTCGATAATGTGTCCACGGATCATAATGCTTTTTTAACCGCCTCTATTAATTGTTGGTTTTTCTTGCTGCAAGAGCCGTATAGCCTCGCTGAAAATACGGTGATAATCTCCAATACATCTTGGGCTAATTCTTGCTCAAAACTCAACTCTTCACCTTGATTGATTATTACCACTTCAACGTCACGAGCCTCACACAACATGAAAACCAGTTCTGCACCAAATCGTAAAAGCCTGTCTTTATGGGTAATTACCAGCCGTTCAACTTTATTGCTCAGTATGTCATCAAGCAGGTTTTTTAAGCCTTTCTTTTTATAATTCATTCCACTACCAAGATCGGTAATCGTCTCAAAAGTCCAGCCTTGCCTGGCACAATAAAGTTCCAAAACTTGAGACTGGCGAAGTAAGTCGTCTTTTTGATCACGACTCGACACACGAGCATAAGCAATGGTTTTTCGGTCTAATTTAGGTGGTGTATTCAAGGAATGCGGTCTGATTTCACTTAAATCATATCGTCTATGCCCGTTTTCGGTTCGCTTGGCGACTAACGTACCATCCTCATCCCAACGTCTTAATGTGGATTGAGCAACGCCGAAATGTTTGGCAGCCTCCCCAATACTAACCAGTTTCCCCATAACTTGCTCTCTATATTATAGATATAATCTATCTAT
>NZ_JABASU010000004.1 GCF_016107555.1 Psychrobacter celer | reverse complement strand
TACCTAAGCTGTTTCATGATATGGGTTGTATCTCTTTTATTCTAGACTGACTATAGTAGGATTTTTTATTTTTAATCTGTCTTAATATAAGATATGGTCCAAAACCAAAAACTATTAGAAATAAAATAAGCATAGCTATTAAAAATAACGCTGCGTATTCAAAGTCTTTGATAAAAATATAACTAAATATTACTACTGTAAAGAAAAAGAAACCTTGCCCAAACAACCAACTAAAGCAATAAGCCATCAAAAATCCAATTAATTGATATGAGTTAATAATGGGGTGAAACAGTAGGTAATCTGGGTTTACCTCATGCATATCACGGCTTAGCTTCTCTACGCTGGCTGTTTTTTCTCGATACGCAGGTATGCTCCCTTCCCAAGATCGGCTTAGTAGCTTTTCAATGGAGTGAGTATTATTAGGAGGATTGTAAATCATTAGTTTAAACAACAAAAGTTGAAAAATAACAGCATTATACATCCTGTTCTTAAACAATGTAACTATCCCCTAAAATAACACAGCTCAAACGTAGAATTTCTTATAAAATACCCATAAGGATTTTTAATATGAGCAAACGAATGACTGAGACCCAAATAGTATCCATATTAAAAGAAGCAGAAGCTGGGATACCTGCTAAAGAGCTGTGCCGTGGAAATACGGGGTAGCTAGCTCGACTTTTATAATGAGGAACGTTAAGAAACAGTCTGGGAGACTGTTTTAGTGACGCAAGACGAAGCGATAGCGAAGTTAAATCTAAATATGGTGGTATGGAAGCGTCTGACGTCAAACGCTTAAAAGAGCTTGAAGAAGAAAACCGCAGACTTAAACAGATGTATGCTGACTTAAGCTTAAAATCTCAGATGCAAGAAGAGATCATAAAAAAGCTATAGCGCCTGTACCCGAGCGCAAAGTCTGGGCGCAAGAATTACAGGCGCAGTATGGTGTTAGTATTGCAGTGAGCTGTCAGGTGGTCTGTATGAGCCGAACCGCTTACTACTATAAGCCTAAGCTATCTGATGATAGTGAGATTATTGATGTCTTAAATGAGCTAACAGATAAGCACAATCGTTGGGGTTTCCCAAAGTGTTTTAAGCGTATACGCAAGCTTGGCTATTCATGGAATCATAAGCGAGTACACCGTGTTTATACCGCGTTAAACTTAAACCTACGCCGTAAGTCTAAAAGACGGCTACCAGCACGTAACCCCCAGCCGCTAAGTGTACCAAATACATTAGGTCATACTTGGTCTATGGATTTCATGAGTGACAGACTACACAACAATATTCGCTTTCGAACCTTTAATGTGATTGATGATTACAACCGTGAAGTATTAGGCATTGATATTGGTACCAGTATGCCTTCTCACCGAGTGATTCGCTACCTCGACCAGTTAGCCGAGTGGCATGGTTATCCTAAGCAAATTCGTGTGGATAACGGCAGTGAGTTTACATCCAGCATATTTACTGATTGGGCATCAGCTCATGGTATTTATATTGATTATATCGAGCCTGGCTGTCCTTATCAAAATGCTTATATTGAACGGTTTAATCGTAGTTATCGCAATGAGGTCTTGGATTGTTATTTATTCAATGATTTAAATGAGGTCAGTCAACTGACTGAGGAATGGATCACGGTTTATAACACCGAAAGACCCCATGATTCACTTAATGATATGACACCTGCCGAGTACAGACAGGTGGCTTAATTATTCTACGATGATGTTGTGTTAAGAATGGGGTATTTACAACAACACTATCTTATTCTTTCACTCTCTACCCCATCACAACGAGCCAAAAGATAAAATACGAAGCAGCCTATCAAGCAAGCTTGGATAATCACCACCTTTCACTGCACCGAGCGAATCAATATAAAATGCTGAAAAGATCAGCATGACAATAGTAGACACAAATAAGACAGCGGCAAAAACAAGCTTATAGCGAAGTGATAATTTATCTTGAAGGTTACCCTCAGGTGGATACTTATTCGAATCGTGAGGATCATTGGTATCAATTTGACACTCTGCCTCTATAGGCTCACTAAAGAGCGGCGTGATGCTGGTATTGATAGAGAGTAACCTTCCTAAATAGCGCAGCCATAAAACCGGGGTAATCGCTAGCAAAGAGACATCAGGGGTAAATGAAGTCTTTGGATACTCCATGTTACTGTAGGTATTATGTCCACCCAGAACCACTCTTTGAAAAGAGACCAATGGATTTTCTCGCTTTTGATGGAAAATACTGCGGGAGCTGATGTGCCGTAAGTCGAGTCGTAATATGATGGCGATACTGATGGCCTTTGTGGTCATTGGGCTAAGCTGTACTGCTGTAGCGCTAGGTTTGCCGATTATTTATGGTATTTGGCTAATTATTTTGGCACCTATAGTGATGATTTGGTTTTTTGGACGAGACAACGAGCACTGGCTGGCTAAGGATAGCAGCTAAGTGTGTTTGCGACAGGTCTGGCCGTGATAGTGTGACAATATGACAACGTAAAAAGCAGAACAATGTGAAAAGTAGAACAAGGCAGTTCACAGTAAGTGCGACATCACAAAAACGGCAGTGGTACAATAAATTTAAACAGTCGTTTGCTTGATACAGCAGTGATAGGGTATCTGGCATGGTTTAAAGACATCATAAAAAAGGATTTTTGTACCCATGAAACACCCAAATCGTCTCTCTCAATTGATCAATACCAATGGTTTACAGCATGCAGGCTATCTGGCGGTCGCCAAGACTCGCGCCAAAGTGCTAAAAGCGTTTTCTTATGTTGTGCCGATTAGAAGACCGATGTTGTTTGTCGGTGAGACCTCATGTGAGGAGCTGTGCGATATGCTGATAAATGAAGGCAACGCTCATGTCTTTATCGTCACAGATGCTGTGCTTGATAAGCTGGGCATCCCTGCCAAAGTCACCGACTATCTGGATGAGAAAAATATCCGCTACCATATCTATGATGGTATCACGCCAGACCCAACGTTTGCTGTGGTCAAAGAAGGATTGCGCCAATCTGTCGCCGCCAAGTGCGATTCGATCATTGCCATCGGCGGCGGTTCGGTCATCGATGCGGCCAAAATGATCGCCATGGCCCAAGGTAATAAATGTCAGCCTGAGCAATTAATCGGACTTTTAAAAGCCAAAAAGCCCTCTGTACCGCTTTATTGTATTCCTACCACTGCTGGTACTGGTTCAGAGGCGACCCTAGGTGCGGTGGTGTCTGATGACAAAACTCACCAAAAAGCGCTGTCGATTGACCCCAGAATGGTACCCCTAGCAGCCGCTATCGATCCTGTGATTATGAAAGGGATGCCTAAGCATATCACTGCGGATACTGGTATTGACGTTTTGACTCATGCCTTAGAGGCGTGGATGAGCGCTAATGCTAGCGTTGAGACCGACTATTATGCCGCTTCTGCCACCAAAGCGGTGATGCAGTATCTGCCAATCGCCTATGAAAATGGGGAAGACCTGCAGGCTCGCGAAGAAATGGGGATAGCTGCACATTATGGCGGTATCGCCTTTAACAAAGCGGGTCTTGGCTATGTCCATGCCATCGCGCACCAGCTAGGGGCGTATTATGGTATTCCTCATGGTCGTGCCAATGCCATCGTCTTGCCTTATGTGCTAGACGTCAATCGTCAAGCAAGCAAAAAAAGACTGGCCAAGCTGGCCAAGCAGACAGGAATGATCAGGCAAGGCAACGCTGGTAATAGTGATGCTGAGATCGCCGATCATCTAATCGCGCAAGTGCGCGACTTGATTGCTAGCTTACACATCGACCCAGCGGTAAGAGGCATGCAAAGCAGTGATTTTGATGACATCGCAAAAGCGGCGGCAAAAGAAGTCAGTGATACTTATGCGGTGCCGACCTATCTGTCACCTGCCGAAATCAAAGACATCTTAACAAGGATCAAACACGCCAGTGAACAGCATAGTGCTGCTGCCAAGACGGCGAATGCGGTCGCTTAGGGTGCTCTTGTTTAAAGCACAGGCTGGCACGGCGACTGGATCGCTCAGATGCAGCCGAGCGTCTAAGGCTGACGAAAAGTGACAAAAAAGGATACTGAACGCAGTATCCTTTTTGGGTTTTGTTTGGGCGTTTATCTGGGTTTAGATGTTAGGCTTGATTGCTTGCGACATTAAAACGCCGGTCGACGCTTGGGCACCGCGTCCAAAAATTCATTACGTGCTTGATTGTCGTGAAGATACTCACCCAGCATGGCGGTACTACGGGTGGTTGACTGTTGTTTGTTGACGCCGCGCATCATCATACACATATGCGAAGCATCCATTACCACAGCTACCCCGCGACACCCTGTCACATCCATGATGGTTTGGGCGACTTGCTCGCTTAGGTTTTCTTGGATCTGCAAGCGGCGAGCAAACATGTCGACGATGCGCGCAAACTTTGACAGACCCAATACATGACCATTTGGTAAATAACCGATATGCGCCACGCCATGAAACGGTAGCATATGATGCTCACACAGCGAGTAAAACTCGATGTTTTGCACCAATACAAGCTCGCGATTGGTCGATGGGAATACCGCGTCATTGACGACTTCTTCTAAGCTTTGATGATAGCCTTGCGTCAAATAAGAAAACGCCTTTGCTGCTCGCGCAGGCGTGTCTAGTAAGCCTGGGCGATTTAAGTCTTCGCCAGTTGAGTCAATCAATTGACGATAAGAGTCGATATTTTCTTTATAATCTGGAGTGATGATGGGGGTATTACTCATAAGTTTGGCAGCCATCCAAAATGTGGGTGTAGCTTAACGCTAAATCCTCAGTTACAAGCACTCGATTACGAGCAAGGGTTGTAAGGGATTTTTATAAAAATTGTGCAAGCTGGGAAGGGCTGTGATTATACTTGAAAAAGGCTTAACTTCATACTGCTGTGGCCAGAGTTGCGCGTTTTATCGCCATCAGGCATCACCATAACATAGAGGATGCCAGCATCTGTATCAGTAAGTACAGTTTACGACTGTTTACTTAAATCAATTCGTGTATAATGAGTCATCTTTTTATCATACTTATAATGAGCATTTATACTCTCGAACGATTCAAAAGGAAATATTATGCTACTGCAAGGACAACGATTTGTCGTAACTGGCATCGCAAGTAAACTCTCTATCGCATGGGCGATCGCAGAAGCGTTGCACCGTGAAGGCGCTTCATTGATTTTGACTTATCCAAATGAGAAAATCAAAAAACGGGTAGATATGGCAGCCGAAGCATTTGAGGCAGACTTGGTGTTAGAGTGTGATGTCGCCTCAGATGACTCTATCGCC
Source organism: Psychrobacter celer (assembly GCF_016107555.1). GTDB lineage: Bacteria > Pseudomonadota > Gammaproteobacteria > Pseudomonadales > Moraxellaceae > Psychrobacter > Psychrobacter celer. The sequence goes on along the minus strand of NZ_JABASU010000004.1, from coordinate 157,460 downwards.
GCTTGCTTTGAGCAAATCACCGCACATTGGGGCGATGGTATCGATGGCGTCGTACATGCTATTGGCTTTGCGCCAATGGATCAGCTCGATGGCGATTTTGTTAGCGCCACCACTCGTGAGGGCAGTCAAATCGCGCACGATATCTCAAGCTACAGTTTTGTAGCATTGGCCAAAGAGGCGCGGTCGTTACTGGCTATGCGTCATGGCTCGATGCTGACACTGACTTATGAAGGTAGTATCTCAGTATTGCCAAACTATAATGTCATGGGGATGGCCAAGGCAAGCTTGGAGGCCAGTGTGCGTTATCTAGCGACATCGATGGGCGGTGAAGGTATCCGTGTCAACGCTATATCAGCAGGGCCTATCCGTACGCTGGCCGCCAGCGGCATCAAATCTTTTAGAAAAATGCTCGATATCAGCGAAAAGATAGCGCCGCTACAACGCAATATCACCCAAACAGAGGTCGGTAACGCAGCGTTGTTCTTGCTATCACCATGGGCTTCAGGTATCACCGGTGAGATTATGTTTGTGGATGCTGGGTTCAATACCGTGGCCATCAGCGAGCAGCTAATGATGGCTGATGAGTCAAAGTAGCCGCTCAAGGTAAGGGCATGAACTGACATATTCAGTGATATTATTTAGCAAAGACAGAAGGCAGCCTATGGGCTGTCTTTTTTGGTTATAATAAAGGCTTTTTGGCCCTAGGCCATGAAACGACAAATATGATCACCAAACTACCAAAGTGGATATTATGGGGCGGCGCGATTTTAGCGTTTAGTGCCGGCTGCGTAAATACAGCGGCGCTGATGGGCTTTGCGCGTCTTTCTGTCTCGCACGTCACGGGTAATGTGAGTCTGTTTGCCGCTGCAATCGCTTACATGGATGCTCGTAGTATCTTGTATATCGGGGCGCTGCTACTGTCGTTTTTGGCAGGTGCGATATTAAGCGGTTATGTGATCGGGCAGACGTCCCTAAAGCTTGGGCGACGTTATGGCCGCGCGTTATATATCGAGGCGGCACTACTGCTGCTCAGTTATTGGCTATATCAGCAGCATGACTACTTAGGGCAGCTGGCGGCAGCGATGGCCTGCGGTTTACAAAATGCCATGGTAGCGACTTATAGTGGGGCAGTCATTCGCACGACTCATTTGACAGGTCTTACCTCAGATATGGGTGCGGCCATCGGAAACTGGCTGGCAGGTCGTGCCATCAGCAAGCCTACCTTAGGGTTTCAAGCGATTATCTGGTACTGCTTTTGTGGTGGTAGTGCGCTTGGGGCGTTTTTATTTGCAAAGGTCGGTTATGATGCGCTGTTTGTGCCCATTAGCATCGTACTTAGCGCGGCGTTTATTTATAACTATGTCTCAGACCGCTTGCCGGAGAAAAGATAATTAAAATAAAGATAAACTAAAAAAGAGCGTATCTTAAGAAAAAGATCTAGGACACGTGCTCATAAAAGAAAGCGCTCATCATTCCAATGAGCGCTTATAGCAAACAATACATAAATGGCGCGTTGTCAGTGGCAATGCGCTTATTTTACGTGGCTGCTTAAAATTATAAAAATATTTGAAAAACCAGCGAATTACTTATCGCTTTCTTCGTTATGATCTTCGTGCTCATGCATGCCTTGCATCATGTCTAGGGCAGAGTCATCGGTACGCTGCTGGTCTTTTTGGTCAAGGCCATCTTGATTGATATCTTTACGAGCCATTTTTGTGGTCGAGTTTGTTTTATTGTCATCTGTCATGAAATGCTCCTAATAGTTATTGTCAATTTGATTGAAGACATGTCCTAGTATGAAAGAGCATGGTGGTGTTGTACATATGGTGTGTATGCGTGTTTAGTGACGATGTGTAACTGGCGGTTTGTAACTAAAGACTCATAACTAAAGCGCATGATCCTTGCTACTTGGCAGAACGGTATTTGCTAGCAGCGCCATCGATGACGAAAAATGTTGCTTAGATAAGTAATTGAGTTTAAAGCATTCTTATAAACGAACATTGATACAGGTCAATCAAGTGCTTTGTCAGGCGCGTTTTTTACGATATATCTGCTATGATGACAGCCTGTTTTTTGCTGATAACCCGCCAGTTATCACAATTTATACTCTCTCTTTGGTTTATCTTTAGGGTTTTTTTACACTGTCTTTGGATCAATAAGGACATTTTATGTCAAAGCAAAAACTAGACAGCCATCTTCCTGATGATGGCAATGAGTATTTATTTACCGATACCTTTCCGAAGGGGACGGGTAAAGGGCTGATAGTGGTCGCCATCGCTGCCATTATCGCTATGATTATCTATAACGTTTTACCCTTTGAAGTCAATGCCAATAAAGGCCTTGCGGTGCTGTTTTTTATCGGTGTGCTGTGGTTGACAGAGGCGGTACACGTGACTATCACCGCCTTGCTGGTCGTCGTGGTCGGGGCGCTGGTTGGCATACCTGAGTTTGATGCCAAGATTGGCCTACAAAGCTTTGCCAGCCCGACTATTTATTTGTTTTTTGGTGGTTTTGCACTAGCCGCTGCCTTACATGTACAACAGCTAGACAAAAAAATCGCCCTAAAGATATTATCGATGTCAGGTGGTAAGCTGAGTACGGCGGTGTTTTTGATATTTGCCGTGACCGCGTTTTTATCGATGTGGATATCTAATACTGCTACAGCGGCGATGATGCTGCCACTGGCGCTGGGTATTCTCACGCAAGTGGATCGCGAAAAAGACCGCGGCACTTTTGTTTTTGTGCTGCTGGGTATCGCATACTCAGCCAGCCTTGGGGGCTTGGGTACTATCGTGGGCTCGCCGCCTAATGCTATTGCGGCAAAAGCGCTCAACATCGCCTTTGTAGATTGGATGAAGTTTGGTGTACCCATGATGTTGGTGTTGTTGCCGCTGCTCTTGGGGGCGATGTATGTGTTTTTAAAACCCAACCTCAACCGCACAATCACTGTACTCGATGAAGCGCCAATCGCGTGGAACAAGCCGCGAGTTGTGACGATTATCGTCTTTATTATCACTGCCTTTAGTTGGATATTTTCTAAAAAAATTGGTGCAGCGCTCGATATCACTGATACCGATGCTATCATTGCTTTGTCAGCGGCCGCCGCGGTGGTCAGTCTGGGTCTGGTATCATGGAAGCAAGTCTCGGACAATACCGATTGGGGTGTGCTCATGCTGTTTGGTGGCGGTATTGCGCTATCGACGATCTTAAAAGTATCGGGCGCATCATTGGTGCTGGGTGAGACGGTGGCAAGTGCGCTGTCTTCTGCGCCGCTGATCTTGGTGATGATTGCGGTGTCGGCCTTTATTATCTTTTTGACTGAGTTTGCCTCAAACACCGCGTCAGCTGCGCTGCTGGTGCCAGTATTTGCGGCGATTGCTGAGCAAATGGGTCTGCCGCATGAGGTGCTGGTGCTGGTCATCGGTATTGGCGCATCTTGTGCCTTTATGCTACCTGTTGCGACACCGCCAAACGCCATTGTCTTTGGTACTGGGTTGATCAAACAATCTGAGATGGTCCGCACAGGGGTAATACTCAACATCATTGCCACCGTCGTTGTTGGATTGTGGGCGTATTTTTTCTTGATATAGCCTCAAATATATCCGACTAAGACATACCAATACAGACAAAACCCGATGTTTCCATGACTATTGGACATCGGGTTTTTGTTTTTATATACGCGGCAGGGCCGGACAACAGTGATAATTGATAAATATTGTATCGTCAGTTCACTATAGAGGTGTTATACAAGGCTGATGTGGTCAAGGCATTTTTGGAGTAAACTAGTCCAAATATAGCTCATCACACAGTGGTTTAAATAACGGCTCAAATAATAGCTCAAGTAGTAATAAGCCAAGCAAAGCTACCTGTACCAAAGTCTAATCGCTTATAACTTTATATAGACGTTATGCAGCCATTCTAACTGAATAAAGAGGTACCATCATATGCCCCTAACTATGTATTATAAAAACGGTATGATTCGTAAAACGCGCTGTCACATCCCTGATGATCTGGTGCCGACACTCTATCAGATTCATGATAATGCCAGCTTTCCGCAATTGACTTGGCTGATTGATAATCTTTATGAAAGCCCGCAGATCGAACCTGCTACCGCGCGAGCATTGGCCGATGAGATGGTAGCATTTGAGCGCTTGATACTGTCGTTGCACCTGCCTTTTCCTAGAGTACCGTTACAAACGCTGCAAGACTTCTTTGCAAAGGCAGCTAGAGATCAGCGGACGATTTATAGCAGTAGCGATTGATTATTTCAACAGTTCCTATATCTTTATAGTGTTTTTAAAACAGCTTTCTAAAAGGTTAAAAGCTAATTTAAGCTACCAAGCAAACACCTTAACCACCTTGAATCCCGCCGAAAATACCCCCATACTCTTAGCACTTATAAACAATAAATAGCCTAAGCAAATATGTCTAATACTTTAAAAGATGCGCCAAACTTAGCAGAGAATAACTCAGCAAAAGATCTAAATGATACGATTCATAATCTAGCTCAGATAGCAGATAAAGATAGCCTTACAGAACTACCTGTGTTGGCGAAAGATAGCCACTATTTAAGCCGGTTAGAGCGTGAGCTGGCACGCGCGGCGGTATCAAAAAACAAAAATTCAAATACTGATGATAAGCAAGACAAAGCGCAAAAAGAGCTGGCTAAAAAACGCGCGCAATACGAAAAAATAAAAACCCGCTCACAGCAAGCGGTGCAAGCGCGTATCGATAGTATCCCAGACAATTTGCCAGCCACCTTAAACCTAGATTTGCCTGTCAGTCAGCGCGCTGATGACATCGTGCAAGCCATCATTGACAACCAAGTCATCATCGTTGCAGGTGAGACAGGGTCTGGTAAAACGACGCAGTTGCCGAAGCTTGCGATGCTGGCAGGGCGCGGCATCACAGGGCAAATAGGGCATACCCAACCGCGTAGGCTCGCAGCACGTAGTGTGGCCAACCGTATCGCCGAAGAGCTTGGCGAGAAATTGGGTAATACCGTTAGCTTTAAGATTCGCTTTAACGAACAGGGGTCAGCGCAGTCGATTGTCAAATTGATGACCGATGGTATCTTGCTCGCTGAGCTTGGTCATGACAGGTTTTTGAGTAAATACGATACGATTATTATCGATGAGGCGCATGAGCGTAGTCTAAACATTGACTTTATTATGGGTTATCTAAAAAAACTGCTACCCAAACGCCCTGATTTAAAAGTCATTATTACCTCAGCCACCCTCGATACCAAGCGTTTTAGTGAATACTTTAGCCGTTATGATAGTAAGCTCAAGCGTAATGTCCCTGCGCCGATTTTTAATGTCGAAGGCCGCAGTTACCCGGTTGAGGTACGTTATCGCCCGCTGACTGATGAGCCAGTGGGTAGCTCAGATGACGACAGCTACGATGATTTTGAAGAAAATCTACCGCGTGCGGTGGTTGCTGCTGTTGAAGAGTGCTTTAGCGATGCGCAAAATAAAGGTCATGCCGACCAAGCAGATATCTTGATATTTGCGGCGACAGAAGCAGAGATTCGTGAGCTGCAAGATGTACTGGTTCGTCATGGACCCAAGCACACCGAAGTGTTGCCACTGTTTGCACGGCAGACTTATGAAGAGCAGCAGCGTATCTTTCAGCCGTCAGGTCGCGGTAGGCGTATTGTGATTGCTACCAACGTTGCCGAGACTGCACTGACCGTACCCGGCATTCGCTACGTGATTGACTTAGGGTTTGCGCGCATATCACGTTACTCTTATCGCTCGCGTGTACAGCGTTTGCCGATTGAAGCCATCTCGCAAGCGGCTGCCAATCAGCGTAAAGGTCGCTGTGGCCGTGTCGCGCCGGGCGTTTGTGTTCGTCTGTATAGTGAAGAGGACTTTAGCGGTCGCCCTGAGTTTACCGAGCCTGAGATACTACGCACCAATCTTGCATCCGTTATTTTGCAGATGGCGAACCTGCGTTTAGGTAGCGTCGAGAATTTTGAATTTATCGAGCCGCCCGATAGCCGTTTGGTGACTGATGGGCATAAATTACTTGACGAGCTTGGCGCGATTACCGCCAAAAACAACAAAGCTAACCTACCCAAACGCAAACAAACTTTGGATCATCTGTGTCTGACCCGTATCGGGCAAAAGATGGCGCGTATGCCTATCGATCCAAGGCTGGCGCGTATGCTGGTGGCAGGTAGCGACTTTGATTGTATCCGTGAGATGCTCATTGTTGTCGCCGCGCTTGCCGTACAAGATCCGCGCGAGCGCCCCGCCAATAAACGCCAGCAAGCGGATCAAAAGCATGCTGAGTTTCGTCAAGATGACTCTGACTTTTTGTTTTATTTAAGTCTATGGAAAGCGCTGTTTGAAAAAGGCGAAGACGGCAATAAATTATCTGGTAATCAGCGCAAACAGTTTGCTAAAAAACACTATCTGAGCTTCCCGCGCGTGCGTGAATGGAGTCAGACTCATCGGCAGTTGCTGCAGATGGTCACGGATCTTAATCTTGCAGATGATAAAGGCGGTAAAAAAGGGGCGGGTAGTAGTGACCCTACCAGTGTGGAAGATGAGGAAGTCAAAGCGGTCAAATATGCCAATCTGCATCGCGCACTATTGACGGGGCTGCTCTCGACCATCGCGCATAAGACAGAAAATCGCGGTGAGTACTTAGCAGCACGCCAGCAAAAAGCCAAAATATTCCCAGCCAGTACTGTGTTTAAACAAGTACCGCCTTGGGTCATGGCCTTTGAGATGGTTGAGACCTCGCAAGTGTTTATGCGTACTGTTGCCAAGATTGAACCTGAGTGGATCATCTCCGCGGCGGGCAACTTACTGAAGTACCATTATTTTGAGCCGCATTGGTCCAAAAAGACAGGCCGCGTTAAAGCTTACGCGCAGATTAGTTTGTTTGGGCTGATTATTGTTAGTAAGCAGCTGACCAACTATGAGCAGGTCAATTTGGCAGAGTCGCGGGAGATATTTATCCGTGACGGTTTAGTAACGGGTAATTTGGGTCGGCAAGCGCCGTTTTTGCAGCACAATATGGACAAAATCGCCCATGTTGAGCGTATCGAAGATAAATTGCGTCGCCGCGATTTACTCGTCGACGAACAGGCGCTGTATCAGTTTTATGACAAAAAAATCCCTGAGAACGTCGCTAGCCGCAAAGCCTTCGAAGATTGGCGCGCGGAGATGGAAAAAAGCGATCCTAAGTATCTATTCTTTACCGATGACGATGTGCTTAACAGTCAAGCACCGACTACCGGCGACTTCCCTGAGATTTGGCAGTTAGGCGATTTGCGCTTGCCACTGCGTTACGTGTTTGATCCTGCCAGCGACGATGATGGGGTGACCATTCGGGTGCCACTTGCTGCACTACCGCAGCTTGATGCTATCGAGCTGTTATGGGGCGTACCGGGTTGGCGCTATGAGCTAGTACTGCAACTGCTCAAATCCTTGCCAAAAGACATTCGCCGTCAAATCGTACCGATTCCAGATACCGCGGATAGTTTGTTTGATGAGCTCAAGCCTGAGGGCGAGCAAGGTCTGCTCAAGCAGCTGTGTCAAGCGCTACACCGCCGCGGCATTATGTCGGTGAGCGAAGCGAGCTTTAATCCGGCCAGCATTGATCGTTATTTGCAGCCACAAATCTGTGTGGTCGATGACAAAAACCGCATCATCGAAAAAGGACGCGACCTACAAACGCTACAGATTCGTCATGCTCAAGAGACCCGTCAAGCGGTCAATGAGCAGCAAGGCGCACACACGGACTTCCCTGAGCATTTTGCCTTTAGTAAAAACCATCATAGCGCAGGCGTAGTGATGAAGCAATTTGCTGCCTTGGTCGCAGATGAGGCGGGTGAGGCGGTATCGATTCATCAATACACCGATGTCAATGCCGCACTGCAGGCGCATCGTATCGGGGTTTTGACTTTGATCAAAGGCAAGCTGGGTGCCAAAAGAAAGCAGCTGACCAGTCAAATCGATAAGATATTTAAATTGGCCTTTGCCCCGCTGGGTGATATGGAAGCCCTAAAGACCATTGTGATTGATGCGACACTTGATGCCACGCTTGAGGAGCATTATGTCTTATTTGATCATAGTGAGGATTTGCCTGAGAGCGCCGATGATGTGGCAGTTGAACTGAGCGAAGAGCTACCCTTTACCACAGAGGAGTATGCAAAGACGCTCGAGGCTGTGGTTAGCAATTTTTTATTGACGGGTCAGAGTGTCATCAAAACTCTCAAAAACGTCTATACGCGCTGGCAACGTATTCGTCAGAGCTTACTCATGCTGGATCGGGAGGTATTTGGCGAGTCTATCGATGATATCGAAGACCAGCTTGAGGACTTGCATTTGTCTGATTTTGTTTATCGGATGGATTACAGTCAGTGGCAGCAGTATCCGCGCTATCTTGAGGCGCTAGAGATTCGTATCGAACGTCTGGAGCACAACCTCGAGGCTGATCTCGACGGTGTTTATGCGCTCGATGTGCACATGGAGCGACTGGCAAACCGTGCCAGCGATGCGGCCATCAGTGAATATCGCTGGATGGTCGAGGAGTATCGCATTCAACTGTTTGCCCAACCGATGAAAACTCGTATGGCGGTGTCACCTAAGCGTTTGAGTAAAATGTGGGATAAGGTGGGTTAATAAACTGTTAAATAAAGGATAGTGAGTAGGGTGCGTGAGGGGCACCCTATGCGAGCGGCTACTTTATACTAAAACTTATGAATGTATTTTATTCGCCAAATTACTTAGTCTAGGATCTTTGGGGGTAGATATATTGTGAACTCATTTAGGGGCTCAACCAATACACTGTAAGGGTTGTTTTGCTCGGAATTTGGAACAATACCAAAATCTGATAACAGTTTAAAATTTGCCGAAATTAAGGTGGCAGGTTTTACTTCAAGCCGTTTATGCCAGACACGATAAGTGCCGAGCTTACCATCTCTACGATGATAAAAACCTGCTAGTGGGTGAGTAATATAAATAAGGGCTGACTCAACATTAGGAAAACCTGCAAACGATAATACCTCCTCTCCTGTTTGTTGCAGAGACACCGAAGCCGCTGCCCAGTCTGATTGAGCATTCATGACATACTTAGTATATAGCTCTGTTGCGTCATCAAAGTGACAATCAAAACTCACCTTAGCTGAGTGCCATGGTAGCTGCCATACATATCTAGGCACGGCCAATGTCCATGAATCCAAAGTCGTACCTAAAAACCAGACGCAGCGCTCGCCAGTTTGTTTGTCTATAATATAAATGCGGTAGTTGGTCTGCGGCATAGTAAACTTTGGGAAAGGATAAACGGCTGAGGTAAAGTCAACGTCGATAAAAGGCACAACAGATATAAGCCCTTTGTTTTCACCATTTATCGATACGATGTCAATTGCAAATCTATCAGGAATCATACCAGCGAATCTCTCAACTGGCACCGCATAAGTGATGATGGAGAAGTGTTTCAGACCACAAATCACATCTATGCCAGTAGGCTCAGGTCTCTCCTGTAGATAATCTTCGAAACGTCTCAGTTGTTGCATACCATCTCCTAAAGTTAGAGTATGATTCTATCAAATTTAGTGCAGTATTTTGTAAAAGAATTTGAAGTGCGTAGGCCTCTCAAGTTATTCAAGTTATGTTCAACTGGAACCCATTAAAAATAAACCCTATCTGTTTTTTAAACAATAAAAAAGGCTGGACTAGCAAGCGCTAATCCAGCCTTTTACTTTTTACTTTATAAAAACCTGAACCGCCCCGATATATCGGAGAGTGGATTACTTGAGTCAGGCAGCTTTATCTGACTCAGTAAGACTATCATAGTATCGTCTTTCAAACTCAAAAGGCGACACATAACCAATTTTACTATTCAAACGTGTTTTGTTAAACCAATCGACCCATTCTAGGGTTGCTAATTCAACGTCATTCACACCAGTCCAGTTCTGCTTTAAATAATGAATCACCTCAGACTTATAAAGCCCATTGACTGTTTCAGTTAATCTTAGGGGCTTGATGACATGCCTTAAAACGTTATGGTATTAGAACTTATAGTTAATGCCCACACGGTATTCACGACCACGCTCGGCATTCCAGTTGGTTAAGTCGGTAAAGCGCGTGGAGCGGAAGTTGCTTTGGTTGTAATACATTTTATCTGCAATGTTGTTGATGCCAGCGTTGAGGCTCAGGCTGTCATTGTTGAAAGGTTGCCAGTTGGCGAAGACATCGGTGACCCAATATTTTGGCATGGTGCGGTCCTCAGTTTCGCCCGCTTCACGGTATTGGTATTCATCCATGTGACGATGTTTGACACCAATCTCAAGCTGGGGGTCGTCAAACTGATAAGAAACCGACGCAACATATTTGTCACCCGTTGGGACAACGTCGAGGGCATAGCCGTAATATTCGCCATTTAACTCAGGGTCATTGTGCGACATACCAAGATAGGCTTTGATGCCGTTGTTTTGGTAGCCTAGGTTAAGCTCGTAGCCTTGGTTTTTGAGTTCGCCTTGGTTGGCTTGTACGGTGTCGTAGGTGTGGATGTAGTCTTTAAAACGTTGGTCAAAGACGCTTGCGCCTGCCATAAAGCCATTATCCCCCATCCATTCAATACCGATTTCTGCGTTTTGCGCTTTACCAGCTTCTAAGTCATCGGCAAAGCTGTGTTGGTCGCCATTGGCCAATGCCAGAATTAAAGATTCATACAGCTTTGGAGATTGGATGGCTTGAGACCAGCTGGCGTTAAGAGATAAGTTGTTATTTACAAACCAAGTGGCAGCAATGCTGGGGCTGACCATGCCATCGCTTAGGTTTTGCTCGGTGTTGTTGGTGATGTCGTAATGGTCGTAGCGTGCGCCTGTGGTCAGCAAGATGGGGTCAAAGTCCCAGCGCATTTCAGCAAATACACCGTATTCTTCCTTTTCTTCTTCGCCAGTGCCAACTGTATAGGCATCTGCGCTGATTTTGCTGTCTCGATAGTTGATACCAGTGACCAGTCTGTGCGCATCTGTCACTGGGTAGGTGACGGACAGATTTGCCCCTGTGGTTTCTGCTTCGGAGTTTAGCGGGTCTGGAATGCGGGCAGAAAGATTGTCGATTTGTTTACGCTCGTCATCGGTCTTGCTATAAAAAACATTGGCATCGATATCAAGAGCGTAGATACCACCAATGTCATAGCCTTGATAGGCTAGGTTGGTGGTGTCTTGCGTGGTTTCGGTATCAAAAATGGTCTGGTCGCCGAAGGTGCCGATAAGATTGGGGCGAAAGCCGATGTCACCGCTCATTTGCTCACGGCGATGACTCAGCTCAAGGCGGTTGTCTGGGTTGATGTTCCAGCCAAGTTTTGCCAAATAGCCTTCTTGGTCTATTTCGGTATAGGGCACTTCGTTGCCATCGCCATCTTCGTAATTGTCATTATGAACGATGTTGCCCATGATGATGCCATCAACTGCACCGTTTGAGCTGCGTCCATAAGCGGCTGTCACCCCGTTCCAGCCTTCATTGCTGCTATAGCCGCCACCAATCATTGCGCCAACATCTTTACCAGATTTTAGCATGTCATTGGCGTTAACTGTTGTCATACGAATAGCTCCAGCAGTAACACCAATACCCGAGCTGGCTGCGCCTGTGCCTTTTTCAATGTTGATGGATTTAAGCAAGGCGGGATCAAACATAAAGCGAGATTGATGGTGAAATACTTGCGCACTGGTACTGACATTGTCCACGCTAAAGGTCAGCTCGTTTTCTCCCATATTACGAATGTATAGCTGCTGTGCGACACCGTTGCCACCACTGACGGAGAGGCTGGGTTGGTCTTTTAACACGTCTTTCATGTCGAGAATGGTGCTTTTTTCTATGATTTGCTGATTGACCGTCGGTGTCACACCGCCAGAGCTGGCAGTGACGGTGATGGTGTCTAGGGTGGTGGTTGGTACATCTTCATTGCTTAGGTCTGTGCTGTCTGATGCTGAAAAGGCCACGGTGCTTAGTGTAGCCAATGAGCCGAACATGAGTGTTTTTACAGCAAAAGAAAGTGGGGTACGAAGAGCAAGCATGGTCAAACCTCAAAAATATGCAGTCAATTTAATGAGAATGATTATCATATAATTTTGTGAAGATTTGTGTCACAATCAGGAAAGAATTGCTATCAAAATCAGGAATGATGGCAAGTTAAAGCAGCGAGTCGAAAAATTGTAGGTATACATTTTCGTCAGTTAAAGACCAGCTCATCAAAAGATGACTGTGTTTGTTGTCAGAGCTTGATGCCGTGCTTTTATGCTGGGTTGATGTTTTGGTTAGATGAGTGGATTTAACTGAAAAGTGATATTTAAGACAGTTTGAGATGGATAGAGGTCAGAGGAGCAGTCATATGAGTGTGGCGATTGAGGCACTGCCATGGCAAGACCACGAGTTAGGAAGTATGCACATACGCAAACTGACAGGTGGGGAGCAGGCAGAGAATGTCAAAGCGTATCAGGAAAGTTATCAAATAGCTGATGGGTTTACTTTGGTGCGAGAGCAAATGCAAACAGCGACTCCAATTGTGTATCCAGAGATGAATAGCGATGGCTATGTGGGTGTGTGTTTTGCGTTTGCAGATGTGAAAAAGACAGATAAACAGATTGCGTTTCCTCATTTATATCATGAGCAAATGAATGTGACCAATGGTTATCATTACCCTGCACAAAAGCACAATGCGCTAAATAAACCTAGCTATTATACTAGCTTGAAGTTTCGTCCTGAATATCTGTTGGCATTGCATAAGCAGCAGCCATTGCCTAGTTGGCTATTGCATTTGGTGGATGGCAGTTGTAAGCAGGTGGTGACTCGGATACAAGTGCCGACCAGCTTAAGAGAGCTAGGCTGGCAGATATGTCGCATGCCACGCAGTGAAACGCTCAGTGACTGTATGCGCATACAGGCAAAAGCGCTGTCTTGGCTGGCGATGCTGCTAGAAATACCAGAGCAAATCAATCGACGTCATTACCAGCAGCAAGATGTTATGATAGCAAAGAAGATACAGCAGGCCATTAATATTATTCAAAATGAATTTCATACCGAGCTGACCATTACTAGTTTGGCTAGCCGAGTGGCCTTAAATGAGTGTTATTTAAAAAAAGGCTTTAAAAATGAAACGGGGCTTGGTATCCATGAATATTTAACGGAATATCGTTTAGAACAGTCTTGCCAGCTACTGCGCTGTCGCCCTGATTTAAGCATTAAAAGTGTTGCCAGTATGTGCGGGTATCAACCAAGCTACTTTAGTCAGGTATTTAAATCAAGGTTTGTGATATCACCGAATGATTTTCGTAAACAATGAATACGGTAAAGAGCTCATTATATACCGCTTTTCAAACTCAAAGGGTGACACATATCCAATCGTGCTATGCAAACGGGTTTTATTAAACCAGTCCACCCACTCAAGCGTGGCTAATTCAACATCGTTCACACCAGTCCAGTTCTGCTTTAAATAATGAATCACCTCAGACTTATAAAGCCCATTGACCGTTTCAGCCAATACGTTGTCATAAGAGTCGCCTGTTGTACTAACAGAGGCAATGACGCTAGAATCCGTCATCCTAGAAGTATAGCGAATGGATAAGTACTGAACCCCTCGATCACTATGATGAATCACATCTTTGGGATGGTTTCTATCTGCTATTGCTTATCTAGGACAGCCCCTTTTTTAATTACATTGGGATTCCAGCCATTCGCTTAATTTAATAATATCATCCTGATTATTCCTTAATTCCTTACAAACGAAGTAAAAGTTATCCCCTGTTAGAAATTCATGCATTGGAACTCTAACGATATTTTGTTTATAAGCATCATCCTGCATCATATAATTATTGGTAAGAGTAATACCCAGATTGTACCGTGCGGCTTCTATCGCTAATAGTACATGACTAAAATGATTTATCTTTATATCGCTTGGTAATTCAAATCCGCCTGCCTTACACCATCGCAGCCAATCCTCCGCTGTATTCTTGCTCGTATCTGCATATCTCACAGACAATATTGGATGCCGCCACAATGCGTCAGGAAGGGGTTTATCTCTTATTTTCTCCCAAAGCTTTTGACCACAAACAGGATATAAAGTTTCAGCAAATAAAAACTTACTGATGAAAGCATGTGGAGGAGGATCGACGGTGATATAACAATCGGCCCTTTGCTCATTATAATCAGAGGGATGATTAACCATGTCTAAAGTAAGTTCTATTTCTGGATACTGTCTATAGAAGTCTTCTAGTCGAGGAATCAACCAATTCACTGCGACTGAACTGTACAGAGCTAAGCGTATATGCCCAGGTTTTCCATGTTTAATAATCTGACTACTATCTGAAAGAAGACCCAATGCGCGACTCACATCTGTGAAATAACACTCACCAACCTCTGTCAATGAAAAGGTCCGGCCTTGCCTGTAAAACATCAACTCCCCAAGATACTCCTCAAGGATGCGTATTTGGTGACTGACTGCACTTTGTGTCACATTGAGGCTTTGTGCTGCTTTTGAAAAGCTGTTAAGCCTTGCAACGGACTCGAAGCACTGTATTGCACGCAGCGGTGGTAAATCCATTATTACCTCAGTTAATACTAAATATGTTTTATATCATTATACATCATACTCTTACTTGAATATACTGCCTGACAGATCGTTAAATCAGCATGAACCCATGGGGGTTTTAACAGTTTCTGAATTTAGAGCACGGCAGTAGAGGAGGCTAAGAATGCCAAAGATGAGTGTTGCATTTGCCATGACGCTATTGGTACTAGGAAATATCATTGCGGTCTTCTCAGACGCCTTGATAAAGGCCTTGCCCTCTGAGACGGCGGTATATCAATTTATCCTGTTTCGTCAATGCACAGCGGTTTTAATGCTGTTGCCATTTTCCTTAATTAATAAAAAGAACAAGTTATTCAGTAATATAAAATGGCACTTTGTTCGTAGTCACGTGTGGTTATTGGGTGTGATATTCATGGTACTGTCTCTTCAAGCACTGCCTCTTGCGACTGCGAATGCTATTTTTTATGCCGCCCCTTTATTTGTATTACCACTGGGTTTTTTATTTTATAAAGACAGATTAAACTTTCCGACTATCGCAGCCTCTATGTTAGGTTTTGCTGGTATTCTCGTTATTGTACAACCGAAACAGATCAATTTAGGGGCGGTGTTTGCCCTTATAGTGGCGGTAACCATGGCGCTAAACAATCTGTTAGTTCGTAAACTTCCACAACATCATACTGTCTATCAAACGCTACTTTTGACCAATTTATTAGGAATTCCATTCGCGCTTGGTTTGGCTATTTGGGAAGGACAGCCATTTGATTGGCGCTCATTGATTGCGGCCGCCAGTTCAAATGTATTCATTTTGATTTATGCAGGTATATGCGTACAGGTGTATCGACACATTGAAGCGTACAAAGTCTCTAGTGCGGAATACTCAGGTTTAATAGGAGCGGTGGGGGTTGGAATCATATGGTTTAATGAAGTACCAAATATGACTTTGTTAGTAGGGTCTGCGCTGATTATCCTACCTTTGATATGGCTAGCTACTCTCGAATCTATGAGGTTTAGACAAAAAACTGGGTAGGATAATAGCTTTTAAAACCTAATCAAGCTGATTTGCCATGAATAATATGAATATTTATTACATTATGCATAATTGAACAAAAATTTTTGGTTATCATTTATCTCGAGAGGTAAAGCTTGAGGGTTTAGCGATGCAAGGTGATGGGTAGGTCGGCATAACGGACATCCCCATCACTACGCTTGGCTAATGACCGATATTCTCTGTCAGTACGCCCATACTATGCAAAATAAAGGCAATGACTGCGAGTGCTACGATAAATGGGGTAAATATCCAGATCAAGATATTAATCAGCAATGAAGGTAACAAACCATTAAACAGCTCAGTGTTTGGGGCAAAAAAACTCATCATCGCATCGACGGCCCGTTTGGCAATGGGAAAAAGTACGGTACTCAGGGCCAGTATATAGACATATTTGCTAAAACTGGGGTCACTTAGCAGCACCATAAAGTAAAAGCCGATAAAAAAAGCAACGCCCAATGCCCAGCATTTGATAGTGTAGCTTAAATGAATCATAGCAGCCTCCCATATATTCTGATGGATACGTAATAGACGCATCGCAATATATTTATTAATTAGAATATATAATATGTTATATATCGAATATATAAGAGAAGTCAATCATTTTTTATCAAAAAGCACCGTAAAGCCACGTCTTTTTAGGGCGTGGATGTCAGGTATCAGTCATTGTCTCCCAACATTGGGATTGTCTTGATTGCGGTTGGTACAATAAAAAAGAGCCAGTAGCTTCACAACTGACTCTCATCATTCATAAGTGTAAAAACACTGGTCAATACATTATTTATAGTCAATAACTATAGTTGGCAGTTTACTTGATACTGTTGACCATTGTCTGAGGTGATGGTCATAATGCCAAAGTCTGCTTTGGTATGCCAGTCATAGGTGGTCTTTGGGTTTACATTGTTTACATAACGTACGCCAGAGCCTGATACTGCTTGCTCTAACGTGATTTTTGCGTCTTGTAGACCTACTTTTGGCAAGGTGACGTTTAGATTGGCCGCTTGACCATCCGCTGCATAGGCGGCAGTAATCATGCCGTCGTCTTCACAGGTAAATGACTGAACGACTGGTTTGGCAGCAGTGGTTGGGGCAGTGGTAGTCGGAGCGTTGGTTGCACAAGCGGCTAACAAAACGGTAAAAGGAGCAACAGCAAGTAATTTTTTCATAAACGATATTCCTCAAGTTGGTAAGTGAATGTGAGTTGTTATACTGAGCAATATGATACATGTTCGAATGTAATTTCGTGTTATGGTTAGAGTTTACTAAGGTAATTATTTCTGTCTTTTTCGTGATTTGCTAAGTCCTGATCGGTTAAGTGATTGAGCGATATTTGGTTTTTTGTTTACACTGTTTTTTTGTTTAAGATAAACACCAGTACCGCCCCTAAGATGACTATACTAGCGATAATAAAGCGTAAGCTCAGAGTTTCTGACAAAAACAAAACACCTCCTAGTGCTGCAATTATCGGTACACAAAGCTGCACCACTGCCGCTTGAGTACTTTTTAACAAGGGCATAGCCACATACCACATACAGTAGCCGAGGCCAGAAGTAATCGCGCCTGATATTACTGCTAGCACCACGCCTTGCATACTTATCCCAGCCCAATGGCTGATAGCGACTATCAACAAAAAAGGGATAGCGACTAGGCTTCTGATAAAATTAAACCCCGTAGCTCGTAGCGGCGAGAGACAAGCTTTGCCGCGTATACTATAGATGCCCCAAGCGATACCGCTAAGCGCCATAATCAGAGCGCCTATAAAAGAAGGTATGGCTGCTGAAGGGAGCATTAAATAGACAAAGCCAATCAGCGCGCAAGCTAGCGCAAGCCACTGCAGTACAGTTAATTGCTCCTTTTGGTAAATACTCCAACCTATCATCGTCAGTTGCACAGCAGCAGATAATATGAGCGCCCCAGTGCCGGCATCTAGATCCACATAAGCAAGCGAAAAACAAAGCGCGTAGACCACTAAGCTGACACTACTAAGCCAGCTGCCTTTATCCGCTAAAATAGCAGAAACAGCAGCGTTATTATTGTCAGTGTTAGAGTCGCTGTTAAAAGAAGTCACGGTTTG
This sequence comes from Psychrobacter celer, assembly GCF_016107555.1. Classification (GTDB taxonomy): domain Bacteria; phylum Pseudomonadota; class Gammaproteobacteria; order Pseudomonadales; family Moraxellaceae; genus Psychrobacter; species Psychrobacter celer. Next base: position 139,791 of record NZ_JABASU010000004.1, on the reverse strand, counting down.
TGTCTGATGTTTTAGACGATGTGTATGAAGGGTGATGATAATACCTAAACAAATAGCGCCGCTCAGTAGTCGTAAAATCGTAAAGTTCCAAGGATCGATAGCCCCTTCCATCAATGCCATTCGGCATAGTAGAGAATTGGTAGCGAAAGCGACAAGGGCAATAATAGTATAGAAAGTAGCTGTCAAGAGAACCCTTTAGAATTAGAGTATTAGGGCGTGTTGAACATTCAACCATGGCACTGACAGAGACTATTTTTTAGACGATTCGAAGGTAAAAATAGTAAGCTTAGTCGCTCTAAGCGTCTATTTTTACCAATGAAGCGGCAAAAAAGAGTCCTGTCCCTACGGCTGATGCTAAAATTGCGCCATACTGCGTTGCAAATCTAGCTAAGGCGTCTGCATTATCGTCGCTTTGCGCCTTGTCTGGAACAATTTTGGCGATCAGCAGTGCCTATTTGTGAATGTTCAACACGCCCTATAAGTAATGACATTGATTAATGCTTTTTGGTGTCGCCTACGATTTTATCCATGAATGCAAACAATAAACCTGAGAGTACAAAAGCCATGTGAATAATCACTTTCCACATGAGCTTATCAGCATCGAGATCACTCATCTTGCTAGATATATCCATAAACGACTTGAGAAGATCAATGGCTGAGATAGCAACTATCGCGCCTATTACTTTTAGCTTTAGGCCTGAAAAGTCCACTTTTCCCATCCAGCTTGGACGATCGTCGCTTGTGCCCGTATCGATTTTGGAGACAAAAATCTCATAGCCGCTAAAGATAATAATGAGCAATAAACTAGCTACCAAAGAAATATCAACTAGTACCAAGATATCTACAATAACATCAGATATTGGGGCATCTAATACATAAGTCATCATTCCTACTAGCTTTTGTACGAACTTAATAAATAGCAACAAGATACCTATTACTAAGCCTAAATAAAACGGTGTCAATATCCAACGACTATTGAAGATGGTCTTTTCTAAATAAAATTCAATTTTTTTTATCATTGAGGTCTCTTTAGTGTTAAGTCAAGCGATCTTATACCAGTCAATTTTACGGGTCATAACCATCACGCAGGCAAGTAGTATAAAGCAGAATACCGCACCTAACAGTAAATTTAGATCTTCAGTGGTGAGAATGCCATAAAAGGCGGCGTAGAGACCAGCTAAGATAGCGGTAAAGATAACCGCTCGCCTGACGCCGCCGAGCACATAATAAGTGTACCAACCGATCAGCCCAACGCAGCTACTACCTGCAATAGCATAAGCTTGCCAAAAAGCGATTTGCTCAGCTAATGGTAATAACAAAACATAAAAGGTCAATAGCGCGCAGCCTACTAACAAATACTGAATCGGATGGATGCGACTCGATTTAATCACTTCGAATAAAAAGAAAGTGCCAAATGAGATCAAAATTAATAGTAGAGCGTATTTCATGGTACGTTCTGTTTGCAAATAAACATCGTTAGGTTCTGCGAAACTGACCCCAAAGCTATTAAGACGCACGCTATTTAGGTTGCCGTGATTGGTGCTACCGGCAACTTCTTGTACGACGGCTGCTGCCGCCCCATAATCAGCAGGATTGCCACTGTCTAAGCGCGCTCTGCTATCAACGGTGCAGCTATTGTTTGCCGTGCTCAAGCACTGCGATAAATATTGATTATTAGCCACAGTCAGGTACTGGTTCTGCCAGTTAGCAGTAAATCCCTCAGCACTAAAGTCTTTAGTATTCGGCAAAGCTTTACCTATAAAATTTGGTGCATGCCAGTTGCTTTGCATACTCAGCTTAAAGTTTGAGCCGGTAGGGACTGTGTTTAGGTTACTAATACCGGCAAGCGGTAAATCAATAGTAATATCAATAGCTTGGTTGGCGTTAATATTACTATTTGCGGTATTAGGCAAAGCTGTAGTATTGGCTTTTAATTGCGTTACGGTGTTTTGTGGTAAGGCGACTTCTACGTAGCTTAAGCCGTTGAGCATAGACACGCTTGGATAAGTGGCTTTTAGAGTTTGCTTATCTATTGTGACAGTAGGCAAGGTGGGCACGCCGCGTAAGTCTGATACCGGAATAATGAGCTTAGCTTGCTCCCAGTGCGTGATTGTCTGCTTCGCCGTTGCTATAGTGTCACGCACTGCAGTAGTATCCGGCATATCGGTTTGCACATCGGCAGTCTCAATAGACTCTATAGCAGTCTGCGGCTTATAGCTTTGCTTAAAACTGATATCGCCATTATAGCTAGTCGCGTGATAGATGCCGCGCTGATAAGTGTCAGTACTGACGTCAAGATTTTGCGTCGCCAAGCTTTGCGCCGCAAAAACTGTATCTATGGTTGTGAAGGGCGGCGCACATTTATTAGCTTTATTAGCAGCGCTTGTACATTCTGGTGTCGTGGTGACGGGAATGGCGATGAAAGGGGTAATAATCTCTTGTGGGTTGACATGCTGATCGGCGATTTCTCGAACCACGGAGTCAGCATAATACTGTCTTTCAGTAATAACGCTACTGAACATCGTCAGACCAATGGCAAAGAGCACACAGAGGCTAGCGATGACAGTGAGTTTTATAAATAGGGTTTTTTGCATGCGAATGTCCTCAAGCTGATGATTTAACTAGCGACTCAGATAACAAGTCCGTAAAGTTAAATAACAGCGTAGAGAAGCAATACTAAAAAGCGGTGCAAGAAAGATGGAAAAACTATGAAAATGAATGGAGGCACTGGTATTGGCAGGTTTTGACGTTGTCTTAATAGCTATCTTTAATAAATAGCCTAAGCAAGATTAGCTTAATTCTTGCAAGCGGACTGCTACTTGCCGTACTCGCGACATTCTGTCACCACCGATACGCCGAAACCCTTTGTGATAGTCATTAAACTCATCCTCAAACCGTGCACTAATAGCCTTGCGCTCGAAAGGACTATCACGTAGATCGTCAGCTGTACTGCCGAAAACAAAATCAGCGCGCCTGTGCCTGTATCTAATGCTGTATATGCAATCGAAAAACAAAGCGCATAAACCACCAGACTGATACTACTTATCCAGCTACCTTTATCTTGTAAAATAGCGTCATCAGTCGCGGTATTTAGATGTAGGTTTTTTTGACGTGGCATTTGTTGATGTGGTTTGTGCTGATGCAGCCAGTAGGTGTGCACCGACATCACCACCGCCAAGCTCATCGCGGCACTCAGCAGGCGAAGGGTGGTGAAGCTCCAAGCATCGATATAGCCCTCCGCCAGCGCCATCCTACAAAATAAAGAGTTTGCGGCAAATGCAATTAACGCGACTATGGTATAAAAGGTGGCTTTCAAAAATAATTCCTACAGTGATTGACGCAAGTTTTGCATAAAATAGAGCGTTATTAAAAATAACAACAAGGAACCGTTTATGGATTGGGCGAGTATTTTTATTTATGATACCACGTGGGCATTTGTCCTAGAGATATTGGTACGTGTGACTGTGATGTTTGTACTGATTATTACGTTCTTGCGCTTTACGGGTAAGCGCGGCGTCCGTCAGTTGTCTATATTTGAGCTGACTATCATTTTGTCATTAGGCTCTATCGCTGGCGACCCGATGTTTACTGAGGATTTACCGATCATCCAAGCGGTGCTGATTATGAGTACCGTCATCTTGCTGTATCGCTTGTGTACGTGGGCGATGATGAAGTTTCAGCCGTTTGAAAATTTGCTAGAAGGAAAATCGCTGTATATCGTAGAAGATGGGATGCTGGTGCTCGACAAAATCAAAAAAGGCAAGATGTCGCACGATGAGTTTTTTGCTGAGATGCGTCAGCAGGGCGTGGAGCATCTAGGGCAAGTGCGTACCGGCCTGCTAGAAACCGATGGCAATTTTAGCGTCTTATTATACCCACCTGAGCAAACAGGCTACGGTATGCCGCTTTTTCCTAAGCAGTATCAGCCAGTGGAGAAGGTAGAGTCAGGCGTGCATTATGCTTGCATGTACTGCGGTTATATCGAGCATATCACAAGCCCTGATCAAGTATGCTCGCGGTGTCAGAATAACTGCAAAAACTGGGCAAAAGCGCTCAATAGCCAGATTGTCAGATAAGCCATACCAGTCATTGTTTTTATTAAAATAGCCTAAGCAAAAATTTACACACAATCAAAATTGTTTAACCACTCTGCTACCTGCATAACACGAGTCTGTCTACCACCACCAATACGTCTAAATGACTTGTGATGAACACTAAGCTGATCTGCAAAGTAGCGGCTAATATCATCACGCTCATGCGGCGCATCACGCAAGTCATCGGCGACCCACGGCGTATCGACCTCAGTCAGTAGTATCAGGTCATAATGATGCGCCAGTGCCGCCTGAGTCAGGGCAAGAGGACAGTCGCCATAGTACCAGTTTGAATAAACCATCAGCTCAAACAAGCTGGTATCACAGAATACATAACGCTGGCCAGCAGGTAGCTGTGCCGCTTGCATTGCGCGTTTGTTTTCTAACTCAATCTGACCTTGCGCGATGGGCAATAAATCCTCCCACGTACAGGTCAGCTGCTCGTTATCCCATTTGGCTTGTAGGTAAGTGCGCATATACTCTGGCACCCAAGGACTGGCAAAATGCGCCGCCAGATCTCGGCACAACGTGGTCTTGCCAGTGCTTTCAGCGCCCAATACTGCGACATTGACGACGGATTTAGGCGTATGCTGTTTGAGGTTGTTTGCGATAGCGTTGTTGCCATTCATAATAAGCCCAGATTGCGATCAGAGTGAAGACTACGTATTGTAGTGCAGTAAAGGTGAGACCTTTATAAAAGTATAGCGGTACGGAGATGGCATCGGCGACGATCCACAATAGCCAGTGCTCAATTTTGCGTCGTGCCATCAGCCACATCGCCATCAAAAACAGCGCCGTGGTTAGCATGTCGGTGTAGTCGACCCACGTAAATAACTGCAGTCCCAGCACGGTACCCTCAAAGCTAAAGCCATTGTTTATCACGGGGCGGAAGTAATACACCAGTGCCACAAAGGCCATGGTGGCCGCGGCCAGACTCGCTAGTATGGGCAAGTCTTTTGTGCTTAGCCGCTCAACTTGGATGGCGCTCTCAGCCTCCTTGAGCGCGCGGTCTTGCTTGCTGGTAGGGTTGATATGGTCTGAAACGGTGTTGTTTGCTTTGTTTTTTGACCAATTAATCCAGCCATATAGGCTCATTACGGTATAATAGGCATTGATAAACATATCGCCAAACAACTGCCACTGCCATAGCAAATAAACAAAGATCGCCGTACTGATCAGACCGATAGGGAAGACTAAGACATTGAGTCGACTCGCCAGCAGCACACTTGCAACCCCGCAGCTGACGGCGATGAGCTCTAGACTGATAAATAAGGTGGAGTAGTCCGCATATTGACCAAAAAGCCAATTAAAAAGTTCTACCATTAATATTCCTAAATATAAACGCTTTGACTGTTTGCGAGCGCTTAATAGTCGCATATCACGCCCTGAGCCTCGTAATTATAGCGTAGATGCCCACAAATAAAGGTCGTCTTTGCTTATTTTTCGTCACAAATGCATTATTTGTAACAAAGTATTAGAAAAATAATAATATTCAGGCATAATAAAGGCTCTGATTTTAAGTTTACATTTATTCACCGAAACCAAAACATCCTTATTTTTTCACTTTTACGCTTATCCAAGCACTACCGCAGTAGACAAGGAAGCTTATTATGACGACTTGTATCACGGGCACCGGCCTATACGTTCCTCCTTATAGCATCAGCAATGAAGAGCTGGTGGCTTCATTTAACCAGTATGTCGAAAACTACAACAATGAGCATGCCGACGAGATCGCAGCAGAAACTGTGACCGCACTGCAGCCTTCATCAGCTGCATTTATCGAAAAAGTATCTGGCATCAAATCACGCTATGTCATGGAAAAAGACGGGATCTTAGATCCTGAAATCATGGCACCTGTGATTCCTTATCGCCAGCTTGGCGAAGAGCTATCAGTCATGGCTGAGATGGGCGTAGCGGCATTGAATGATGCCCTAGCGGACGCTGGACTTGAGGCAAATGATCTAGACGGTATTATTCTAGCCTGTTCTAACTTTCAGCGCACTTATCCTGCCGTCGCCATCGAGATCCAAGAGGCAATCGGCATGGTAGGCGGTTTCGCTTATGACATGAACGTCGCTTGTAGTGCCGCCACTTTTGGTCTGTCACAAGCGCACGGCTCAATTATCTCAGGACTGGCTAAGCGCGTCGCCGTCGTCAACGTCGAGATTACCTCAGCGCATTTAAACTGGCGCAACCGTGATAGTCATTTTATCTTTGGTGATGTGGCGACGGCTTCTATCGTCGAAGAGCTAGAGACGCCTAAAGGTTATGAGATTATCAACTCAAAACTGTTTACTCAGTTTTCAACCAACATCAAAAACGAATACGGTTTTATGGATCGCTCCGAGTTTTTGGCGGCGCAGACTGAGATGTATCCTGATATCAAAGAGCCGGTCACGGACAAGCTGTTTTTACAAAACGGTCGCAAAGTGTTCCGTGAGGTCTGTCCAAAGGTATCAGAGATTATCACTGAGCACCTGCATGACAACGAGCTACAAGCAAGCGACATTAAGATGATGTGGCTGCACCAAGCAAATGCCAATATGCTAGATCTTATCTTGCGCACGGTCGTGGGGCGTGATGCGGACAAAGCCATCGTGCCAAGCGTCATCGATGAGTTTGCCAATACCAGCTCAGCCAGTCCGATGATTGTCTTCCATCGCTACAAAGACAAGCTGGCATCAGGTGATTTGGGTGTGATTTGCTCATTTGGCGCAGGTTACTCGATCGGCTCGGTGCTGGTGCGCAAGGTATAAACGACAGCGATACCGCTAGCACCTAGCACGGCGGCTGATAGTTACTGTTACCTGTTGTTCACTACCGACAACAACAAATAGCTAAGAGCAATCTTGGCTATTTTTTTATGTCAGTAGGATATGGTATCAAGCTATTGATTTCTATCACTTCTGCTCGGCCGCACAGGCGGTAATTTATGAGTATAATAGGCAGATTGCTGACAGGTTTTAATTTAAACGGAAAAATTTGCTATAATCACTCTCTTATTCCCCTCATTTGATTAAAAGTCCTTTTATGAAAGAATCCTTACGCCTGCGTTTAGACCAGATGGTAGACCGTTATGAAGAGGTCACCGCCTTATTATCCGATCCTAGTGTCATCAGTGACAATAATAAATTTCGTGAGCTGTCTGTTGAGCATAGTGACCTGATGGACATCACCACGTTATGGCAGAACTATGGGCGTGCAGAAACTGATCAAGCAGATGCTGAGGCGATGCTGGCTGACGCCACTGATCCTGACATGAAAGAGATGCTGATCGATGAGATCGACAGTGCTCGTGAAACCATCGCTGAGATGGAAGAAGCGCTCAACGTCATGATGCTGCCCAAAGACCCGAATGATAAGGTACCAGCGTTTTTGGAGATTCGCGCTGGGACGGGCGGTGATGAAGCGGCGATTTTCTCTGGTGACTTGTTCCGTATGTACCAAAAGTATGCACAAAACCAAGGCTGGACTGTTGAGGTGCTATCGGCAAATGAGGGCGAGCACGGCGGCTACAAAGAAATCATCACCCGTGTCTCAGGCACCGGCGTCTATGGACGCCTAAAGTTTGAGTCAGGCGCGCATCGTGTCCAGCGTGTACCAGAAACAGAAAGTCAAGGCCGTGTCCACACATCCGCGTGTACGGTGGCTGTCATGCCAGAAGTTGAGATTGATGATACAGTAGAGCTCAATCCTGCTGATATCAAGATGGATACGTATCGTTCAAGTGGCGCAGGTGGTCAGCACGTCAACACCACCGACTCAGCGGTGCGCTTGACGCACATACCGACAGGCGTGGTGGCAGAGTGTCAGCAAGAGCGTAGCCAGCACAAAAACCGCGCAAAAGCGATGCAAATGCTGATATCACGCATTCAGCAGGCCAAAGTACAAGCGCAGGTCGATACCGCAGATGAGATGCGTCGTGACCTCGTCGGTAGCGGCGATCGTAGTGAGCGTATCCGCACCTATAACTTCCCGCAAGGGCGTATGACCGACCACCGCATCAACCTAACTCTCTATAAGCTCGATTCAATCATGGAAGGCGATTTAGATGAGCTGCTTGATGCGCTACTGCGTGAGCACCAAGCAGACTTGATGGCCAGTATCGGTGGCGGCGATTAATAGCCGCGCGTCGCAAAGATTGATAAGTACCATCTAAACGGGCAGTATTCTTAGCTGCTCTACTATTATTTTTATGTTTTTTATTTCATTACCTAATCATTTTGAGAAGTATTATGTCAAAGCACAATAATCAAAACCAAGAGCAAGCGCCCACATTAGAAGAATCCAATGAGCTGATTGCCCAACTGCAAGCCAAGCTAGACGCTATCACAGAGTCGGGCAAGCCGGCGTATCCAAACACCTTTAAACGCACAGATTACGCCAAAGATTTGCAAACCGCCTTTGAAGGTATCTCAAAACAAGAAATCGAAGACAACGTCGCAAAAGGCGAAAAAACTCAGGTCAACGTGGCAGGACGCGTCATGTTGAACCGCGGCGCGTTTATTGTCATTCAAGATATGACGGGTCGTATTCAGCTATATGTCGCTCGTAAAGAGCTGGATCCAGAAACACTTGCCACCATCAAATCATTGGATTTGGGTGATATCGTTGGGGTGTCAGGCTATATCGGACGCTCGGGTAAAGGCGACTTATACGTCCATATCGAAGAGTTCACGTTATTGACCAAGTCGCTACGCCCGATGCCAAACAAATTCCATGGCCTCGCCGATGTAGAGGCCCGCTATCGCAATCGCCATCTTGACTTGATGACCAATGAGACCACACGCGATACCTTTATGGTTCGCAGTCAAGTGATCAGTGGTATTCGCAAGTTTATGCTGGGTGAGCGTTTTATGGAAGTAGAAACGCCGATGATGCATCCCATTCCAGGTGGCGCAGTGGCGCGTCCATTTGTGACCCATCATAACGCGCTAGATATGCCGTTATATTTACGCATTGCTCCTGAGCTTTATCTAAAGCGCTTAGTGGTCGGTGGTTTTGAGAAAGTATTTGAGATCAACCGCAGCTTCCGTAATGAAGGGGTATCGACCCGTCATAACCCTGAATTCACCATGATTGAGTTTTATCAAGCCTATGCTGATTATCATGATTTGATGGATTTGACCGAGCGTTTATTTAACGAATTGGCAATGGATATCTTGGGTACCACAGAGCTTACTTACCAAGGAGAAGCCATCAGCCTAAAAGCGCCATTTGTGCGTCTGTCTATGTCTGATGCGATTGCCAAATACGCCGAAAACTTCGACATGTCACGTATCAATGATCGTGACTATCTGGCAGAGTATGTATCAACAACGCTCAAGCAACCAGTAAAAGACGTGTTTGGTGTGGGTAAACTACAAACCATTATCTTTGAAGAAACGGCCGAGCATCAGCTGCGCCAGCCAACCTTTATCACTGAGTACCCAGCTGAGACTTCACCGCTGGCGCGCCGCAGCGATGACAATCCAGAAATCACCGATCGCTTTGAGCTGTTCATCGGTGGCCGCGAATTGGCCAATGGCTTTAGTGAGCTTAACGACCCAGCAGACCAAGCAGAGCGTTTTCACGGTCAGGTCGCCGAAAAAGACGCGGGCGACGACGAAGCCATGCATTTCGATGAAGAATACATCGAAGCCTTGTCTTATGGCTTGCCACCGACTGCCGGTGAGGGTATCGGTATCGACCGTTTGGTGATGCTATTTACAGATTCGGCGAGTATTCGTGATGTGATCTTGTTTCCGCACATGCGTCGCAAGCTAGAAAGCTAGAAAGCTTAATATATGCTATGCGCTTAGCGGTCAAAAAACAAGCGAAAAGGGCTTTGCTTGCCATCAATCTGTGCTGAGACTAAACTAAACATAAGCAGGTTTTTCTGCTTTTGTAAGTTTTTCTACTTTTAAGGAATAGGCTCAGAATTTTAGAGCGCACATTTATAGGGATATTATGGATACTCAGCAAGCTGCCTCTTCAATTTGGCAACAGATGGTTCAGCAAAGCTTTTTGTCGCTGTATGAAACTGCAAACGATGACACACTTACCTCTGATCAGTTTCAGGGGTATGATTTTGTCTTTGAGTTCTCTGACGCGCGTATTTATATGCTGGTCAATGATGTCATGAGGCAAGCAAGTCAGCATGACATTGATAGCAGCCAAGTTCGCGAGTGGCGAAAAGAAGTCGTCAATCAGCTGATCAAGCGTCATGCAGCGCTTTATCAAAAAAACGATAAATCTCTGACAAATAGCGATGTGCAGAGGGATAAAGCCGTGTACTTCGTCGGTCTGACGTCGCTTGCAGTCCAGCACCATGCTGGCCGTGCAGAGGCACAGACTTATGCTATTGGCTATGAGTATGGCAGTCAGTTTTTTGCTGAAGACTGCGTGCTAGATTTGGATGATGAGCAAAGCGTCCTGCAGGTTTTTAGTTATCAAAACTTTATCGATATCTTGCGGCAACTGGTGACGCCAAGTGATTTGACCGCCTTTTTAGACTTTCATCGTCGTCAGTTGACGAGTTTTGAATCCTTTCAAGATGAGTCAACGCTGCTGGCGGAGTTTTTGCAGTCGCCAGATTTTCATCAAAGAGCCATCGCTGTACAAGAGCAATTGGTCAAGTATGAGCTGATTGACCAGATTGAGCCGCGCTTACTTAAGGCCACAGAGCCTGGGCAGACGGCTTTTGCGGCGGCTCTAATGGCAGAGATCCAAAAAAACACAGGCATGTGGTATAAGCTGTTTAATGATCTGATCAAAGATGCTTATGAGGCGCAGCGCCCGCTACCAAAAGCACAGGTCGATACATTAGTTGATGAATCGATGTATACTTATGCGTGTTTGATAGAAAAAATCCTCGCTTATAGAACCATGGATCAAGACTCACGCTGGAATGGCTATGTCCGCCACGAGCACTCTTATAGGACGTTTGGTCGTCATTATCTGATGGTGTTTTATGCCCAAGATCCTCATGGTTCGCTAAGCGCCGAGCAGGTGCGCGGTGTACATCAAGATCTGTTGGCGGAGCTCAATGCACAAATGCAAGCGCCTGTGATGGAAGATTTGTTTTTGATCGGTGTCGAGTTTAGACCCTGCGAAAACAGCGTAAACACTGAGGTACATTTGGATGCGTTTTATCAAAGTGGTGCGCTCATCGATGCAAACACTAAGCGCTTATACCAGCAGCTGGCACAGCTAAAAGCCCAGTTATAAATCAGGCGGGCTGTTGATCGCTGGGCGGATGCGCTATTTATCTTTGTATTATTCAAATTGGCATTTATTATGACGCAGCAATATCAAGTTTTAGCTCGCAAATATCGCCCAAAAAACTTTCATGAGTTGATTGGACAAACGCACGTCTCGCAAGCATTGATTAATGCGATAGATTATAATCGTCTGCATCACGCCTATCTGTTTACAGGGACGCGCGGGGTGGGTAAGACGACGATTGCGCGTATCTTATCAAAATGTTTGAACTGCGAGACGGGTGTGACGAGCACGCCTTGCGGTGTGTGTGATAACTGTGTGGCCATCGATCAGGGACGTTTTATTGACCTGATTGAGATTGATGCGGCCTCTCGTACCAAAGTCGAAGACACCCGTGAGCTATTGGACAATGTCCCTTATGCGCCAAGCCAAGGGCGCTACAAAGTGTACTTGATTGATGAAGTACACATGCTATCGACCCACAGTTTTAATGCCTTATTAAAAACACTAGAAGAGCCGCCCGAGCACGTCAAGTTTTTGCTGGCGACCACTGATCCACAAAAACTACCGATCACTATCATCTCACGCTGCTTGCAGTTTGTACTGCGTCCCTTGCCGCAGACGCTACTTAGTGAGCATTTGGCAAATATCTTGACCAAAGAGGATGTGGCTTATACCCAGCCTGCACTTTGGCAGTTGGCCAGTGCTGCCAAAGGCTCGGTGCGCGATGCTTTGTCACTGACCGATCAGGCCATCGCTTTTGGTCAAGGTGGGCTTGACGATGCGACTGTTAATGCCATGCTTGGGTTAATTGATTCAGCTGACTTGGTTCGTCTTATCACCGATATCTATAACCATGATAAGCCTGCTGTCGCCGCCCACATTGAGCAGATGCGCACGCAGATGGTCGATGCAACCAGCATGTTTGATGGGCTCGCTGAGCTGTTGCATCAATTGGCTTTGACACAGTTGTTGCCTCAAGTGGCGCTCAACGTTAATGAAGTACAAGCGCAAAATATTCATACCCTAGCGCAGCATATCAGCCCTGATGTGCTGCAGCTGTATTATGAAATCGTTGTGCAAGCGCGTGAAGGGGTCAAGCTTGCCAGTACGCCCATGCAGGCGCTTGAGATGTGTCTACTGCGTCTACTGGCGTTTCGTCCGCTCGCAGCTGATGCGGTGCTGACAGAAACCCCTCCTACGCTGCCGCAGCTGCCTAGTGAGGTGAAAGATTCACCGACAGCTTCTACGGCTGAGTATAATGTTTCAGCAGTACCGCTACCAGATGACGATGTAGATTATCAACATGATCTTAGTCAGCAATTGCCGTCAGCTGCTTATGCTCCTGAACCGATCGTAGAGCCTGAACTGATTACAGAGCCTGAACCAATTGCAGAGCCTGAACCAATTGCAGAGCCTGAACCAATTGCAGAGCCTGAACCAATTGCAGAGCCTGAACCAATTGCAGAGCCTGAACCAATTGCAGAGCCTGAACCAATTGCAGAGCCTGACGGAAATAATTCTCAATTGACTATGACGGCGGATGATCCTCGCACGTTATTGCGTTGCCCGCCACAGGAGCTGACTGGCGAGTGGACGCCAGACAAATGGGATTATTGGCTACAGACCGCTCGCGAGGCTGAGAGCTTGGCGCAAGACGAGCTAGCATTGGCGCGTCAGGGCATGATGACTGGGCTGTGTAATGGCAAATCGACCTTTGTGACCAGTGTGGACAGCCGCCATTTACAAGCCACCTTTCAACACTTAGCGGCAAAACTGCAGCAGCAGTTCGAGCAAGCCGAGATCGACCTAAAAATCGACAGCAGTGTCATGCAGTCTGAAGACAAAACCCCAGAGCGCCGTCAACAAAAGCGTATGGTGCAAGCAAAGTCACTGGCAGAAACCAAATTGCTTAACACCCCTGTGATGCAGTACCTACTCGAGCGTGGCGAAGGTAAAATGGGTAAGGTTCAGCTATACTAAACAGTAAAATTTTTTTTATATTAAAATCGATTAACAGTCTATATGGCTACTAAACACGATTGCTATCCAAAAATATCAAGGCGATGATTGCTATCACCTTGATATTTTTGTTTTTATTAAGAGTGATGCGTCATTTTAGATAAAAAAAGATGGTATTTAATCACTGTAAGACAAATTAAAATTCGTTATAATAGTTAAGTTATATTAAAAAACCAAATGCAGGTTAGGTGAGAATATGTTGGATAATTTACGCGGTATGGCTGTGTTCGCCAGTGTGGTTGAACATGGCTCCTTTAGTGGCTCAGCCCGTGAGCTTGGTATTACAACCAGTGCAGTCAGTCAGCAAATCCGCTCATTAGAAAACGAGCTGGGTGTGGTGTTATTGCACCGATCTACTCGAAAGCTTAGCTTAACGGAGGCAGGCGAGAGTTTTTATGAAGCGGCAAAAGATGTGGTCAGCGCGGCCGAGCAAGGGCGCATCAAAGTCAATCAATTGCGAGATGAGCTTGCTGGTAGCTTGCGAGTGGCGACCACCCCTGAGCTGGGCGTCAATCATATTTTGCCTGCGCTCTCGACGTGGATGGCCGCCCACGATGACTTGAGCATCACCTATTTGGCAGACAACCATTATATCGACATGATCGACGAGCGCATTGATATTGCGGTTCGTATGAGTCCAACCATCAATGACTCGAGTCTGAGTAGCCATCCATTGACTGATGTACGCCAGTTGCTGGTTGCCTCACCGCAGTATTTGCGTCAGCATGCCAAAATACAAAGCCCAAAAGACCTCAATGATCACCAGCTGATCTGTATCGAAATCATGAAAGACGCCAATCAAATTGATCTGGTTCAGACAGAAACGGGCAAAAAAACCCGCATAAAAATGAACTCTCGTATCTATACCAATAACGTCTTTATGGCGACGACATTGGCCAAAGAAGGCCACGGTCTGGTGCGAATGCTGGAGATGGATGTTAAAAAAGAGCTAGAGAGCGGCGAGTTGGTAGAGGTGTTGACCGGTTATCAGCTGCCAAGCTTTGTGCTATATGCCGTTACTTTAAATCGCGAACAGCAGCCTGCAAAAATAACCCGTTGCCTTGAAGTATTAAAGAAGTATTTTCATGCCAACTAAAGCGCGATGCATCATCAGTGCGATGATGGCTTTAGCATAAAAAAGAGCCTATAGGTTTCGATTATCTATAGGCTCTTTTTTACATGTCACAGTCAATTACTTTATCGCTTTATCATGAGGTCTTTAATAGCTCAATCAAACGATCAGCGACCTGTGCACTCTCATCACGTCTCATATTTAGTGGCGGCAATAAGCGTATCACGTGGCCACCCGTGACATTGATGATAAGCTTTTGCTCATCGCGTGCACGATCCACCAGCTGAGTACAGTCCATGTCCTCAGGTAACACGACACCGATCATCATACCTGCGCCGCGCGCACTGACGCCATACTGTCCTAGTGCATCGACTAGCGTCTCACGGATGAATTGCCCTTCGGTGACGGCATTATTCATGATGTCAGTATTGGCGAGTACATCATAAACACTATGCACCACACGACTTGCCAGCGGCGTACCGCCATAAGTTGAGCCATGGCTGCCCGCGCCAAACAGCCCATTGGCACGGCCACGTACCATACAAGCACCTACAGGAAAGCCATTTCCCAAGCCTTTTGCCGTTGTCAAAACATCAGGGCGGGCATTGCTGTGCTGATAAGCGAAGTATTTGCCAGTACGGCCATTACCTGTTTGTACTTCATCGAGCATAAACAGCCAGTTGTGAGCGTCACATTCAGCCTGTAGTGCTTCTAAATAGCCAAAGCCATTTTCGGCGGTATTTAGACCACCTTCTCCTTGAATAGGCTCTACCAAGATAGCGCAAATCTCATCGTGTTTTTGCGCGGCTTGTTTGATGGCTTCAATATCGCCAAAGGGCACACGGATAAAATCCTCATCTAAAGTGTAAAATCCTTCGCGAGCTTTTGGGTTGGCGGTGGCTGACAACGATAGCAATGTGCGGCCATGAAACGACTGTTCCATGACGATGACTTTTGGACGGGCAAAACCTTGCTGGTTGGCGTATAAGCGTGCAAGCTTTAAAGCGGCTTCGTTTGCTTCAGCACCGCTATTGGCAAAAAACACACTGTCCATCTGCGCGGCGGTGCATAGCGCTTCTCCAGCGCGCTCTTGCCAATCGATACCAAATAAGTTGCTGGTATGAACCAAAGTCGCGGCTTGCTGCTGAATGGCGTCTGTCACTTGTGGATGGCAGTGCCCTAGGCCACAAACGGCAATGCCCGTTAGCGCATCTAAATACGGGGTATCGTCTTTGGTATACAGCCAACTGCCTGAACCACGAGTAAAGCTGATTGGTTGACGGTTATAAGTGGGCATCAGGTAAGTTGCAGACATAGTAAACATCCTTAAGATGATAAGTGAGTAAAAAAGTAAGTGTTAGAGTTCGTCAGAAAAAGGCGTGGTTTCTGCAGGTAAGGTGTATTCTTCGTTTGCCCAAGCGCCTAGGTCGATCAGTTTGCATCGACTGCTACAAAATGGCTTGTACTTATTGTCTTGCCAAGCGGTCTGCGTGCCGCAGCGGGGGCAAGGATAAGTCTTGGGAGGCGCACTTGAATTACTTGAATTGGCTGGGTTGGAGGTTGATTGGGTCATAGTCGGTATACATGCATCCTTAAATTTATGATTATCAGCTTGGCAAGCGTATGGATCAGTCATCAGCTGATTGAGGCCAATCTAATGCTACCAACATGCGCCCTCAGTCTGCCGAGTAAACAACAAATAGTAAAAAACGTCTAAATATTTGCCAGACCAGATAGCATGAAGGTATCAGTGCTATTTGTTTGATGGTTATCTATCTCAGTTTTATCGATTTTTTGATAAGAAGACATTCCCAAAACAGGGAGGTGGGAAGCATGACTTGCCAGCGTTATATTACTATTGTCGCGGATTGACTATATAATAGCATGTGGCCGAATAATGGCAAAAGACAAATGCTTTAAGGATAGTAGATGACCGAACATATCGAGCTTACGCATCGACAGCAGCGTGCCTTTCAACCAAACAAGCTCTCAGCACCGCGCAGTTTTTGTATTCCTGCAATCATACAACAAACGACAACCCCTGTGCCCTTACTCTTAGAGATTGGAGCGGGGAAGGGCAAGCATGCGCTCAGCTTTGCCGCCGAGCACCCAGACCAGCACTTGATTGCCATTGAGCGTACGCGCAACAAATTCGATGCTTTTGCAAAACTGGCCGAGCGCCAAGCGCTGCCGAACCTAGATGCGATACATGCTGATGCGATCGCCTGGATTGTCCATGCGATAGAGCCGAATAGTATCGCTAAGATCTTTATTCTGTACCCCAATCCTGAGCAGCATAACCCCAATCAGCAGTGGTTAAACATGCCGTTTTTTGAGTTTTTATTATCACGTTTGCAGGTAGGTGGAGAGATCATATTGGCCACCAATATTGAGAGCTATATGGATAATGCTGAGCAGCAGGCGACGAAAGTATGGTGCTTACCCAATGAGCGCTACAAGGTATCACAAGATAGCCAGCGTACCCACTTCGAAGTCAAGTATCTGGCGCGCGGTGAGATATGCTGGGAGCTCTGTATGCGTAAGCCTGTCGGCTACAATACCAGATTTGATCAATGGCAAGCGAATCTAAGTACTCATAAAAGTTAATAATAGCCTAAGTAAAAATAGAGAGCAAAGCTTGCATAAACCTACAAGGCTAAATAAACTATATAAAATAGCCTAAGCAAATAGAGTTAAAAAAATAAAACCGCCTCTAAAAGAAGGCGGTCAAAAAATAACGCATAAACTTAAGCAAAAAATCGCTAAAATTATAAATAAGGCTTTACCAATTTATCAGAATCAGTATAAGCATCTAATACTGTCAAAAATGTATAGGCACCAATAAACTTACGACTGATAAACATAAACTCTTTTGGCGGTAAATTAAATTCAAAAGACTGCATAGCACGGCTAGCCTTTGATGAGAGGCGAGAATGCAACTTACTATTTGCCCAGATATAGCAGTTGTCAGCATCTAGACATTCCGCTGGAATATCAGGGTTGGTTGCAGGATTGCTAAAGGGTTCGGTGGCCAATAAGAATAGGGCAGCAATATCAGATTTGACCTTTTGACTCATACTATCAAAGAAGTCATAACCTGTCATGGCTCGCATCATGGCCTGATGATCATGGTGATAGCCAGCTTTTAGTAAGCCATGGGCGATGGTCAAAAGATGGTTGTCAAACTGACGTATCGCGCCAAAATCTAATAACACCAATTTGTCGATATCGTCTTCGTTTTCACTAACGCGTACCAGATAGTTGCCAAAGTTAGGATCTGTCTGCATCTCGCCCCAAACAAAAATCTCTTTCATCATGATTTCGATAGCGGCTTGACCAATGGCGTTACGGCGCTGATGCGACAACTGTTGCAGCGATGTAGAAACCACTGTGATACCTGGCTCATAGGACATGCACAGCAGACGTTTTTTAGAATACGTGCGATTGATTTTGGGTACGATATAACGTGGATCATCTTTTAGACGCTCATAAAAACGCTCTGTCGTGGCCGCTTCTGCTTCGTAATCTACCTCATGATGGAGTAGGTCGCGTATCTCCTCAAACCAAGCATCAAGCGCTCGCGTTTGCGGCACGATGTTACTAACCTTTAATAACTGTTTAAACAAAGCCAAGTCTGAGTTGATGGCATCCGCGACGCCTGGATACTGGACTTTTAGCACGACTTGCTCACCTGTGGCAATAACGGTGGCACGATGTACTTGAGCCAAAGACGCTGTACCGATAGGGATCGGATCAATCGTCAGCTCGCTTATTTTATCGCCCAACAATGTATGAAGCGTTTGCTCAATCGTTGGCCATGATAGCGTGGCGGTATCATCATTGAGCGTTTGCAGCGCACGCGTAATCTCGGGAGGCAGTATGTGCTCACCATATATTGCGAGCATCTGACCGATTTTAACCACGGAGCCTTTTAGTTTGCCAAGCTCGGTAGCAAGATAGTTTGCTTGTGTCTCCATAAAGGCTTGGTTGCGTGCGGTGCGTGCTTCTTTATTTAAAAACATACCAGACACGCTGTTGCCCGCCCAACGACGCCCAATATTTAAGGAGGTTTTGGCAATCGACATCCGTCTCTCAAACCCTGAGGTTTTTAGGTTATCGATAGAGTGCTTGGTACTAGAGGGTTTAGACGTATCGTGTGCCATAAATATAATCATTCATCCGGTTGCTATTGATTTGCGGGCATAAAACCTACAATACAAGGGACATGCGATGGTCGATACAAAATTGTATCATAGAAACTGCCTTGGGTTGATGAAGCGATGCACTCTGATAGCAGTTACTTTGTAAGCTCAGTGCATGGTGTTAGCCGTCACAAATGCAGCGATGCAACATAAAGAAAATCAGATCTAGCATGACACTAGATCTGATCAGAGTTACGATAATAAGCCAAAACAGTAAATAGGGTAGGCTAAAGTTGGCCCGTATTTATCACCATTTTATGAGCGGCTGTTTTCGCGAGCGATAGCATGATGACCAATATCACGGCGATACTGCGCCCCATCAAAACTAATCGCACCAGTCACTGCCAACGCCGCTTGTTGCGCGTCCGAAATGCTATCTGCCAAGGCGGTCACGCATAGGACGCGGCCACCGTTGGTCACGACTTCTTTTTGATGATTGGCGTTTTGATCTTGCACCTCTGCGTCAGAAAATGCGGTGCCAGCATGGAAGACTTTGACTAAGTTGGCATTGTCGGTATCAAGCTTTGGCAAGCCTGCAATGACATCGCCTTTCGATGAGCTTTCAGGATAGCCTTTAGAGGCAATGACGATACCAAGGGCAGGGCGCGCGTCCCATTTGGCAGCACTCGGCAGCTGACCTGCCAGCCCTTGCGCGACCAAGTCGACCATTGATGACTGCAGGCGCATCAAGATTGGCTGAGTTTCTGGATCACCAAAACGGCAGTTGAACTCGATAACATAAGGGTCGCCTGATTTATCAATCATCAGACCTGCATATAAAAATCCGGTATAAGGATGACCTGCAGCTTTCATGGCATCAACCACAGGCTGAATCACTTTTGCCATCACTTTATCATGCACCGCTTGGGTGACGACGGGGGCAGGAGAATATGCGCCCATGCCGCCAGTGTTGGGGCCTGTGTCACCTTCATAGGCGCGTTTGTGATCTTGGCTAGTCGCCATAGGCAAGATGTTGTCACCATCAATCATACAAATAAAGCTGGCTTCTTCGCCCTGCAAAAACTGCTCAATGACCACGCGACTGCCAGCATCGCCAAACTTGTTGCCTGCCAGCATATCATCGATGGCTTCGTAGGCTTGTTCGATCGTCTCTGCTACGATAACGCCTTTACCTGCGGCCAGACCGTCTGCTTTAATAACAATCGGCGCGCCTTGCTCATCGATATAAGCTTTGGCAGCAGCGGCATCGGTAAAGCCTTGATAGGCGGCAGTCGGGATGTTGTTTTGCGCCATAAATTCTTTAGCAAAGGTTTTTGAGCCTTCTAGCTGCGCGCAATATGCCGTCGGCCCCCACGCTTTGATACCAGCATCGCGGCAAGCATCGACGATGCCTGAGACCAGCGGTGCCTCGGGCCCAACGATGACCATATCGATGGCGTTGGCTTGACAAAACTCAATCACACCGCTGTGCTCGCCATCGGTGTCATTTAATATGACATTTTGGCATTTGGGCTCTAGAGCAGTACCTGCATTACCTGGTGCGATATAGACATTTTTGACAGTGTCATCTTTTGCACATTGCCATGCCAGCGCATGCTCGCGGCCACCTGAACCAATCACCAAAATATTCATCATACATTTTGCCCTTAGTATTATTGCCTTTAGTATTCGCCGTATTCAGCAAGAAATGTGAACCATTGACGCACTGTTAAATATACTGCCGTATTCTAACAAAAAAAGCGCAGCGATTGCCATGAGTATCCGCCCGCCAGCCTATATTGCACCATCTGAGTCCAAAACCACTGACTGTTTCATTAGTAAAAACCACTGACTGTTTCATTAGTAAAGGTTATCGACATCGCGCTGATTCATGAAATGATGTTGTACGCTTTAGCTGATGCCTGAGGTGCGTTAAACTGCCATAGATTAACGGTGTTAAGTCTGACCGGCTATATGTCTTTTAACAGACGCGTCAAAAAAGAGAAAATCCACACAAATCAGACGTGACGATAGCGTTATGGACAGCGAAATAGCACAGATTAATAAAATCAAATAAATATCAGTATGTTACATATATAAAAAAGGACAAAGGACATGCCAAACTCTCTGAATATCGCCGAAGAGCGAATCAGCCAGATAAGCGATATCGCCACCAGTTATGTACAAAAGGATAAATCGTCATTCGATCGCTTTATTCATAGCTATTATCAGCCGCTCCATCAAGAGACGGCGAAGGCTATCAGCAATGCTGACTTAGCTGGTATGGCACTTCATCACTTTACTTTGCTCAAGGCTTATGATGGCAGCAAGCCGCAATTGTCGGTGCTCAACCCAAAGGCCGAAGAGCAGCATTTTCATAGCTCACATACCGTCATTCAAATCGTCGCCTATGATCGCCCATTTTTGGTCGATACGATTTTGATGAGTCTAGAGTCCGAAGGTATCGATGTTCATCGCACGTACAACATCATTATCAATGTTGAGCGCGACGCTGAGGGCAATCTCACTCACATTCATAACGCGCATGAAAGCGCCACCTCGCACCTATCGATGATTCATTGCGAAATCGCCTATCAGGACAGTGAAGACTTGGCCGCCCTCCAGCAAATGCTACTAAATAAAATCGACACACTCGATACAGTCGTTGGCGACTGGAAACAAATGCGTGCGCAATTGATGGAAGTCAAAAATGAGCTGGCTTGCAAGCCATTGCCGGAGGTGTTTTATTCTCAGCAAGAGATTCAGGCGTTTTTAGAATGGATATTGGACGATCATTTTATCTTTTTGGGCTACCGCGAGTATCGTCTGGAGGGCGGGCAAGCCACCGAGGTAGATAGTGTCAATAATAAGGACAACGTCAATTCTCATGATAAGCCTGCGGACTTAGATTTGTTTGCGATCGGCAATAGTGGCCTTGGGCTACTGCGCGGCGCGGAGGAAGACAAGCTATCAGAAAGCTTTAGCCAACTGCCCAACGTCCTAAAGCAGCTACTGACCGAGCCGCGCGTCTTGATGCTGTCCAAATCAAGCCGAGTCTCGCCTGTACATCGTCCTGTTTATATGGACTTTTTGGGTATTCATAAGTTCGATGACAGCGGCAAGCTGGTCGGTGAATATCGCTTTATTGGGCTACTGACCTCACAAGCCTATCAGCTCACTGTGCAGCAAATACCGCTACTGCGCGAAAAAGCTAATAAAATCATGGCAATGGCGGATCTACCGCGCGATGGTCACGCCCATCACAAAATGATGCATGTCATCAACACCTTGCCTCGCGATGATCTGTTTCAAGCCAGCGTAGAAGAGCTCTATCCTATCGTCTCTGGCATCAGTCAGCTACAAGACAAAAAAAGCCTACGCTTATTTAGCCGCGTCGATCATTATCAGCGCTTTGTCTCCTGTTTGGTCTATATCCCGCGCGATAAGTTCAACACTGAGCTGCGTATCAAGGTGCAAAACGTCCTAAAAGAAGCTTATGGCGGCACATCATCTGGCTTTACCACGGAATTCAACGAATCGGCCCATGCCCGCGTACACGTCCA
This sequence comes from Psychrobacter celer, assembly GCF_016107555.1. Taxonomy (GTDB): domain Bacteria; phylum Pseudomonadota; class Gammaproteobacteria; order Pseudomonadales; family Moraxellaceae; genus Psychrobacter; species Psychrobacter celer. Next base: position 117,698 of record NZ_JABASU010000004.1, on the reverse strand, counting down.
TGTGCGCACCGTGCCAGGTCAAGTAAAAGAGGTCAATACCGCCGCGCTTGAAGACAAGCTCTCAGCGCTGATGCAATCTTGGAGCGACAATTACCAAAAAATGCTGCTAGATAATGTCGGCGAGCAGCAGGCCAATGCCTTAAACCGCCGTTTTATGAGTCATATCCCAGCTGCGTATCAAGAGCGTTTTGATGCGCACACTGGTGTGGAGGACATCAAACGCTTGGCGGGCTTGAGTGGTGAGCAGCCGATGATTTGGCACCTATACCAATCAACAGGCGACGCTAGTAATCAGCTACACTTAAAGCTCTACGGCCGCGAGCAGCCAGTTATCTTATCAAAAGTACTGCCCATCCTTGAGAACTTTGGGGTGTCGGTGATATCGGCGCAGACATATGAGTTTGACTTGCCAGAGCAGCCCATCTGGATGCAAGAGTATGAGCTTATGCTCGAACACGTGGATGCGGTCAATATGCAAGTGGTGCGCGGTCAGTTTGAGGACAGCCTTAAGCAGATTTGGGCAGGGCTGGTCGAGAGTGACTCGTTTAACGAGCTGGTGCTCACGACCAAGCTAGATACCTTTGATGTGGTGGTGCTGCGCGCCTTATCACGCTATATGGTACAAGCTCGTGCGCCGTTCTCTAGTACCTATATCCAGCAAACGGTGGTCAAAAACAGTGATATCAGTGTGGCACTCGGTAGCCTGTTTGATGCGCGCATGAACCCCAAGCATGATGATGAGAATCGTGCCAAAAAAACCGCTGAAATCGAAGAGCAGATCTTATCAGCGTTGGCGGATGTCGATAGCCTCGATGAAGACCGTATTTTGCGTTGGTATTTGGATCTCATCAAAGCCATGGTACGTACTAACTTTTATCAAACCGATAGCGAGGGTCAGCGTAAAGATCGCTTGTCGTTTAAGTTTTTGGCAGCTGATATCCCCAATCTGCCCAAACCCAAGCCCATGTTTGAAATATTTGTCTATTCGCCGCGCGTAGAAGCGGTGCATCTGCGCGGCGGTAAAGTGGCACGCGGCGGTCTGCGCTGGTCAGATCGTATGGAAGATTTTCGTACCGAAGTACTCGGCTTGGTCAAAGCGCAGATGGTCAAAAACGCGGTGATCGTTCCTGTCGGCTCCAAAGGTGGTTTTATCGTCAAAACCAAAACCATGGCTGATGGCCGTGATGTCTTCCAAGCAGAAGGGATTGCCTGCTATCAGACATTCCTGCGCGGTATGCTTGATGTTACCGACAATATCGTCGATGGACAGATCGTCCCGCCAGCCAACACCGTGCGTCATGACGAAGATGATCCGTACTTGGTCGTCGCCGCTGACAAAGGCACAGCAAGTTTTTCTGATATTGCAAACAGCTTAGCAAGCGAGTATAACTTTTGGCTCGATGATGCCTTTGCCTCTGGTGGCTCGGTTGGGTATGATCACAAAGCCATGGGTATCACCGCCCGCGGCGGCTGGGAGTCGGTCAAGCGTCACTTCCGTATGCGCGGCATGGATATCCAAAACCGCGATGATTTTACTGTGGTCGGTATCGGTGATATGAGCGGTGATGTATTCGGTAACGGCATGCTCAGATCCACTCATACCAAGCTGGTCGCCGCCTTTAACCATTTGCATATCTTTATCGACCCCAACCCAGACACTGCGACGTCGTTTGCAGAGCGTGAGCGCTTGTTTGAGATGCCGCGCTCGACGTGGGATGATTATGACAAATCGCTTATTAGCCAAGGTGGCGGCGTGTTTTCGCGTACCGATAAGAGCATCCCTATCAGTGCTGAGATGAAAGCGCTGTTTGATATCAGCGAAGATAGCTTGGCGCCCAATGAGCTGATCAGCGCATTACTAAAGTCACCTGTCGATCTAATCTGGAACGGCGGTATCGGTACCTATGTCAAAAGTGAAAACGAGACGCACGCCGATGTCGGCGACCGCGCCAATGATGCTGTTCGGGTTAATGGTGGTGAACTGCGCACGGCGGTCGTCGGTGAGGGCGGCAACTTAGGCTTTACCCAGCAAGGGCGTATCGAGTACGCACAGACGGGCGGACGCATCTACACCGATGCGATCGACAACTCAGGCGGGGTCAACTGCTCAGACCATGAAGTCAATATCAAAATATTGCTTGGCAAAGTCGTTGAGCAAGGTGATATGACCTTAAAGCAGCGTAATGAGCTGCTAGAGTCCATGACGGATACCGTGGCCGAGCTGGTACTGCGCCAAAACTACCTACAGCCACAGGCGATTGAGCTCAGTCATATCCGTGCAGCCGCCAACTTAAGTGATCATCAGCGGTTTATTCAAATGCTAGAGGGCGAAGGTCGTTTGGACCGCGCTATTGAGTATTTACCATCGGATGAAGAGATTGTTAAACGCCAAAAAGCTGGGGTAGGCCTTACCAATCCTGAGCTGGCAGTCGTCTTAGCGTATGGAAAAATGTGGGTATATGACAACCTGCTATTATCTGATTTGCCAGATGAGCCATATTTTATCAATGAGCTACGCAAATACTTCCCTGATGAGCTGGCGACGCGTTTCTTTGATGAGATGACCCAGCACCGCTTGCACCGTGAGATCATCAGTACCTACCTGACCAACAGTGTGGTCAACCGGTTGGGTATCGAGGCGCTGTTCCGCCTGTATGAAGAGACGGGGCAATCACTGGCAACCATCGTGCGCGGTTACGCCATCAGCCGTGATGTCTTTAATATCTCCAAAGCATGGAAAACGCTTGAAGTGTTAGACAATCAAGTGGACGCCACGTTGCTATTAAATCTAGAGCTGCGTCTGCGTGATGCACTAGAGCATGGCGTGGTCTGGTTTATCAATGCCTTTGGTCAGGACTTACAAGTGGCTGATATGATTGGCCGCTTTAGCGACAGTGTGGAAAAACTGACCAAATCTGGCGGGTTCATCGAGCAGCAATTTGCCGAGTATTTGCAAGAAGATGCCACAAGCTTGATGCAAGAAGATTTGGCCGAAAATGATGCGACGATGTTTGCGATGTTGCCATATCACGTGGATGCGCTAGATGCAGCATTGCTCGCTGAGCAATATGATCGCCCTGTCGATGAAATCGCCACATTGTACTTTGAGGCGTATCATGTCTTGCAGCTCGATTGGATGATGGATAATATCGCCACCTTACCACAGCAAGACTATTGGGATCGCCGCGCGCGTCATGCGTTAGTCAATGAGCTGTCACGCAGCTTGCGTATGCTGATGGACGCGATACTCTCAAAACCAGATGCCAAGCAAGCCTTTAGTGAATGGCGCTCGCGTCATCTAGATCAACTGGCAGCGACTGAGGCTGAAATGGATAAGCTTGACGCCATCGATGGTGAGATTGGTTTATCGACATTGTCCGTGCTGATGAGCGAGTTGAGTAGTTTGGTGACAAAATAGGCAATTTGGTAAAGGATGGACACAGCAGTCGCTGCTATCTTTTAGCATTCTTTTAAAAGCCACCGCTGATTATCAGCGGTGGCTTTTTATTGGTTGAACTTAGTTGAGTTCACTCAAGATCAATGATCAGCGTTATTACTCTCAAACCCAATCTTACCTGCCTGCTTATACATATAGAGTAGCCTATGAGTCTTTTTCGGCGGTTGTTTTTACAACTCGGCGACAGCCTTGTCCGCTGATTTGGCTAAAGCCGCCTGAGAGTTTTTCGACCTTGATTTGCGTCAAGATACGATCTTTTAACGCCTGTACGTGGGAGATAACCCCAATCAGCTTGCCTTCTTGTTGTAAGCTGGTCAAAGTATCGAGTGCGATATCAAGTGAGTCTTCATCAAGCGTACCAAAACCTTCATCCAAAAATAACGAATCGACACGGATATTATGACTGGCCATTTGCGACAGCCCAAGTGCCAGTGCTAGGCTGATGATAAAGCCTTCACCGCCGGAGAGGTTTTTGGTGCTACGAACCTCACCGCCTTGATAGTTGTCAATGACATTCAGCTCAAGCGGGTTGCTGTCGTCGTGAATCAGCAAATAACGGTCACTCATTTTTTGCAATTGCGTATTGGCATGGCCAATCATGACTTCAAACGTTAGGCCTTGGGCAAAGGTACGATACTTTTTGCCATCAGCCGAGCCAATTAACATATGCAGCTGCTGCCATACTTGTAGCTTTTGTCTTTGCTCATCAATGGCGATCAGCTGCGCCGCTTGTGTATTTTTTTGCTGCTCGTTGTCTTTAAGCTTTTGATCAATGGCACCAATTTTTTGGTTTAACTCGTCGATGTCTGTTTGTATCTGCTGATATTGGTCAGCAAGGAGCTCTCGGCTTGCATTCGTCATAGGCGCAGCAAGACTTTGCGTCAGTGCTTGCTGCGTACTGTCCAGCTGCAGCTGAGCTTGATGCAGCGCAGTATCAATCGCTACTTTACGTCTATGTAGGGCGTCACGCTCCTCTTTGGGCAAGCGGGTTTTGACAAAAGCGGCTTCATCGACAAAATCGGACGCTGTGAGTAAGTCTGTAAAGATACTTTGCTGAGTGTTCAGTGTGGTCGTCGCCGACTGTAGCTCTGTTGCTAGCTGCTGCTCTCTACTCTTTAATTGTTCTAATGCCTGTTGTACGGTATCTAGCTGCCTTTGCGCTACTCTTTGCTTATCTTTAGCAGCATCGACAGCATTGCGTAATTTATTTTCTTCATCATCTGTATCTTTATCTGCAAAAATCTCTGTTCTATCTTGTTTTGATTGTTCGATAGTCTTGACCTTATGAGCAATTAAGCGCTCTAGCTCGTTGAGCGTTGTTTCATCACTGTGCAGCTGTGCTTGCTTGGTTTCAATCTGCGCAGTCAGGCTACTTAAGGTGTTGGTCAGCTGCTGTTGGCTGTTTTTTTGCTCATTGAATTTTTGTTTTAACTGACTTAAAGCGCTGCGCTGTTGCCGCAGTTTTTCAATATGATGGTCACATTCTGCGCTGTCTATTACGGTTTGCTTATCAAAACTATGACCCAATTGCGTAAGTGCGTCAGATAAGTCTGCCGTATTGAGCGCTGTGGTTAAGTATGCTTTATGTTGGTCCATGGGATACTTATTTGCCAGGGCTGAAATGGTGCTCAGCAGAGGCGTTAATTCTGAGAAATTAGCAGTGATCTTATCTTTTATCCCAACAATTTTTTGTGAGTTAAGCTTAATGTCAGTTGTCAGGTTGTTAATATCATGACTGACCACTTGTTGCTTTTTTTCATCAGCCTCAATAGTCGTACTGAGCTGTGCAGCAGTTTCAGTTAAATTGTCATATTCGATTACTATGGTTTTAAGAGACTGTTTATGTTCAGTTAGATCGTGTTTGGCGGTATCTAATAAGGATAAGCTAGGCTCTAGGTTCGCAGTAGCCGCATCAATGTTATCGTTTATCTGCGTAAGTGGGTCGATAATTGCTGCGATTGCTTCAGAGTGATTGTTTTTAGCCTCAAATAGCGAGGAAAGGTAAACCTGAACATCACTATGTAAGGTTTCGGCTTGCTGCTGTAGTGGCGCCAGTTGTTGCTGCTGGTTATTCAGCGTCTGTTCTTTGGTGGCATATTCGATATTGTGTTTTGATAAATCTTGTTCAAGGTTATCAATAATGGTTTCTAGTTCCGCTATTTGCTGCTGTGTTTGTTGCGTCTTAGAGGGTTGGTGTTGGCTGGTATCCTGGTGACTGCGGTCTAATAATGGATGATGCTCACCATAAGGATGCTCAGTGGCGCCGCAAAGCGGGCAGGGCGATCCATTTTCAAGCTCTGCTATGTAGTCTTCAAGCTTAGCGACCTTTTGTAGTAGATTCAGATGCTCTTGCTTCTCTTGCCGCTTGAGTTTGGCATCTTGAATGTCTGATCGATGATCAGCAATGAGTCCTTCTAAGGCCGTTAACTCTTCATTGAGCGTCGGTAGTGAACGTTTGGTATTTTCGATTTGGTGAGCAAGATCGGACAGCTGCTGTAACTTATAGCTGGCTTGTGCAATCTGAGTGTTGATTTGGTCGACTTGCTCTTGCTCATGACGCATACTTGCAAGCGATTGTTTTTCGATAAGTGCCGCTTGTTGCTGTTGTACGCTGGCAAGTTGCTCGCGTTGCTTGGTTATTAATAAACGATCTGAATCTTGTTGCTTAGACAGCTTATCGAAATCAGCTTGTAGCTGGCTGGCTCGATGGTCATACGCAAGTTTATCCGTAGTCAAGCCGACATTATCTTTTAGCAGCGTCTTTAATCGGCCACAGCTGCTATCAAAGGTCGCTATGTCTGTATCGAGGTCGTTTAGCTCTTTATAATCATCAAAATACTTTTCTAGACTGCCAAGCTGAGTCTTCGTCTCTTGCTCTGTTTGGCTGTGTCTGGCTATTTCTTGATGTAATCGTTTCGTATTATTGACTAAGTCGTCTTTACGTTGCTTGTCGTTTGCCAAAGAGTGAAGTTGCTGTTTTATCTCAGCATCCAATTCGCGTGTTTTTGAAATAACAGGCAGAGTAGTTTGCAGATTATCTGTTGCTTGTTTTTCAATGGTAGTGATATCGTTTAAATGGGTCGTAACTTGTGCAAGCACTGCTTGCTGAGATGGAATATTACTGAGTAATTGATGTTGTTCACTGCTAAGCCGATTGACCGTCTCTCGGCTATAGCCAAGCTTATGAAACTGGCTGTCAATCTCTAAAGCTTTACTGGCCAGCTCCAAGCGCTTGGCCTCTGGAGTAAATTCTATCTGTGCATGCTGCGCTGCGGAAAAATCTTTTTGATAACTCGCAAGGCTCTGCTGTAGCTGCTCAACCTGCTCCAGCCACTGCAGCTGCTCACTTACGGTTTTAAAGCGTTGGCGCTGCTTATTTTGTTGCTGGTTAAGCGTCTCAAGCTCTGCTGCCAGTCGTTTTTCATCCTCAGGACTCAGTAAAGATAGACTGTTCACGCCTGCCTGTAGTTTGCCAAGCGCTTCTTTTTCAGTACGGTGTCTTTCATGGACATTGAGCGATATTTTGGCATAGATGGCAGTGCCGGTGATTTTTTCCAGTATAGCTGCTCTATCACCAATATCCGACTTCAAAAATGCGGCAAAACTGCCTTGAGCCAGCATGATGGAGCGAGTGAACTGATTAAAATCCATACCGATAAGGTCTTGGATATAGGCGGATGTCTTGGACTTTTTTTCTTCTAGAATCTTGCCAGTTTTAACCTCACTGATCTCATGTCTAATCGGTAATAAGTTACCCTTGGCTTTTTTATGCGCGCGGTGCTGGTACCAGTAGCATTGATAACGTGTAGAGTCGATCTCGATGATGACTTCTGCTGAGCATTCACCCGTACCTTGGGTCATGATCTCGTTAGTTGAGCCGGTAATATCGCCCAATCGTGGTGTTTGGCTATAGAGTGCTAAACAAATCGCATCTAAGATGGTGGTCTTGCCAGCGCCTGTTTGCCCAGTAATAGCAAAGATACCTTCATTCAAAAAAGCAGGATCACTAAAGTCAATGTGCCATTCGCCTTTTAGGGAGTTGAGGTTTTTTAGTCGCAGTTCAATCAGTCGCATGAGCAGGTCTTATTTTTAGATAGGTCTATAGAGTGATTATCAAAGTAGTTGACATGAGCGGCTGTTATTCCGCCTGAGTGTCTTCATGACGCAAGTTATATATGATTTGCTGATAGGCTTCTCGCAGGGCCTTTTTTTGTTCATCTGCGACCTTGTTCAGAAGCAGACAGCGCTCAAACACCTCTTCCTCATCCAAGTCTTGTAGTGTCTCAGAGGTTTGCTGCTGGTTTAGCACTTTATTATAAGTGCGGGTATTTTTTATTTTTAGTACCTCACACCGCAAGCCATCTACCATCGCCTGGATATGCTCACGTAACTCGCTGACCAGCTCGTCACCTGTGTAAATCACTTCGAGCCAAACAGACTCCGTGTCATCTAAAGACTGAGCAGTGCTATCAATTGTCTGTTGGATAGACTGTAGATCACCTGAGACTTGTGCCAGTTTTTGAAACGTGGGAATAGGCAAGGAGGCGATCTGCATCTGAGATGATTTGTCAAAATGTAGTCGCTGCGGTGGAGAGGTCATTTTTGAGTCAACATCATTTGAATTGAGGTCATCAACCTTGCTTTCTTGCTTTACATGGTGTTCGTCTAGATTGCTTTTGTCGCGGCCCTCATTGTCTACTGAATCATCAAAGCCAAACAAATCATCCATAAAACCACTCGTCTGATTGGCTACTTTTTTAGCCGCTTTTTCTACCGATGTTTCAATTGTGGCAACTGTACGGGTGATCTGAGGCACATTGCTTGCAATGGTACGAGCAGCGGTATTGTTTGACATTGGTTTTTTATCACTAAACTCGTTTTTTACTGCGCCAAACTGTATGAGCAACACTTGTTTTTGCTGGCGCGCCTCACCAAAACCCATGGCAATCGGCGAGCCTGAATAGCGAATGGTCTCACGACCGCCGACCCGCTGCGGCACATGCAAATGCCCAAGGGCGACATAATCAAAACCATCGTCAAACATGTCAGCAGACACCTTACCAAGCGAACCGACATAAAGCTCACGTACGCCGTCATCTTCGGTCGTCGTACCGCCAGCTGCAAACAGATGACCTGTGGCGATTATCGGAATGTGACGCTGATGGGATTTTATTAATTGGGCTTGCTTGGCTTTGGCGATACTGGCGACGTTATCATAATGGGCGCGAATGCCTTTGATGACATTGGCGTCTTTTCTGTCCATCGATTCGCCAGCGCTACTGCTACGGACATCACGATCACGCAGATAGGGCACAGCGGCGATGATGCAATGCGGCGCGCCGTCTGTGTCATCTAATACCAAGACCTCATCGTTTAAGTCCTCGCAAGCGGTGCCAATGACATGGACGTTTAGAAACTTAAGCACATGACTTGGTGCGTCCAGAAACGTCGGAGAGTCATGATTGCCTGCGACGATGACGATATGCTGGCAACAGGAGCGTGAGACTCGCCCCAAAAACTCATAATACAGAGCCTGCGCTCGGTTGCTTGGTGTCATGGTGTCAAAGATGTCACCAGCAACGATAAGTACATCGACATTTTGCGCGCTGATGGTCGTCTCAAGCCAAGCTAGAAAAGCTTCAAACTCTTCATAACGCATACGGCCATAGAGCCTGCGCCCTAAGTGCCAATCGGAGGTATGTAAGACAGTTAAAGGTTTTAAATTTTTCATAGGCGCGGCGCAAACGTGGTATCGGCAAGTGGGGGTGTCATTGAGCGGAAGGGTGTTTATAAGCAAGCTGTCATTCTAGCAAGAATTGCTAGGCTTTGCTGTGTTGCAAGCGCATAAAAAGCCCTGCCAATAACATATTGACAGGGCTATATTATAGTCCTTTCGAAATCAAGCAAACATTATCCAATCACCAATTGCTCCAAACCTTCTTCTTGCTGCGCTGCCAAATTAGCGATCATAGAGAGCGCATGGGCTTGCTGGTCTATCGGCTTTTTTGCATCTTGGTCCGTGATAGCTGTTCCTGCACGTAACCAGTTAGTCTCTGTATCGCCGGTATCTTTATTGTGTTTGTTGTACCACGCCAAATCATCATGCAGCGCCACCACATCTCCCATGATAAGTAAGGCGGGCGTGGGCAGCTGGTTTTGTTCTTGCAGCGCCACGATACTCTCAAGTGTGCCAGTTAATACTTGCTGATTGGGCATGCTAGCATTGGAGACGATGGCAATCGGCGTCTCAGGCGAGCGGCCAGCGTTTATCAAACCTGTCGTCAAACGTGCCAGCGAATGCAGACCCATATAAAACACCACGGTTTCATTGGTATCAAGTAAGTTTTCAAACTTCTCATTGGGCGCACCCGCCTTTAAAAACCCAGTGACAAAACGCACCGACTGCGAATGATCACGGTGGGTAAGGGGGATACCAGCATAGCTGGCAGCGGCATTGGCAGCGGTGATACCTGGTACCACTTGATAAGGAACCTCATGCGCCCGCAAGCTTTCAATCTCTTCGCCGCCACGTCCAAAGATAAAGGGATCGCCACCTTTTAGACGTACCACACGGCGGCCTTGTTTGGCGCTATTGATGAGCAGCTCGTTGATGCCTAATTGCGCGACCGCATGGTTACTGCGTTTTTTACCGACAAACACTTTATCGGCATCACGGCGGCATAAGTCTAATACTTGCGGAGAAACTAGGGCATCATAGTAGACGATGTCTGCTTGCTGCATCAGACGTAGCGCCTTAAATGTCAAAAGCTCTGGATCACCAGGTCCTGCACCGACGATATAGACTTCACCGACAGCTGCTTGAGCCTGATTAATATTGTTATGTTGAGTAGTTGTTAACTTATCTGTTGCTACAGGCGCATTGGCCGATAGTGATTCTGTACTGTGGCTCTGTGAATGCTGGCTAGTCGTCGTAGCAGGGCTATTAGTAGGGTTATGAGCATCAGGGTCAGCACTATGATTAGCGCTATCTTCAAGAGCAGCTACTGTGCTGTCTAGATCTGCTTTTAGCTGGGCACTGGCCTCACGCTCATTACCGGCAAACATTAGCTGACTGACTTGACCTTCAAAGGCACGCTCCCAAAACTGCCGACGGCCTGCCAGGGTTGGGATTTTACGTTTTACCTCGCTACGAAACTCGCCTGCCAGTTTTGCCAATTTACCATAACCTTGCGGGATCAGCGTCTCAAGTCGTGCCCGAAGCAAACGCGCCAGCACGGGCGCTTTACCATTCGATGAGATGCCGATGACGATGGGATTACGATCGACGATAGCGGGGAAGATAAAGTCACATAAATGCGGGGTATCAACCACATTGACGGGGATGTTGAGCGCGGTGGCATCAGCGTGAATTTGATGATTAAGCGTCTCATCATCAGTCGCCGCAATGATGACTCGTGCACCTGTCATATAGGATTTATTATAATTTTTATAAATCAGCTCGTGCTTATCGTCTGAGAGCAAGGCTTGTATCTCAGTGCTGATATCTGGCGCTAGAATGGTAATGGCAGCCCCAGCACGGCTAAGCAAATCTGCCTTTCGCAGTGCCACATCGCCGCCACCCACGATCAATACTTTGCGGTTATCGAGTTTAAAGAATAAGGGAAAGGTATTCATAGGAGCACCAATTATGTATTCAATGTCGTAAAATATGCTTCCATTATGAGGTATCAGGCGCTACGTCTCATGCAGTGAATTGGCATTAGCATAGTCGTTTTCGTCATATTTATTATAGTTTTTGATGGAATGTAGAATAGAGAAGGGAATAGTGATAAGAGCGCTTGCGACAAAAAGGCTCTCTTATAAGAGTAAAAGAGCCTTTTAAACAGAGCTTTTTAAACGATGAATGACGGTAACGCTTGATTACAACTGCGTATGCAGACCACACTCACGGCTTTCTTCAACTTTGGTTGGATCAAAGTAATCAAACTCGTTAGGCAAATCATGCTCTTCAAGATAGACGTCTAAATCCGCGTCTGTTTTTTCAAATAATGGTGCAACTTTTAACACGCCGTCTTTTGATAAGCTAAGCACATCAAGACCTTGGCGAAATTCCGTTTGATCTTTACGAATCGCGTTGAACCATACGTCAGGCTTTAGCTCGTCTAGCGCACGGCGGAATGGCTCAAGTTTCACTTGTTCAGTGAACTCGCCATGTTGCGGGTTGTCAATGCCTGGGATGCCATTCATGGTTGAATCACGGTGTGCAGCGGTTTGTTTTGGGATATAAGTCACAACGTTGAGATCAAGATCACGAATCAATTTGTTGGCAAACTGATAGGTCGCATCGGTGTTATAGCCTGAATCTACCCACAATACCGTGATGTCAGGGCGCTGCTTGGCAACCAAATGCAAGATCGCTGACTCATAAGGACGGAAGTTGGTGGTGATGATTGGGTTTTTGGCTTGCGTCAATGCCCACTCAACGATTTGCTCAGGTGATTTACCTTTTAAGTCTTGATTGGCTTGGTCTATATCTAGGTTTGGGTGTAATTGGCTCATAATACATTCCTTAATAATTGTTACTATAAAAATGGTTCTTTAATATCGAGTTTAGGTTTTTGAGAACATCGGTAATGCTGAAGCATCTCGACCGTCATAACTACTGGCAAGCGCATTAAATGCTTGGCTGATATCAGAAATAGAGTGCAAATCATGCGCACTTATCACAAAACTGTCGGCGCCTGCGCGTAGCAGATAGGCGATTTGATCGCGGCCAAACTTGCCAGCCATACGAATCTCGCCTTGATAGCCCATTTGGCGTAAGGTTTGGGCGTAACTAAAACCACGTCCGTCCGTGAAAGCGGGAACGTGAATCACAATCAAATCTTGCTGTAATAAAAACTCTGGAATACGCGTCAGCACTTCGGTGTCGCTATCGGATGTCACCCAGACACCGGTACGGCTGATATGCTTGGCTAACAATTCACGTACTTGTAATAGTAGTCCGCCTGCAATATTGCCTTTAGCATCTAATAAATCAGCAAGCGGTAAAACGACTTCGAGTTTTTCTTGTTTTTGCAGCAGCTCTAGCAGTGATATATCGGTCAGGGTAATACCATCAGGCAGCTCATTGGTGCTAAGCGCAAGCCAAGTGTCAGTCTCACTGATATCGGTGCCATCGCTATTGAACACATGATGATTAGCCATAGACCTTCTCCTTAAAAGGGGCAATACCAATACGGTCAACTAAGTCACCAAAGCCTTCGACATCATTGTCATTACTGACGCGCTGCTCAAGGTAGACGTCGATTATCTTTTGTATCGTCGTTGCTACGGCATCGGTTGGTACAGCCTTGCCCAATATCTTACCGAGTTTGGCGTCGTTGCTAGAGTTACCGCCAAGGCTGATTTGATACCAGTATTCACCTTTTTTATCGACCCCAAGGATACCGATATCGCCGGTATGGTGATGGGCGCAGGCATTCATGCAGCCTGACATGTTCAGGCGAATATCACCAAGATCATACAAGTAATCCAAATCATCAAACTGCTTTTCGATTTGCTCAGCAATATTATGCGTAGTCGCATTGGCCAGCGAGCAATAATCCCAACCTGGGCAGACGATCATATCGGTTAGGGTGTTGATATTTGGACGGGCCAAATGTAGCGCCGCCAGCTGCTGCCATAGCTCGTACAAGCGATTGGTTTGTACATCGGCAAAGACCAGATTTTGCTGATAAGTACCGCGCAGCTCGCCAAAGCTATGTTCGTCAGCGAGGTCGGCGAGGGCGTCCATTTGCGACTCAGTAATATCACCTGACGGTACGTAGCGTCCGTCGACCAAGCCCGCTTTTAACGAAATGACCACTGCGCGGTAGCCTGCGATTTTATGCGCCACGGTATTTTGCTGATACCAATTGGCAAAGTCTTTATCAGCCTCTAGTTGCTGCTGCAAGTCCGACTGTACCTGTAGCGCATCAAAGCTGAGATAATCAGGCTCAGTGAAATAGCTGCTGGCCTTGTCAAAGTTGGCATCGGTCAAGGTCAACGGCCCATCTTTGATATTGGCTTCCCATTCGGCATCGACCAATTTGGCAAACGCCGGGCCGCCCATGCTATCGACCAATATCTTGATACGCGCTTTGAATTTATTGTCGCGGCGACCATGCAGATTATAGACACGCAAAATCGCATCTAAATAGCTAAGCAGATGCTGGCGCGGTAAAAATGTATTGATGGTTTTGCCAATCACGGGCGTACGCCCAAGACCGCCACCAACTATCACTTCAAAGCCAAGCTCGCCTGCTTCATTTTTCTTTAAATGCAGTCCGATATCATGCACCTGCGTTGCCGCGCGGTCTTTTGCCGTACCAATGACGGCAATTTTAAATTTACGCGGTAAAAAGGCAAACTCAGGATGAAAGGTTGACCACTGACGGATAATCTCACAATAAGGGCGTGGGTCAGCGATTTCTTCCTTATGGATACCAGCGTAAGGATCGGTTGTGGTATTACGGATACAGTTGCCTGAGGTTTGAATGGCATGCATCTGTACCGTTGCCAATTCTGCCAAAATGTCTGGCACTTCTTCTAGTTTTGGCCAGTTCAGCTGAATATTGGTACGGGTGGTCATGTGCCCATAACCTTTATCATACTTACGGGTAATCTCAGCCAATTTGCGTAGCTGATAGCTGGCAAGCAAGCCGTAAGGAATGGCAATACGGAGCATCGGTGCATAACGCTGGATATACAAGCCGTTTTGCAACCGCAGTGGCAAATACTGCTCTTCTGGCAGCTCACCTGCCAAAAATCGCTCAGTTTGGTCGCGAAACTGGGCGACTCGTTCTTCTACCAAGGTTTGGTCAGCGTAATTATATTGATACATGACGTAATCTCAATTTTGTTTTAAACATAAATGCGGCGACGAAAATGATTTGCGTGTGTACTGTTTTTTTGTTTACTAAACTAAAAAGTGTCTCAAGGTCAATCATTGAATCATTGAGTGTCACATCATATAAGCTTGCCTCTATAAACATAAATTCCTTTAAGACATATCCATATCCAAAGTCAGCATAAATTTTCATAATCAAAGTTCGGTAGCCTATGCCTATTCGATTTATTCGCGGCTATAAGGTTAAAAACATGACATCTACTACTACGCCTAACCAGACATCAAAACTTGTACCGCCACATGGTAGCAAGGAGCTTAAGCCGCTATTGCTAAAAGGTGAGGCGCGCCATCAAGCACTAAAACTTGCCAGCACTTTGCCGACGATTACCCTCAGCTCACGTGAGCGTGGCGATTTAATCATGCTCGGTATTGGCGGTTTTACGCCGCTAAATGGTTTTATGAATCAGGCCGACTGGCAAGGGGTGGTCGATGACATGCGTCTGCAAAGCGGTGACAACGTTGGCTTGTTTTGGCCGATTCCGATCACCTTGTCTGCGCCAAAAGCGACGGCGGATAGTTTGAGTCAAGGCGACAAAGTCGCATTGGTCGCACAAGATGGCGAAGTTATGGGCATCTTAACAGTAGAAGAGACCTATACCATTGATAAAGAACACGAGTGTCAGCAAGTATTTACCACTACAGATCCAGAGCATCCAGGCGTCCAGCAAGTATTGGATCAAGATGATGTCAATATTGCAGGTAGCGTAGAAGTACTGAGCGAGGGCGAGTTCCCAACGCGTTATCCTGGTATCTATAAAACGCCCGCGCAAACACGTCAAATCTTTGAAGAGAAAAACTGGAAGACTGTGGCGGCTTTCCAAACGCGTAACCCGATGCACCGCTCACATGAATATCTGGCCAAAATCGCAATTGAGATCTGCGATGGCGTTATGATTCATTCATTGCTCGGCGCACTAAAACCAGGTGACATTCCAGCAGAAGTGCGTCAAGAAGCCATCAAAACCTTGATTGATAATTACTTTAAGAAAGATACCGTCATTCAGGCAGGCTATCCGCTCGATATGCGCTATGCTGGGCCACGTGAAGCCTTATTACATGCGTTATTCCGCCAAAACTATGGCTGTAGTCATCTGATCGTTGGTCGCGACCATGCTGGTGTGGGCGATTACTATGGCGCGTTTGATGCTCAAACCATTTTTGAACAGGTTGGCAAAGACGATCTCATCACCCAGCCGCTAAAAATTGGCTGGACGTTTTGGTGTAATGCTTGTAGCGCCATGGCGTCTGATAAGACCTGCCCGCATGATGCCTCTGAGCACGTCAAAGTCTCAGGCACTAAACTGCGTAAGGCGCTATCAGAAGATCTGGAGGTACCCGACAACTTTAGCCGTCCAGAAGTGCTAGAGATTTTGCGCAACTACTACGCCGGTATCGCAAAAGACCAACGTGCTGAGGTCAAGTTAACTGGTGCATCTGCGGTATAGAGAAAAATTGATTTTTTGATAAACATCACTCATAAAAAAAGGTGGCAGAATATAAATCTGGCACCTTTTTTATTTGTTGTTAAAGATTGGCAGTTCAAAAGTAATACGTTTAGGTTAGTTCCAAATCGCTTGAAAGCTTCTGATAGTCGCCAACGAGTGAAGCTCCACCCGAACAAAAATAATTCAGCGCGTACTTATCTTGGCTATCAATGGTCAGGATATCATCTTTAAACTGAAAAAACGCCGTGCTGTCATTGACCTTGGTTTGAAAAATCACACCGTGTGCTTTGTCTTGCCCCATTAAGCTGGCGGTGCCGTCAAACTGACACGTTGGTTTTTTGATGTCGCTACGTGCACGTACCTTGATATTGATCTGCTCATTGCCCGCCGATCGTACCATCACGCCCACCCAGTCATAGCCTTGGCTGCGGTTTTCATAACCTGCATCGGCATAATCGCCAACTACTGCTTGCACCATAGGCGCAGCGGCTTGCTCAGGCTGAGTGATGGGCATGTTTGGCATGACGGGTGTCACGTTGTTGCAAGCGCTTAAGCTCAACATGGTGATGGCGGCTGTCGTCCCTGCTGCCAATACACGAGAAAAACGAGTCAAAGATGCGATCATTTAAGTACCTTTTAAGTGAGTAATAAGAGTGGGTAAAGATTTATCAAAGATAGTAGCCCTTAGCGACCAGCTCGTCTATAGCTCAAGCAATACCATAACTTGCTTAACAGTATCTGTTAATGCTTTTATTGTTTCTGTGCTCAGCTGTATTTTATAAACGCTTGATAAGGCTGGCTTTATCCTTTGGTTATTCCCTTTTGGTAATAACATACGCATATTCATCATTAAACATAATAAGATGGCGCTGTTAGCATACTTGCATTACCTAACAGCATCTTTGAGGAAAGTATGACATACGCCGCCCCATATCAACAAAAAAGTAAAACTCGCAGCGCTCTCAGCATTGCAGGCATAGCCTTGAGCTTAGGTCTGGCTGGCTGCAGCAATAATGATGCAGTCGACACCACAAACGCTGATGATACGGCGGCTGCAGAAGGTCAAAACATCGAGCTGCTCAACGTCTCTTATGACGTTGCCCGTAATTTCTATAAAGATTACAACCCGCTATTTGTAGAGCACTACCAAAGCGAGCACCCAAATAGCACCATCACCGTCAAACAGTCGCATGGCGGCTCAAGTAAGCAAGCCTTGTCAGTGGCCAATGGTCTACAAGCCGACGTCGCCACTATGAACCAAGGCTCTGATATCGAGCTACTAGAAAAAGAGGGTTTGGTTGAGTCAGACTGGGAGAGCAAATTCCCTGATAATGCCGTGCCTTTTACCAGCACCATCGTGTTTTTGGTACGTAAAGACAATCCAAAAGGCATCAATGACTGGGAAGATTTGACTCAAGACGGTCTTGAGATCGTTATGGCCAATCCAAAAGTCACGGGCAATGGTCGTTATGCCTTCTTAGGCGCTTATGGTTATGGTCTGCATGCGTTTAATAACGAAGAGGCACCAGCCAAAAACTACGTAAAAGAGATGCTCAAAAACGTCAAAGTCTACGAAAACGGTGGCCGTGCAGCAACCACAACCTTTGTACAGCGCGGTATTGGCGATGTATTAGTGACCTTTGAAAACGAAGCCAACTTGGCGGCGACTGATTTTGGTGCTGGTCAAGTGGACATCGTCTATCCAAAATACTCGATCAAGTCAGAAAGCCCTGTGGCCATTGTAAAAGCCGTCACGGACAAAAAAGGCACCACTGATGCAGCAAAAGCCTACTTGGACTATTTGTGGAGCGAGCCGGCCCAGCAATTGGCTGCTGATCTATACTTGCGTCCGAGCGTACAAAGCGTACTCGATAAAAACAGTGACAAACTGCCACCGGTTGAGACTTTCCGTCCAAATGATGTTTTTGGTTCATGGGATGAGATCATGGGCACTTACTTTAGTGACAATGGCGTCTTTGATCAATTAGCGATCAATGCACCGCAGTAAACAGTAAGCACTGCAGTAAACAATAGGCAGCGCAGCACCTAGAGCGATACTCTAGTGCAAGAGAAGCCGTGGTAAACAAAAAAAAGGACATGGTCATCTACACCATGTCCTTTATACCGTAAGCTCAGCTGACCCAGCATAATTATTATTAAGTAGATTGCTCAATATTTTGTTACGTACCATTCGTTAGGCAATAGGACATCACTATGAGTGCAACCGCTTCATCCGCCCACAAAGCCCCTGCCAAAAAAGGCTGGCTGACCCGTATGCGTCAGCGCAACGTGCTGCCAGGGTTTGGGCTGAGCATGGGTATCACGGTTTTTAGCTTATCGCTACTGGTGGTACTGCCGTTTGCCATGATGGCCTATACCACGACGCAAATGGGCTGGACGGGATTTTGGCAGGCCATCAGCCAACCACAGGTGACGGCTGCGATCAAGCTGAGCTTGTGGATGGCGTTTGCAGCGATGCTGACCAATATGGTGTTTGGTACCTTGGTCGCTTGGGTGCTAGTGCGTTATGAGTTTTGGGGCAAATCCTTAATCAATGCCTTGGTGGATCTGCCGTTTGCGCTGCCGACGGCGGTGACGGGTATCTCGCTTGCTACCCTGTACGCGCCCAACGGCCTAATAGGTCAATGGTTTGCCAAGTTTGATATTCAAGTGGCCTTTACACCTTTAGGTATTTGGCTGGCTTTGGTGGTGGTCAGCTTTCCATTTATCGTGCGGGCGGTGCAGCCGGTACTCGCTGAGCTGTCGGTTGAGTTTGAAGAGGCAGCGGCGGTACTGGGTGCCAATCGCTTGACCACGTTTTGCAAAGTGATCTTGCCTGAGATGATGCCAGCCTTACTGATGGGCGCTGGGATGATGTTTGCCCGTGCGACAGGTGAGTATGGCTCGGTGATCTTTATCGCCGGCAACATCCCAATGGAAACTGAGATTTTGCCGCTGATTATCATCAGTAAGCTGGAGCAGTTCGATGTTGGGGGCGCATCAGCCGTGGCACTATTTATGTTGCTGATTTCATTTACCATCTTATTGACCATCAATATCGCACAGTGGAAACTGTCTCGCCGCGTAGGAGCTCGCTGATATGCAGATATCCAATAGCTATGATTACCAAAGCAACCCTGCGACCAAAGACACACCGTGGATACGTCGCACTTTTATTACCATTGCTGTGCTGTTTATGGTGGTGATGC
This sequence comes from Psychrobacter celer, assembly GCF_016107555.1. Lineage (GTDB taxonomy): Bacteria > Pseudomonadota > Gammaproteobacteria > Pseudomonadales > Moraxellaceae > Psychrobacter > Psychrobacter celer. Next base: position 98,675 of record NZ_JABASU010000004.1, on the reverse strand, counting down.
TGGTCGTGCCGCTACTTGCGGTGTTTTATGAAGCCTTTAAAAACGGCTGGCAGCTGTATATTGCTTCCTTGGTCGATCCTGAGGCCTTGCAAGCGATTAAGCTGACCTTGATCACTGCCGGCATCGTGTTACCGATCAATATGGTGCTGGGTATTGCGATTGCTTGGCTGGTGACACGTTATCAGTTTAAAGGTAAGCAGCTGGTCACCACCTTGCTTGATTTGCCATTTTCGGTATCACCTGTGGTCGCAGGCCTCATGTTTGTGTTGTTATTTGGTCTCAACTCTACTGTGGGCGGCTGGCTTGAGAGTATGGGTTTTCAGGTGATATATGCGGTACCAGGCATTGTATTGGCGACATTGTTTGTCACCTTCCCATTTGTGGCACGTGAGCTGATACCGCTGATGCAGACGCAAGGCGATAGTGAGGAGCAAGCGGCGCTGACATTGGGTGCGAGTGGTTGGCAGACTTTTTGGCATGTCACCTTGCCCAATATCAAATGGGCGCTGCTTTATGGTTTGATTTTGACCAATGCCCGAGCGATGGGCGAGTTTGGTGCAGTCAGCGTAGTGTCCGGTCATATTCGCGGTGAGACCAATACCATGCCACTACTGGTCGAGATTGCTTATAACGATTATAACTTTACCGCCGCTTTTGCCTTATCAAGCCTGCTTGCGGCACTGGCGCTGGTGACACTACTGATTCAGCAGGTCATGACCAAGATGCAAGCGCGCAAATTTGCCAAATCGGCACGTCTCGCGGCTGCGCCTGAGCTACCAGTGAGCGCCAATGCTACCAATGCGGCCGATACCTATAAGACGGCGGCGCAGGCAGCTAAGAGCTCGAGAAATGTGTAAACAACTGACGGCCTATACGAAAGATTGATTACCACAACGCTGTCGCCAGCATAGACGCTGCCACGATAAGCAAAAGTGAATAAGAGACACGATTATGAGTATTGAGATTCGCAACGTTAATAAAAAATTTGGCAGTTTTACCGCCTTAGACAATATCAATATCACCGTACCAACTGGCAAACTAACCACTTTGCTTGGGCCCTCAGGCTGCGGTAAGACCACCTTGCTGCGTATCATCGCAGGTCTTGAATACGCAGATTCTGGGCAGATATTATTTGATGACTTGGATGTGACCAACACCCCGGTACAAAAGCGCCATATCGGCTTTATGTTTCAGCACTATGCATTGTTTCGCCATAAAAACATCGCCGAAAACGTTGCTTTTGGCTTGACATTATTACCAAAAAACAAGCGTCCTAGCAAAGCCGATATCAATAAGCGTGTAAATGAGCTATTAGAGTTGGTGCAGTTGCCCCAAGTCGCCAACGCCTATCCGCATCAGCTCTCTGGTGGACAACGTCAGCGGATTGCGTTGGCACGAGCTTTGGCAGTCAAACCCAAGTTATTATTGCTTGATGAACCATTTGGCGCACTCGATGCCAAGGTACGTAAAGAGCTGCGCACGTGGCTAAAAAACATCCACCATGAGCTGGGTATCACCAGCATCATGGTCACTCACGATCAAGAAGAGGCAAGGGCGGTGTCAGATGAGATCGTGGTGATGAACCAAGGACGAGTAGAGCAGGTAGGCACCTCAGAGGCACTGATACACCAGCCGGCCAATGCTTTTGTCAGTGACTTTTTAGATTTGGCTTAATCGGATACGGCAAACACGCCAGTATCTGCACACCAGTTGGTACATAAGCTATAAAACGCCATAAAAAAAGACCTATACAATTATAGGTCTTTTTTTATGGCGTCCTGCCCATCTTATCTACTAGGCAAGCTTCATATCTGCATCCAACGATGTCTGCTCATGCGTGATCTCTAAGATCTCTTGACACCACTCTGGCAAGTCATCGGCGACCTCGTACCACATCCAAGTCCCGTCACGCACACAGCTTAGAATGCCCAGTTTTTTCAGGTGATTTAGATGGCGTGAAATGGTTGGCTGCGGCTGATCCAATATCTCAACCAACTCGCCCACACAGCGTGCTTCTTTTTTAAAAAGAATTTGAAATATTTTTAGACGAGTCGGATCAGATAAGACTTTAAACAAATCAATAGGTCGTATCATAAAGTTATTATCAGACATAGCATAATTCCAATAGGGCGTTGTTAATAGGGGGTCAATATAACAGCAGTCGTCAATAAAATCGATTAAAAATTGAGCTAAATTACAGTTCGTCGTTAATTTACTACCTTTGATACCATTCGGTTACATCGATACTTATATTCCGTTACATGAATTTATTTTTCAAAATATCTGTCTGCATTTATTTACTGTGTAGTCAAAGATAGGGTGATAAATACAGCAAACACTATTGAAAATGATAATAGTTATCGTTATGATATACCCATCACGTAAAGGAGCCAATCTATGTACGTATGTATCTGTAATGACGTAAAAGACAAGCAAATCAAAGCAGCGATCGCTTCGGGTATTGATACGCTCGAAGGCCTAAAAGACACGCTGGATGTGGCGACTTGTTGCGGCTGCTGTGAGCCTATGGTCAATGACTTTCTAGACGAGCATCATGCCAAGCTTGATGCGCTGGCTTATGCAGTGTAGGGTAGCACCAGAAACTACCCCGTTTTTTGTCCTGCGTATACCTCTTGCACCACCATCCTTTCACACAATTTCTATCTCACGTACTGCCTCTATCTCACATACTGGTTGATGACGCGCTCATCAGCCATGCTAGTTAATTATGATTCTCAATTAGCATCTTATTCTTAGTTCATAACATTACAAGCGCTAGCACCTCTATATGCTACTATATCTGTCTGATATTGTAAGAAGTCTGACGGACTTTAATCTTTACTAAGCAGTTTACCAATAACGCTTTTATTATATGCGATATTGTGAATTTAACCTGCGAGACAACAATAGGAGTATGGGTGATGATAGGTAGCCAGAAAGTCATTGATTATTTAAATTTTTTATTGGGCGGCGAGCTTGCTGCGCGTGATCAGTATTTTATTCATTCAGAAATGTATGCTGAATGGCACTACGGCAAGCTATATGACCGCATCCATCATGAAATGGAAGATGAGACCTTGCACGCGCAGGCCATTATCCGCCGTGTTTTGATGCTTGGCGGCACGCCAAAGATGAGCGTTGATGGGATCAACATCGGTAGCACCGTCCCTGAGATGCTACAGTTTGACCTTGATTTAGAGTATCAAGTACAGCAGCACCTAAAAGACGGTATTGCGCTGTGTGAAGAAGAGCACGACTATGTCACCCGCGAGATGTTGGTCGAGCAGCTCAAAGATACTGAAGAAGATCATGCACATTGGTTAGAGCAGCAGCTGCGCCTTATCGATATGATCGGTCTGCCAAACTATCTACAAAGCCAAATGGCAGAAGTGTCTCCTGATATTGTCTAGTATCGTCACAGCTATATTAAGCTGCAATATTTAGAGCACGTATCATAGATTAAATAGAGTAGGGAGAGAAAATATGAAAGGGGATAAAGAGGTCATTCGCGCCTTAAATAAAGTACTCGGACAGTCATTGATTGCCATCAATCAGTATTTTTTGCATGCGCGTATCGCTCGTCATTGGGGGCTTGAAGCATTAAACGAGCATCTTTATAAACAGTCTATCGCTGAGATGAAGTGGTCGGATGATTTGATTGCGCGTATCTTATTATTAGGCGGTCTGCCAAACTTACAAGATTATGGCAAGATGTTCCTTGCAGAGGACGTGCCTGAGATGATTGAGTGCAACCTGCGTTTAGAAAAGCAAAAATTTGCTATTATCACTGAGGCAATTACCCTATGTGAAGAAAAGCGCGATTATGTATCACGCCAGCTATTGGTCACGCTAAAAGATGGTAATGAGGAATATGACGACTGGCTGGAGACTCAAGAAGACTTGATACAAAGTATCGGGGTTGAGCGTTATATTCAGTCACAAATGCATGACGACGACGCACCGTAATTAGCCACTCTTGACTGACACTTGCCAGCTTGTTTTTTGAGGATCTTTTAAGATATATCAAAGGACATGCTGGTATTTTTATGTCTATAAGACAGGTGTTTATAATGATAAAGCGCTAAGACAACTATCGATTGCTTGTTGCCTGTGAGACGTACCTAAGATAATCTCTAATATAAACCGCGACCATCTTCAGGCTTGAGTCGTAAAAAATACAGCCCTGATAAAATGGTCAAAATCCCCAGTATCCAATAAGTCGTTTGAAACGCCGCCAGCGTGTCTAGTCCAAAGCGCTCACGTAATAGGTTGAGCACCGCCGCGCCAAAGGCAATACCAAAGCCAATTGCTAGCTGCTGATTGACTGCCATAAGGCTATTACCGCTACTGGTCTGCACGCCTTCCAAATCACCAATGGTAATGGTGTTCATCGCGCTAAACTGCATAGAGTTACACGCGCCCATCAAGATAAGCAGCGGGATAAACCATAACCAATTATCAGGGTCGTTGAACTGCGCCAATAAGATGATGAGTATACCGATGAGCAGGGTATTTAACACCAAAACTTTGCGATAGCTAAAGCGCTGGATGATTTTGCTGACCCAAGGCTTGATACCGATGGCACCAATGGCGATAGGCGCAAGCAGCCAGCCTGCCTGCGAGGGCGAATACTCAAACACCACTTGTAATAATAATGGCAGTAAGAATGGCACAGCGCTGATACCCAAACGGGTAAATAAATTGCCCGTGATACCGATGCGAAAGGTACGAATATCAAATAGACTCAGTGGAAATAAAGGCGCGGGGCGGCGTTTGGCATGTGCCACATAAGCGCCTAGCAATACGCTGGCGGCCACCGCTAGCAGCAGACCATACATGCCGCGGCCTACCTGCGAGCCAAACTCTACGGCGAGAGTAAACCCACATGCCGCAGCGGCAAACAGCCCAAAGCCTAGCCAATCAAGGCGCTGGGTGTCTTCAAACAACGCAGGCACCAGTTTTTTGCCCATAACAAACCCTAAAACACCCATCGGAATATTGATCAAAAATATCCAATGCCAACTGGCATACTGGACGATATAACCGCCCAGCACCGGCCCCACGAGCGGCGCGACCAAGGCCGGTATCACGGCAAAGTTCATGACAGTTAGTAGCTTGTTGCGCGGATAAGACTTGACCAAGATTAGGCGCGCAACAGGCGTCATCATCGCCCCGCCAATCCCTTGTATCACCCGTGAGCCTATCAAAAAATCCAACGTGGGCGAGGCTGCGCACAGTAGCGAGCCAATAGAAAAAATAACAATGGCAGTCAAAAATATACGCCGCGTACCGTATTTGTCCGCCAAAAAGCCACTGATAGGAATAAAAATCGCCAACGTCAGCGCATAACTGATCACCGCCCATTGCATTTTTAGCGGCGACTCGCCGAGAGCTTGTGCCATCTGTGGCAGCGAGGTATTTAAAATAGTCGCGTCTAATATCTGCATAAACAGCGCCACCGCTAACACGTAGGGTAGGTATTTATCTTGCATTGGGGTTAGCGTTACCATGTGACTCTCATTAGATATTGGGTGTTAATCAGCAAATGATCTGTTTATTCGCGAGCGAAGCAGCCACAGCCGATAAGTGGCACAAGCTGGGTAGTATAAGAAACAGCGGCATATAATAACAGTGAATCAAAGTAACGATAAATAGCAACGATAAACAGTAGCAATAAAAGAAGGCGATAAAAACAAACATCACCGCAGAAAAAACCACCATCAAAAACTGCATCAACTGCATCCAGATCTGACCACAAACTTAGAACCTAGGCGCTGGCATGGTCACCTGGTATGGTCAAAAAGCGCTTATTTACAAGAGAGGGCTTTAATATCAAGGCAGAGTGTCGTTATAGTAATGACTGATACATCTTAAATAAAAACAGCCGACATCCAACGGATAGATAATAGGCACTGAACAAACCATTAACCACCTAGGGACTAATACCTCAGTACAAATTACCTCAGTACCAATAAATAATAGGCATCAATAATGATCGATAGTAAGGAGATATGATGAAACAAAACAATCACCATAGCACGCATGCTGATAACAACAGCACAAGTACAGCAAACGCCGCCTACGTCCCGCCCAAAGTATGGGTGCAAGACAAAGACAATGGCGGAAAGTTTGCCAGTATCAATCGGCCGACCGCTGGCGCGCGCCACGAGCAAGTGCTGCCGGTGGGCGCCGCGCCGTTGCAGCTGTATTCGCTCAACACCCCTAACGGCGTCAAGGTCAACATCCTCTTAGAAGAGCTGGCTGAGCTGGGCGTCAAAGGTGCTGAGTATGATGCGTATAAAATTGATATCTCTGAGGGCGATCAGTTTGGCTCAGGGTTTGTAGACATAAACCCAAACTCAAAGATTCCCGCCTTGGTCGATCGCTCGCATGATGAGACGGATGAGCCTATCGCTATCTTTGAGTCGGGCGCTATCATGATGTATCTGGCCGAAAAGTTTGGCAAGTTTATTCCGCTACCTTTAGGCAAGGCGCGCGCCGATTGTCTGTCTTGGGTCATGTGGCAGATGGGCAGTGCGCCTTTTTTAGGCGGCGGGTTTGGGCATTTTTACGCATATGCACCTGAGCCTTTAGAGTATCCGATCAACCGATATACGATGGAGACCAAACGGCAGCTTGATGTGCTAGATAAGCATTTAAAAGACCACAGCTATATGTGCGGTAATGATGACAGCGATTACAACATCGCTGATATGATTATTTGGGCATGGTATGGACAATTGGTGCTTGGCAAGCTCTATGATGCGGCTGAATTCTTACAAGTCGATGAGTATCAGCATGTCAAACGCTGGGCTCAAAATATCGCTGAGCGTCCAGCGGTCAAGCGCGCTGTAGACTTGAGCTTAAAACCTATCAATCAATAACCGTATTTATACCAGTCAAACAGGGTATGTCGGCATATCGATTTTATGCCAAATTGATTATAGTTAGAACAATAGGGCTGATAAGTGATGACTTATCGGCCCTATTTTCGATTTTTTGATACTTAATATGCTGTTTTAGATATCGCTTGTCATTCTACATTCATATATGTTTATATTGTAATAGTAGTATATTTATCTAATTACACAATGGTACATCTGTACAACAGATAGAAACATTAATACGTTAAGATAGCATGTCGCCACATTTATAACAGATGCGTAGACATCGTCTATTAATTAATGGATAGTGACTATGAAGGATGATACCAAGCTAGGAGGCTTTAGCAACTCCTGCCAATCTCAGCAGCGGCGTATATTACATATGTGTATGTTACATAGCAGCGAGCAAGACAGCAGACCAAACCCTGTGGCTGGCGTGACTGGTCTTATGATAGGTAGTGAGTTGCCTATATCCAAACATTATCTCATTCCTAAAACAATAAAATCTTTAAAAAAAATAACAAAGATACTTTTATTTATGATAAAAAATACCCTCTCATTTTCTCAGTTTATTCATATTCCTATACCCTTGGTCGCTGCTATCGGTGCTGCTGCCGTTAGTACAGCCAGCATGGCGGCAGGCGGCGGTATCGAGTTTACCAGTCAAGACTGGCAGGTGGCTTGTGATAACACCCGCACTTGCCGGCTGGCAGGCTATCAAGCAGAAAACAACAGTGAGTTTCCAGTCTCGGTGCTACTAGTACGCCGCGCTGGGGCAAATGCAGATGTCGATGGCAAGGTCAAGCTGGGCGGCGCTAAAGAAAGCTCCTCAAAGGCATTGATGCAGCTTGGCAGCCGTCACCGTATATCACTGCTGATCAATGGCAGAGACTATGGCGAGACTCGGCCTTTTTCTGCTGCCGCTGGCAACGCTGAGCTGACTGCCACGCAAGTCAATGCGCTATTAGAGGCATTGACCAAAACGAGTAAGATTGAGCTGGTTTTGCGCAACTCCCGCTGGCAGTTGTCGGATAAAGGGGCCAGCGCTGTCATGCTCAAGGCCGATGAGTTTCAGGGGCGAGTAGGGACACCGAGCGCTTTTATTAAGGCTGAAGGCGCCGCCAAACCCAATAGCAGTGTCTTGGCGCCCAAGCCTGCGCCAAAGCTAAGGTTTGTCGCTCCCAACCCGAAAGCTGTGCCCAGCGATCGACGAAAATTCGTCATGAGGTCGTCCCAGCTTGCCGCGCTGATGAAAGAGACCTTAAGAGATGCTGATCGTGACTGCCCAAACTTAGATGATAAGTCGCCATGGCGGGTCAGCCGCTTAAACAACTCTCAATTACTCGCGCAGCATGATTGCTGGGTGAGTGCCTATAATGCAGGCAGTGGCGTTTGGGTCATTAATGACAAAAAACCTTATAAGCCGACCTTGGTGACCACCAGTGCCACCAGCTATGACAAAGGCAAGCTAAGCTCGGTACAAAAAGGCCGTGGCATCGGCGACTGTATCAGTCAGGTTGATTGGCTATGGACGGGCAGGGCATTTGAAAAAAGCCATGAAAGCACTACAGGACTGTGCCGTATGATCGAGGCGGGCGGCGCGTGGCAGCTGCCAACCTATGTCACGGAGGTAAAAATAGGCAAATAATAGGATATTGCAAAAATAGCTACAGTTAGTTTTTTATTGTGCTATACTACGTCGCCACGAAAGCTTAGGCTTTTGTGAATTATGAGATTGATAACATCGCCTGCGATTTTGGGTCTAGGATTGACCATGAGTAATTGTTGCCGATGATTTTGTGTACTTAAATAACGTTTTTATCGTTGTTTTTGACTCATATCTTATCTACTGAATCATCACTATGGTTTGGATTGGTTGTTGTTTTCGATTATCTGCTTTGGACAAAGCATTGATAATACGCTGATAGCAAGCAAGGATAAGACACTCGGCACTACCACCAAAATACGTCAGACAGCACACATGCATTTATGATAGAAGCTTGGCTTGAATCGCTTAGCTTCTAACTATCGATATCGTTATATGATTCGATGGTAGCTCATAAAGGCAGTGTGGTGAACGGTTATCAGTGGTATGCATCAAGCTTGCTGAATGTACAGCATCTTATACTTACCCAAGGATTCTCATGACTGATATCTTATCTGCCATCGCCGCTGAAAACGGCATCATCGAAAGCACCGATACGCCAAACACTGACACCTCTAACACAGACGCTACTGCTCAAGCAGCAACAGACGCGGCCTCAGAAGACAAAACAACCTTTAGCGATCTTAATATTGCCAAGCCGATTTTGACCGCGCTTGATCGCATCGGTTATACCAATCCAACACCTATCCAAGAACAAGCCATTCCTTTTGCCTTACAAGGCCGCGACCTATTATTGTCTGCGCAAACCGGTAGTGGTAAGACCGCCGCTTTTGTTATCCCTGTACTCGATCGTCTAAGCCGTGCCACTAGCTTTGATAAGCTCACCAAAGCCCTTATCCTAACGCCAACGCGCGAGCTTGCTCAGCAGGTGCATGACAGCGTGCGCACGTACTCAAAAGACATGCGCGGTTTGTTCTGCGTGCCATTGGTCGGCGGCGCGCCTTACAACGGTCAAATCACCGCCCTACGTAAAGGTGTACAGGTCATCGTCGCCACGCCTGGTCGTTTGCTTGACCATATAAAAGCAGGCCGTGTGGATTTATCAAACCTTGAAGTGTTGGTACTAGATGAAGCGGACCGTATGCTTGACATGGGTTTTGCTGATGACATCAGTGATATCTTAAGCGCCGCGCCAACCGATCGTCAGACGATCATGTGTTCAGCCACTTGGGATGGCCCTGTCGGCAAAATCGCTGCCAGCTTTACCAAAAACCCTGAGCGCGTGTCTATCAAGGTAGAGTCAGCACACATCGAAGAAAAAGTGTACTACTGTGATGATTTTGATCACAAAAACAGATTGCTTGATAAAGTGGTTTGCCAACCAGAGATGGATCAAATCATCATCTTTGCGGCGACCAAACGCAGTACAGAAAAACTGGCCAAATCGCTACAAGAGCAAGGCCACAAAGCCAGCTTTTTACATGGAGACTTGCCGCAAAGCAAGCGTAACCGTATCGTTCAAGACTTACGTAATGGCAAATGCAAAATCCTAGTAGCGACTGACGTTGCTGCCCGTGGTCTTGACGTGCCAGCCATCTCACACGTCATCAACTACGACTTACCACGTCAAACAGAAGACTACGTGCACCGTATCGGCCGCTGTGGCCGTGCAGGTCGTACCGGTGTCGCCATCAGCCTATGCAGTATGGATGATCGCCCACAGTTAAACGCCATCAACCGCTACTTAGATCGTCAGATGGAAGTGTGCGTCATCGAGGGCATGGAGCCTAAGAAAACCTACGTACCAAGCGAAAACAAAGGACGCGGCCGTGGCCGTGGTCGCGGACGCTCTAACGGTGGTGGTCAAGGCCGTAGCCGCTCAAGCGGTGGTTATGCTGGCAAGTCTACTGGCGGTGGACGTGGTCGCTCAAACGATCGCGCAGCAACAGGCCAGCGCGCCAGCAATGATAGTGGGTACCAAGGCCAAGGTGCTGGCAAGTCACGTGATTCATCAGGTAAGCCAAAAGACCGTTTTGGTGGTAAACCATATCAGGGCAAGCGCGGTGACCGTGCAGCTACAGGCCGTGGTCGTCCAAGTGGTAGTCAAGGCCGCCCAGCGGGTCGCTCTGATAGCCGTGGCCAAGGTCGTCCAAATGGCGGCAACCGTGGTAAAAACTCGTAATACAGCGCCATAATATTGCTGGCGTTGATGACACTGTGATATATAGCGGTATAAAACTCGCCCAATAACAAAAAAGCCAGATACGTGTTATCTGGCTTTTTTGTGGCTATAGGTAAGGACTAAATGGTGTTGGCCATTTAATAACCACCCATCGTCAAACAAATAGGATAAACGCAGGATCCTTGCTTGCACCTATTTTTTGCCTTGTCTATACTGACGGGCTTTGATTAATCGTACACTCGGAGGCCTCTGATGCCCGCCACCTCAAGTTTAGCAATCGATAGCCTGCCATTAGCCTTTGGTATTATCATGGCAATCATTGGCCTAGTATTCTATACCCAAGGGCTGCCTGGTAAATTTTGGCGACGTTTTTACGCCATACTGCCCGGTATCGTTCTGTGCTGCTTTATACCCGCAACGCTCAACAGCTTAGGGGTTTTTGCAGACGGTGTTGGCTCGCAGATTTATGGCTTTACTGCTACCTACCTGTTGCCAGCCAGCTTGCTACTGATGACTCTGTCGATGGATGTGCCCAAGATATTGGGTCTAGGCTGGAAAGCCATTGCCATGTTCTTTGCCGCCAGTATCGCCATTATCATCAGTGGTCCGATCAGCTTAGGCATCGCCAAATGGGTGTCGCCTAGTATGTTTAGTGATGGCACCTTGTGGCGCGGGTTTTCGGCGGTCGCAGGAAGCTGGATCGGCGGCGCGGCCAACCAAGCGGCGATGAAGGAGCTATTTGGGGTCAGTGATGACTTGTTTGGCATGATGATTCTGGTCGATACCACCAACGCTTCGCTGTGGTTACTCGCGATACTTATCATGGCCAAACACAGCGATAAAATTGATAAATTGTTAAAAGCTGATAGCAGTAGTATCGACAAAGTCATCACCGCAGTTGAGAGCTATGAGCGCCACCATGCGCGGCCTGCGACTTTAAATGACCTCATGGTGATGTTTGGCCTGTGCTTTGCCATGGTGGGTGTGGCGCATTTTTTGGGCGGGCAAATCGCAGGGTTTTTTGCGCCTTATAGCTGGGCGGTGCAGTACAGCTTTGCCAGTAGCTTCTTTTGGATGGTGGTCATCATTACCATCATAGGGGTGATCTTCTCTTTTACCAGAATTCGCCGGCTTGATCATGTGGGCGCCTCCAAAATCGGTACAGTATTTATCTTTGTACTTATCGCGGCTATCGGCATGCAAATCAATCTAGCTGGTATTGTCTCGCAGTGGCGCCTGCTACTTATCGGTCTGCTATGGATGAGTATTCACGTTGTCATTATCTTTGCTGTCGCAAGGCTCATTCGTGCGCCGTTCTTCTTTCTGGCTGTGGGCTCCAATGCCAATACAGGCGGCGCGTCCTCAGCCCCGATTGTCGCTACCGCCTTTCATCCATCACTCGCACCAGTTGGGGTGTTTTTGGGTATTCTTGGTTATGCGGTCGGTACTTTTGGCGGCTATATCAGCACGCAGATGATGCGGTTGGTGGTGGGCTAAGGTTAAAAATTCCTCTGAGCTGTCAATCTCAATTAAAAAGAGCGTGCTAAGATATTTTCTTAATACGCTCTTTTTATGTCATTTAGGTATAAAGTTATCGTTTTGTCTCTCTATGCTATGAATACGTAAGCTTAGCTCTAGCCTACAGCCAAGGTGTGTTAACCTCTCGGTAATCAAATCTTATAATAATAATGAGTTAAGAGGAAAGACTGCGGTATGGCCAAGTACAATAATACAAACTCCCACGACCCTTATAGCACTCCCAATCACCAGCGAAACAAGCAACCAAACAGCCACGTTCAAGTCCGAGGCGCACGTGTGCATAATCTAAAAAACGTCGATGTTGATTTGCCACGTGATGCGCTGGTGGTGTTTACGGGTATATCAGGCTCAGGGAAGTCATCGCTGGCGTTTGGGACTTTGTTCGCCGAATCACAGCGGCGTTATCTGGATTCGGTGTCGCCGTATGCAAGGCGTCTGATCGATCAAGTGGACGAGCCAGATGTCGATGCCATAGAAGGCCTGCCTCCCGCAGTCGCCTTACAGCAGCAGCGGGGCACGCCTTCTGTACGCTCCTCCGTTGGTAGTGTCACGACCATATCAAACGGCTTGCGAATGTTGTACTCACGAGCTGGCGAGTACCCAGCAGATCAAGACATGCTCTACGCCGATGCATTCTCGCCCAATACGCCAGATGGTGCTTGCCCAAGATGTTCGGGTATTGGCCGAGTGTTTGATGTGACCGAAGAGTTGATGGTGCCTGATGGTAGCAAGTCCATTCGTGAGCGGGCGATTGCATCGTGGCCTGGCGCTTGGCAAGGACAAAACCTAAGCCGAATATTAACCACGCTTGGCTATGATATCGATACGCCGTGGCACAAATTGTCCAAAAAGTCTCGCGACTGGATTTTGTTTACCGATGAGACGCCAACGGTCCCGGTCTATCCTGAATACGATATGGCGCAAACGCGTGCTGCGATTGAAAAAGGTGAAAAGCCCAATTATATGGGCACGTATATCAGCGCCAAAAACTTTATCTTAAATGCCTTTACCACCACGCAAAGCCCACGGGTCAAAAAACGGGTCTCGCAGTTTATGCAAATCTCTGTATGCCCAGAGTGCCACGGTAAAAAACTCAAAAAAGAATCGCTATCGGTGACTTTTGCAGGGCTGGATATCGGCGAGCTGTCACAACTTACATTAACCGATTTGGCGTTAACGCTGGAAAAAACAGCGCATACAAAAATCGAAGATGACACCCCCAACCGTGAAAAAGCCATCGTCGCACAGCGCATTGCTAGCGATATATTAGCGCGTGTTGAAGCACTAACGAGACTGGGCTTGGGTTACTTGTCGCTTGAGCGCACCACGCCGACATTATCGCCAGGTGAGCTACAGCGATTGCGATTAGCGACCCAAATTCGCTCGCAGCTGTTTGGGGTGGTGTATGTGCTTGATGAGCCATCCGCAGGCTTGCATCCTGCCGACACGCAAGCACTGTTGGGGGCATTGGATGAGCTCATCGCCGCTGGCAATTCAGTGTTTGTCGTCGAGCATGATGTGAGCGTTATTCGCCATGCCGATTGGGTGGTCGATGTCGGGCCGCAGGCGGGCACGCATGGCGGCGAGATTGTCTATAGCGGCCCTGTAGAGGGTTTGCGTCAGGTTGCTGCATCAACAACCGCACAATATCTCTTTACCGATAAAGAGACGGCGCACAAAAAACCGCTTAGAAAACCTAACGCTTGGCTAAAGCTTGCTGATATAGAGCGTAACAACATCCAAGGGTTAAGTATTGCGTTTCCGCTAGGGGTGATGACCTGTGTCACTGGCGTATCGGGATCAGGTAAATCAAGCTTGGTCAGTCAGGCGCTAGTTGAGTTAGTCAATGAAGCCTTAGGGAAAGAGGTGGTTACCCAAGCTGCAACTGATGAAGCGGATTTGTTAGATCAGGAAATCGAGACGGTCACTAAAGGCCAAATTATTGCTGGTATGGACAAAGTCAGCCGCCTTATTGATATCAATCAAAAAGCCATTGGTCGTACGCCGCGCTCAAACCTTGCCACCTATACAGGGCTGTTTGACGATGTCCGTAAATTATTTGCGGCAACGGCAGAGGCCAAAGCGCGCGGCTATGATGCGGGCCGTTTTTCCTTTAACACGCCAAAGGGTCGTTGCCCCAACTGTGAAGGCCTAGGGTTTGTCAGTGTTGAGCTGTTATTTTTGCCGAGTGTTTATGCGCCTTGCCAAGTTTGTCACGGTCAGCGCTATGATAATGACACGTTGGCGATTACTTACCGAGATAAAAACATCGCTGAAGTGCTGGATCTCACGGTAGAATCTGCTTATACGTTTTTTGATGGAGAAGCCTCGATATTACGTGCTTTAGATGCTCTCTTGCAAGTTGGTCTTGGCTACTTGCGTCTGGGGCAGCCAGCGACTGAACTGTCGGGCGGCGAGGCGCAGCGTATCAAGCTTGCCACCGAGCTACAACGTACCCAGCGTGGCGATACGCTTTATATCCTTGATGAGCCGACCACTGGCCTACATCCTGCTGATGTGTCGATGCTGATGGCGCAATTAGATGCGCTCGTCGAGGCAGGCAATACCGTCATTATGGTTGAACACGATATGCAAGTGGCCAGCAATAGCGATTGGATTATCGATATTGGCCCAGGAGCAGGGGATGCAGGCGGGCAAGTCGTTGCTCAAGGCATACCTGAGGATGTGGCAACATCAAAGACCAGCCAAACTGCACCGTTTTTATTGATATAGCGTTAATTGGCGCAGTATTATCATTATTGCATATCGTTTAACGTTAAGGAACAACCATGTTTGGCATGATAAAAGACTGGCGTGAGCAGCGCATACTAGACAATAGTAAGTTTACCACGGCTGATTGGCGGCAAGCTGCCAAGCGCATTGTTATACTTGATAGACTAAATGAGGACGAAAGGAGCCGTCTGTTTGAGCTGGCGACGTTATTCTTAGATGAAAAGTCGATTACCGGCGCGCAGGGCTTTGAGATTACCGATAAAGTCAGACTGTCTATTGCCTTGCAAGCTTGCCTACCGATTCTAAATTTAGGGCTGGAATGGTATAAAGACTGGTCGTCTATTATCATCTATCCTGGCTCATACAAAAGCCAGGCGAAAACCGTCGATGAGTTTGGCATTGTCCATGAGGGTACTCAACATCGTAGCGGAGAGGCATGGCTGCGTGGGCCTGTCATTCTGTCATGGAAGGACGCCAAGCACTCAGGTGAGCGTGACGGTCATAATGTCGTCATTCATGAGTTCGTACACAAGCTCGATATGCTTAACGGTCGTGCCAATGGTTTTCCGCCCCTGCAGCCCGATATGAATCCTGAGCATTGGACAATAATTATGAGCCGTGATTTTGAAGATTTTCAAAATCATCGTAAGTCAGGACTGGATCGCTATGGTGCGACCAATCCAGCGGAGTTTTTTGCGGTGCTTAGCGAAGTGTTTTTTGAGACCCCGCAAAAGCTATTCGATGCGTATCCTGATATTTATGACATTATGGTGAAGTTTTTTCAGCAAACACCGCTGTAGTCTTTATAGCAAAACCGTAAGTCATAGATGTACTCATCATATCAATATAAACAGCAAAACACGCATAAATTCGGCAGCCCAATAAGTTTTTGGGATTTTTGCAGCATGCCAAGCTGCTAAATCTGATTGTCTTGACATTGAGTGCACCCAAAGAGGTGATGATGAGTAAGATGTCAGCGATACAGTCTGTGCATCTCAAACGTATCGAGCATTATGTGAATTTAAATTTAGCAAACCCTCATTTGAGCCCAAACACCGTCGCTGCAGCTTGTCATATTTCTGTTAGATACCTGCACAAACTCTTTGCCAGCCTGCCTTATAGCTTTTCGGAATGGGTCAAGATGCTGCGCTTAAAGCAGGCCAATCATATTTTAAAATCAAATAGCTATGTACCATTGAAGAAGTCACTCATAGGGTCGGCTATGGTGACCAAAGTTACTTTTCTCGCATTTATAAACAGTATTTTGGTTATCCACCTCAAGATACGCGCAGCAAGGGATAACAAGGTATTATTAACGCTAAACTGAAATACTTGAAAAATAAGCAATAGCACAGTCTTTTATATTTATAAAAAAGAATATATAGTATAAAGACAGCAAAAAAGGGCAGGGCATCATGGTTGAGCGTCAGCATCCTGCTGTTTTAGCTGCTATTTGCTTATAAATGCACTAAACCGTCCACTGGTCAGTGATAACGGCTACCAGATAACGCTTACCTTGATAGTCATCAAACACCAAGCGCAACACCCGCCAGTCTAAACCGCTGTATTCATCACTACCTTTATAGTAAAACTCAACGACATCAGAGTTTTGATATATTTTATTTAGGTTATTGATGCTATTGCTACTTTTTTGAAACTCATTGATGCTAAGGGTAGCGTCATTAAAGGTTTTGGCCTTTACCCAAGTGTCTAGGTACTCTGGTAGCGGTATGATTAATGGCGCACCAGAGCCGTCACGTTCACCCCAAGTAAAGCGGATTTTGGACTGCTGCAAATACTGAGCATACTGTTCACGGCTAAAGACCTTATCGGACTCAGGGCGCACATAGGCATACATGGAGAAACGCACACCACGGGTAGGATGAATATCCTTGGTGATTCTGGCATAGTCGTTATTGGCAAGTGCACGCTGGATGCGTAACGCTTGCTGTTTGAGCGTTTGTTGGCTCATGTCCGTGGTTACGGGGGTGTTGGTGGATTGCGCCGATGTATTTATAGTGGACTCAGCTGAGGATTGACAGCCTGTTGCTGCCAATACAAAGGCGAACATACCACTTGTCATTATCGAAAAATAAGGGGGTTTTAACGCTGCAAATAGGGTCATATTATGTCCTTATGATGGCCGTTACTGGGATTATGCAAAGCGACAATCGTTAATCATCTCAACCTGAATGATACGATAAGACAGCACAGCCCTCATATGAGTGTGATGTAATGGTTAATAGCTATTTGTGTAAAAAAATAGGGTAAATTGACCCATGCAGATTATTAAACCATTGATACCCATACTGATATCGCTCGCGGCAGGATTTGCGACGTTTGCTCATGCAGCAATTAATGTTACAAAGAGTAATACGACAACAGGCATGCAGACATATAACGCGCAAAAACTACAAACCATTCGCCAGATGTATGAGCAAGACATCCGTAATGAAGGCATGGATAATCCAGTCGTCCTGCAACAATACGCCAATACAGCGCTGCAAAACGCCATGCAGTTAGAACAAACATATTTTGAGACAGCGCAAATGTCTTGTCATGTGGGTTACGATGTATTATGGAACTCACAGGATCCTGATTATCAGCAAGACAAGCAGTTTGCCATCACTGATAAAGGGCTGGTTAAAGTCAGCTTGGCACAAGGCGGCGATGTCTATTATGATTTGATTTGTGATGATAAAAATTGCCAAGTGGCAGACGTGATATTAACTGATCAAGGAAAATCGCTGCGTGAGCATTTGCTAAAAGCTTGCCGTTAGTTTGAGAAAAGTATGGTGATGGATTGGTTTGGTGATGGACTGATGATTTGCTGGGAGCATCAATAGAAAGTAACGTAAGTAAAATCGTCGAATCAGTATGTATAAAAAGCTTATCGGCAACTTATTAAAAGCATTGGTTTGTTTTCGCATAATGTATATTATGTTAAATAAGGTCTATAAAATACTATATCAGTGATTATATTAGCGCTTACTAGACATTGCCTTGCTAAGCACTGTATGGTCAGTCCACCCTACAAGGAACATCATTAATCATTAATCATTAACCATTGGTCTCGCGGTACAAGGTGGTTTGTGATTCATCTTTAAATTCTTCGTAAGTAATCACAGGCTCAGCATCCAACTCAGTATCCAAATCCTCATCCTCGCTGGTTGAGGCAGCATTGTTTTGACTTTCGTCAGCTGGCTGCTCGGTTGTGGCGATTTCGTCTGATTTATCCGAGCTAAGTGCTGCAGCAGAGTCGCTTGACGCTGTATGATCAACAGTTGCACTGGTGTCTGTCATTGCATCTTGCTCTTGCTGAGTCGCTACAGCTACATCAGGGGTTGTGGCTTCTGTACTTTGTATAGGGTTGTCTTTTGTATCGCTAGAGAAATAAGTGATGGCGGCATAACCCAGCACGGCCGCTGCCAAAAGTACTGAGCCGATACCGATAATGAGTGTTGATGGTTTGCGTTTACTTGCCAGCGCTTGCTCGTCTTGAGGATCGATACTTTGACTTTGAGAGTCGGTAATTTGATAGCTGCTAGCCTCAACCTCTGTGCTGGCAGCCGCTTGACGATCCTGTGATTCATGATCGTCGATGTGATGCTTTGGCGCTACGCCGCTATCTATTTCTACAATATCTGCGCTAAATACACTGCCCGTCCCTTTGTCGGTATCTAGCCCACCCTCAGGCGTTGATACACTGTGAGAGGTCGTGCTATCTGGCTCAGAAAAGTCCAGCGTAAAATCAAGTTTGTCGTTGTCGCGCTCAGTATCTGGTGTCGCAGCTGTTGGGTCTTTTGGCGGCTGTTTTGGCTGGCTGTCATGCTTATCTTGACTGGTAAACCATTGTAGCTCTTCGTCGGTCAGCGGCTCATAAGCAGGTAGATGATGTGCGCTTTTTAGAGGCTCTAGTTTTTTATGAGGCTCAGGGTGGTGCACGCGTTTCAAAAAACGCTTGTAGATACCACCATTGCGCTTGTCTCTGCGATTTTTAGCATTGGCAATCTTTTTTGCCAACTTTGTGTCAAGCTTTGCTTCAAGATCAATACTACTGTCATTATTTATATCGTTCATAGAATGATACCGAGCCAGTTATACTATTACCATTAGATAAAGGATGATACAGTTTATTTGCCAAATGTAACAGCACCGTTACGGCCAATATAATTGCCTACTGCTCTATCTTCAAGCACAATTTGTAGGTTTTACCTATTTACCCTTACAGGGCGCGCTTGATTTTTTCAAACGTATGATGGTTCTTTCATCAT
This sequence comes from Psychrobacter celer, assembly GCF_016107555.1. Lineage (GTDB taxonomy): Bacteria > Pseudomonadota > Gammaproteobacteria > Pseudomonadales > Moraxellaceae > Psychrobacter > Psychrobacter celer. The sequence continues at coordinate 79,457 of NZ_JABASU010000004.1, read as the reverse complement.
GTCAGGCGCGTTGCCAACGTTTTAAATCAAACGATTAAAATACAGTATAAAGATAACAATAGATATAACAGGCACTCAGATATGGATTTAAAACAACTGAAGGCGTTCATTGCGATTGCAGATCTACGCAGCTTTAGCGCAGCGGCAACCCAGACAGGTTTGTCGCAGCCAAGTCTGAGTCGCCTGATCAAACAGCTTGAGACAGAGATGGGGGTGGTGCTCATTGATCGTTACCATCGGCCGTTGCATTTGACAGATGCGGGGGCGTTTTTTTATGAAAAAATCAGTGCCGTACTGACAGAGATTGAGGCAGTCACTAGCATGACTCAGCGCTTATCTATGCCCAGTAGTACACTCAATATCGGCTTTGTGCCATCGGTGCTGTATGGGCTACTACCCGACATTATCGCCACCCTAAAGCAGTCAAATCCTGATATCGATGTCAATCTTAAAGACATCAGCTCTTATCAGCAGATCGATGCCCTAAAATCTGGCGAGATTGACATTGGTTTTGGGCGCTTTGCTCACCAAGATCCTTGGATTCAGCAGATACTCCTACGTCATGAGCGCTACGTGGTGGCCTTGCCCAAGGCGCATCCGCTCGCGCAGGTGCGTGCGCAGCGTTTGATCGATTTGGCAAATAACCGCCTGATTTTATACCATCAAACGCATCTACCGATAGCCACCACAGTATCGACAGCTTTTTCGTCATCAAAGCCTAAGTCGCCGGCCTCTTCGCCAATCGATACCGATTCTGCAGCTCAGCAGCATACGTCATTGGACTCTCAAGCGCCGCTAGGACAAAACGAGCCGATCACCGAGCCGCTGCTGCATTTATTTGCCCAATACGGTGTATCACCATTTATGACCACGACAGTGAGTGACTTACAAGTAGCGCTGGGCCTAGTGGCGGCAGGCGAAGGGATCACGCTGGTGCCTGCCAGCCTAAGCACTGTCCGTACCGAGCAGATCAGCTATCAGCGCCTCATTCACGAAAACGCCACCTCTCCTATTTATTTACATACGCTCAAAGACTGCGTTCATCCAAGCATCCCCGACCTACTCACCGCGACGTATCAAGTGTATGAGCAGCGCGGTATCACCTATCGACCACAAAAATTTGCCTCGATGCCTTAAATTATCAGATATCGAACGATTATTATGTTATAAAGAACGGCCAAAAAAATTCGTCCAAACTCTTGATATTTATATGCAATTATGCTAACTATCGAGAATGGGCATGCAAACAATTAGTAATAGTTATTAGAATAATCATTCTCCTGAACAGCTTCGGTGTGCTAAAGTCGATAAAAGATGAATCGTTTTATTAAAGGTAATAGAAAATTCATGACCGTTCATTGGCAGACTGACACAGGTAAGTGATGATTTGCCGTTCAAACATCTCGAGGTATTCATGTCCACACAACCACTCAACAACTCTCGCATTGCAAGCACCGACGCGACCGACAGCGCAACCGATGAGGCGCAGCAGCCCAAGGGCTTTAGCTGGCGTATCTTTGGCCCAGGGATTTTGATGGCGACGGCCGCTATCGGCGGCTCGCATCTGATCTCATCAACGCAGGCTGGCGCGATATATGGCTGGCAGCTTGCGATCATGATTATTTTGGCCAACGTCGTTAAGTATCCGTTTTTTCGCTTTGGTACTGATTATGTCTATGACACAGGTGAGAGTCTGATTGCTGGCTATGCCAAGCGCTCAAAGGTCTATCTTTGGGTTTACTTTATCCTATCTGTCTTGTCTGCCGTCATCAGTACCGGCGCTGTGTCACTGATTGCTGCGGTGATATTAGGCTTTATGCTGCCCGCCTCTCTTGGCCTATCGACGATGACGTTATCGTTCATCATTGTGGCTGTATCATGGTTCTTTTTGATTGCAGGTCACTATAAGGTACTCGATGGCGTGACCAAATGGATCATGATTGCTCTCACGACGGCTACCGTTGCGGCGGTCATCATCGCTGCTGGCAAGCCGACCGTGATGGCGGCTGATTTTGTTGCCGCCTCGCCATGGAATTTGGCGACACTAGGCTTTATTGTGGCGTTGATGGGCTGGATGCCCGCGCCATTAGAGTTTGCTGCCATTACCTCTATGTGGACCTCTGCCAAGGTCAAAACCGATCATACGACCCACCGTCAGGGCTTGCTAGACTTTAATGTTGGTTACTCAGTATCTGCGATTTTGGCGCTGTTTTTCTTATCACTTGGCGTGTTTGTGCAGTACGGCTCAGGACAAGAGATTGAGCTGGTTGGCGGCGCTTATATTAATCAGTTGATCAACATGTACACAGCGACCATCGGTGAGTGGTCGCGGCTGCTAGTCGCCTTCGTCGCCTTTATGTGTATGTTTGGCACCACCATCACCTGTGCCGACGGTTATGGCCGTGCCAATGCAGAGTGCTGGCGTTTGCTCAAAGGTGAAAAGGAAATCAACACAAAACAAGTCGCGTTTTGGACAACTTATGCCATCGGTGGTGGTTTGGTAATCATTACCTTCTTTACAGGTCAGCTTGGCGCGATGCTCAAGTTTGCTATGATTTCCGCCTTTGTCTCAGCGCCCATCTTTGGCTGGCTCAACTACTCATTGGTGAAAAAGCATAAAAAGCTCTCAGCTGGCATGAATGCTTGGTCGATCGCTGGGCTTATTTTCTTAGCCAGCTTTGCGTTATTGTTCTTAGCCAACCTAACCGGTATGTTTGGCTAGAGAGCATAAAAGCACCTCTTTCTTAAACGAATAAGGCTCAAGCGATAAAAGCCCTTTTAGCATTTTTAGTATTGCTATTAGGGCTTTTTTTTGGCGAATAGATAACGCCCCTGCTCCTTTGCTTTGTCAAAGCCTGCCAGCGTAGATGTAATTGTAAATAAATGTAAATAAAACCTCGCCGGTACTTTAATGATTTAAAGGATATAAATAATAAATCAAAGAAATAATGACTTTTTGGATAATGCTATTTGAAATACGAATAGATTTACTTTTATTTCACTGATAAATTAGCAATTGTTTATAAACCTAGCTTGGCAGGGTCTTTGCATCGGTAGATATTTGGGTATAATCAAAAACTAATACGATCAACCTCACTTTTTACTTTTTATACTCAGTGTTTTGCATAAAACGATAACAAGGACAAGGACCACCACATGACTTCTTTATCCGCTGGCGCACGTTTTCGCCAAGCTTTGGCTCAAAAAAACGACCAAAACCAACCCTTACAGATCGTCGGTACTATCAACGCCTATACCGCGATGATGGCGACCCAAGTCGGTCATCAGGCCATCTATCTATCAGGCGGCGGCGTGGCCAATGCGTCTTTTGGCTTACCTGATCTGGGCATGACCAGCCTTGATAATGTGCTAGAGGATGCGCGCCGTATCACCGACGCGGTAGATACGCCGTTATTGGTCGATATCGATACTGGTTTTGGTGGCGCTTTTAATATCGCCCAAACCATCAAAAAAATGGAAAAAGCGGGCGTGGCTGCTGTACATATCGAAGACCAAGTGGCACAAAAACGCTGCGGCCATCGCCCAAACAAAGAAATCGTCAGTATCTCAGAGATGGTCGATCGCCTAAAAGCGGCCTTAGATGCCAAAACCGACCCTGATTTTGTGGTCATGGCGCGCACCGATGCGTTATCGGTCGAAGGGTTAGACGCGGCGGTTGAGCGTGCCGTTGCTTTTGCTGAGGCCGGCGCTGATATGATTTTTGCAGAAGCGTTAACCGACATCGAGATGTATCGCAAGTTTACCGATGTGCTCGATATCCCTGTACTGGCCAACATGACAGAGTTTGGCCAGACCGATCTATACACCACCGATCAGCTATATGGAGTGGGTGTCGATATGGTGCTGTACCCTTTATCTGCTTTTCGCGCGATGAACAAAGCCGCCCTCAATGTCTATCAGCATCTATTAGATGACGGCACACAAGAAAACGTCGTCGATACCATGCAGACCCGCATGGAGCTATATGATTTCTTAAACTATCACGAGTTTGAGCAAACGCTAGACAAACTGTTTGCAGATAACAAGTAAGCACCGATTAATAAGTGTCAATCAATAAGTATCTATAGTAAGTGCTTATCACTATGACATCACCCTTTTCGTCAATTACCCAAACAAGCCACCTAAAAAAAGGAATTCAACCATGGCAGCACAAAAAGAATTATCAGGCGCAGGCCTACGTGGTCAAGTCGCAGGCAAGACCTCGCTATCGACAGTTGGCAAATCAGGCTCAGGTCTGACCTATCGCGGCTACGATGTCTCTGAGCTGGCGGACAAGTGTATCTTTGAAGAAGTGGCGTATTTGCTACTGTATGGCAACTTGCCGACTCAAAGCGAGCTTGATGCTTATCAAGCCAAACTCAAAAAAATGCGTGGCCTACCGCAAGCGCTAAAAGACGTACTCGAGCGCATTCCAGTGGACTCGCATCCTATGGACGTACTGCGTACAGGCTGCTCGATGCTAGGTAACCTTGAGATGGAAACCGACTTTGATCAGCAAAATGATAAAACCGATCGTATGCTGGCGGTGTTTCCTTCTATCATCAACTACTGGTATCGCTTTAGCCATGACAACGTGCGTATCGAGACCGAAACGGACGATGCTACTATCGGTGGGCATTTCTTGCATCTACTCAAAGGCGAGAAGCCAAACGAGCTACACGAGCGCGTGATGAATGTCTCATTGATCTTGTACGCTGAGCATGAGTTCAACGCCTCGACCTTTACCGCCCGCGTCTGTGCATCTACGTTATCGGACATTCATTCTTGTGTTACAGGTGCGATCGGCTCACTACGTGGGCATTTGCATGGCGGTGCCAATGAGGCTGCGATGGACATGATCGAGGGCTTTAGCTCACCTGATGAAGCCGAGAAAGAAATGATGGCCATGCTCGAGCGTAAAGATAAGATTATGGGCTTTGGTCATGCAATCTATAGCGAGTCGGATCCGCGTAACGTCGTCATCAAAGGTTGGTCTGAAAAGCTGGCGGCTGACGTCGGTGATGAAGTGCTATACCCAGTATCGGTACGCTGTGAGGAAGTCATGTGGCGCGAGAAAAAACTGTTTTGTAATGCTGACTTTTTTCATGCCTCAGCCTACCACTTTATGGGCATCCCAACCAAGCTGTTTACGCCCATCTTTGTCTGTTCACGCTTAACTGGCTGGGCGGCACACGTGTTTGAGCAGCGCGCCAACAACCGTATCATTCGTCCAAGCGCGGAATATACGGGCGAAGAGCTGCGCTCAGTACCGGACATCGGCGCGCGCGGTTAATTTTCTTAAATAACAGCGATTTTTAATAACCCTTCTTAGTAAGGATGATCCGTCATGACAGACAACAAACAGCCGTTAACGCAAGTTAATCCGCAAACCATGAACGATAAGTACAAAAAACCCTTGCCCGGTACCCAGTTACATTACTTTGATGTCGAGCAAGCGGTCAATGAGATCGAGCCTGGTGCTTATGCCAAGCTACCTTTTAGCTCAAAGGTATTATGCGAAAACCTCGTACGTCGCTGCCCACCTGAGGATTTGACCGAGGCGCTAGCGCAGCATATCTACCGTAAGCAAGAGGTCGACTTTCCTTGGTATCCTGCCCGCGTGGTATGCCACGATATCTTAGGTCAGACCGCGTTTGTCGATTTGGCAGGACTGCGTGATGCCATCGCAGCGGAAGGCGGTGATCCTGCCAAAGTAAACCCCATCGTACCGACGCAGCTGATCGTTGACCACTCATTAGCCGTAGAGCATGCTGGTTTTGAAGAAGATGCGTTTGAAAAAAACCGTGCCATCGAGGAGCGCCGTAACGAAGACCGTTTTCACTTTATCAACTGGTGTCAGTACGCCTTTGACAACGTCAACGTGGTACCGCCTGGTAATGGCATCATGCACCAAATCAACCTAGAAAAAATGTCGCCAGTAGTACAAGTTGTCGCGGATCAAGACGGCGATGCCATCACCTTCCCTGATACCTTGGTCGGTACCGATAGTCACACCCCGATGGTCGATGCGCTTGGCGTTATCTCTATCGGTGTCGGCGGGCTAGAAGCCGAAAGCGTGATGTTGGGCAACCCTTCATACATGCGTTTGCCAAACATCGTTGGCGTTGAGCTGACAGGTAAGCTGCAAGAAGGCATTACTGGTACCGATTTAGTACTAGCAATGACGGAGTTTTTACGCGAGGAAGGCGTGGTCTCAGCCTACCTAGAGTTTTACGGCGAAGGTGCGCGCAATCTGACTGTTGGCGACCGTGCTTCTATCTCCAATATGACGCCAGAGTACGGCGCAACTGCTGCGATGTTCTCTATCGATGAGCAAACCATTGATTATCTGCGTCTCACCGGACGCTCAGAGCAGCAAATCAAAATCGTAGAAGCTTATGCCAAACAAGTTGGTCTGTGGGCGGACGGCCTAAAAGATGCTGAATATGAGCGCGTGCTGCATTTTGATTTATCGAAAGTGGTACGTAATATCGCTGGTCCTTCACGTCCACACGCTCGTGTGTCAACGACAGACCTTGTTAAGGAAGGTATCGCCCACGGTGAAAATGAAAAACTACCAGAACCAAAAGATGGGCTAATGCCAGATGGCGCAGTCATTATCGCTGCTATTACTAGCTGTACTAACACCTCAAACCCACGCAACATGGTGGCCGCTGGTATCGTCGCCCGTAACGCAGTAGAAAAAGGTCTTATTCGTAAGCCTTGGGTCAAGTCGTCACTCGCGCCAGGCTCAAAAGCCGTTAAGCTGTATTTAGAAGAAGCCAACCTATTGCCCGAGCTACAAAAACTGGGTTTTGATGTCGTCGCCTTTGCTTGTACCACTTGTAACGGTATGAGCGGTGCGCTCGACCCAGAGATCGAGCAAGAGATCATCGAGCGCGATTTGTTTAGTACCGCCGTATTATCAGGTAACCGTAACTTTGATGGTCGTATCCATCCGTATGCCAAGCAAGCGTTCCTCGCCTCGCCACCTTTGGTTGTGGCGTATGCTATCGCTGGTAATATCCGTTTTGATATCGAAAAAGACTCACTCGGCAAAGACCAAGATGGCAACGATGTTTATCTAAAAGACATCTGGTTTGAGGATAGCGAAGTCGATGCTATCGTGGCTAAAGCTGTCAAACCTGAGCAGTATAATGCCGTCTATATCCCAATGTTTGATGAAGCCAAAGCACAGGCAGGTCGTAATGAAGCTTCTGTCATCGACCCACAATATGACTGGCGTGAGATGAGTACCTATATCCGTCGTCCGCCGTATTGGGAAGGCAAGATGGCGGCGATGAACCGGCTTAAAGGCTTACGTCCACTAGCGGTACTTGGTGACAACATCACCACCGACCATATGTCACCATCTAATGCGATTATGGGTGATAGCGCCGCTGGCGAGTATCTTGATACCATGGGCTTGCCTGAGGAAGACTACAACTCGTACGCCACGCACCGCGGCGATCACTTAACCGCGCAGCGCGCCACCTTTGCCAATCCAAAACTGCTCAATGAGATGGTACGTGACGAAGACGGCAACGTCATTCAAGGGTCACTTGCGCGCGTGGAGCCAGAAGGTCAAGTCATGCGTATGTGGGAAGCGATCGAGACGTATATGAATCGTGAGCAGCCACTCATCATCATCGCAGGTGATGGCTATGGCCAAGGCTCAAGCCGTGACTGGGCTGCCAAAGGCGTGCGTCTTGCTGGTGTGGAAGTCGTCGTGGCTGAAGATTTTGAGCGTATCCATCGTCAAAACCTCGTCGGTATGGGCGCTCTCCCCGTACAGTTCAAACAAGGCATCAACCGTGAGACGCTAAATATCGATGGCAGCGAAGTGTTTGATCTCGAAGGTGAGGTATCCGCTGGCGGCGAGATGACGCTAGTTATCCATCGTAAAGATGGCACAGTCGATAAAGCGCCTGTTATTTGCCGTTTAGATACGGCTGATGAAGTGAAAATGTATAACTCTGGCGGTATGCTGCAGCGCTTTGCCAAAGAGTTCTTAGCGGGTGAAGTGGCCTAAGCGTTTTGAGCGTTTAAGGTTTAGCTTGTAAGTTATAAATAACCGATGTTGTATAGAGTGTCTATATGGCATCGGTTTTTTTAAGCTTATACTCTCTAACTATTTGAATTTGGCGTAGGCTGGGTTTTTAACCCAGCATCACAATTTTGCAGAGTTACTATAGATTGTATTTTATTAAAATTTTATATTAAGAGAAATTTTATGAAAATTATCAGCTTTACAGACGCTAATAAAGACTTTAAAGCCGTTTTAGATACGGTGAATAATGGTACCGATGCAGTAGTCATAAATCGTCAAAACGATAATGATGCGGTTGTTATGTCGAGTGCTCATTACAATGGTTTGATGGAGACGCTGTATTTACTAAAGTCATCTGCTAATGCTGCCCATTTGGCTAAGTCTGTTGAGCAGTATAAAGCTGGCAAAATGAGTTTAGGATTGCAGTAATCCTATCTAAAATAAAATGGTTCAACTCTACCAGCCTCGACTTCATCGTGAGCGATGAGTAATTGACGCACAAACTCATAAGACAAGTCAGGGTTGTCTTGCATCATACGTTTAATTTTAGCTGAGCTTTCTTTGTGCTTTTTATTTGTTGTCATAATCTTCTCTATTTTCACCTTTATTTATATTACCAATAATACATAATCAAATCATAATTATATTAAGGACTCCTAGTAATGACACAAGCCACCCAACCCAAACCAAAATTCGCCCCGCAAATCTCCGTCCCTGCCACCTATATGCGCGGCGGCACGTCAAAGGGCACGTTTTTTAAATTATCCGACCTACCTGAGCGTTGCCAAGTTGCAGGCTCGCCGCGAGATAACTTCTTACTACGTGTTATCGGCAGCCCAGATCCTTATGGTAAGCAAATCGACGGCTTAGGTAATGGCAGCTCTAGCACGTCAAAAACGGTTATTTTGTCTGAAGCAAGACAAGCTGATCATGACGTCAATTATTTATTTGGACAAGTTAATATCGCAAAGCCCATGATTGATTGGGCGGGTAACTGCGGTAACTTAACCGCCGCCGTGGGTGCTTGTGCGATAAATATGGGTATTGTTGACGCGGATAAGGTTTCTAGTAGCATGGATGTCGATGCCGATAGTGGTATTTGCGAAGTGCGTATTTGGCAAGAAAATATCGGCAAGACCATCATTGCTCATGTGCCTATATACAAAGACGCAGATGGCAAGGTGCAAGTACAAGAAACGGGCGACTTTGAATTAGACGGCGTCACCTTCCCCGCCGCTGAGGTCAAAATTGAATTTATCGATCCGGTTGACTCATCCAGTGACATGTTCCCGACCAACAACCTTGTCGATGACTTTGATGTCTCTGGTTGTGGCCTCGATAAAGACAGCGTCAAAGCGACCTTTATCAGCGCAGGCATCCCAACTATCTTTATGAAGGCAGAAGACCTAGGCTTTAGCGGTACAGAATTACAAGGCGATATTAATAGTAATGATGCACTATTAGCCAAGTTGGAAAAAATTCGTGCGCGTGGCGGCTTGGCGATGGGATTGTTTAAAGATGAGAGTGAGGCACAAGCGAGCCAACATATCCCCAAGATCGCTTGGATAGCACCAGCACAAAGCTATACCTCGTCTAGTGGTAAAGAAGTTAATGCAAATGATATCAATTTAGTGGTACGCGCGATGAGCATGGGGCAGCTGCATCATGCGATGATGGGTACCGCAGCGGTCGCCATTGCGGCAGCGGCCACCACGCAAGGGACATTGGTCAATGAGGCGGCTGGCGGTGGCGAGCTGTCCGAGGTGCGTTTTGGTCATCCATCAGGGACGCTACTGGTCGGCGGTAAGACCGAACAAGTCGACGGCCGCTGGCAAGCTAAAAAAGTGTCGATGAGTCGCTCAGCCCGCCGTATTATGACAGGCGAGGTATTTGTACCAGCGGATGCGTTTTGATTTGATAGGCTGCAGACTACTGTTAAATAAAGCATAGCGCGACACCTATATGCCAACTTCTCCCCAACCTCGCCGCGTGATGTTAGACAAAAAGCCGCCAGTCAAAAAGACTGAGCGGCGCGCTTTATTGTGGAATATCCTCAAAAAGCTGGCGGTGTTTGCCGCGCCTTATAAGCTTTTAATCATTGCCACCTTGATTTTAACGGTGCTTGGATCCTTTACCGCGCAGGTCAATGCTTTTGTGTTGCGTTATGCTGTCGATACTTTGACTGAGATTGCCACACTTGCCGAGCCTTGGGAAGCGGGCGTACGTATGCTTGGCATTATCAGTGCGGTACTACTGACCAAAGAGATACTGTCGATATTTATCTCATTTGGGCAGCGCTTTTATGGTGAAAAGATTCGCATCAATCTCTCGCGGGATTTATCACAAAAGATTATCGAGCGTATTTTGACTTATCGCATGGCGTTTTATACCAGTAGTGAAAACGATAGCGGTAAACTACAAACGCGTATTGATTATGGGGTTAGTAGCCTAACAAGTTTGGTGCAAAACTTCTTTATCGATATGCTACCGCTGTTTGCCAGTGCCATTGTCTCGCTTATTATTATGTTCTCAACCAACTTTTGGATTGGTCTGGTTGGGCTGTTTATTATTCCGATTTACTTTTTTATTAGTCAAAAACAAGCCAGACGTCTGCAAGGGTTTCGTCGGCAAATGCGCGGCTTTCGCGAAGCCAAAAGCGGACTGGTTATCTCGATTATCAACTCAATTAGTGTGGTCAAATCCTTTGTCCGCGAGCCTATTGAAGCGCAAAAGCATCTAAAGATTCAAAAAGAGATGACCGATAATCAGCTGCGTATTCGCAGTATTGGCTTTATCTATGACGCGATTAAGACCTTTATTGAGCAAATCGGTGTCGTGGTCATCATCTTGCTGACCTCTTACTTTGTATTGCAGGGTCAAATGACCATTGGCATGATTTTATTTCACGTTATGCTATTTCAAAACGTCGCCGCCCCTATCCGTCAATTACACCGCATCTACGACCAGATAAATAATGCATTGACCTATGCTGAAGGCTTTTTTGATATTTTAGAAGATGATAAGCAAATTGAGAATATCGATGGCATCAGTAGTAAAGATCTAAAGGGTCATATCGAGCTTAAACATGTCGACTTTACTTATCCGAATGGGACGCAAGCGCTCAAAGACGTCAGCTTTGAGATTCGCCCTAACCGTATCACTGCGCTTGTGGGGCTTAGCGGCGCGGGCAAGAGCACCATCATCAATCTATTAGTCAAATTTTATGAGCCAGATGCTGGCATGATTTGCTTAGATGGTCATAATTTAAAAGACTGTGATACTCATGACTTACGTCAGAATATCGGTCTGGTATTACAAAGTAATCATATCTTCTCAGGCACTATTAGTGAAAACATCCGTTACGGCGATATAAATGCGACTATGGATGACATTATAGTCGCAGCAAAAAAGGCTTCGATTCATGAGCAAGTGATGCAATTAGCAGACGGTTACGAGAGTACGGCCAAATCGCTATCGGGCGGTCAGCAGCAGCGTATTGCGCTGGCACGTATGTTCTTAAAAGATCCACCGATTGTATTTTTGGATGAGCCAACGGCGAGCCTCGATGCCATCGCCAGTCAACAGGTCAAAAAAAGCTTAGATCTTATCAAGCAAGATCGTACGGTAATTATGGTGTCGCACAATATTGCACAGATTATTGATGCAGATGATTTGGTAGTAATAGAAAACGGTCAAGTGGTTGAGACTGGGACGCATGAAGCGCTGTATGATAAAGGCGGTAAGTATTACGAGATCTTTAGTGCCATGTCCGATAGTTTAAATCTAGATAAGATCAGTCAGACGATTCAGGGTTAGTGTCTTATAGATTATTGCAAAAAGTGCGTTTTAATAATAATCTAAGCGACGTCGTATGCTGGTGCTTTTAGCCTAGAACTATAAAATTAAAAGCATTAAAAATGCGCCTTCATTCAAACGCATTATTATCATCTCATTTGCAAAAGCCAAAATATTATGACCACCCAATTTTCTATAAAAACCTTTGATGAGTTAACCTCCGTCGATATCTACCATATTCTAAGAGCGCGCTCGCAGGTTTTTGTGGTGGAGCAAAACTGCGCTTATCAAGATATGGATGAGCTTGACTTTGATTGCTTGCATCTCGTCGCGCATCAAAACGAAGCGCTCGTTGGTTACTGTCGCATTATTCCGCCTGAATACAACAGGCTCAGATCTAACTTGAGCGCCGCCGATACCGATTCGCTTAAAACCGCTATGTCAGCTATTGGTCGCGTACTGGTATTATCAGAGCATCGCGGTCAAGGCATAGCAAGGCAGATGATGATTCAAGCTATCGCTCATTGCCGCAAAAAATATGGCAAAAAGCGTCCTATTATTATCTCCGCACAGACTTATTTGCTCAGCTTTTATCAGTCCTTAGGGTTTGTTCCTGAAGGAGATTACTACCTTGAGGATAATATCGAGCATGTCAAGATGGTGCTGCGAGTGGCCAAAAAGAGCAAAGTTAAAAAACCGCCGTCAGGAGGCTCGGGTGTGGCAAGTAAGGTTTTGGGTGTGCTGCTTTTACTCTTTAGCCTGATGTTTGTCGCAGGTCTGATTTATTTGATGACATAAGATAGCCATTTGTTGAATCTAAGCTGTCGAGTATCCTATCGGCCATAAACGTCGGCGCAAAGAAGGCATTCCAGTGCTAAAAGCCAAGTTTCGCGCCAGTTTGGCCACACGTTTTATTGACAGTCGCTGTGCCGATTTAGAACAAACACAGGTCAATGAATTTATGGATTTATTTGTCGCCGATTAATGATTTAACGTTTTTATCAATCACCCGTTTTACCTATCTTTTACCAAGGTATCGACTCCCCAGCCCAATCGACAAAACCACCAGATTGAGCAGCGCTCATCGAATCAAGCACGGCGAGTAAACGCGCCGCACTATAGGCAGGCGTGAACAGCTTTTCGTCCGCCACATTGCTCTGAAAAGGTGAAGACAGTTGGGTATCAACTGTACCTGGCTGCATGACCACCACGCAGACATCCTTTAGTGACCGCCTCCATTCAATGCTCAAATTCTTCATACCCATATTTAGCGCCGCTTTACTTATACGGTAGCTGTACCAACCGCCAAGCCTATTATCACTAATACTGCCCACACGCGCCGATATGGTCGCAAAAATGGCAGGGTTGTCCGCACTACGTTCAGATTTTGCGAGTAATGGCTTGATATGCTTGGCAATCAGTAGACTGGCTAAGGCATTAATCTGCATACTCTGCAAAAAAAAGCCCGTTTCCAGTTGTCGTAGCGCTTTTTCTGGTTGATTGTGTGGTGTATGTAATAAGCCGACACAGTTAATCACCCAATCAATATGAGTGGTTTGTTGCTTGATATCAGCAATGGCTTGTTCGATACTATCCTCATCGCTCACATCCATCGATATCCAATACAAATGATCTGCCGCAAAGTCAGGCTGACTTTTGTGATAAGTGGCATATATCTTGGTATGTGCTGTATCAGTATCGCTTTGCTCATTAGCCAGATGTTGCCGCTGCAGGAGTGCTTGCACCATCGCCTGACCGATACCACCGGTGCCACCAATGATCAAATAATTTTTTTGTTTCATAATACCGCCCTTATGGTTATCTGTATTATAGGCTACTGCTTATGTTCATTTATTTTGGCGCATTTATTTTACATTTACTATGAAAATACGCTAAAAATAACCGAAGTCACCGCCATACGATCGATATACGCTACAATAATCATTCACACAATCAAACTGATGATTGTTGACCAACGCTTTTATACGGATATCTTATGCTATCACCCCAAGACCAACTGACTGAGCTGGTGCGCACGCTTGAGACGCAGCAGCATGTCTTTGCAACCGACCCACTACTTATCACCGAAAAGCTGCAAGGTGAGGATGGAAAACCTATCCAAAAGCTGCACCGCCGCGCCTCACGTATTGATAGTAACGGTGCGCTGGCAGGGGTGCTTGGCAAGATTGATGGCCGCATCAAGGGTATCATGATAGTCATGAGTGTGGTGTGGTGCATCTCAGGGTTTCTAGGACTGTTTACCCTACTTCAGACCAATGTGGTTAATTTCTTTTATGTGCTGGTCTGCTTGCTTGGCTTTCATACCGTTATGCTCTTAGGCTGGCTTGCGATGACGCTCATCAATCAAGGCAAACAGTCGTCCAATTGGTTTGCCAGTTTTGTCAGCCCCAGCTATCTTATTCGTGGTAAAGACGATGTGACCAAAGCAGCCGTTGACTTGTACGAGCGTCAACTACAGCACAGCGGTATGCGCTGGTATTTGGGGCGTTTTAGCCATCAATTATGGCTCGCTACCTTGACGGGTATGCTGCTGGCCATTGTGTTTTTATTGATTGTGCGTCAGTACAGCTTTAGCTGGGAGTCGACCTTACTGTCTGATCAGGCGCTTATCACGTTGACTCAGATACTCGGCTGGCTGCCAAGCTTGGTAGGGTTTGACGTGCCAGACAGTACCGCTATCGCCCAAAGCCGCATGGTGACTGAGGCGATGCCGCTGTCTGCCGCGCGGCAATGGGCGGGGCTGCTGGTAGGAAGCTTGCTGATGTATGGTATCGTACCTAGAGCCATCGCTTGGGCGTTTTGTGCGTTGATGTTTCGCCGCAAAAAAATGCGCCTAGATATCAAGCAGCCTTATTATCAAAAAATTTTGAATTTTTGGCAGCGTCATGTGGTGGATGCTGATGATTTTAAAGAAGCACCCGCTCCTGTCGCGCCAAAAGCGACGGTCAGCACTGGCAAAAAACTGGTGGCCCTACTCGAGTATCCAGCCAAGCAAGACAACTGGTGGCTTGGGGGTCTGGATGCCGATATTAATGATAATAGTGAGATAGAGGATTTCGGTATCGTTGATGACCGCGATGATATGGAGCGCTTGACAAGCTATCTTGATAAGCACCCAGTGCAAGTATTATTAGGCGTTCATAGTAATGCGCTGCCTGATCGCGGCACCCTGCGCAAACTCGATCGTATCGCAGAGCATGCGGCAGACGGGCTTATTATCCAGCTGCTTGGTGATGGCACTTTGGCAAAAGACTCGGTGCAGACGATAGCAAACCAAGACACTCGCTATCAACAGTGGCAAACCGCGCTTGCGGCGCGAAACATTGGCCTAGTGGACAGTTAGTCACGTTTTTTGGTATTTGCACAAAAGCGCTAGCGTTTATATATATGAATAATACGGAAACATAAAATGGATAATAATAAAACCAATGGTCAGCCCGTCGGCCTATTTGCCGATAAAGCCCTAAAAGACGAGCCTCATGTAGGGTATGTAAAGGCCGCGCCAACAGCATCTATGCAGACCCCCGCCACTGAAGAATCAAACGACTTGACAGCGCACGCTGGCAAAAAAACAACCATCGCCAGTGGCGAAGCGCTGAAACTGGCAGTCGTTGGCCATACCAATACAGGTAAAACCTCTATCCTGCGCACACTATTACGTGATGTTTATTTTGGTGAAGTCAAAAATGAGGCGGCCACCACGCGTCATGTTGAGCAAGCCAAACTCACAGATAGCCAAACCGGTGAAGACTTGGTCATACTATATGATACCCCTGGCCTAGAGGACGCTTCAGGGCTGATGGATTGGCTAGAAGACAATACGGCCAGTCGCCGTGATGGTATTGAGCGTTTGCAGCAGTTTTTGGCCGCAGATATTGCCCAAGGTGGTGATGCCCTAACGAGCAGTGGCGGCAGTGACGACTATAGCCAAGAAGCCAAAGTGATTCGGCAGTTGCTGGCAAGCGATATGGCCATTTATGTCGTCGATGCGCGTGAGCCGGTACTCGGTAAATACAAAGACGAGTTAGCTATTTTATCGTGGGCGGCGATACCAGTGATGCCAGTATTTAATTTTACTGACAGTCAGGATGCCAATATCGATGAGTGGCAAACGATGCTGGCAAGACGCAATCTGCATATATCGACGCGCTTTGATTCCGTCGCCTTTGAATTTGAAGACGAGATGCGCCTATGGCAAAACTTGGCTACCATGCTGACGCACTCAGAGATGCTTGAGCAACTGATGACACGTCGAACAGAGAACTGGGCGCAGCTGTATGATGAAGCCAATATCATCATTGCCGACTTTTTATTAAATGTCGCCGCTTTCGTTTATGAAATCAATGAAGATGATGACCCAATGCCCATACTTGCACAAATGCAAGAAGCGGTGAGGCAAAGCGAACGGGCGATGCAGCACAATTTGCTCAATTTATATAAGTTTTATGATAATGCGGTAGCAGCCACCCCACTTGAATTACAAGCGTACCAGCAAGATCCTTTTGACCCTGAGCTGCTCAAAAGCTATGGTATTCGCACCACATCGGGCGCGGCAGCAGGTGCGCTATTAGGCTTGGGTATTGATGCGGCAGCCCTTGGCACGACGTTGGGATTGGGCGCTGCCATCGGTGGTATCGCAGGTGGGTTGTTGTCTAATACCAGTAGCATTGCTGATAAAATCACTGGCGTAAAGCGCTTATATATCGACCCTGCCACCCTAACCTTACTCGCCACGCGCGCGATAGACTTGCTCACCGCCCTGCGCCATCGTGGTCATGCAGCAACTGATGCCACGCAATTGCTATATAAAGGTGAAAAACCCAATATAGAGCAAGCGTTAGATGACGACGGCCATACCGTCACACCATGGCCGACACACAAACTACCAAGCGAGCTCAAAAAAGCGCGCGGCAAACCGCAGTGGTCATCGCTTAGTAGCGGTAAATCCGAGCAGGCTCAGCTATTACGTGCCGATATGGCGTGGTCGCTGGCGAGCAAATTACAATCACGTGAGTCTGAGTGATCAGCTAGCATGAAGCCTCTAGCAAGGTACTTAATGCATCTGTACCGCGTACGTCTGTTTTTTGCAAATAGATTGGGTATAGCGAATAATTGGGAAAACTGCTTTCAATATCTTGCAGTAGCTGTTGCTGGCGCTCGGCGCGATGCTGCCAAAACGCATCCGCCTGCGTTGGTTTGATTAGTTGATTGACTACTATCGCCGCTGGCGGCAGTTTACTGTCCTCTAATTGTGAGACAGCGCGTTTGGTCTCAGCCAGTGGTAACACGTCGGCGGTCATTACCAAGACAATCGCCGTTTGGCCACGGTCATGCAGCAGTAGGCCTGCTTGACGAAACAGTGCTTTGCGTTTTTCTAGTACTGCTACCGCTTGCTCCCAGCGATCAGATTTTTTTGCAGCAAATGGATTTTGCACATCATGATCGCTGTTTTTTTGACCACCACTACCACGCGTTTGATTGTGACTGTCTAAATGGTTCGCCACCGAGCGCAATTTGGCTTGCCGCCTTTGCTGTGCCAATAATCCATCTGTCCACGCGCCCATCATCTCAGGCAATACCAACAAACGCAATGTATGACCAGTTGGCGCGGTATCAAATATGATATGTTCATATTTCTTATCAGAGTTGGCATCTGCGGCGCAGACGAGATGCTGACACATGGCCTCGAGCATGGCGGCTTCTTGTGCACCGGGTGCCGACTTAGATAGACGCAGGTGCTCACGAATTTTGGGCATCATATCGGGATTGGCATAAGCACTGATGGTATGCTCAACTTGGGCAAAATGCGCATCGACGATGACGTCAGGATTTAGCTCGATAGCATCTAAATAAGGTGATATTGCTGTTTTTGTGTTATTAAGCTGTGTATCCAACACGTCGCCCAAGCTGTGTGCTGGATCGGTTGAGACAATCAGCGTCTTTTGCTGTTGGCTTGCGTAATAACTGGCAAGTGCGGCGGCAGTAGTGGTTTTTCCCACACCGCCCTTACCGCCGATAAATATAATCGGTTGTGCTTTTAGTTGTTCTACTAATGTATGTAGAGGATGTAATGCCATATTTTTATCTCATTTCTTATATTATTTTTATTTTTCAATCATAAATAAACGATTAGCAGCAGCCAACATGGTCAAATGGGCATCTATCCATACCCATGCGCGTGTGCCATTCGTGAAAGTTTTCTAAAAATAACGGCTGTAACTCTAAGGTATAAAAGCTGGCAGGATTATCAATGCCTAAGCTTTCAGCAAACATCAGCAGCATAAAGAAATCTTCTTCATCACGGGCGGCACGTGCCATCGTTTGGCGATAAGGTGCATGATAAAACTCATTGAGTCCTGCCACAAATCGTTGCCACCATGGTTGAGTACTCTCTGGTGGTTGGGCGTTTTCTATATCATTTGATGTGTTTTTATTTTCCATAATTCGCTTATACCCTACTTATTTCTTATTGCCTATCATGCCTATGTGATACAAAAAACGCCAGCAATTGCTGCTAGCGTTTTTGAGTTGATAAATATTTAATATGGTTTAGCGTTTAAATGTCACCGCTTTTGCCTTTGTGTATCGACCATTCTTTGCGTAATACAGACAGACTCTCAAACGTTACTAAGATGGTTGCTATCAAGATAATGATATCCATAATGATCAGCAGCCAATTGCCATCAGTGAAGAAGGTTTTTAGCTGAATTAATAGAGCAAAGACAGTCATAACTAATAAGAAAGTCAGTGGCCCCAAGGTGTACCAAACTGGCTTGCCCTTACGCAATAAAATAACCGTAACAATCATCAAGGTTAGGGCTGCCATCAGCTGATTGGTCGTACCAAATAATGGCCAAATAATCATACCACCAGCACCATCGATACCGCCAGCGCCAAAGGCCAATAGCAAACAGCTACCGACGGCAAGCAGGGTTGCAACGAAGCCTTTGTTCAATGCAGGCAAGTTATAAAACTCACCAAACTCTTGGAAAATATAACGTTGCAAACGAACACCCGTGTCCATCGTGGTACCAGCAAACAATGCTGCCATTACCGTAAGCATCGTCTGTGATAGCACGATATCGATACCGACACCAGCGTTTAGAATGGTTGCACCGCCATCAATAAACGCGCCAATAGAGCCGTCGCCAAATTTTTGATAAACCGCTTGCCAGTCTCCAAGGGTCGCAAAACCTGCCGTGGCTGCCAAAATCGCGCCAAGTGCTAGCATACCTTCGCCCAGCGCCCCAAAGTAACCAACAAAACGTGCGTCTTCTTCTTTGTCAATCTGCTTAGAGGTCGTCCCTGTCGCCACCAATCCGTGAAATCCTGAGATTGCACCGCAAGCAATGGTCACAAACAACAATGGCATGAGTGATGGTGTGCCAGCTGGCAGCGCTGTGTTTACTGCTGGCGCGACAATATTTGGCGTACCAATGAAAATCGCGGCGTACAATAGAATCAAGCCAACAAACAACTGCAAGCCATTGATATAATCGCGCGGTTGCAGCAGCATCCAAACAGGCAACAATGATGCAATTGCCGCATAAGTAAACAAAATGAGAATCCAAACCGCATTATCAGGCAAGCCAAAGACCGTTTCAGGCAACACAATTGGGAACATAGGGCCAAGATAGATCAGACCGTATAAAGCAGTGACGCCAATGATAGAGACCCAAATCAGATTCATCTTGTAGCGATAGATACACTGACCGATGATAAAGGCCACCACCAATGCGCCCCAAACAGGCAATACAGCAGATGGCGTTTTGATCATCATGTTAGCGATAGCCACACCAAACACCGCATTGACCATCAATAGTAATAAGAAAATAACCACCATCATCAAGCTACGGACACGGGTCCCCATGACTGTACCAGCAATAGAGCCAATCGACTGACCGCGATTGCGCATACTTGCCCAAATGGCCGACATATCATGCACACCCGCCATAAAAATAGTACCGAGCACCACCCAAATGATGGCAGGCACCCAACCCCAAATCACGGCAATGGCAGGACCAATGATCGGCGCCGCTCCAGCGACTGAGGTGAAATGATGTCCCCATAGCACATATTTATTTGTGGGGACATAATCCACCCCATCTTTCATTGTGTGTGCTGGCGTGGGACGGCTGTTATCCAATGCCAAAATTTTAGTGGCAATAAATTTTGAGTAAAATAGGTAGCCGCAAAGCATGGCAGCTACACCGAATAAAAGTACAATAGCACTATTCATCTCATCTCTCCCTAGACAGGTAGTAGGTAGTCTTATAAGTTCAAGCTTTTTAAATCAAAATATGAAAAATATGCTAAATTAGTGTGCAGTGAGTGACTCCTCTCACCTGTCATCGGATAAATCGTCGGAATCTTGCGAGACTAGTATTCATCAGTAAAATCTGGAACTTTACTATTCAGGCATATCGCTAATTAGCATATATTGTGGTGAGCCTTTGCCAAAAATTCTGGTTAAATGGTAACCGATTTTACGATAAATGTAACGTTCGTAAGGCATGAAAAATAACAAATAAAGGAAGCATAATGGCACATTATTTTGGATTCGTTCCTTCAGACAAATTAAAAGCGCTTATTACTGAAGCAGAGCAAGTGGTTGAATCAAATGAGTTAGTAGATTACTACCCTTATCGCGACGCGTTGACTCACCAAACCGCGCGTGACCTGATTGACAACCTACTCGTCGGCTTAGTGGATATCATTCCAAACCCTGAGCGTCAAGCAGCCATGCGCAAAGTGGTCGGCACCGTTGAAAAAGCGACGGACACGCTATTAAACATTCTACTGGGTAAAGAAAACAACGAAGAAGTGCTACCCAGCTTTCATTTTTTAAGAGATCGAGCGAC
Source organism: Psychrobacter celer (assembly GCF_016107555.1). Classification (GTDB taxonomy): domain Bacteria; phylum Pseudomonadota; class Gammaproteobacteria; order Pseudomonadales; family Moraxellaceae; genus Psychrobacter; species Psychrobacter celer. Next base: position 58,730 of record NZ_JABASU010000004.1, on the reverse strand, counting down.
ATTTATCGATAATGATGGTATCAAGCGCATTGGTTTTCAGCTGTCTGATAAAGACGCCATGACCGTCGACAAAGGCTTTGCAGCGATTACGCCTGAGCATACAGATATGAAAACCTTTAAAACCGCGCTTGAAACCATGAACGAGGAAACGTTGACACACTTTGTCAGCCGCTATGCTGAAACCTTAAAGCTTGGCATGATCAAACGCAAATCTGTGCCCGTTGCCAAAGCGGCCATCGACAAAGGCATGTCTATGGCATTAAACAAGCTATTGCCCGATTTGCCAGATACTTCCTTAAACCGTTTGGCCAATTATTACCGCCCCTTTATCGTAAAAAAGCCAGAATAGCGAATATTATATTTTGAGGCTGTAGTGTTGGGCAAATTTAGTAAAATTTGCTAAAATAGGCGGCACTTTTATCAAAGGCGCAACCCATGACCCAAATTAGTAACCAAGAAATCGAAAAAACCCTACGCAACTCAGAGTGCCTTATTAGCAGTATCGAAGTTGCCGCAGCTTATGAGCGTCTGGCCGCTCAGCTCAACCTGCACTACGCTGGCCTAAATCCTATCGTCATGGTCGTGATGAACGGCGGATTGATTCCAGCTGGTCAACTACTGACCCATTTGACTTTTTATCATCGTATGCATTATATCCATGCCTCACGCTACCGTGATAACGAAGGTACCAATGAGCTAGACTGGAAATTTAAGCCTGATGTCAGTATCGAAGGTGAGCACGTACTGCTGATCGATGATATTTTTGACGAAGGCATCACCCTAAAAGCCGTCGTAGAACAACTTGGTAAAGAAAAACCGCTGTCTATCGAATGCTGCGTGCTGCTAAATAAAGAACATGATCGCAAAGTTGCTGACTTTGATGTAGATTTTGTCGGTATCAACGTTGCAGACCGTTATGTCTATGGCTGTGGCATGGATTTCCATGGTTATCTACGTCATCTGCCAGGTATTTATGCCATTAAAGAAGAAGCGTAAGTGCTTTATTTAAGCGGGCATTTTTAAAAGCATCCGATTAGGATGCTTTTTTTTGCTTATAGGTTTAGTAGTGACTCTAAAACTGTAAGGCTAACCCTGTATGGCGCTCAGTGGGCGTTTGAACGGCTTTTTCTAGTGCGTGTTTTGTACTATATATGGTCACTTGTTTTTTGGCACGTGTCACAGCGGTGTAAATCAGCTCTTTACTCAGCAGCCTTGCGTGACTATTGTCAAAAGTAATGAGCACATGATCAAACTCTGATCCTTGGGATTTATGAATAGTCATCGCATAAGCGGTGGCGATGACCTCTTCATTGAGCAAATTAACAGCAATCCCCTGCTCCTTATTTTCAAAAAACACCTCGAGACGGCTACGATCATCGCTAGTCTGCAAACAAAAACCAATATCGCCATTAAACAACCCTAACTCATAGTTGTTTTGTAGAATCATGACAGGGCGGCCATGAAACCAAGTGTTTTGACCCAGAGGCAGCTTCAGCTCAGCAAGATGCCACTGGGTAAAATAGTTATTGATGTAATGATCACCCCATTCACCATTGTGACCGGCAGTTAATATTCGAAACTGATTGAAGGTGTTCATTAGTGAAGTAATGGTTGTTTTGACTGATTTTGGCATGGATTTTTCTACTGGTTTTTGCAGAAGAGTTTTGATTTTATTTAAGTATGAGTTGTAATGTTTAGTTGCTTTTGATATTTTTTCTCTATTGCTTAGGCTATTTATTATAGCGTTATCATTAGCTGATGAAGTTGGCAAGCTATTGACATTGTTTATATACTCAAAGCTCAGCGCCTCATCATATTTTAACAACTGCCAAATAGCCTGCGTGTCCGTTTCTATTTTATTTATTTGATAAGCAAGTTTACCAATACCAGAGTCAGCGGTAAATCGGCGACTTTCTGTGAGCTCCGCATGAATCGCCTGCAAGCGCGGAATACGGCATAAATCAGCCAATACCGCCCCTGCATCTACCGCAGCCAACTGGTTGGCATCACCCAACAATATCAGTCGCGCCCCAGGCTTTACTGCGCTGACAAGGTAATTTGCCAGCTCCACCCCTAGCATCGATGCTTCATCGACGATAATGATATCCTCGCCAAGTGGATTATTGGCATCATAACGCGGTCTGCCCGTACGTCCGATACCTAGCAAGCGATGAATGGTTTTGGCTTCTTGTAATTGTAGTTCGACATTCGCGGCATCTAACGCGGCTTGCAAAGACTCTTGCATACGCTGTGCCGCTTTACCCGTTGGCGCGGCTAACGCTAGGCTAGCACTGTCTGTACTAAACTTGATTTTTTCATGTGCCGCCCCCCTACTCTCTGTCGCTTGCTGCAATGCCATCACCAGCTGCGCCACGGTGTAAGTCTTGCCCGTGCCTGGGCCACCTGTAATGATACTAAAGGCATTTTTATTAGCGATATCAATCGCCTTTATCTGATTTTTGTGAAGGTTGTCAGGTATTGCTATCTTAAGCGGCGTTACTTGTTGGTCTAAAATAGTATTGATGCGTGCCGCTAAGTTAAATTCCGCTTGCCACGCTCGGTGTAACCAAAACGTGATTGCTGCGTTTTGGTTATCATCCTCCTTGCTGTTAATGTGCTGATAAATGATAGGTTGGTTATTTTTACTTAGGCTATTTTTATTTTCATTATGGTTTGCGTTTGCATTAACGTCAGCGAACAAAGTGTGCTCATCGATTAACTTAGCAAAAAACGTTAAGTTACTATTTTTCAATAACTGGTAGAGTGCCGCTACTGCATCAAGCCTGTTAACCAACATCTCTTTTTCATGATTGCTAAGTGCCAGCTGCGCCCATAGCTGGTCTTGCTTAGCAAACAAATTCTCCAGCAACACAAATATTGATGCCTCTGCCGTAATATCAACCTCTGATGGAACCGCTATTTGAGTGTCAATCAAGGCAATCAGCGGCATTGCTAGCATCTCTAACAGCTGCTGTTGCCACTCATATAGTGTCACTGTCTCGCCACCAACCTGACCACTATGCGGCGCTTCATGCTCAGTTTCCTGAATGCTTAGTACAGTATGCCCCTCTTCTAAATGCGCAGCCAACATAGTAAATAGAGCGGTAAATAAGCCGTTATCTGATGCTGAGTCTACTTTTGCACTACTGTCCTTAGCCGTTGCATCGGCCTTGCTATAGGCTACATGCGTTTGCTGACGACGTAGCAAAATATAATCGCTAATATTACTGGCCCAGCTTTCTTGTGAGCTGATATCAGCTTTACTTTTATTGTTATTATTACTCATGATGTGTTCTTCTCTATATTTATATAATCAGTTCAATTTAGGGCTTTAAAAAAGTATCCTAGCAGCACTATGTTATCCTTAGATTTAATAAACTATAGACTGCTAATTTGGTATGCCAAACAACGTGTCTAAGGCCTTAATAAAATCAATGGGTATATCCCACGTCACCAGTCCGTAGCGGGCATTGCTTATTGGCTTATCATGCATTGTCTCACTGGCTGTTGAGTCGCCGCCGCTCAGTATGTTCGCCTCTTTTTCCTTAGTCGCCAACTGAGAGGCTGGATCATATACACCTCGTAAAAAGACATACTCCACTGCGCCCAAATATTTATCTTCATTGCCTATATAATCAGCAATTCGCATCGACAAAAACCGATTCAATGCCACTTGATAAATGGCAGCTTGTAGCCAGTACCCTGCTTTCGACATTGCTCGCTTGAGCGTAGTTTCGTCATAATCGCTTAGGCTATTTCCTAAAAAATTACTTTTATAATCGACGACATAATACTTGCCAGCATGCTCATATACCAAATCGATTTCACCACGTAAATAACGATACAAATGCGCTTTGTTTTGCGGAACCAGATTGATGTGCTTGTCGGTCTCATCTGGTAGGTACTTCTCAAAAAGCTGATTGATATCCTGTGCTTTAAAACGCTCTGATAGCCCCATATTGAACTCTAATTCGGCAAACCTATGACCTTCATCAATAGCATGTAACGGCTGATCAGACGCTAAGAGTGGCGTATGTAGCACCTCTTCTATCCAGTCAATGAGCGCTTCATGCTTACTAACATCGATCGCCTCCGAATCCAATAAATCAGTATTTAATGACGCACTACCACCTTTGTCTTGTGTCTTTGCTTGTAGGCGACGGCTTTGGGCCTCAGCACTGCTATACACCAGCGGCAGCTGATAGCTACTGACAGCCCTATCGATAACCTGTGGCCACTGCGATTTATTGCTAAAATCAATTTTTTCAAATATCTCATGCAAAAACGTACCCGCATTGGCACCTTTGACAAAGGTAAAACGAATATCATCCTCTAACTTGATATTTGCCTGATCGACTTGCGCGGCAGACTCATAACTATCTGGTTCATGACCACCCAGTGACGGTGAAACTGACGTTTCGGTGATATTGATATCAACATCAATATCTACCGCATCATCTATACGCTCATCCATCACAGCCATTGTCTGCGCCGATTCATCTAGCTGACGAGCCAAGGCGGTAAAACTGGTCTTGGCCCAACCATAAAAATAATTGATTTTCATAACCTCTGAAAAATCATCATACTGAATAGGCTCGGTTTTGGGCTTAGTCGAGGCAAGCGCGCCATTATTCGTTAATGCGCTTATTGCTGTCACGCAGTTATCACGATAAAACGCATCGACCTTATGCCCTCTAATCATGCCTATGATGCCTTTGAGCCTATCTGGCAATTCAAACTTGGCCTCCTCGGAGTCAAACCAATAACACACTGGCCTGAAGTCACAATCAATATTTCTATAGGCATCTTTTAATACCACATAAAGCTGTTCACTGGCGCGCGTAAAGGCGACATAGCCAAGCCGGCGCAGCTCATCAAAGCCCTCCTGCGTCTCAATATCAGTATAATAGCCGTCTGTGGTCGCAGAGCCTTGCACTGGTGAGAATCGGCGCTGATTGCCTGTCGATTGCTGCGCCAACGCTGACTGATTTTGTTGAGAAGCGTCTTGTTGAGTAACATATTGCTGGCTAGGGTTTTGTTGCGCATTATAGAGATACAACCCATAGTCTTCTTTATTACCTGATTTTCTACTGGCATCGTCCATACCCAGTACATAGACAATGGGAAACTCTAGTCCTTTAGACTTATGAATGGTCATTAGCTGAACGCCAGACTCTGTCGGTAGCGGATATTGCTTAGCCCAATCACTGCTCGGCGCGCTATCTATGTTCTGTCTAAACCACGCTAGCAGCTCATACTCACCCATGCCGATACCATACTGCGCCAAGATATCCATCACATGACGCAAATCCATAATATGACGCGCGCCTTCTGGATGCGCGGCTAGTGCTTGCCACACGCCTTGCGGCTGTACAGGGCTTTTGTCCAACAAGTAATGCATGGCCGATAATATGCCAAAGTGCTGCCAACGCTGGCCGCCTTCTTTTAAATAGCTAATAAAGTCTTGATAGCTGTTCTTATTATCAATGGCTTGTGTATTAGCGCTATTTAAATCTACAACCCCTGACTCATGGTCCGTCATCATGGCTTTGACATCTCTGATGCTTAGGCCATATAAATGACTGGTCAGCACCCGATTGATCATATCGTGACGATACGGGTATAGCATGGCACTTAGCAGCGCTGCCACATCCTCTGCCATGATGGTTTCAAAGATACTGACATCACTGGTGGTCAGGGTCGGCACACCAAGCTTGACAAGCTCGTCTTCGACTTGCTTTAGGTCTTTTTTGGCACGTGCCAGCACACCGATATCGCTCGGTTGAATCGGTTTGCCTTTAAGTGTCTGATGGCTGCTAAGCAAGGTGGCAATATGACGGGCTGTGATTTCAAACTCGTCGTACTCAAGCGCCTTATCATAAGGCAGGTGCAACACACTCACGGGCTGAGCAGAGAGCACGTCATTTACTAAGTCATCTACCGAGTCACTATTTAGGTCGCTGTTTGGCATGTCTGGCTGACGAAACCAAGACAGCTGATTTTCTTGCTTTTCAGCTTTGATGTGCTGGTAATAAATACCACTACCTAACTGTGCCAGCCTATTCTCTTGAGTCACTGGCGCAGGCATACCGAACCAGCAGTTTAGAGCGTTAATCACACTGGCGTTTGAACGACGGTTAGTATCGAGCGTCCATAGGCTGCTTTTTTCAAACTGGGCTTTCATATAATTGTAGTTGGCGACATCACCGCCGCGAAACCCATAAATGGCCTGCTTAGGATCACCTACCAATAGCAAAAACTCATGGTTGGCTTTATTGCTCGCTTTATTACCCGTAGCCTGCTTGTCATTGGCCGATGGTTTACGCTTCGGCAGATAGATGCTTTCAATCATAATGGCTTGCTCGCCATTGATGTCTTGCGACTCATCAATCAATGCCACTGGATAATGATGACGAATATAACGCGCCAGCTTCTCTCCTTGCCGACCGGTCAATGCTTGGTTTAAGCGTACCATCTGCAAGCTAAAGGTGGTCTCACCGCGCTCTTCTAAGATAACCGGCAGTCTGTCACGCACCGCCAGCACGATATGGCGGTTGATATTGGCTAACAACATCACAATATGCTGATTTAAACCATCAACCATATCTAAGATAGCCATTAATTTACTAATGGTGTCTAATGCGAAAAATGCTTCATGCTCTTTTTCTCTATTCTTATTAAAATTCTTAATTTTACCTTCTTCATTGGGATATCTAGAATCCTGCAATGAGGTAAGAATCTTATTTTCACGTTCATTTAAATAACTGGTAAACGCCAGCTGATGTTCCGCTATTTTTTGATGCACCTCAATAATGGCATCAAACTGTGTCATTAAATTAGAGCGCCCATTAAACCCTTGAGACTTTCGATAATCAGGATTTAAGTACGGTTGAATATCTGCCAAATCTAATGTCGCAAACTCATGCAATAGCTGTTCATATAAACCAAAATCAAAATCTGCTAGCCTTACCTCATCAATCGGCGCAGAGATGAAATTCAGTGAGCGCGTCACAAAGCTCTTGTGATCCCCCACTGCCGTCAGCTTGCCTTGCTGATCCATCAATGCATAAAGCTTGGGCTGCTCATGGTACAGTCGGCTTTGAAACTGACGCAGTTCATCATGAATGATACTGTCCGTCACTTGCTCGATGCTACTGTCGTCAATAATGGCCATGCCTTGCTGGTGGCCTGTCTCGCTACTGTATTCTGTAAGCCACTTTTGTGCCAAGCTATCGAGGGTACCGACAAACAGCTTATCCAAGGTCGTCAACACCAATGCCGTACGGCGAATCGCCTCTGTCATAGGATAGCTATATACATGATCAAGCAAGTAGCCAACCAGATGCAGATTGATAGGATCTTGCATGATGTCATCTAAGCGCGCACCTTTTGCCTGCGCGACTAGCCATTTTTCACGATTTTGTTTTGCTTGTACACGCTTTTTGGCCGCGGCTTTTTTGTCATGGGCTTTGTCATAGTCAATGTCTTGGTTGAGTTCATCAGCGTCTTTTTCAGCAGTCGCATCCGTGTCTGCGTGCTGACTTACCTGATTATTCTTCTTATCTTTATCGCTGTCTGGCATCACTTGTAGGATAGGTGGATATAAATGCTCTTTATTTGCAGAGTTGGCACTCAGGCTACTCACCCATTGCAGCAGCTGATAAAAATCCACCAAACGATCATGAATGCGCTGACGCATCTCGGCTGCCGCAGCGCGAGTAAAGGTCGTTGCAATGATTTGCTCTGGCGCGCGCCGTGCTTCAATGAGCAAGCGCAGTACGATGCCCGTAAGTGTCCAAGTCTTACCCGTACCGGCTGATGCTTCGATAAGATGCCGACCTGTCAATGCCACCTCAATCGCTGGTATCACCTCGGCCTTGGGCTCTGCAACATCCAAACCTTGAGAAGAGGGTTGGTACAATTCATCGTCAAAACTCGGTGATATAGGTGTATCAGTGATAAATTCTGTCATAGGGGCGTACACTTTTTATTATCCATTAAGCCAAAAGGTAAAAAACGAACCGTGTTAAGTAATCAGTAATCAGCAAACAACTAGTAAGCAATCAACTAGCCAGCTAACTATCTAGACTTTGCAGGGCTTTATACATCAGCTCATACAGCGGCTGTGCTAACGTCGTTAAGGCTGCTGATAGGGCTTTAAAGGCATCTTGATCACGCAGTACGTATTGCCAAATGGCATGCTGCGAGCAGGTATCATATACCGTATCTACGTGATAATTGGGCCTTAGCCACTCTAAGAAATCTGCACGTTTTGGCCAATAGCTGCCGCTCTCATCTTCACTCTCTGCCGCTTTTGCGCACTTATCAAGATAACTGAGCGCATATTCTGGCAATAAGGTAATCGGTACTTGACCGACTAGCTTGCCAAAAATTGCCCATTTTATTAGCTCGGCCAACGCATCTTCATACACAATAGGGCTGAGCTGAAAGGCGGTTATTTTTTCATACCTTTTAACTTGTGAGCTTGGTTTATTAAAACGCCAAATACTCACGCCATCATCTGCTGCGACTTGCTCGGCAGTTGTGCGTCTGGCGACTTGCCAATACAGATGTGACAACCAAAACTTGATTAAATGCTTGGGGCTAGCAGAATTGGGCAGTATATTTAACCACTGCTTGGGGGATTGCTCGGCATAGGACATGCCAGCCTGTAGATTAGCAAGAGGATTATTAGCATCTATCGGTACTGATGTTGGTACTGAGCCTTTTATTTTAACCACTTTAGGTAATAGTTTTAGTAATGACGTATCATCAGCCTCATTACTAGCATCAGTTAGCACAGATGCTAGCGCTAGCTGCACGGGATGCTCGATCGTTGGGGTCAGTAGCTGCAAACCACTTATACCATTTCCATCAACTAGCTGGGCATTATCCAAATCATTGTCCAAGCCATTAGCAACCAGCTGCTCTTTAAACTCCTGACATTGCTGCTGCAGTTTTTGCTGCTGATTGGGCAAGGTCGTTTGGCGCGCCACCCCTGCTGGCATGATTTTTTGATACATTAAAATTGGGTGATCTTGCTTGGCTGTACTATCACTATCAACATGGTTATTAGCGGCATCGCTCGCCAGTTCATGAATCAAATGCGCTTTGATCTGATAAGTCGTCAGATTGTCTAGGAATAGTGGCTCTTGATTAGCCATCGCTTCCTCGCCTTGCACCACATGCACCTTTTGAGTACGCAAAAACGCCTTGGCGGGATGACGCACTTGATAGGCCAATGCGCCTTCAACGTCTATCTCCTCAATATTGAACACCGTATCAAACATAGCGTCGATATTAATGGTGTCTATACCAGACCCTGCGTCTAGTGATAGCATCTCAGCCAATGCCGCTAAGGTTTGATTGTCTACTTGCCCCAATTGACCTAGAGAGTGTCCAAGCAGCTGAGCGATGGCTTCATACTGGGACTTAGTCGGCAAACCAACCAGCGCTGTCTGCTCATAAGATGCACTATCCTTTAAAGTACGAAACACCGCTTGCCACAGCGGCGCTGGCGGAAATTGGCGTTGTTGCGCAAGCTTGGTTTTGCGCATGGCGGTATGCAAAATAGCATCCAGCGCATCTGTCTTGTCTTTATCGACGCGCTCGCTCTGGTTGGGATGAAGGGTTGAATGAGGCGTAGACGTATCAGATGCTTGCTCAAAAGCATCCGCCTCTTCACTATTTATTTCAAACAAGCTCTCGTGAAACGGCAGTGCCGGATGCTCCGTCACCAGCCACTGCTTAATCAATTTAGGTAAATAACGCTTAAGACTCTCGGTGGTAGAGTCAACACTCTCAGGCAATGCGTCTAACGTGTCTAAGGCTTCAAGCGAGTTGACCTGCCACTGCACCTCGCCTTGCAAAAACTGCAACAGCTCACTGACTGGGTTGGCAGGCAGGTGCTCGTGGGTGTCTGTCAGACTTTGACCATTATAAAATATCCAGCACGCACTGCGCGCGCACAGTAGTGCGTCTAAGAACGCACCATTATCGTCATCTTCACTGACTCTATCACCGCGGCGAGCATTGGCAGCTTTCATCAAATCATAGCGATTATCACGGTCACGCCCAGGGAACTCAGATAAATCCATATTGAGCATCACCACCAAATCAAAAGGCACGTTTCTGAGCGCTCCAAATCGACCAAAAGTAATCACTCCAGTCGGCTCAGCACTGACCTGCTGACTCTCAAGCTCCGCCTCGATACTGTCCAGCATAAAGCTCAGCTTAAGCGGCAACTGCTCGACACCTGCCAGCCTGTGTTCTACCTCCCTGTTGGCACTATCACTACTGGCATACTGTCGATAGTGGCGATTGGCCCTCAGGCTTGATTTAAAGCCATTCATGGCATTATAGATGGCACGCATCGTACGTGTCTGATCGACATCACCGAAGTAGCGATGAATCACTTGTGTCTCAATCTGCGCCAGCCAGTCCTCGGCTTTGAGTTTTTTTGTATGGTCATCACGGCGCGCAGTCAAGCCTGAATAAATACGGCAAAGCGCTTCAACAATCATCGCATCATTTAGGCTCACTTGCGACAGCGGCAGAGTCATCTCGGGCAAGGCGGTGCTTGGCCAGTCCTCCTGTGCCAAAGGGTATAAGCAATCGCTCAAACTGGCTTCTGGCATCACCAGACCAAGCGTCAATCTATCTAACGCTTGAGCAAAGGTAAATCGGTAATCATAGTCGTGGCTATCTAGGGTTTGTTTAAGATGCCATTCATCAAAACCGCGAATAAAGCCTGCCTCGATCAGCAGATCACAACCACGGCTCATCTGCTCATGGGTTAAGCCGAAGTTTTCATACAGCGGTGGCAGCATCAGCCAATCAAGCACCTCAGCCGCTTCAAAGCGGGCGCTATGACTGCCTAATAACTTATAAAAACCAATAATAGCCTCCCATAGCTGACGAATATCGGCATCAACCACCCCCGTCACCTTTGCTGGCAGGGTTAAACCATCTTGACCTTTACCACTGACAAATATAGAGCTGATCAGCGCATGATGCCGCTCAACATCGGGCAGCAACACGACAATATCGGATATATGGCGTTTTTTCTCACCAGATGCTAGGGGTTCATTGAGCCAGCGCCCAATCATGATACGCAGCACTTCTAGCTGACGCTGTAGGCTATGGCATGAGTGAATGCTGAGGCTATTGTCTTGTGCAGACATCGCCCACAAACGCTCCTTCTCAAAGCGCTTGTTTTCTAATACTTCATCGTCATACCACGCCGTTTGCTGCAGCTTTTGATCAACTTGCTCAAAAGACAGCTCTATTTGCTCACTGACTGCTTGCGAGACTTTGGCTGCGGTCGCTTGCTGGGTAGACTGCTCATCTAGCATCAATACATCATTTTGCAAACGCTTTAATAAGCTTGGGCTGTCTTGCGGCTGTTGCGCACTGTCATCAGAATCAATACCGAACGCATCGCTCAAGCCCTTATTGCTATCATCGCCCTCATCAAAGATGTCCTGCCATTCGACGAGTGCGTCTTGGTACTGCTCATTACCCGATAAATTCGCAAGCATCGCAAAAGTATCGCGCGACTGCTTGCCCAAACGCGATAGCAAACTGTGCCCATAATCACGCAAAAACACGCTTTCAGGGTTGATAATCTGCTGACGCTGTAGCCACGACTTGTCCACGATATCCGCCCAAAACAGCTTAGACGGGTTATAGTGTAGTAGCGTAATATCCATGTATTGCGATAAGCGCTGCAAAAAGTCGAGCTCGGTCTGTGGCAATTGCTGAATGGTAAAAATGCGCAGCACTTTGGGCAATTGCGCGCGTTCATTTGCCTTGTTTTCTTTTAAGGCTGACCAAAAGGTATCCTCAAGCGCCACCCGGTGCTGATGCACATCAGCAAACAAATGCGACCATAAGAAACGCTGCGCGACCTCTAACTCTACATAATGCGCCACCAACCAATCAGGGGTGCCTCGCGCATACTTATCAAAGCGCAAAGACAGAGTATCCTTTTCAGCGATCAGCGCCTCTACAGTCAGCGGTTTATCATGCGACCAGAGATCTAGCCAGTCCTCACGGTGGGTTAAATAGCGGTTAAATACCCTCGCCAAATCACTTGCCAGCTGCCAAATGCGCGCGTCTTGCTGTGCCTTATCCTGCTGCACTTCTTCTTGCGCCTCATCAATCAAAGATGCCAGCAGTGGATAAACGGGATGTTTTTCATCAGCGACAATGGCTTCTTGATAATAAGTCAAATAACCAAACAAGCGCCACTGCATCACCGTTGGTGACAGCACTGCCACCTCAGGTACATTCAATGTGGCCGCATCAGGGTTTTGTTCTAGCAAATAAGCATTGTGACGGCTCAACACATCTTGCATCAATGTCCACTGATACTGACCCCAAAACGTCGTCGTCACTAAGGTGCTGATACCCGCTTGGCTTGCAATAGACTTATCTAGCCAATCACCAAGCACCATGGACGGTACAATGACCACAAACTTCTCAAAGACGGGTTGGTTTTTGGACTTATAGGCAGCTAACAACTGCTCAACCAACAGCTCGGTACGGTGGGACTGAATGATTTTAAACATAAAGGCGATCTAATTGGAGTAATAATAAAATAACGAGGCGACGGATGCATACTAGGTACGATCAGGTACGGTAACGTGCAAACATAGCCTGTCATGGTGCAAAGCATAATAGCAATACTGCCGACGACACTCATCAATTCATGTTTGATGGTCGTTCGCTTGTTACATTTCTGCTAGCATAATGTCGATATCAGAATGCATGATAAAGCAGCTTGATAACGATAAAAAGCGTAAGATGCGTCACTTGCCGATCAGTGTGCCATTGTTTATGGCGGTTTGCCAGTATATCATCTGCTCAGTAAGACAGCCTGCGACAATGGATGTCGTTAAGTTTTTACCTTAACTCTTTTGTCAACGAGATAAACAACTATTATGCCCCTGCGCCCTATTGATGCCATTTTCGTCCATCCAAAAAAACGGCTGTACGTCGTTTATTATCGCAGCGAGCTTTGGCAACTGCCATGTATGCGAATTAACGATAACGCCTGGCAAAACCGAAAGCCTTATAACGACGATAGTAGCGGACTCTACTTGAGCATTCATCAAGCCATCAGCGATCCGATACTGGCACAAAAGCTTCGCACTCTAAACCTCCCCGCCGCCGTCCACGGTAGCTCACTGTCACGTTTTGAAGCATGGTGGCAGGCGCATGGCTTTAAATGGCTCAAAGACAAGCTATCAACAGGTGAGTCGCCGCTTGCCGCTCATCAAGTAAAAACCATTGACAACAAACCCACTTCCCCTTCACACTATCATCCAGCAGCGGCGAGCAAAAATGATGATACTAGCGCGCCCAGCCGCCTAAAAACCAACAGTCCAAGCGGCAACGATTCGGCCGTAAATACCGCTGCCACGACGGATATCTTTGCAAACATGCTGGCAGATTTGGCAGAGGAAGTGCTGTATCAGTCGCTTTAGGGATAATAACCTGATAGCAGCAGCTCTTAGGGCGCACTCTGATATCGAAGTCTGATTTTTTGCGTTATCTGAGTACCACCTTGACCATTCACTACCGATTATAAGAAGAGCAGTCATATATGAAAGACTACAAGCTGCTACTGGCTGGGCTAATTTTACTATTGCTCATCGTTTTTATCGCCATTTTTATGTGGCTGTGGATCAGTAACCGTAAAAACATAGACCCCTTGCCGATTATGGCAAACAACAATGAAGCGTCAGCCATAACGGCAGAGAGTGAAGAGGACGATATATCAACCTCAACCTTACATGTGCAAGCAGAAGAGCGCCTAAAAGTGCCTTTGGACGATGTAATTGTCAGCTTTGAGTCTCGCTATCCGCACGTACAAGTTTTGGCCAATTATGTGCCCCCTCATGCGTTCTTGCAATTAGCAGATAGCGACATGGCCGCCGAGCAGCCTGCCTCAAATATCGGTACAGACATCATCATCGCCCACGGTAGCTTGACAGCCAAACGCCTTGAGCCTTTGCAGGCCCAGCTAGCGCTGATGCAAAATGCGTTTAATAAAAAGCAAGCCAGTACCGCCTCTCATGACCAAGCGGTAGATACAGAGATGGGTCAAAGTGCCACTAAAGCCAAAACAGACAATCAAGAAGCGCGCAGTTTAAATGCATTTAGCTATGCATTAACAGATGAAGAAAGCTTAGACGGGGTGATTTTGTCCGATAATAGCGTTGCCATCAGCTTTCGTAACTTTTTGCTATCGAGCGCAGGACAGGATATATTAAAAAAATACGATTATGATAATATCGATGGCTATAAAAACAGCGTAGATGATTTATTTAATCCAACGTCACGCGCCAAACAAGTCTCAGGTGAAAACCCCGTAGACGTCACCGACGCGCTCAGTAATGGCAAATAAAGATAGTCTGTCTATTTGTAGATTGCTCATTGCTTTTGGCGCGGCTTTTTTCTACAATATCTCTCCACAACGCGCCTATAGCTCAACAGGATAGAGCAGTTGCCTCCTAAGCGACCGATCCGAGTTCGAGTCTTGGTGGGCGCACCAATCATTGTATTTAGACATAACCTCGCATTACCTCAAACCCTCCAAACCCCTTATACATATACATAGTTGTCTTTATTGATTACTTGTTATTACCTGCTAGTACCTCTACAATGTTGTTAAATTAGTTGTTAAATAATATGCAACGTCATTTTCTGTTGTTAATTATGCAGTGAGGTTGTTGTTAAACCTCCAAGCGCCTTTAGGTATAAGCCATGACGAGAAGACAAGACTACCGATTAACTGACGCTGGTGTGAAAGCCATTGCCAAACAGTCCACTCCCACCAAAGTCACGCGCCATGGTGATGGCAACAATTTATATCTTATACAACATCCAAATGGCTCGCTATTTTGGCAGATGACTTATCGCTATCAATCCCCTAAAGATCTTAAGCCAAAGCAAAAAACTTATCAGATTGGTATTTATAAATCTGCCAAGCAAATCATTGGCTCTACATTTAAACCAGAGGTGTCACTAAAAGAGGCTCGGCTGGTACGTGATAAAGCTCAAGCATTACTGGCTGATAATATTGATCCTACTGAACATAAAAATAATGATAAAAATAACTATGAGCAGAAGGACTTATTTAAAATTATTGCTAAGAGCTATATTGACGAAAAATCTACCACTACCTCTAAGAAGAATATTCAAAAACTTCACAACTATCTAAATAGGCATATTGCACCCCATATCGGTGACTATCCTATTGCCTCTATCACTGCACAGGACGTCATCAAAACAGGTCTAGCAATTCAAAATCACTTCGAAAAACAAGGCAAATGGACAGCCGATACTACAAGTAAGTGTGTTGAACTAATTGGCTCAGTTTTTGAATATGCTATTAATACGTTAAGCTACGATGTCATTAATGTCGCTTATGGTCGTAATAAAGCTTTAAGACCTCATCAGGCTAAGCGTATGAAAGCGGTCGAGCAGCATCAGTTTTCCGAATTATTACGTAATATTGATAAATATGTTGAAGATCATCCGAATGCCCATGAACAAACCGTGGCTGGCATGCAGCTGATGACCTTCTGTTTTGTTAGAACGAAAGAACTACGATTTTTTGAATGGTCAGAAATTGACTACCA
The DNA here is from genome assembly GCF_016107555.1 of Psychrobacter celer. Classification (GTDB taxonomy): domain Bacteria; phylum Pseudomonadota; class Gammaproteobacteria; order Pseudomonadales; family Moraxellaceae; genus Psychrobacter; species Psychrobacter celer. The sequence goes on along the minus strand of NZ_JABASU010000004.1, from coordinate 43,080 downwards.
TAAAAATGTCTGGCGTATCCCAGCACATAAAATGAAAATGCGTCAAGATCACATTATTCCCTTGTCACCGCAGGCAATGGCCATTATCGAGCGTATGCGACCTTTAACAGAAAAAACAAATTACGTATTTTATAACTTCACGAAGAATCAGCCTTATAGTGAGGCTTGGTTTAATCAAGCTCTGAAACGTATGGGCTATACGGGTAGTCCCTACCCTGAAATGACTGGACATGGATTTAGGCAGCTTGCCAGCACGGGATTGTATGAATTAAAGTTCAGTGAGGATGTGATAGAAATACAGTTAGCCCATCTTAATCGGTCTAGTGTCAAAAAGAGATACGATTTATCTGCACATCTAGCAGAAAGGCAAATGATGATGAATCAGTGGGCAAACCATCTTGATGACTTACGAACTGGCAAAGCTGTTAGCTTTGACTTAATGACACCAGATGAAATTGAAAGAGAGATGAATAATCGTAATGAGCAAGCTACTGATATAGCGCTGCATGATAAAGATCTTTTGATAAATAGTTTACGAGCCCAAGGGATACCTGATGAGTTATTAGGACAGCTTGTTGATTATATAAAGTAGCACTTAGATAAATCTATTTAACTCGAAGACCCAGGAGTCTCGGTAATCACCCCAAAAAATAATAACACCTAAAAGTAGAAACTAACTGCTAAAATACCAGCAGGAGATTTCGACATGAAAAAATCAAGATTTACCGACACTCAGATTGTTGACCCCTGCCGTCAAATCCGTACACATAAACTTGGGAGATTTTAATTACGCAGCCTGACGATAATAATCAAACCACACCTGTCTTGGCGATTGATAGCCCAAACCCTTTTGAATCCTCGTCTGATTGTAGTACAGCTCGATATAACTGATAATATCATTGATGGCTGTGAACCTTGTTTTATAGTCTTGATGATATACTAATTCATTCTTTAATACGCCCCAGAAGCTTTCTATCGGAGCGTTATCGAAACAGTTGCCTTTGCCGCTCATTGAGCCTATAAATTGATGCTGCTTAATGGTCTTGTGGTAGGCGTGACTGCAATACTGACTGCCTCTGTCTGAATGAACGATTAGCCTTTTGCTTGGACGTTTATTCTTGATGGCCATATTTAGTGCTTTGCAAACTAAATCTGCGGTCATACACTTGTTAATAGCGTAACCGACAAGCTCTTTGGTGTATAAGTCTTTGACCCCTGCTAAGTACAGCCAACCCTCATTCGTCCAGATATAGGTGATGTCGCTGACCCACGACTCGTTAGGGCGCTTAGCATCAAACTTCTGATCCAGTACGTTTGGATAGACCAGCTTGTTGTGATTGGAGTCGGTGGTGACTTTAAAGCGCTTATGACGACGACATTTAATGCCGTGTTGCTCTTTGATGCTTCTTACCATATACAGGCTAATGTTATGGCCTTGCTCGCTTAGATGAGAATGCAGTCGATCTGCGCCATAACGTTCTTTCGTTTCATTGTGAGCCGCTTTAATCAGTAATTCAGACTGGTTGCGATGTATCTGTTGGTCGCTGAGATCACGACTTAGCCAGTCGTAATAGCTTGATGGCTTAACCCTTAACACACGGCACATAGTGGTGATGCGAAAGAGGAACTGGTTGTCTTTGATAAAGGCGTACTTGACTAGCTGTTTCTCGCGAAGTACGCCGTGGCCAACTCGAGCATAGCTCTCCCCTTGCGTCGGGGCGAAGCAGTGCTTCGCTTTATCCCTCCTCATTTAGTATTTCGCGTTCCTCTTCGGCAACTTTAAGCTGGCGTTTGAGCTGCTTTATCTCTTTAAGAGCACTCATAAGGTCAGGATTATATTGCTCTGTGCCAACAAGCTTGCCTTGATTGGCTTTGTTATGCCAATTTGAGAGCGTTTGCATGGCGATGCCAAGTTGCTTTGCGGTCGCTGAAATATTGCCGTTGTTATCCGCTATCTTCTTGACGGCTTCAGCTTTAAATTCGTTACTGTAAGTTCTTAATTTCTTGGTCATGGTAAACTCCTATAATTGTGCTTAGTTTACCAAGTTTAGTTGTACGGTTTCTTCAGCATAGCTCATAAAGCCTAAACGGCGTATTAAACGAGACAAACCCCAAAAGCTTGCTGTACCTTCTAACATCAATCAAAGCTGGAGCATGGACTTTATGCACGATGCTTTAACCGATGGTCGTGCCATTAGACTCTTTAATGTCATTGATGACTTTAATCGTGAAGCATTAACCATTGAGGTTGACTTCTCGTTGCCAGCTCAAAGAGTGATACGTAGTTTAAATCAGCTTATAGAGTACCGTGGTAAGCCTAATCAAATCAGGTGTGATAATGGCCCTGAATACATCAGTAATGATTTAAAGGATTGGGCAACTAAGCAAGGTATCGTTATTGAATATATCGAGCCTGGTAATCCCCAGCAAAATGCTTATGTTGAACGATTTAATAAAACAGTGCGTTATGATTGGCTTAATCAAGAATTGTTTGATAGTTTAGATCAAGTGAGACAACAAGCCGAAGCTTGAATCAATCACTATAATAACGAAAGACCCAATATGGGTAATGGTGGCTTTACGCCGATTCAGAAATTTAATATGGCAGCTTAGTTCTACTTATTTAGTGTTTTAAATATGGGGGTATTTCCTCTCAATCTAAATAATATCTTTTACTATTTCAGCATTTTAATACTCCAAGATATTGAATAAAGATCATTTTAGAACGTTGAATCTACGTTTCAATTTCAAACCCTACTCTTATTTATTATCGAAATAAGAGCTGCTATATTCAATTATAAAGCTTTATATTTATAACTTATAGATTTGCGAGTATTATCTAATAAAATTCAAATTCCCCTAAAGACCAGGATATTTAAAACTATGACTACTGACAACTCCTCTACTGATAAAAATGAACCTGATGAAGAGCAAGAAATAGATCGTAATATAGATATAGTTGCTTTGAAAAAAATAATTACTACCCTTCAAGCTAGGACTAATAGTTTAGCCGTTGCAATTGAGAAAATCCTTAGTGTACCTACTAATTTAAATATTGCTGAGAGTATGTTACAACATAGCACGTGTTCTGATTCAGAGAAAAACAATAATATTATTTTTTTAGGTGATATCGAACAAAAAACTATTTCGTATTGTGATAATAATTTTAATTTTGATTTAGAAGCTTTCGAAAATTACTCCTTACCTAGCGAATACTTAGATGAGTGTATAGCTACTGGAGAAAATAAGCTTACCTATCTACTAAATCGTTATACAGAAGACGTTTTATCCAAGTTATTTTCAGATTTTGTCAACAATCCTGAAAACTACGCACTTTTTAGAGCTACGATCTCTTCATTTCAAGAGTCGGAGATAGACAGATTGAACTCTAATGTAGAGTCTATAGTTGAAGTATATTTGTATAAAACCATTTCAATTCTGGCTTATCGTTTAGATGTTTATGATGTAGCGCTGATGTACCATGATTTTTTAATGACAACGTATAGTGGGGGAATTATTGAGGTTTCCTACGATAGTGGAAGTTACTTTAAAAGTGAAATATCAAAAAAGAATATTAAAGCAGCTAATGCGGGAGCCAAGGATAAGCGACTCTTTAGGCAGAGGAAGAAGAAACAGTACTTACAAATCATGGAAGAAAAGTCTTTTACTAGCTATGCTAAAACTGCTGAATATATCAAACTAAATATTGACACTGATGAATCGCCAACTTATCGAACGGTAGAAAAATGGTTATCTGAAGCTGATAAAGGAGATTTTTCTTAGTTGTTCAATTCATCTTCTTTTACAGTATGCGCGCACAGTGTACATCATGCACGCACAGTGATTTACGTTACTGCATAGAACACCTAATATTACTTCACAGCACTAGGCAACACCAACTCACAATGCTGTGGAGTAGTATTATGAAATTGAAAAACAAGTTCTTGCGGATGTCCGATCTTGCAAACCAACCTGAGCGTCCAGCTCGTACTTATACCACTGAATCTGGTCAACAGCGTAACGTTACAGCTAGGCCCGCCATACGCGGTATTACTGGGTTTTCCGCTAAACACATTTATCACCTCATAAATGAAAATAGATTCCCTGCACCTATAAAAATAGGACGCGCCAGCCTTTGGCGTGTGTCTGATATAAACAAATGGTTGGATAGTCAATCCTCATCTAACAGTGAGGAGGCATAATCATGAGTAAATACAACAAAGCAACAGCTCTTGAAACTATTGAAGAGCAATCAGTTGACCGAATAAAAAAGCCGAACATCCTGCCAGATGCTCAGCTTTTAGAAACTACTACTGATGACATAGACCAGCCATCATCAGATATTTTACCACAACAAGATTTAAAAATTAGTTCAGATTTAGCACAAATTGCTATTGATAGACTAGCTAAATTATCAGAACTAGATTACGAGCTTGAAAGAACTGAAACCGCGAAATCTCTTAATAATATGTCAGTTCGGTCGCTTGACAAGCTAGTTAATAAAGCTAGAAGTAAGATAAAGTCTGAGGCTTCAGAAAGCTTAGTCGTTGATACTGAGCCATATGCAGAACCGATAACAGATATTGCTTTGGTGGCTAATCAAATATATCAGATATTAGACGATCATATTGCCTGTACTGATGCAGTAAAGATCGCTGTTACGCTATGGATAATATTAACATGGGTCATACCAGCAAGCCATATTTTGCCCATTGCGTGGATTAATGCCCCTGAGAAACGTTGCGGTAAAACTACGCTTTTAATACTAATGAGCCGTTTGAGTAAAAAATCGCTGTCAACATCTAATATTACAAGGTCGGCCCTATATCGTTGCATTGAAACTTATAAACCCACGCTATTTATTGATGAAGCTGATACTTTTATTAATGATGACAAGGAAATGCGAGGCATACTAAATGCAGGGCATAGCCTCCAACTTTCAAAAACTTTACGCTGTGTTGGTGATGATAATGAACCAACTACATTTAATGTTTATTGTGCGAAAGCGATCTCAGGTATTGGTAAAATCCATAGTACACTAATAGATCGTTCAATATCGCTAACTTTGCGTCGAAAAATGAAAAATGAGACAAAAAAACGAGTGCGTGATCTGCCTATAGACTTCACTAACAAAATCCAGTCACAACTTGCGAGGTGGTCTAATGATAATATAGATGCTGTCAAAGCAGCTAAACCCGTGTTGCCACCTTATATCAATGATCGAGCACAAGACAACTGGGAGATTTTGCTAAAAATAGCTATGATGCTAGGTGATGATTGGTTAGAGAAGGCTTATAATGCTTGTATCGAAATCTCTGGTATTGAAAGCGATGAACCTAGTTTAAATGAGCAGCTATTAGCCGATATTCAAACCGTTTTTAATCTATATGGAACAAATAGACTTTTAAGCAGAGATTTGCTTACAGGATTATGTAGAGATACAGAGATGGTTTGGTCAACTCTAAATCATGGCAGGCCTATAACTTTATATCAAATTGCTAGAAGATTAGGTGAATTCAAAATTTCATCTAAAGATATGAGAACGCACGACCTACGCGGTAAGGAAGTGCGAGGTAAAGGGTATGACCTTGATGACTTTCAGGAGACTTTTTCACGTTATCTATCGTAACATTTGCTCTTGTTTTTAGAATCTCTACGAAGGACTGAGGTATGTTGACACATATCTCAGTCCTTTTATTTTGTCTGACCCTATTGTTTGTGCCTTGATCTGAAACAAACCATCTTAGAGTAAGTTGGTACAAGCTTTTAGTGTTTATGCTTTTCTTATCTAAGCATGAGTGTGAGTGTGAGTACATTAGGCCTCATATCTTTATTTCATTACAGCTCTTTAGATTAGTGACGATGTCATCTAGAATAGCTATAAATTTTGCCTTTGCTATACTGCACTCATTCCATAAAGACCAATAGTTGACCCATGAAACTTATAGACAACTTGAACCACAGATTTGGCGATGACATAAAAGAAAATCTGCATGCTAGTTCTAAGCTACAGATAGCGGCCTCATTTTTCTCTATCTATGCTTATGCTGCTTTAAAGCAGGAGCTTAAAAATATCGATGGAATGCAATTTTTATTCACCTCTCCTACCTTTGTACCCAATGATGTTACGGATAAGTTCAAAAAAGAAAAGCGTGAGTTTGTCATTCCTAAGTTTGATAGAGAGGACAGTCTATATGGCACTGAATTTGAGATTCACCTGAGAAACAAACTGACTCAAAAAGCAATTGCTAGAGAATGTGCAGACTGGATACGCAAAAAAGCGGTCTTTAAGTCCAATACTACTAATTCGCCCATGCAAGAATTTGTATGCGTTAAAGACAAGGCATCATCATTTACTTACATGCCTATCCAAGGCTTTACTCCTGTTGGGCTTGGCTATGAAAAAGGCGATGCTGTCTCAAACATGGTCAATCGATTTGATTCAGACTATGCGCTACCCTACCTCAATTTATTTAATCAAATATGGCAAGATCAGAAAAAGGTGACTGATATCACTGATGAGATTGTTCGTCATATCGAATCGGTCTATCAAGAGAACGATCCTGAGCGCATCTACTTTTTGATACTTTACAATATCTTTAAAGAGTTCCTTGAAGACTTAAATGAAGACGTCATGCCTAACGACCTGACAGGTTACCATGACACACTTATCTGGCAAAAGCTCTATAATTTTCAAACAGATGCCGCTGTCGGTATCATTAATAAACTTGAGACCTACAATGGCTGTATTCTAGCGGATAGCGTAGGTTTGGGTAAAACCTTTACCGCACTTGCGGTCGTTAAATATTACGAGCTGCGCAATAAAAGTGTTTTAGTACTTTGCCCTAAAAAGCTTGGCGCTAACTGGACCAACTACAATGCCAATTTAACCACCAATATTTTTGCCAAAGACCGTTTCAACTACGACGTACTCTTTCATACCGATCTATCGAGGAATAGCGGTGAGACTTTGGGCATAGACTTAGCTAAAATCAATTGGGGCAATTACGATTTAGTGGTTATTGATGAGTCGCATAACTTTCGTAACCGAGACAACTTTAAAGACAAAAAGACTCGCTATGACCGCTTAATGGAGCAAGTCATTCAGCAAGGCGTAAAAACAAAAGTACTGATGCTATCGGCCACCCCTGTCAATAACCGCTTTAACGACTTAAAGAACCAGCTCGCTTTAGCATATGAAGGTGATAGTAAGCATCTTGATGATAAACTTGATACCAAGCGCGATATTGAGACTATCTTTAGAAATGCACAAGCCAGTTTTAACAATTGGTCAAAATTACCCGTAGAGCATCGCACCACTAAAGCAATATTAGATATGCTAGACTTTGACTTTTTCAAGCTACTAGATAGTGTCACTATTGCACGCTCTCGCAGACATATTCAGAATTTTTACGATACGAAAGAGGTCGGTCAGTTCCCAAAACGCTTAAAACCACTATCATACCGCTGTGCGATTACAGCAGATGAAAGCATAACCTTCAATCAGATTTATAAGGATTTAGCATCCATTAGAATGGTTGTATATGCGCCTCTCACGTATATTTTTCCTAGTGCTTTAGAAAAGTATGAAGACCTATACGACACTGAGATTGAAGGTAAGGGAAGCCTCAAGCAACAAGATCGTGAAAAAAGCTTACAAGCTTTGATGACAGTTAACCTGCTCAAACGACTAGAGAGCTCTGTGTATGCTTTTCGTCTGACGTTACATAACTTAAAAGACCGCTTAGAGCAAGCGCTGTCTAGTATCGCTGAATATCAAGCTCGAAAAAACAATGATCTGCTATCTATTGATATTGGCACAGGATATGATGACAATGCCCATGACGAAGGACTTGATGAGCCAACCAATCCTAACGATTGGGTGGGCGGCAAACTCAAAGTTCATCTTGATGATATGGATATACTAAGATGGCACACTGATCTACAAGCAGACTATGCGGTGGTCAGACGGCTAATCACTACTGTTAGTACAGTTACACCAGAACGTGATCATAAGCTACAACATCTCAAACAGCATCTGATTGAGAAAATCAATAATCCTATAAACTCAGGTAATCAAAAGGTACTGATCTTCACAGCTTTTGCCGATACTGCTAATTACTTATATGAGCATATAGCGCCAGAACTATTACGCGACTATAGCTTACACACTGCTAAGATAACGGGTACTGACAATCATTCGACTATCAAAAGCATGGTAGGTAGCCGTAAGGGTTACGACATGCAAGGGCTACTGACTCTGTTTTCGCCTAGATCCAAGCAAAAAAGTGAGATCTTTCCAGATGAGACCCGTGAGATAGACATACTTATAGCCACAGACTGTATCTCTGAAGGGCAAAACTTACAAGATTGTGATTACCTTATCAATTATGATATTCACTGGAACCCTGTGCGTATTATTCAGCGCTTCGGACGTATAGACCGCATTGGCTCTAGCAATGAGCAAATACAGCTGGTCAACTACTGGCCAGACATCAGCTTAGATGAGTACATTAATCTACGTGAACGCGTCGAGAATCGCATGATCATTGTCGATATGGCGAGCACAGGTGATGACAATGTACTGAGTACCAAAGCTAATGATATCGCTTACCGCCATGAACAGCTTAAGCGTCTGCAAACGGAAGTCTTAGATTTAGAGGATGCCAATACAGGTGTGTCTATTACTGACTTAGGTCTCAACGATTTTCGTATGGATCTGCTTAGCTATTTGGATGCAAACCCCAACCTAAAGCGTCTGCCTAATGGCTTACACGCGGTCGTCCCTGCCGCTGACGAGTTAGGATTACCAGCTGGCGTCATCTTTGCTCTAAAAGCGCGGCAAGTCTCTACAGTAGACGGTGAAAAGACCAATCAGCTTTACCCTTATTACTTAATGTATATCGATAATGATGGCAATATAATAGCTGACTATACACAAGCGAAGCATCTACTGGGTTTGGCGCGGCAAGCATGCCGTGGACAACCCGAACCTATACTAGCAGTATGCGAGACCTTTAATCAGCGCACCGCTGACGGTCAAGATATGAGCCATTATAGTTTGCTACTCGACTTAACCATTGAAGCGATAAAAAACGTTAAAGCGGATAAAGACATCGACAGTCTATTTAGCGGCATGACGACTACCGCTTTAAAAAACGACTTAAATGAGCTGAATGATTTTGAGCTTATTGGTTTTATCGTAGTAGAAGAGCTTACTTCATCCAATGTTCAACAGACCAGCACGACTAGCGAATTATGATTTTATACCAATACCCGCCCTCAGCTGCCGTTGATAGACCTGTAGCTAAAAAAAGGCTTTACGAACAAGGCGCTGCTAATAGTAAGCTTAAGCAGAAGTTTATCGATCAAGTGGCAAAAATTACATGGGCGTATAAACTATCGGCTGGCACGCTAAACATTCAAACTGATACTTTATTTCAAGAAGTGCAAATATTTAGGATTGTCGCGCGCACCGCTGACATCGATACCAAAATCATAAAATACATCGATAAGCTCATACCGACACCCGTTATTTTTGAAGTGATTTATAACGATAAGGTTCAGGTTGTTGCCACTTATAAACGTGTAAGCCAAGCAGATAAGTCAAAAATCGTACTGAACAAATACTATAGCTCAGAGTGGCTCGCTGATGATCAGCGTGAGCCCCTACCCTTTGTGCTCAATCTATCTGACTTATATACTCATTTGATCGAGCAGTTGCTACCTAGTATTACCAACGATGCGCCTTTAGACCAGCTAAAACCTCCTAGTCAAGCTATTCACCCAAAAGCCATCGACGCTGATACTTCTTCTAATGCTGTGAGTATAGTGGCAAAGGCAGAGCTAAACCCAACGGCTAGAGTCTCTATAAACGCTGGAGCCAGCATAGAGGACAAGCTAAAGCACGTGCAACAAGTAGAGAGCTTGACCAAGCAAATCAGCCAACTGCAAAAAAAGGTCAAAAAAGAGGCTCAATTCAACCGCAAAGTTGAGCTAAATATGCGCCTGCACAAGCTTAAAGATGAGCTCAATCAGCTTATCGCTGAATAACTTCTATAAATAATCATCATACTTTACTCATACTCAATAGCTTTAGGAATATCTAGATGACCAACTCTGCCCTAGCAAACAAAAATGATGACGATATGCTCAGTATGCACAGCCCTAACCTAGTCGATGACAATGTGCAAAAGATCATGGCGCTGTTTCCCAACTGTATTACAGAGTCAAAGGATGAAAACGGTAATCTAAAAAAGGCGGTAGACTTTGATTTACTACGGCAAGAGCTGTCACAGTCGTTGGTTGAGGGCGGGCAAGAGCGCTATCGTTTAGACTGGCCAGGTAAACGCCAAGCGATACTAGAGGCTAACTCGCCTATTGCCAAAACGCTACGTCCTGCTCGTGATGAGAGTGTCAACTTTGACACCACTGAAAATCTATTTATAGAAGGCGATAATTTAGAGGCGTTAAAGCTACTGCAAGAGAGCTATCTCGGTCAGGTCAAAATGATCTATATTGACCCGCCGTACAACACGGGCAATGATTTTATTTATGAAGATGACTTTGCGGAAGATGCAGGAGACTTCTTAGAGCGTTCTGAGCAAGTCGATGAAGAAGGCAATCGTTTAATCACCAATACAGAAAGTAATGGTCGCTTTCATTCGGATTGGTTAACGATGATGTATAGCCGTTTGAAATTGGCTCGTAGTTTGTTGAAAGATGATGGTGTTATTTTTATTTCTATTGATGATAACGAGATTTATAACTTAAGAAAAATCTGCAATGAAATCTTTGGAATAAACAACTTTTTAGCTGAAATTGTTTGGCAACATAGTGTTCAACCCAAAGGCTATACTGGCAAATTTTCTATCCACCACAACTACATTCTAGTCTTTCAGAAAAGCGATAATTTCGAGCTACAACTACTAGAACGTACAGAGGAACACAACAAAAACTACTCAAATCCAGATAATGATCCTAATGGTAAATGGAGAGCAGGAGATGTACGAAATGCTCTATACAGACCTAATTTAATATATAACATCAAGACACCCTCAGGAAAAACTATCTCGCCACCTGAAAAAGGATGGAGATGGAGTCAGGATACGTTGAACAAAAAAATAGAATCTGGAGAAGTTGTTTTTAACGAAGATGAGACTAAAATAACACGTAAAATTTACTTAAAAAATCTAGATGGGCGAACTCCTGAAACACTATGGTTTGGGAAAGATTGTGGCACCACAAGAAGCGCAGCAGGACAAATTAAAAGCTTATTCGAATCAAAAGCTGTGTTCGATACACCAAAGCCCCTAGAATTACTCAGCCATATTTTTCAGATTTCGATTAAAGAGAATGACTTAGTTTTAGACTTCTTTGCAGGCTCATCTACTACTGCGCATGCTCTTATTGAGTTAAATGCACAAGATAATGGAAACCGTAAATTTATTATGGTTCAGCTTCCTGAGAAAACTGCTGAAGACTCTGTTGGAAATAAAGCAGGTTATTCTACTATCGCTGAGATATCGAAAGAACGTATCCGACGAGCAGGTAAAATGATCGTAGAGGACAACCAAGATAAAGACGGTATCGACGACCTAGATATTGGCTTTCGAGTGCTAAAAATCGATGAAACCAATATGAAAAAGGTCTATTACACACCTGACGAATACTCACAAGCAGAGCTTGATAACCTAGAGTCGCATATCAAAGAAGACCGCACGGGCGAGGACTTACTCTTCCAAGTCATGCTCGATTGGGGCGTGCCGTTATCCTTACCCATTGAGACCAAACAGATTCAGGGCAGTACCGTCTATTATGTCGGTATCAACAGCCTAGTTGCGTGTTTTGATACACTAACGACTGACCTAGTAGATGAAGTATCAAAGGACGAGCCTCTCAAGTTTGTCTCAAGCGAGCTGGCGATCACCCATGACCAAGACAAGACCAACATCAAAGCACGTTTTGCGCAGTTATCACCTGATACGCAAGTGAAGTTCATCTAAGGGGCGAAAACATGGAAATTAAATTTAAAGAGCTCCAGTATCAGCTAGACGCCGTCAATGCCGTTGCAGACTGCTTTAAGGGGCAACCAAAAGAGATTGCACAGCGATATACTATTGACCAAGGCAAGCAAAAGCTACCCGTCAAGCCAACGGGCGAGAGCTTGCCTTTATTTAGCGAGGATGAGCTGGCGAGCACTGAGCAGTCCTCATTATTCGATGAGCTACATATCGGCTATGCCAATGCCCCGATTAATGACTTATCAGCGGTATTGCAAAACATTCAAAGTGTGCAGGCAAGCCAAGGTTTACGCCAGTCATCTGAACTTATTACCGATGATACCTCGACCAAAGGCGGTAAAGGTCAAAACCTAACCACTAGCCCTATCAACCTAAACATTGAGATGGAGACAGGCACAGGTAAAACGTACTGCTATATTCGCTCTATGATGGAGCTAAATAAGCGCTATGGCTGGTCAAAATTCATCATCGTCGTGCCCAGTATTGCCATCCGTGAAGGCGTGGCAAAGACCTTTGAGATGACCGCTGATCACTTCCAAGAGATTTATGGGAAAAAGCCACGCTCATTTGTCTATAACTCTGACCAACTGCATGAGCTTGAAACTTTTAGCTCAGACGCTAGCGTCAACGTAATGATTATTAATATCCAAGCTTTTAACTCACGTAGTAAGAGCAATCGCCGTATCTATGATGAGCTAGATGATTTTGGTTCCCGTCGCCCTATCGACGTGATACGCCGTAACCGCCCTATCGTCATTATTGATGAGCCCCAAAAGCTAGGTTCTGAAAATGCGCTCAAGTCTTTGGCTGAGTTTGATCCCTTGTTTATTATGCGTTATTCGGCGACCCATAAACGCGACTACAATCTGATTTATCGTTTAGATGCACTGGATGCCTATAATCAGAAACTTGTCAAAAAGATTACCGTCAAAGGGGTTGAAGTTAAAGGTTTGTCAGGTGCTCATGGCTACTTATATCTACAGGATATAGAAATATCTTCATCCGACCCTACTGCCAGACTTGATATCGAAGAGAAGACCAAATCAGGCGTCAAACGCCGTATCCGCCGTGTCAAAAAAGGCGATGATCTCTATACCCTATCTAAGCAAGCTGAACAGTATAAAGACCGTTATGTGGTTGCTGAGATTGATGCACGTGATCAATCATTGACGTTTACTAATGGTATCAAAATTTATGTTGGTCAAGCACTCGGTCAAATCGATGAAACGCTTATGCGTACTATTCAGATACGAGAGACCATCCGCGCCCACTTAGAAAAAGAACGAGTGCTGTTTAATCAAGGCCTCAAGGTTCTGAGCCTATTCTTTATCGATGAAGTCGCAAAATACCGTCAGTACGATGACCAAGGTAACCGTGTTGATGGTGAGTATGCGCAAATATTCGTTGAACAGTACAATCAAATCGTTGAGGATATGATAGGGCTAAATATAGACAATGATCCTTACATCGACTACCTACGCAATATTGATGTCGATCATACTCATAATGGCTATTTCTCAGTCGATAAAAAAAGCCAGCAGATGATCGATCCCAAAACCAAAAACTTTGTCGATGAAGAGCTGGGCGGTAAAGTCAGTCTAACCGACGATATCGATGCTTACGACCTTATTTTAAAAGATAAAGAGACGCTACTCTCCTTCCCTCAGCCAAATGACTCAGAGGAGACACGCCATAAGAAAAACGTTCGCTTTATCTTCTCACATTCGGCACTAAGAGAAGGATGGGATAATCCAAACGTGTTTGTTATTTGCACCCTAAAGCATTCTGAAAACACCATCTCTCGCCGGCAGGAAGTCGGACGTGGCTTGCGTTTGGCAGTACGCAGTGACGGTATGCGTATGGACGCCAATCACTTATCTAAAGGTGATATCCATCTTATAAACAACCTTACCGTTGTCACTAATGAAAGCTACACCGACTTTGTGACTAACTTGCAGAAAGAGCTGGCAGCGGCCTTGTCTAGCAGACCTACCAAAGCAACGAAAGACTACTTTAACAATAAGATACTGACGTTAGATGATGGTAGCAAGCATGAAGTCAGCGAGCGTGAAGCTGATATGATTGTCCATTACCTTATCAAGAATGATTATATAGATTTTGATAAGCATATTACTGATAGCTATCACGAAGCGATTAATAACGATGGCCTAGCACCACTGCCTGAGGCTCTCAAACCTTATAGCGATCAAATTATAAAATTAATCGGTGGCATCTTTGATCCCAAAGCACTTGAAGATATGACGGACAATGATAATAAGACCACACATAACCCAATCAATGAAAACAACCTCAAAAGAAAAGAGTTCTTAGCGCTATGGAACCGTATTAACCATAAAGCAGTATTTGAGATTCAGATTGATAGTGTTAAGCTCATAAGCCAAAGTATTGCAGCTATCGAAGCGGCCGCAAAGAAAAGAAACAACAACTTTGTAGAAACGCTTAGCTATAAGCTTGCTGAGTCTACTCAGCGTGACACCATCTCTCATGAAGAGTTGGTTGATAAGCAGTCGTTTAGCAACCCTACTACTTCAACTGAATCCGCAAATACTTCTATACGTTCACAGGTGAAATACGACTTGATAGGCTCACTTAGTGAGCAGACCGACCTTACTCGTCGTAGTATCGTGGCGATTTTGAAAGGTATCAATAATGCTATTTTTGCGCAGTTCAAGAATAATCCTGAAGCCTTTATTCGTGAAGTTGCTCGCCTAATTAACGAAGCACGAATCAGAATGGTCATCCAAGGGCTTACTTATTATACGACTGACCAAACCTACCCACTTAATGAAGTTTTTGTGTCCAATCAAAAAATTCCTAGTGACTCGCTAAAAGTGAGCCGACATGTATTTGATTACGTGAAGACAGACTCTGGAAAAGAACGAGAGTTTGCTCTTGAACTAGAAGGTGCTGTTGACGATGTAGCGGTATATGCGAAGTTACCTGATAGATTCAAAATACCGACCCCTGTAGGCGACTACAACCCTGATTGGGCCATTGCGTTTAACGAAGGTAAAGTGCGTCACATTTATTTTGTGGCTGAAACAAAAGGCTCAATGATAGACGCGGATTTACGTGAAAAAGAAAAGTATCGCATCGAGAGCGCTAAAAAATTCTTTGAGGCAATAAATATGAAAGCTGGCGAGAATAATGACCTTGCAGATCAGACTGTGAAATATGACGTGATTGATAGCTTTGATGAATTATTGAAGTTGGTCGGGTAGAGCGATAGGCTTTATCATATATGAAAACCACTAAGCCTTACTCCTGGGCTTAGTAGACTTTTACTATTTTTAGCTTTTCTCAGTTGGGTTGGTTGATATTGAGGTTTGCACCTTTATACGTGACAACGTGACATGCTATTAGATACGTACCTTTCAGCAGATTATAAGCGATGAAAGGTATTAATAAGTCATGCATCCAAACAGCCTGTGAAGCCATACAATATATGAGTTGTCACGGTGTCACGTTAAAACCACCTGCCCTATACCCCTCTCTATTATTACCGAAGACTCAATATTCTGAGTAAATACAGAAGAACGCTAATACTAAAGGCAAATCGAAGCTCGATCCTCTAATAATGAGATGATTAGAGGATCGAGCTTCGATTTGTAGAATATTTGAAATGGCTTATCAGTAATCACCTTATGTAGGTTACCTAAAACGAATAGCGATTCAAACTGTCATGTTTAATAAGGATGAACACAATGTAAATTATTATATTTAATATTAATAATACACTGCATGCAGGTTCAGTTTAATATTTAGTCATAATGACACGTAATAGTATTTTTCTGAGTACTGTAAACTGCGCCTCTATCCGCCATTTCACCCCAGTATTCCATAGCACGGGTAGTAAAGTTTGGCCAAATAGCTGCCACATCTGCATTTGATGCAAACTTTAAAACATCTTCACCACCTGATGATTCGGCTCTAAATTTAAATATATATCCATCTAATGGTTGATTACGATATTTTATACCGTCTATAAAATCAACGTAATACTCAATATATTCTGGCCCCTCAACCATTTTTACATCCTTGATAATGTTGCGATGCTCTTGCGACCATTGTGATTTAGGCTTTATGAAGTAAGTATAGTTTTTTGATCCTTTGATACTTTCTGATAATGACTGGCCTTTTAAAAGCTCAAAACCTAATTGATCGCCAGTACAAGCGTCTTCCATCCAGCCAAAACGATAGACCATATCACTAGTTGGTATAGTTTGTGGCTTACTTGCTGCAGAGGTAGCAACAGTTTTCGTAGTCTGTTTTGGTGCTCCACCTAAACCCAGCCTAACCCCCTCTGCTGCGCCTCCTACAACTTCTGTGACTAAGGAGCCCATACTTTTTGCTACTGTACTGCCCATTGTCTGACTTTCAGCGCAGCCTGATAAAGCAATAAGGCTGCTAATAGCAACCACTGATAACAAGTGATTTGATGTCATAATACTAACTCTCGAATGATTAAATAATTGTCGGTAGATAATAGCAAATATTTGCCGACAACTTAACTATTTGTCTGCTCAAACTGAACTTTATTTTCATGATATTTACTTTGTTCTAATTTTCATGCTTAATCTGGTTTTAGTTCTATTCATAGCCTGACAAAGCCTTTCATGACATGCCAGTATATGCATGAAGTGCGCGTTGTGGTCATCAACTGCAATATCTAACTAGATAGAGTATTTTAGTCACCATATACCCCTACACCCTTTTTTACCGTGACAAAGTGACAACCCTTATGCTCTATAGTATTCAGAGTAAAATTATCCGTGACAACCTCTCGGTCAAACAATTTTAAAATTAGCTTCTAGCCCTTACAATATATGACTTGTCGCTCTGTCACCTTGCTCTTACGCCCTACTCGAATAAATCAGCCTAATAACGACTACAAGTTACATAAAAAAGTAATCACTCAGAACTATAAAAGTCTCTAGTTTTCAATGAGTATCATCAGTAAATAACCAAAATATTTCATCACTCCCGAAGAGCCATAATAATCATCCGTCATAGCTAAATTCTTATCAGAACGCTTACGTTTTTTCTGTACCACTCGCACTTCATAACCATGGAAACTCTCACGATCACCGATACGTATTGAGATATCGAGCCCTAGATCTTTTTTAATCTTTCGTACTGCTTGCTCGCTATGCGCTCTAATCTGCCAATGACTGGCATCTATCAATTGACAACCTACTGCCATAAAATTCTGTAGCATCTCAATCTGGGTCTCTTTAATCCCAAAATGAATCGATGAGGTATTTAAGTTTTGTTTAACAAAAAATATTTTTACAAAATCTTGAAGCTCATCAGGACCATTAATAGACATCTGATATACTCGATCCAGGGCTGTCACTAACAACTCTTGGTTTTTATGTCCTGTCGGCGCATTCAAAAGCAATTTACCATCAGTAAAAATCTGACTGGCTCTATCGTAAATCTGTCTAGCATCATTGACAGAGATACCATGCCGAAGTGCGATCTCTGCCAACCGATCTGCTCTTTTATCAACGCTTATTTCTTGAAGCTCCTCTAATAGTGCAATCACATCATAAATTTTAGGATGGATAAATATAGACGGTCGAGTGTTCGCTGCGTCATTTTGTGTGTTTTGCTTATAATCTGTATTAGCTGGTGTTCTGTTGTCATCGAATAAAATACTCTTGTTAGCAACCTTACTGATTAAATAGCCACGCATCTTATCAAGATGTACCTGTTTAGTGCTAGCAGCATAAGCCCTGTCATCCTGTCTATTCACTGTCTGATAACCAATACCTGTCACCATCTCAAATACGGTTATAGGCATAGCAAGCTTAGCCTTACTCATCTGCCACCCAGCCAGCAAATGAGCGGTATGAATATAGTATTCAAATGTAGTGTCTGGCGTTAGATGCCCAGCAAGGCTAGCTAATCCAAACCACATCCCCTTTTTTTTGTTATTAGCAAGCACAGCGCTAACGATAGCGTCGCTATGGGCTATATCATAATCTGTCATCACCTGTGCAAGTGGTGAGCCGCTTGACACCAATGCCAGCTGACTAATAGCAGTATGCCGAAAGCTATGAAAGGTAAAGTCGTGGGCAATTAGCAATCTATCCCATATTATTTTCATCATATTACTGAAAAACACAGATGGTAGTGGCTGATCGCCTGAGCCTTGTGAGAATAAATAACGGCGCTTCAACCTTTTTTGTTGATAATAGAATGCGATGAACAGCTTTAACTCATCATCCTTGAAAAGACTATCTATCGGTATAACCCGTTTGGCACTACTGCTTTTGAGCCTACGATAGCGATTGGGTTTGAGGATTATTTTAGGTACTTCAATTACTTGACCATTAATAAACCCTATATCTACAATATCACCGACTTTGATGCCTATTATTTCATTAATACGCATGCCAGTGCGATAAGCAAGCGCTAAAACAATCAAACAAAGTGGCTTTTGATCAATCTCTAACTCTGATGACTGCACATACTCTTTCATCGCATAATAAATACGAGGTGATATTATATTAGCTTTAACAACTTGCCGATTACTCCCCCATGGGAAATAGACATAAGGCGCATCAAAGTGCATACGCTGGTAATCGTGAAATGCTTTTAGACGACCATAAGTAAATTTCTGACTATCTTTTAAACGATCAAGATAGGAGAGCGGTTGACCAGCATTATTATCATTATCTATACCACTAGAAATATCATCATCAAACTCTGATGACTTGCTCAGCACAGATACCCTGCGGCCATCTTTTACCTTACTTTGAATAATCTGCTCGTAAACTTCCTCAAAGTCACTGCCCTCCCACTGATCAACATCCTCATCCACCGTCAGCATCAGCCAGTCGCGGCCAATGCAGCCAATATACTTACTGATGGTATTAAGCCGAATGCTATGATCACCAAGTAAAGACAGCGCCCAGCTCAGTAGACGCTGAACATTGGGCTGGCTAGCATCTGCCTTTAACATTGTAATAGTGGAAATAGCGGTGTTTCTAGTCAATTTGAGCGTATCTTGTAGCTCTTTGATCAGATTTTTACTAAAACTAGGGTAGTTTATGGTACTACTTTGGCTATTCGACTTTATCGATGATTGATAGCTGGCATCAAACAGCTCAGACCACTCGAGTGGCTCAGGACTTGGTTTAATTACTTCTTTGTTATAATTAATGAGCTTATCCGTAGGCAAGCCCGTCGTCTTTATATCGCCTTGCTTCACCACGGCAAGCGCACCATCAATCAGACTACCCTCTAGCTGTCGCCAGTGGTAGTTGGCATGTTTGATGAGCAGTGAGTGCTGCGGGCGATCAATATCTTTATTGGTGAGTTTAAGCATTTTTGAGATATCGTTGATTATGGTACTAAACGGCTTTATCTTGGCAGTGTTTAACTCTTTATCCTTTAGAGCATATAAAAAACACAGGCTCATATCATCGGGAACATAATCAACAAAACGGTGTAAGCTTTCGCTGTCATCTAGCGTAGTTCCATAATTATCATCACGCACTCTAAGCGGTATTATAGCCAAATATTCTACTCTGCTTTTTTCATCAGTCGCTGGCATGTTAATTTTATACATACAGCGCTCACCAAACAGCCAATCATAGAACGCTCTTAGCACCTCAATGTCGTTAATACCGCCATACACGATGCTGCAATACAGGAACCCCTCAACCAAGTCACTCACTGAAAAACGCCGCTTTCGTTGCCAAACCTCTATCATTGTCGCGCTACTGTCTGCTACAGCGCGTCCATTCACAAACCAGTCATAGTTAATGGTCAAGCGTTCACGAGTCGCCAGTATCGGTACCACAGGCTCATTAAGGTATATCTGGTGAGCTTTATTATAATCACGAACAAACTCTAAGAACCCGCGCCGCGCCAATTGGAAGTTTTGAGCGGTGTCGAACGTCCCTTCTAGTAACTGGTTAATCGCTTCATAATGATGCTGCAGCTCACAAGGCAGTTGCATAGAATTTTGATTGATATATTCTTCGATTAATTTTTTAGCATCACGCTTGATACTCTTTTTAGCCTCTTCTCTATTAAGCTGTCGCAGTTTATGAGCGCTAACATTATCCATATAGACGAACCTCAATTTGTTTTAAGTGAAGATCTGTAGCAATCGCATCTAAATGAGGACTGAGCTGGTGCAGCTGATTGATAGAGCTTGATGACATCGGGTGCATAAATTCCTGATCAGCATGTTCGTGACCGTAAAGCGCGCAAATCAGATAGTCAGACACTCGCCCTGTGAGCATAGATCTCAGCTGATGACGCAGCCAGTTATCCTGATGGCTAAAAAAGTCTTGCAACTGATAACGAACTCGGCTTGGCGTAATACTGGCAAAGCCTTTTGGATTTTTTTGGTAAATTTGAATGAGGGGTTGTTCTGATTGCAAGATGTCATTGATAGGATAAGGCGCCGCTGGACATAATGAATTATAGATGGCAGCAAATTGCTTAATATAAATAATGTAGTTTTGAATAGCCGTTATCAAAAACTTGCTAAGAGGAATGAGCCTGCCATCAGACTGCGCATGACGCTCTTCTTTGTCAGATACCCATAGCATGCACCGCTGAAAGTCAAACTGATGTAGCAAGCCTGGTGCGTGCTTGACCGGGCGAATTCCGGTTTGAATCATGACAATATGCCACAACCAAATACTATAGCTATTAAACTGCGCAATATAGCGATCCATGTGGGACTTTAGCTTGCCATTAAAGCTCTCGGTACTGACAGCCAGTTGACTAAAGAACTGCTGACACATTATGGTCTTTAGTGTCATATCACTACCAATGTGGCTTTTATGCCCGTTCATCGGTACGCTACACTCATCTATTAAAAGTGCTTTTTGCTCATCATTGCAGTATTCAGTTATCAGCTCCACCGCTTTTATATAAGTTTGCTCTAGCTCTACCGTTTTAGTGCTAGTGTAATACAGCGCAGAACTATGCCTTACATCAACGCCTGTAATCAGGTCGGCATGTAAGGGCTTATTAAGTTCGTTTTTGATAAGGATAAATAGCCCTGCTTCAATATACTGGGGACTCAGTACTGGCAGGTTCAATATATCTTTAGCGTAAGAGATAGCGGCTTTAACAGTATCGGATGAAACGGTAATTTTATCCTCAAGCATAATCTGTAAAGCTTCAGGAAGTGCGCGATAAAAGGTACCGCCATAGCTTTGTCTATGGGCAAGCAGATGACTTCGAGTATTAGTGGTCACATCAATCGTGATGGCGATACTACTGACTTTACGGACACGGTCATAGACGAAATACTGCCGTTGACTGTGACTGCATTGCCAATCAGCAATGATGCTATCAATACTAAGACCGCTTAACAGTGATAGTATTAAAACGGCATACCCAGTGCCACTCTCTTTATCAACACTCATAAAGCGCTGCCAAAGCGTAGCAAATAGCATCTGGTATCCAGTAATGCTTAGCTGACGATGATTGGTTGGGAAATGAAATTGATTACGGCGGGCGTGTTGATGGTTGTTTTTTAATCGCCACTGCTGCAGCTCAGAGGATTTAGCAATTTGTGTGGCTGGCTTAAAGTTATTGTCTAGCAAGGGTACTTCATCGTCATCGGCAATATTTTCAGCAATTGCCACGTTACTGTGCTTTTTTGATTGTTTCGTACCAAACACTATTCTTTGTAGCGGCTCACCATCGATATGCGCAACTGTCTTGGTGACTGTTTGAGCCGACTTTGTACGTTTAGTGTCCTTAGTATAGGTTTTGCCAACAAAGGTTTTATTATCGATTGCTACCTCATAAGCCAGCCTGATTTGACCAATTTTACTACCAAGATATTGATTGGCTGTTTTACCTTCTGCTACTCCCTGTTTGACGCTTGCTTCATATTGTCTGATAGCAGATAAGCATGAGGATAGGCCATTGCAATGAGCGTGAATGCTGATTAACTGGTCGAGAATGCCACGTTGTGGATCATTAGGTCTTAGCGCCATACGAACACGCACACCAAGCTTATCTATTTTGGCAAAGTGCTTATCATGGCGTGCTGTGATCATGAATATCACTTTTAAGTAGCCGCTCATAAACCGCCAAGCGTTACTCCTAATGTCTATGGCACCATACGCCTGATAAAAGACAATTAGCATATAGGTAACCGCCCACACGCCTGTTTTGCCTTGCCGAGTGATTTGATTCATCACATCTACACAGTCTAACCCAGTAAAGTCTGCAAAATTAGGTTCTGGTGTTGATTGTAATGAATCAATATCATCATCTGGCACTAAACTTATCACATCGATCATAAGCTGAGACATTTGTATGTGATGTGGTGAATCTATTGGGATAAGCTTATCCAACACTCGCCTGTCGGTCACATCATTAAATAATTTAGTGTGCCCCATAAGATGCATCCATCCAATTCAGGTTTTTGGGCAGCCCCAGCATCACCTCATCATTGGCTAATTTACACTGCTGATACTCATAAGCACTTTGGCTGATACCAGCGAACCTACAATAATTATCTACCGTCAGACGCTCAATATTCATGAGCTCGCAAATAATACTTTTTGGTGCACTAGAGCTTAAAGCCTTTAGAAACTCAGGGTGATTAATTCCCCTTGAAAAAGCCAGTTCGACAACCTCACTCCAAGCTAAGCGCTTAATATCTCTCAGGCTTTCAGCGGCAACTAAGCAAGGCTGACGTGAATTCATCTCTTCTATTAGAATTTCATCAAACCTTCTAAACTCATTAAAAAAATAATAAGTTTCGTTTTTATCATTTACCAAGCGTAGTGGTGGTCGATAATAATCATCCAAGCTAGCCATATTTATACTAGCTATTCTTGGCCTAAATTGATGCCATATCAACAATGCCTTTTGCGCATCTTGATGAACAACCAAATTATATTTACTGAAAGTTATAAACTTCTGAGTAGGCTTTAGATGAATGTTATTCATTTTACTATTCATAATAGTGAATTATATTAATTATGATATGTTATCACTTATCAATTGTAAAGCCTTTAATATTGCTGTTATATTTTTATCCCTATCCAACTAAAATACTGATTCACAACCATTTTTTAGACAAAAAAATACTCCCTAACCCATGACAAATAAAGGTATAAAGAGTATTTAAACATTTCAATTTTAGTTAGGTGAGGAGGTTAACGTCTTATATCAGTAGACCTTCCTATCAAGCTTAGTTCTCTTCATTAACATCGGGAACATACTTCAAAATATCCCCTGGGGTGACTTTTAATACTTGGCACAACTTACTCAGGGTATCGAATTCTATGCGAGTTGTCTCATCGTTATAAATTCTATGAAGCGTTGACTTGCTGATGTCCGTCATCCTTACTAAATCTGCAACTCGCAATCTTCTTTCCGCTAAAAGCACTGGTAGATTACATGAAATCACAATAAAATCCTTATTGGTAAGTAAAAAATACTTGCCAGTGACTACTTTTCTGTTAAAATAATACTCGTTGGCAATAACTAAGTTTCCGTCAAAAAATATTTTGTGCTGACTAACGCTTCATTATGTCATAGACTCATCTTACTGCTCAATAGCTGGCTAACTATGATGGGTGCGACTTGTTCGATAGATATAGTGACTATAAAAATGTGACACTAATCATAGTCATTCTGCCATCAAAAAGGAGTATATTGTGGGCATCAGGATTGAATGGAGCATGACACAAAATGCTTGGGACAAACGAGTCTGTGAAGATTACTGGGCCTATAATCATAAAATCAGCTATTTAGATTATGTGCGTATGCTCTGTCAAAAATACAATATTAGCTCGCAAACATTGTTTGAAACTATAGGCCAATGCTATGCTTGCTTAGATGATGTGTGCTGTGAATATTGTGGGAGCGCCTGTCCTATTGAGGTACCTGCTGATATCGCCTGTATGCGGGCAAAAGAGAGTTGGTTTTGTGCAGTATGTGAGCATGCTATGTGGAGAAGTGACTTCATTAGCAAATAAATAATCAAATCTACTTTTTGCTAAAAAACTGATGTTTTTATCTGACCTAATCAATCCCTCTCACTCAAAAGAGGGCGTTCAAAACTCTGTGTCAACTAAATTAAAGACGCATCACCGAATCTAATCGACCAGGGAAATAGATAGACAGCTGCATCATCGTCTGTCCCCAATTACGAATCGGCATCGTCCACTTGGCAGAGGCATTTAACATACCAACATACAACAATTTGAGCAAGCTGGTTTCATTCGGGAAAGCGCCTTTGGTTTTAGTAAGTTTACGAAACTGACGATGTACCGCTTCCACCGCATTGGTGGTATAAATAGGCTTTCTGACTGCTTCAGGATACTTAAAATAGGCAGATAGTAAATGCCACTTGTCCCGCCAAGACTTAATCACCGCCGGATACTGATCGCCCCAAACAGCCTCTAAATCATCAAGAGCCAGTTCAGCTGACTCCTTATTAACTGCCTTATAAACAGGCTTTAAATCGCGCATAAAGGCTTTTTGATCACGACTAGCTACATAACGGATACTATTACGGATTTGGTGAATCACACACAGCTGTACTTCTGTATTGGGGAAAATGGCATTGATGGCTTCAGGAAAACCCTTTAGGCCATCCACACAAGCGATGAGAATATCTTGTACGCCACGATTGTGTAAATCTGTGAGCACAGATAGCCAGTAGTTTGCCCCTTCGCTTTCAGAGCAATACAGACCAATGAGTTCTTTTTTGCCTTCGGTATTAAGTGCCAATAGCGTGTAAATGGCTTTGCTGACATAGCGTCCTTCGTCTTTGACCTTGTAGTGAGTCGCATCAAGCCAGACAAACGGATAAACGCTGTCGAGTGGACGAGATTGCCATGCTTTAAACTGCGGTATCAGCTCATCAGTGATGCTACTGATGGTCGCCTCTGAGACCTCAAGTTGGTATATCTCAGCAATGTGGTGGCGTATGTCACGGTAACTCATGCCATGAGAAAATAGCGATAGGATGCGGCTATCGATCTCAGCGGTGAGTTTAGTTTGATGTTTCTTGACCAACACAGGCTCATATTCACCGTTACGATCTCGTGGCGTTTCAAGCTCGAAGCTGCCCGCCGCTGATTTGACGGTCTTTTTGCTGTAACCGTTACGACGGTTGCTTGTAGAACTTTGTTCAAGGTGGCTTTGTATTTCGGCATTTAAGGCAGCTTCGGTGAGCTGTTTGATGAGTGGGGCAAGTACCCCGTCACTGCCTGTGATAGGTTTACCTGCTTGAATGCCTTTTAAGGCTTCGTTAAAGTCAAAGTTTTGCATGGTGTCATTCCTTGTTTTTTACATAGTTTAGGGGAATGACACAGAATTTTGAACACTACCACTCAAACACTAACTCTGTTCGTATTCATAGCGATTTGGTTTTCTTTAACTTTATTCCAGATAGTTTGCGAGTAACTGATTAGGTCTCTATCGGTCAGATTTTCAGTATAGAACAGCTCATTTAACCTTGCGACTATTTTTGATAGCCAGTCCTCTTATTTATCCTTAGCATTGCCAGCTCCACAGCTACCATTATTCAGCGGAAAGAAACCATCCTCTTACAGCTTTAAACCCTGTTGACGTAGCTTAGAAAAGCAGTAGTGACTCATATAATATTACTGAAATAAACCTCATCATCGAGCCTCTCACATAGTATAGTCTCTATATCCTCATTATCGTAATCGATAATCTGCGACATAAATTCATATTGACGGGTTTAATCATGGTGATCTTACACTAAGTCGCTTCGGTGCATTAGTAGCCCTTTTAGTATTTATCATTGTGTTTATTAGTCTTTAAACAGCTGGCTAGTGCTAAAGCTCACTGATGATTATGCTTTTAATAAAATTATTTTATGGATTAAATAGTAATTTCTTAGATGCTTATAGCCTTGTTAACGAGGATTTAAGATTATTAGCGTGATGAATAAATATCGATAATGATTAGATATAAGTAGTAGCAAAAAAAGATGCTAACGCTATATACGGCATATTGTTAGCACCCTTTTTGGGTTCGAAAATTTACTCAGGTGAGTTTGTCAAAATTGGGGTTTGAATCCTCGTTTGGTTGTAGTACAGCTCAATATACCCAATGATATCGCTAGTGGCTGCAAACCTCGTTTTATAATCTTGATGATATACTAGTTCATTCTTCAAGACGCCCCAGAAGCTTTCTATAGGTGCGTTGTCATAGCAATTACCTTTGCCGCTCATTGAGCCTGTAAACTTATGCTGCTCGATAATCTTATGGTACGCATGGCTACAATATTGGCTACCTCTATCTGAATGAACAATCAGTCCTTGAGTAGGTCGTTTGTTCTTGATTGCCATATTGAGTGCACGGCATACTAAATCAGCGGTCATGCGCTTATTGATAGCGTAGCCGACCAGCTCTTTGGTGTATAAATCTTTCACTCCAGCTAAATATAACCAGCCCTCAGCAGTCCAGATATATAGTAGATTCAATTTAAAAATGTTATAGCGCTACTGGTATAAATTTCCTTGCGTGCTGTATACACAGAGGCTGCGAAAAATTCATCCCAGTAGCGCTTTGGAACTTATGACAGTTTTGTTTTGAACTGACTATAGGTAATGTCGCTGACCCATGCTTCGTTAGGACGCTTAGCGTCAAACCTCTGATCTAAAACATTGTCATAGACCAGCTTGTTGTGGTTTGAGTCAGTAGTGACTTTAAAGCGCTTATGACGACGGCATTTGATGCCGTGTTCCTCTTTGATGCTTCTTACCATATACAGGCTAATGTTGTGGCCTTGTTTGCTTAGATGAGCATGCAATCGACGCCATAACGTTCTTTCATTTCATTGTGAGTGGCTTTAACTAGTAGCTCGCACTGATTGCGGTGTACCTGCTGTTCGCTGATGTCACGACTCAGCCAGTCGTAATAGCTTGAGGGCTTAACGCTTAATACACGGCACATAGTAGTGGTGCTAAATATCTGACGATTGTCTTTGATAAAAGCGTACTTTACGGGCTGTTTTTCGCGAAGTACGCGGTCGCCTTTTTTAGAATCTCGCGCTCCTCTTCAGCCACTTTGAGCTGACGCTTGAGCTGCTTTATTTCTTGAAGAGCACTCATAAGGTCAGGATCATATTGCTCTGTGCCAACAAGCTTGCCTTGATTGGCTTTGTTATGCCAGTTTGATAGCGTTTGCATGGCAATACCTAACTGCTTTGCAGTAGCTGAGATATTGCCATTATTATCTGCTATCTTCTTGACAGCTTCAGCTTTAAATTCGTTACTGTAGGTTCTTACTTTCTTGGTCATGGTAAACTCCTGTCAATACGCTTAGTTTACCAAGTTTAGTTGTACGGTTTCTTCAGCATAGCTCAATTATTCAATCGTATAATATCTTTAGGCTAATAGAATCAATGTATATAAGATAACATCATTTCTTACAGGTTCGTCGACCTACCTTGACATGGTAGAGGTTGCCGATTGCCCCATCCACATACTATCGTGCTAAAGAGCTAGAAGAAACCCCTGAAAAGCGTTCACAGCGTAGTCAGCATGACGATTTCTATCTAAATGAAATCAAACGTATTTGGAAGGACAGCAAATGCCGTTATGGTACTCGTAAAGTCTGGCAACAGTTGAAAGCAGAGGGTATACATCCTGCACGCTGCACTGTAGAGCGTTTAATGCGTCAGCATGGAATGCAGGGTATTTGGCGAGGTAAAGGTAAGATAACGACTAAGTCTCGTGACGATCAAAAGCGTGCTGATGATTTGGTTAATCGTAACTTTAATGCCCATCGCCCTAACCAACTATGGGTTGCTGATTTTACCTATATAAAGACACTGAGTGGCTGGGTATATACCGCCTTTATCATTGATGTATTTGCTCGCGCTATCGTTGGCTGGAAAGTATCAGATCGAATGAACACTGATATGGTGATGGCAGCACTAAACCAAGCCATTGCAGACAGAAACCATCCTAAAGATGTCATTCATCATAGTGATCGCGGCGTTCAGTACTTATCAATTCGCTATACTGATAAGATGGCTGATTCTGGCGTCATTGCATCTGTTGGTACAACGGGTGATTCATACGATAATGCGTTGGCTGAAACGGTTAACGGGCTTTATAAAACGGAGGTGATTGAATATTTAAAACAGCAGTGGCAAGGTGTGAGTGATGTTGAATTAGCAACCCTTGAATGGGTCGATTGGTTTAACAAAACTCGCATTCATAGTACGATTGGCTATGTGTCGCCTTTTGAGTTTGAGAGACGATACTATGATAATTTTATTGAGTCAGACAAAGCTGCCTGACTCAAGCAATCAAGTCTCCGATATAGTCGGGGCGGTTCAATTTCCCTGGTCGATTAGATTCGGTGATGCGCCTTTAATTTAGTTGACACAGAGTTTTGAACGCCCTCCCAAGACAGGTGTGGTTTGATTATTATCGTCAGGCTGCGTAATTAAAATCTCCCAAGTTTATGTGTACGGATTTGACGGCAGGGGTCAGACCAAGTGTGCTCAGTCTTAAGGAGCAGATACTACTAGCCCTGACTTATTGGCGTGAATACCGCACGCTTTATCATATCAGTATGGACTTTGGTATTCATGAGTCTTCTGCTAGCCGTATCATTCGTAAAGTAGAAGACACACTGATTGACTCTGGCAAGTTTGAATTGCCTAAAAAGCTGCCCAGTCGTGTCGATGAGGACATCAATTGGTCAGTCGTCATTGTCGATGCCACCGAAACCCCTATTGAGCGTCCAAAAAAAACCAAAGAGACTACTACAGCGGTAAGAAAAAACAACATACCTTAAAAGCGCAAGTGATCGTTCATTGGCAAACAGGATTGATACTGGACATGCAAACATCTAAACAATATGGCTTCCATGACTTGTCTGTCATTTTTCCAAGTATGACAGCCATGAGCCTTCATGCTACTTTGGAGTTGTTCCCATGTATTATCATTAAGCACTGTTCTTGCCATAATTTAGAGAGCCATGTTTGAAATAGTCTCTTTATTTCAAAGCCTTTATACTTACTTTTCCAGATTAGGGACACACCCTAAAATCTCTCAAGTTTATGTTTACAGGATTGACGACAGGGTTAGGGCGCGTCTTCAATTCACTCAATAGTTATCTAAATGTGTTGAAAACTACTATCAATAAAATATAGCAGATATATGGTAAACGCATCTGCTTAAAGCTTTATACAAGTCTTAACGCTCACCTAACCCTTCAGAGAATGTTTTGGTGATAGGCTTGGTAATATAGGACAGCACCGAGCGTTCTTTGGCTTTGATATCGACTGAGGCTGTCATACCTGGTTTAATGACTATTTCGTCACGGTGGTCTTCAAACTCGGCGCCCGTAATTTTGATTTGCGCTCGATAATACGGCTCTTCACCTTTCGGTGTTTGCTCCATCAGAGTATCGGGACTGATATAAACCACATTGCCATTCATAGCACCAAATATAGAATAATCATAGGCATCCAGCTTGACAGTAGCCACCTGACCTTCTTTCACATAAGCAATATCCATTGGGCTAATCTTGGCCTCAACGATGAGATCGCTACTGGTTGGCAATATTTCCATAATAATCTCACCAGGCTTTACGACCCCGCCAATAGTGGTAATAAGGATGTTATTTACCTTACCATCGGTTGGGGCATATAGGTTTTTTTCTTGCAATACTTGCGAGTAGTCGCGCAGCTGCTCAAGCTCAGTATTGAGTTCCTCTTGCGCCTTGGTCATTTCCGACTGCGCTTCTTCAAAGTATTTATTGCGTTTGTTGGTGATTTGCGCCTGTATTTCTGCCACTTGCCGACGGAGCTTAATTACATCAGCCTGACTGACATCTCCATGAGCAAGTAAAGGCTCGTTCATACTCAGCTCTTGATTTGCCAATACCATCATTTTTCGTAAAGAACTAACATCCTGCTCGATAGCACGGCGGCGGCGATTGTACAGTTGCGTTTGATTGTTTATATATTCATCATACTGCAAAATATCATCTGGAAACGTTAATGGTCGCTCATATATTTCAGCTTCAAGTCGAGCCAGCTTGGCTTTTAGGGCTGCTATTTTAGAGCTTGCATTGGCGACTGCCGCTTGTGCCCGCTCTTCTTCTAAGGTAACAACCAGTTGCCCTTTAGTGACGTCTTCACCTTCTTTGACTAAGATATCAGTCAATACGCCACCCTCAACCGCTTGAATGTCTTGTGTACGAGCACTAGCGATAACAGTTGCTGTGGCTCGAGTCACCTGATCTATTTTTGCAAAATAAGCCCAAATAACTAATACAATGATACCGAATAGAGCGCCCCAAATAATGATACGGGTACGTCCAACTTTAGGATCATAAGACTTATGTTGGTAATTATTCATTGGCTTGCCCCACATTATCATCTTTATCAGACTGATCATCAGCTTTCACTTCAATACTTGAGGTTTTTTTACTGATAACACGAGTTTTTGGTTGGCTGACCTTTACTGCGGTTTTATGAGCAGGTTTTCGCTCTTCATTGCTTTGTAATTGGGCCAGCACTTTTGATTTTGGCCCATCCATCACGATTTTTTGATTGTCCATAATGATGATGCGATCAACCAATTGCAGCAGTGGCATTTTGTGAGTGGCCACGATTAAAGTATGATCTTCTCCAAAATGCTTATGCAACACATCGATACACTGTGCTTCCTGCCGATTATCCATAGAGGAGGTTGGCTCGTCCATCAATACCACCGAAGGCTTGGTTAATACTAAGCGTGTAAAAGCAACCAACTGTTTTTGTCCTCCTGATAATCCCTTGCCTCCTTCACTAATAGGCAGATCTAAACCACTAGAGTGGCTGGCAACTAGTCTAATCAGTCCCGTCTTGACCAACGCATCATACATAACGTCATCGCTAGGCGCTGGTAAGCCGATCAATAGGTTTTCTCGTAGCGTGCCCTCAAAAAGGCGATGATCCTGTTGTAGGTAGCCCACTTGCGCACTCAAAGACTCACGACTGATCTGCTGCATGTCAAGCCCGTCTAACAATACCCTGCCCTGTGTGGGCGCATATAATCCAGACAATACTTTTAATAGGGTTGATTTGCCAGAACCAATAGGTCCTAAAACAGCAATACGCTCGCCTGCTTTAATCTGTAGCCTACTGATAGCTAAAGCGGGCTGATCATTATTTTGGTAGTTGAATATCACTTTTTCTAAGTCAAAATTACCTGAGATATGACTGGGCGATAACGGGTGACTGACACCGTGATTGTCTTGCTCTAGTGAGAACAACTGCTCTATATTAAGTTTGGCAGCTTTGGCATGGGAGTGCTGTACCAATAGATTAGGAATACCCATCACTGGTGCTAAAATACGACCGCCTAAGATTGAGCAAGCGATCAAGCCACCCATGGTCATATCTCCTGACATCACTACAAAAGAACCCACAATCACAATACCGACATAGCTGACCTGTTGTATCATCTGTGACAAGTAACTTAGGTTGTCATTGGCATGCTTCATATCCAAATCATTTTTGGTGGTGATGTTCATCACATCAAGCCAGCGTGACAAAAACTTCCAGTTGCCTGATCCGGCCTTAATCGTTTCAACGCCCTCTACCGTCTCTACTAAGATACCTGTCTTGCGATAAGAGGCTTGCGCGCCCACAGCGGCGATACTGTCGATTTTTTTGCGTGCACCAAGACCTAGTACAATCGCCACCACGGCGGCAACAATAGGTACTAAAGCGACTAATGGATTACCAATAATAATAATAAGGGTTACAAATATGATCGCCATCGGTATATCGACCAAGCCAAACAACGTACTTGCTGTATAAAAACTGCGAACCTGCTCATATCCACGCAGCTGCGCCGCCATAGACCCCACAGACCCTGGCATCTGATCGATGCGCACGCCTAATAGACGCTGAAAAACCTCACGTGATAAATACTGGTCGAGATTGACCACCACTTTGTCCATAATCTTGGAGCGGGCAAACTTCATAAAAGTTTCAAATAAGATGACCAGACCTACCCCACTCGCTAAAATAATCAAAGTGTATTCGCTACGAGTTGGAATCACACGATCATAGACCTGCATCGAAAACAGCGATACGGCAAGCGCCAACATATTGATTAAAAATGAGGCAACAACTGCCTCTACAATAATGCCACGGTAGTTTTTGAGGTCTTTTTTTAGAATCTGATCAAAGCTTAACCGTTTACGCTTACTAGGCTCGCCCTCTAATCGTATTCGCAATAGCTGAGTAAAAGCATCACTTGGATGGATACTCACATGCTCAGCTTGACGAAACTGCCACAGCGCTTGTGGTGTTTGCTGTTCAATCACACCCCAGCCTTGTGTAGGATGTAAAGCCAGTAAAGGTAGAAAAGCTGCATCTGGCATGGGTAATGCCTCTGGCAGTTGCTCAACCCCTAATTGCTCCAGTACCTTAACAACACTAGATAGAGTCGTCAGCTCCATTTGTTGATGCAGCACGCCATGGAGACGGACATTATCTACAGGATAGCCTTGCTGGGTAAGTAAAGTACGTAACGCAGTGGCCAATTGTGTTGCTTGTTCACTCAATTGCTCATCAGCAGTAGGTATCGATAGCTGGGCGGCGGTATTTTTTGCAGCGTCATTTGGTGATTCATCATCGGCTTTGGCCTCATCAGAAGCTGAAAAAGGGGTACTCATGATACATATATCCTACTGGTTTACTGGGAGGGGATAAGTGTTTACCCCTGTCGCACTCTTGGGCTTGGCGACATGATCTGATTGCAATACGACTGCCTCAATAACTGCCTGATCGGGCACCTGCCTAGCAGCATCTTGACGAATAAACCAGTTTTTGACGGGATCTAGTGGGCGGAACAGCGGGTCTAGCTGACGACTTTGATCAAACTTCTGCCATGGCATCATGCCAAAATCAACTTGCAGTTTATAATACGCTGCAATAATAGACGTTCGTGTCTCAACTAACTGCGCCTGATATTGAGAATGCTCGCGCACCGCATTGAGCACCTCAAGCCAAGACTTGCGTCCAGCGATAAACTGGCGGCGATAAGAGCTCACCACAATCTGTGCGCCTGCGACTGCTGCGATCAAAGAGCGCTCTTGATCCTTAGCACTAGCAAACTGCTGATATTGAGTTTGAATGGTCTCAAGCACTTGTCGTCTTGACGCTTCTTTTGACTGTGAAAGGCTGTTTACTCGTGAGGCTGATGCCCGGGCTAGTGCCAAATTAGATAGGCCTGCTCCTGGATCATAGCTTAAGCCTACCGAAAACTCACCTTCACTATTATTCTGATTGTTGTTTCTATTTTCATCATGATAGTAGTCGTATTCGTACTGTGCATAAAAAGTCGGATAACGCGCCGCCTGTAATGACTTAACTTCTTGCTTAGCCGCTTCAACTTGATAGTGCCCTTTTACCACAGTAGGATTATAAAAGCTGGCCTGATCGAATGCCATTTTTTCAAAGGTTTGAGAGTAGCCTTTGGCATAGCTGACAAGCTCACCAATATTCGGCACTGGCAGATCAGCTGCTGACAGCTTACGGCCAGTGATTTGCTCTAATCGAGCGATAGCAATACGCTGCTGCTCTACTGCTGCTTGATACGAGTTTTGCTCTTGTAAGATGCGATTGGTTACTAAATCCATCTCGATACGCGCCGATACACCTTGATTGACTCGGCGCTGCATCATTTCCTCAAACTCTATCAACAGTTGCAGATTATCATAATAGACTTGCTGCTTAGACACAGCAGTGATATAGCTTTGCCATGCCTCAATGGTGGTTTTAGCGACTTGATTCTGTTGCTCGTAAATATACTCTGTGGCTGCTTTATCATCAAAAAGTGCTTGATTGACGTTGGCAGTAAGCTTGCCACCCGTCCATAATGACTGCCGTAGCTGAAACCGAGAGACCATGCCATCGTCACGATCATAGCCTGATGACAATGTCGGTGCTGGTAGCAAGTTGAGCTTGGCAGCACGGATACTCTCTGTCGTCGCCTGCTGCTCAGCACGTGCCGAACCAACGAGAGGATGGGTTTCAATCGCTTGGTCAATCAATGTATTAATATGCGTATCAGCATTGGCAAATGCCGCACTTGATAGCGTCATCAGTAACATACCTATTGCGGTTGTCGATACCAAAGGTGATAAGCTATGACGTAGTTTTTTTATGATAAAGCACCTTTTAAACATTGGCTTTTTGATCATTGCTTGGGACTGATCGGGATAAAAATAAAAGTGCAACATGATATTATGGCTTCTTTGCTGCTATTGTTTTTTAGATAATAACAAAGTTCATCGTGATGATTATCAATGATTAAAGACGTATTGAAGCGTTTATTAAAAAGTTTTGAGCCCTCAGCGTCAACATATGGATTACCCTATGCCTCACCCTTCAGCGCCTACGCCAACGAGCAAACCAAAAGATCAGCCAATCCTAACCATCGTATTGGCTCTATTACTGCATGTTTTGCTAGCAATCGTTGTCTACTTTACCGTATTCGACCACAAAAAAACGTCTGAATCGCAAGCCTTAATAAATAAAAACCAGCCTATTACCAGCAAACCTATGATAGCAGAAGACACTAAAATCACAATTGATCAAATAGCGGTTGATCAGGTCACAGTTGATGATACAGAGGTTTTTACCGCTAAAGTGAGCGCAAATACAGAACCTACCGCATCAGCAGCCCCCGTATCGAACAACAATACTGCGACCCAAAACCATAAACCGCAAGAGCATACACCACCCCAAAAACCCCCTTCGTCACAAGAGCCGTCTGTTATAGAGACAAGCCGCAGAGCCTCTTTGAGCAAGGATAGCGAGGACAATGATGATCTTTCAGTGACGACTATCAATAACAGAGCTGTCAATGGTGAGCAACAAAATCTGTCTGGATATCGACTGCAGCAAACCCAAGAAACTCAGCAGCTAAATGCAGATATTGACAAAGACAGCGAACAACTCTCCAAGCTCATTAATGAGGTCAAGCAACGCAATCAACAGCAAATCGATGCGCAACAAGCCAACCAGCCTATAGAGCCGCCTATACTTGCCAGCCCCGCTGATGAGATGACGACACCTGATTATCCCATCTCCCCTATTACCTCATTAGACAAGTCAAAAAACAACTAAATACGTAACAAAAAAGCCATCACAAGTATGGCTTTTTTGTTTACATCAACATTATCTAGAAAAGATAGCAATTATATCACGGTAATATCAGTATCGACATATAGAGTCACCGATGGATCTATAGTGCTCTGATACTGAGCATATCCGGTCTCATCAGACGTTTGCTGTTTTTCAAAATCCGCTGTTAAAGAGACACTATCAGCATTGTCGCCATTGATAAACAGCTCATTGTTACTATCGGTCATCTCAATGACATCACTGGTAGTAAGGTTAGTCAATGACTGCGCGCCAACACCCAGTTCTATGACTTCCATGTTATCAATCACGCTGCTAAAGTCAATACTAGTATCTACTAACAAGGTATCTATGCCGTCACCACCATCCATCAATAGGTTATCTACAGAGAATACAATTTTATCGTTACCTGCACCACCTTTCAGCGTATTGACACCAGTGCCACCATCGAGGAAGTCATTACCGCTACCTCCGATTAAGGTGTCATCACCAGCGCCGCCTTTATAATTCACAGCTACAGACTGTCCAGAGGCATCAACGATATCATTCTCTGCTGTACCTACAAAGGTTTTGCTAAAAGCAATATCGACAGATATAGACGGTAATTTACCATTGTTATCTGTATAAACGCCAGACGTATCCGTCATAGCCCCTACAGTATCGGTAGTGCTAAGCGCAAAGTCCAAATCACCTTTTAGCGGTACAGAAGACTGAATTTGTAAGTCATTTATTTGCTCAGGGGTGATACCAGTTATGGTATAGCTATTAGTACTATCATCCCACACGGCAGTCAACATTTCACCTGTACTCTTCACCCTAAAGCGTAAGACATCATCGGTTAAGCTAACGCCATCATCAGTGATAACCATATTAACGGTCTCACTACCATCCGTGTCTTGCATAACTGCGTTTAGGTTAAGCGTGGTCCACTTACCCTGACTACCAAGAATAGTAGAAGGATTAGCAGTTACCCCATCAGCGACTGGGGTCACATCGAGATCAATCACTAGAGGATCACTAATCATACCGCTGTCATTAACCACCTTCATCTCGATACCAGTTACTTCACCGCTGATATTTTCAGGGGGCATAATGAATATATTAGGCGTTTCACCTGCTGCGCCACTGTTGACGTTACCCAGTTTGGAGGCGTCAATAGACCATGAGTTATTACCGCCAGAATTACCATTGTTACTTGCCAAGACGGGATCGCCATTAGTATCGGTATAGTAGACCAGATAACCATTAGGGATATTGTCTAAGGTGATGGCAGTAGCGGCATCAGTATTGTCTTTATCGATAGTCGCAATCTTATAGTCGATAGCAATCATAGTATCTTCATTACCGCTAGCAGTGGTTTTTGATTGATCACTCTTATCAGTAATACTTAGATTGTCTGGCTGCGACTCGACTGTGACGTCATAACTGTGCTTATAAGTCTTTGTACCACTGTCATGTCCGCTGATATTATGACTCTCTTTATGAGCGGCATAGACATCAACTGTTGCCGTGCCGTCTTCATTTTCGGCAGGTTCATAAAAAATAGGCGTGCCTACATCTACGATATAATAATCACCAGCTGGAATATCAGCAACGTCACCATCTGCCAATGTTACAAG
The DNA here is from genome assembly GCF_016107555.1 of Psychrobacter celer. GTDB lineage: Bacteria > Pseudomonadota > Gammaproteobacteria > Pseudomonadales > Moraxellaceae > Psychrobacter > Psychrobacter celer. Next base: position 6,271 of record NZ_JABASU010000004.1, on the reverse strand, counting down.
CGTCAAGTCGTTACCATTATCATCCGTTAGTTTTCCGCTAGTGCCATTATCAGTCGTTAGACCAGACTCATCCAGCTGCAGATACAGCTTATCATTAATAATCTCAACATTATTACCGTCAGCCGTGTTGGTTAAGTCGATCTCAATTTCTACTTTGGTGTCCTCATCCGTATCAACTATCGTGGTTTTACCATCATTGTCTATCGGATCCGTAACTGGCTTGATCTCAACCTTGACGTCGTCAACCTGCACTCGTTCCTCGCCACCATCTTTATCCAAGACGGTAAAGTTGGCATTAAAGGTAAGATCTTGGCTACCATCTGTCATATTGGTGCTAAAGTCCTGAGGCGGCTTGACCATTACCTGATCAAGGGCGGCTTCTGGACTAAGGCTGGCATCATCAACACTGATGATCCATTTACCGCCAATCTGCTGCACACTCACCGCTGGGTTGGTACTCTCTAATACAGTGCCTGCTGGCAGATCAGTCAATGAGAAAGTATAAGAGTCGACAGTATCAGCGGTCACAGGATTCAGAGTCGCATCTAATATATCGCCAAGAGTAAAACCAGTATCCTCTAACTGTGCTGGTATTTCTGCCTTACTAGTAAAGCTATCTATTAAGTCAGGCTTGACAGGCGCATCACCACCGCCCGTTCTATCTAAAATAACATCAAAGCTTCCTTCTACACGCGCTTCGCTACCGTCACTACCTTGACCATTAATATCTTGTGTAATACCCGTCACTTTAATAGTGAAAGACCCTTTGGGTATATTGACCGTGCTGTCATTACGCTCAAGCACTAATTCATAAGTCGGCGCTGTGGTAGTGATGGCTGGGTTATTAGGCACATCAACGTACCAGATACCATCTGATAAGATACCACCCACTACATTCAGACCCTCAGGAACATCAGTAACTTCTAGGCGAGTAAAGCTCTCTGAGCCATCTTGGTCAGGTGACGATAGTGATACGGTGACAGAAGCAGTATTATCCGTACCGCTGTTATCAATAGTGCCATCGTTTACATTCAAAATCATACTCGGCTGATCAGTAACCGCTTGGAAGGTCACATTAACAGTAGCACTACCTGAAGTGGACTCCTTAATCTCTGAATTATCAATCAATTTAGCGGTGTCAGTATAAGTGTAGTCAAAGTCTATGCTGACATCATCATCGCTATGACGTTTATCGTCATCGTACATAATCTCGATTGTCTGATCGGGCGTAAATGTCAAAGTTGGTGGTGGGTTAGTTGTTAAGTCCACTTCAGTACCGTCAACACGTAATATGACGTCTTTAGCCATTAGATCAGTTGCTGATAGCGTGATACTCTCAAGCACTTCTTGACCTTCAGTTAAACCGCCTTGATCTGTGGTTGTAAAGGTTGATTCAAAGTCAATAGTCGCCCACAAATCTTCAGTGGCAACGACTTGAGGATTGCTTATCGTGCTATCAGCAGCATCGGGTGTTACTAGAATAGAGACGTTTTGCTGATTGTGGGTGACACTATCACCAGATACCTTCTCTGTAGTGGTACCCGTGATGGTAAAGTTAATTTCACCAGCGAAGTTATCTGGTGTCTTTAACTGTGCAGTATTTTTCTGTAGCGCCTCTAGGGTCACTGACCATACTCGATCAGAACCACTGCCACCTAAGAAAGTGACCCCTGCACCAGTTAAGTTAAAACCAGCAGGTAAGTTTTCAACCCGATAAATAACTTGCTCAGCAGCTGGGCTGTCACCATCATAAGCCTCGATATCCGCAACATCCTTGAATAGGCTAGATAAGGCAATCTGATGGTTACCTGTACCATCTAGCGTCGCCTCGTCAGTGACATAAGTATAGTCCTTACCATTGATAGTGGCGGTCTCTTTTGCTAAGTCATCATTGGTTATTAGATCTGCCTTGCCAATGACTTTAACTGGTAGTGTCAATGCTGGATCAGTTAGGGTACCTGCTGGGAAGAAATCTGATTCATCACCATCGCTCTCAATACTCTTCGCTTGAACCTTGAGAGGCACAGTGCCACTAAAGTTCTCGGGTGGGACAAAGTATAAGTTATCTACCATATTGGTATAATCAGCTATAGTGACTGAACCACTGCTGGTATCTAACAGTGTTACTGTACCATTGTTATCTTGATACAGCTGCACACCTGCTGGTATATCCGATATAGTGACATCATACGTCTCAGAGCCGTCATTATCACGCGAACTTGGACGGATATTGAGTGGGATGCCAGCGTTAGGAATGACATCCCCTCCTTCAGATTCAGCTCTCATATCCGCAGCAGTATCACGATTATTACCACCGGTTATCGCCTGATCTTCAAAACCCCTAGCAGGATCAACCGCTAAGGTTGCTGGATCGGCTACGCCTTTTACATCAAATTCAAATGTTAGGTAACTTTCGCCACTGATGGCTTCACTTACGGTATTATCGCCAGCATCTTCGTCAATATCGACGGTTTTGGCCTCGACTTTTACTGCTGTCTCGGCACCACTGGCAAGGTTGTAGTCGCTATAGTCTTGCGGTGGGGTTACGGTGACGGTATTTAGGTACTCCACAGGAATCTCAACGCCTTCACCGTTGTCGGTTAACTTAATATCCTTTGTTCCGTCATTGTACTTAAATACTGCCCCTTCAACCGATTGGAAACCATTTGCATCATTATAACCAAAGGTCATAAGGGCGAAAGTTTGTTCATAGGGGTCTTGGTTTTCCCAATAACTTCTTAGGTCAAACCCATCGGTATTAAGATCAAAAGCAGTATCTTCTTTTGCGTTAGTCGTATAAGTTTTATCTGGATTAATAGTTAGGTCAGGTCTACCATCGCCGTCACTGTCTACTACGTCACCATTATCGTCAACAACTTTTTCAGCGACTGGAGTAACTGTTACTTTTTGGGTTAATTCTGCTGTACCTGTAACGGTGTTACCACCATCGTCATCAGTGTCTTGGCTGGTCACTGTAAAGGTAATATCAGCATCTTTAGATGAATGAGGTGGTGGAGTGACTGTCATTTGACTTAGATCCGCTGATGGATCAGTCATATTAATGGTTATGGTACTGCCAGTTATGATTGCAACACCAGTAGTATCTTCAAACGTCCAACCCGCTGGTAATTCAAACTTAATCTCGGTGATGATTTCTGCACCAGCGCCATTCTTATCATCCAGCACTTTAAAGCCAAACTTATCAAGGGTGACAGCAGTGTCCTCTTTAGTGCTAGCGTCATTAGCAGTCACTTGACCAGCAACTGGAGTGACGGTTAAGTCTACTTCAACTGTATCTATCAGCTCAGGTACAATCACACCACTTGAATCAGAATCATGATCCTGAGTATATAAAGATACTTTAATGTTATTCATATCAAGAGAATTATGATCATTCGTTTTGATACTAATCTGCGGCGTTGATCCGCCATCAACTAGCAAGGTGGTTTCAGTAGGTGTAGCCGAATCAATGCCGATCAATACTTGACCGCTACTATTGGCAGTAAACTCTTGTACTGCACCACCACCAGCTGGGGTAAACTCGATTACAGTACCTGGAGCCAGACCCTCAATAACAAAACCATAGGTTTCTCTGTTACTGTCATTACTATAGACCAAATCACCGAAGGCGGTGGAGATTGGCAAGGAAACGGTACTGCCTTCAGCAACATTAGCGATTACATTATTACCAGTAATTGAGGTAATACCATCATCAGGCGTAATGGTATAGTTTGAATCAATGCCAAACTCGCTAAAGTCGTCGCCACTTTGGTTATTACCACTGGTATCAGTGACGGCTTGGACATCAACAATAACGGTAGTGCTAGCAGGTTTTCCAGCAACTCCTGTCAATATAGTACCACCACTATTTACTTCATACTCTGTCACCGCCATTTTGATGCTCATGTTGGTAGCATCATCTTTTGGCGGTGTGAGCTTCATTGACTCAAACTGCTCTTTGGTCATGGTGATAGTGCTTGAGTTTTTACCCGGTGGGTTGTTCACTGTACTTACATTGCTAAGCTCAATTCTAACCGTTTGGTTATTACTAGTAATAGTCACAGGGTTTGCACCACCATAATCTAGCACTGTACCCGCACGGAAACCCGTTAAGCTCACCAGTCCAATACGCTCAGGAGTATCATTACTGGTACTTGAGGTATCAAGATCTGTATTGTCTGTAATTGTCGGTGCTGATAGTCCTCCTGATAGTCCTGCAGTTATACGCGCTTGTGATCCTAGCGCTACTGTGGTGTCTTCATCTGTGTCAATGGTATTTTTACCAATTAGGCCAGGTGCATCAGATGCTGGGTTGACGGTGATGGTTAGGGTTTCAGATCCAGCGGAGCGATTAGGGTCTCCGATTGGTAAGCCATTAGAGACGTTGGCGGTGATAGTTGGTGCTTCACCACTATAGTTAGCCGCTGGTTTAAAGCTATAACTACCATTGGCATTAACAGTGATCGTACCAATAGTATTAATGCCATCTGGTATTAATGTGGTTGTCGTACCAGGTGCTATATCTGTCACACCTAAAACGTCATAACTCTCGACAACTAGGCTTTCACCAACATCTGGATCATTAGTATCGTTAGTAAAGATATTGCCTGTTGATGTTGCACTGTCTTCGTTTACTGTCTTTTTATCATTTTTTAACGATATACCATCATTAGTACCCGTGATCGTAACTTCTACATAACGGATTTCACTTTTGCTGATTTCGTTGCCATTCGCTTCTGTAATAACACCCTTGTTATCATTGACTTGTACGGCATAACGGATGGTGATAGTTTCGCCTTCGGGGAGGAAGTCCAGTTTAGTAGAGGGAGCATTAATGTTCCAAGCGCCATTGTTATTGGTTGCTTGAGCAACTGAGAATATACCTTCTAATGCTGCCTTTTGATCAGTTGTCAGCGGTATGTTGTTAATATTACCATAGATATTTTGAGATTTTGCGTAGCTCAATGTGAGGGTATCACTGGTATCAATATCACTAAAAGCAATAATGCCACTTTGAGTAATCACTGAGTCATCTGTCTGCTCGACGAAAGTTATATTTGCAATATTGCCATTACTGTCAGCAGTGATGGTTGGTTGATCATTAGTACCTGTGATGGTGATAGTGAGCTTGGCAGTATCAGTACTACCGTCAGCATCAGTGATCGTATACTCAAAGGTTTCTGTTAAACTTTCACCTAGTGCCAAATACTGTATAGCAGTATTATCAACATCATAAGTATATTCACCATTCGCATTGAGCGTTAGTTCACCGTATTGACCTTGTGTAACGCTTCCAATTGCACCAGTGTTACCATCCACTGCTGTTACCGTAGTTGCTGTTATTGAATTATCAGCACCTAGATCATCAGCCACATCATCTGTCGCGGCACCCGTTGACGTAAGCACGTTGCCTGAAACGATATCTGTTTCTTCGCTAATGGTGTTTTTGTCATCATTAGCAGTCGGTGCGGTGTCGATGATTTCAATATCTAAGGTGTCATTAATAGTATCGCCAATGGTGTTGGTTAATACCACGTCAAACTGATCAAATACCGCACCAGCCCTATGATCTTCTGCATTGCCGTTTTCTGTATATTTGTAAGTTAATACAGCAGTTTTTGTAATTGTATTGACAATATAGCCTGTAATCTCTAGCTTGCCTGCACTACCGTTAATAGTGATAGGATTGCCAGAGGTTGCTAGAGTGACATCTTGACCACTGACAGTCAGTGCAGTAACACTTTGTGGGTCAGTGATATTAAAACTGCCTGAAACGGTATCGCCAGTTGCTTCGGTAACGCTGTTGTCATTTACGGTTAGTGTCGGTGCGGTATCGTTGTCGATAATCGTACCGGTGCCACTGTCATTACCAATGGTAATCGTGGTGGTCTCATCGTTCTCAAGGATACTGTCATTGAGTGTCGGGTAGCTGACACTAAAGTCGGTGACCCCCGCTGGAACGGTGATGGTGCCTGCTACTGGATCATACACGATGTTTGGATTACTAAAGACGGGATTGTTGAGGTAGTCATTACCAGTACCTTCGGTGGCAGGGTTGCTACCACTTGGGGTTAAACTAAACTCATAAGTGACGTCCGCCTGCGTTGTCGCACCATTAACGGTGACTTGATGCACTAAGTCGCCGCCTTCGGTGACGCTTGCATCGCCAACGCTGACGGTCGGTTTGTCGCCTTCTTGCGGTGTTCCGTCTGCAGCGTCTTCATCATAAATGGTACCAGTGTCAGATGCTTGACCAATCTCAACAATGCCA
>NZ_JABASU010000049.1 GCF_016107555.1 Psychrobacter celer | reverse complement strand
TACTAACCAGTTTCCCCATAACTTGCTCTCTATATTATAGATATAATCTATCTATAATAGTAATAAATAGGTAGGTTTGTATATGTTTTATTTAACTGTTTGCAACCCTAATGTATAACTTCTGTCTTCGCGACTTTTATTTTTATATCAAAAGCCTTATTAAACAGATAAGACAGCACCAGTTATAGCAGCACTTGTACTTCCTAGGTGTTTATCTGGGCACTTATATTATGCACCTACATGACGGCATTGATTGTTTATGATACGTGAGACCATACAGCAGTTATTGAGCCAAGCGCGGCGTTTATCAAGTCATCAGCGCCCAAAGAGGCGGTCGCGCCATTTGAGTGCAGGTGAGGTTGCGCTGGCACGCTCGGTATTTGGCGACAGTATTAGGCTGGAGGATGTGCAATTAAAAACAGCGTGGTGGGTGCTTAGACATTACGCTGTCAGCCCCAATGGTCATATTTACTTTCATCCAGCAGACTGGATCACAGACTTTAGCCAGTCCTCCTTAAGTAAGCAAAGCTGGCTAATACATGAGCTAACGCACGTTTGGCAGCTACAGCAGGGTCTCAAGGTAGTACGCGGGGCGTTGGTCGATCGGCGTTATGACTATGTATTTACAGTAGGCAAGCCCTTTTTTAAATATGGTATCGAGCAGCAGGCGCGTATGGTACAAGACTATTTTGTCCGTCGCCAGCGTGGTCAGGACTGCCGCGATTTTGAGCGCTGTATACCGTTTTTGACGACCGCTTCTTGAGTCTGAGGTCACACGTTTAATGCCACAAGTCTACTGTTGTCACACATCCACTGTCAACGTCGCCAGCTCGACACTCCGTTCACAATTGACGCTTCTTATTGACATCAATAACCACTATGCTAAATAGTGTTATGAGAGGTTTATGACCCAGACGCTAGCACAGTATCACTCAGCAACGGATGGCGGTGATACGCCTACCTTTTATTATTTTGCGTCAACTCATTATTTTGCGTCAACAAAGGATATGTACTCTGATGTATAAATTTTTACCAGATAAAGCCAAGAGTCATGATACCGCTCATGATAGTCATATGAATAAAACACCATCACCTAATAGTAAGTATGTTGCCATGACTGTACTGGCTGCGACGTTGAGTGGTGCATTGCTACTCGGCGGCTGTCAGCAGCAGACCGAGACCGCGCCTGTCGTCGATGATAGCCAAGCGACTGAGCAAGTAGCTAGCGAAGACAGCAAGCCTGTACCGCAAAGTGAGTCGGCGGCGGCGCGTATTGAGCAGTTTGAGCCAATTTATGTGACGCAAATGCAAAGGCTTCAGCGCCGGCTACAGGCCGAGTATGAGTCGCTGCAAGCGGCAGACTCGACCCAAAGTGCAGAAGATTTGTTGTTAAATAGTGCGGATACAGCAGGCGATAACACGACAAATAGCGGTGACGCCGCGACGGCTCAAAATAGGGAAAGTGGCGATGAGGCAGCAGCAGACATCAATACCAGCACAGAAGTGGGCGAGCGCGATTTGACCGTTCTCAAACGTATTAGCCTCGAACCGCGCAAGCCTGTCATGCAAACAGAAGATGAGATCATCGACAGCTATCAGCAGGCAACGGCGGCACTTTATCAGCCAGTGATCACGCCGCTGAGCGCTGACGAGGTAGATACCTTGATAAACATAGCGACTTTGGTGCCGCAGCTGTTTGAGCATGCTGAGATTGCAGGTAGGCTCAGTGCCAAAAGTCCAGCGCTGGCACGTCTTATAATTCAGCATCAGGTTTGGGAACAGATAGAGGCGCAGCAAGTTATCGATATGCAGCAAATGAAGCTCAATCAACAACAAGAGTTTGAAGCACTCATGGCCAAGTTTAACGAGACCATCAAGGGTTATGATGAGCAAATTGCCAAGTACGAACAAACGCTTAAAGCATTTGAATAAACAGCCACCGCCCAAGCTATGACGGCGACAGCCAGCATCACAGCGCTTATCTATCGACCTTGACTTCCTCCCCTCCCTAAAGTGAGGGGATTCCTTCTGCAAGACGGTCAAGCC
>NZ_JABASU010000048.1 GCF_016107555.1 Psychrobacter celer | reverse complement strand
CACTGGTACCATTTATGATGAAGACCGAGTACCTGGTAGTGAAGATCGCTTAGGCGACTTTAATGATGGTGATGAAGCGCAGAGCACCGATCAAGGTCAGCCAGTTGACGGCAATCTATTAGGCAACGCCTCTGAGACAGATGCTGACATCACGTTGAACGTTAATAATGTTCAAGTAGACATTAATGGTGATGGCACCCCTGATAATATTACTGTTGGCACACAGGTAGATATCGTTGACGCTGATGGCAATCCGGTAGGCTCTCTAACAGTGAACGCTGATGGCAGCTACACCTTCACGCCAGATGGCGACTTTACAGGTGACGTTCCAGCGATTAGCTATGACGTCATCAACAAAGACACCAATGAAGTATTAGATAGCTCTAAGCTTGATATCACAGTTAACGCAGTTGCAGTGGTTGTTAATCTGGGTGTTACGAAAGCTGAGGCGATTGAGACCACAGACAACAGTGACACGCTTGAATTTGCAGTTACTCAAGCGTTCAAGAGCGATAAAGACACCACGGTTAAAGTACAACTAGACAAGGTTGGCAGCGCCGGCATCACGGCAAGTGATATTGCAAGCATCACTTATACAGATGCAACAGGTGAGGTGACCCTAACAGACCCATCTGCTATTGAAAGTTTCTTAACCAGCGGCGTAGATATCGTCATTGCTGCAGGTAGTAAAGAGGTGCCAGTTGTCTTTGAAATTGCAGATGACAACATCTTAGAGGGCGAAGAGACGCTTGGTCTAATCATTAGTGATGCCCGTAATGATAATGGTGCAAGCATTGGTGATAATGCTCAATCAGGTACTATTAATGATGAAGATGGCACAGACCCTCTAAATCCACTAGATAGCGTCACGGTATCTATCGTAGATAAGATTGACACGGTCAACGAAGGCGACACTGGCAGCTTCCCAGTTGAACTACGTGACGCTAATGGCGATTTGATTAACGCGATTACTGATATCACCGTAGAAGTGACTTACAGCGGCGTTGCTGCAAACGGTGATGACTTCACCGGCAGCACGACAGTGACAATCCCAGCAGGTTCAAGCAGCTTTAATCTTGACTTGCAGACCCTTGCAGACAACCTAGTTGAAGGCGATGAGATTGTGGGTATCACTATCTCAAACCCGCAAGGTGGCGGCTTTGAAGCCATTGAGGTTGATGCTAACGCTGATACAGCAGACATGACCATTATTGATATGGACACAGCTGAGATTACTGTGGGCGATGCGGTGGCTGTTGAAGGTGGAAACTTAGTTCATACCATCACCATCTCAACACCAAGTGATAAAGCTGAGACGTATGACTTTAGCATTACTGAAGGTACAGCGACTGAAGGCGATGACTACACTAATGCGCCAGTCTTTAGTGAAGGCGTTACTTATGATGCTACAACAGGCACTATTACCGTACCAGCGGGTGTTACTGAATTTACGGTTAGCTATCCGACGATTGATGACAACATTGCTGATGATGGTGAGACTACCACAGTAACTGTTGACGGTAAGACTGGCACAGGCACCATCAACGACGAAGATGGTACAGATCCTATGAATCCGGTAGAGGGTGTGACTGTTTCTATCGTAGACAATGTTGACACTGTTAACGAAGGCGACACTGGTAGCTTCCTAGTTGAATTGCGCGACGCTAATGGCAATTTGATTAATGCGATTACCGATATCACTGTAGAAGTGACTTATAGTGGCGTTGCTGAAAACGGTGATGACTTCACTGGTAGTACTACAGTGATTATTCCAGCGGGTTCAAGCTCAGCGCCTCTTGATTTAGTAACGATTCAAGATCAGCTATCAGAGGGTGATGAGATTGTGGATATCACTATCTCAAACCCGCAAGGTGGCGGCTTTGAAGCCATTGAGGTTGATGCTAACGCTGACACAGCAGACATGACCATTGTTGATGGAGATAAGTCTGTTGTTGATATTGAAGCGACGAAAGAGACAGCGATTGAGGGTGTAGACAACACCTTGACTTTCACTGTATCACAGCAAACAAAGAGTGACTCAGACACCACAGTACTTGTAAAACTAAATCAAACAGATAGTAATATCGAGCCGCAAGACATTTATGCTATTAGCTATACTAAAGCTGATGGCACACCAGTGACCTTAACGGATCCTGTTGATATTGCTTACTTCCTGAAGAACGGTGATACGGTTACTATTCCAGCCGGTCAAGATAAAGCACCTGTGATTACAGTGATTGTTGCAGACGACGCTATCTATGAGAAATCAGAAGACATGGTGCTTGAGATTAGCAACCCTGTCTCTGCAGGTAATGGCATTGTTGAGATTGGTCAAGCATCTGACACTGGTACCATTTATGATGAAGAC
>NZ_JABASU010000047.1 GCF_016107555.1 Psychrobacter celer | reverse complement strand
ATATGCTTCCTGCATTTGCTGGGTGGTTTATTGAAGAAGGACAAAGTTTGGCATTAATTGCGTCTGATGAAGAGCAGCTTGCCACTGCGATGGCGCATCTGGTACGAATTGCCCTCGACAATGTGGTGGGTGGCTATGTCGGTGTCGTTCCTGCTGCTGCTAAGAGTGAGCAGATGCAACAAACACCTATGATCAATACGTCTGAAGTTGAAGACCGTTTAACCGAAGCTGAGAATTGGACATTGCTTGATGTACGCGATATTGATGAACGAAATGCCAATGCAATTGAAGGGTCAAATCACATCTATGTCGGACATCTCAACGAGCGTTGGCATGAGCTTGATCAGAATCGTCACTATACGTTGATGTGTGCCAGCGGTGCACGAGCGACGATAGCGGCAGGATGGCTTGCCAGTCGTGGTTTTGAGCATATTGATATCTACCTAGGTTCAATGGGTGCGTGGCAAGCCGCTCATGATTAAAATAGCAAACGGTATTCGAGATATATGATGGCAAAGAACTATTGTTCCTATGAACTCTATCTATACCATCGTTGAAAATCATTGTTCAGCATAATAAAAAAATAGCGTCTATTTTGGGCGCTATTTTTTTATTTAGAGCCGACTTGGTATATTCTTAGACGAACTAACGGCAATCACACAGATTTTTCAGTGCTAATTGTTTAAATGTAGAAAGGTCTAAAGTCTAATTAATATTAACCTTTCTATTCCGCTACAGCCCTTATATCTCAAGCATAAAAAAAGCCCCAATCTTAAAGATTGGGGCTTTTCGAATCTGGTAGGCGTAACTAGATTCGAACTAGCGACCTCTACCATGTCAAGGTAGCGCTCTAACCAACTGAGCTATACGCCTATTTAGGTTGAGCATTTTAGCAAGTTTTTAAGACTTTGCAAGCCTTTTTTATAAAAAAATTGAATTATTATGAAAATACTTATAATTCCTTCGATATTGAAGCTTTTTATGGCCTTTTCTCTACAGTTTGGCGACTACCAGCGATTTATCTGATGCGTTTGGTTGGTGTTTTGTGGGTGATAAGCATTAATAATAAAGCTGCATAGAGATATCACCGGCATTGATGTTACTATGATTTTCATAAAGGCTCAGTGGTTTTCACAAAAGAGCAGTGGTTTTGATCAGAGGTTGTTGTACAAACTGTTTTGTTTGATGTCAGGACTCAATGATGACGGTGACAAGGCTATGATGATATTAACGTAGAGTGGGATAGATTATGGGGTTATTAGTCGAGGGAAAGTGGCAAGATCAGTGGTATGACACAAAATCCAGTGGGGGGCGTTTTCAGCGTGAGGACGCAGGCTTTAGAAACTGGGTGACCGCAGACGGTAGCGCAGGCCCATCAGGGGTGGGCGGTTTTAAAGCCGAGCCAAACCGTTATCATCTGTATGTATCGCTGGCTTGCCCTTGGGCGCATCGCACCACCATTTATCGTAAGCTCAAGGGCTTGGATGATATGGTGTCGTTGTCGGTCGTGCATCCGTTTATGGGTGATAATGGCTGGACGTTTGCCGCGGGTGAGGGCGTGATTGCTGATCCGCTACACGATGCCGATTATGCTTATGAGATATACGTTGCGGCGAAGCCTGATTATACAGGGCGCGTCACGGTGCCTATCTTGTGGGATAAAAAAACCAACACCATCGTCAGCAATGAGTCATCAGAGATTATCCGTATGTTTAACACCGCCTTTGATGAGGTTGGCGCGCGTGCTGGTAACTTTTTGCCAGCAGAGAAGTTGGCCGAAATCGATGAGATCAACGATAGGGTCTATACAGCGGTAAACAATGGCGTCTATAAGGCAGGGTTTGCTACCACGCAAGCTGCTTATGAAGAGGCAGTGACGGTGCTATTTGAGGCGTTAGACATGCTCGAGGCGCGCTTGTCCCAGCAGCGCTACTTGGTCGGCCAGACGATCACAGAAGCAGATTGGCGCTTATTTACCACGCTTGTGCGTTTTGATAGTGTGTATTTTGGTCATTTTAAATGCAACATACGCCGTATTGTTGATTATCCCAATCTATGGGGCTATCTACGGGAGTTGTATCAAGTGCCAGGCGTTGCAGAGACGGTCAATATGACACATATCAAGCAGCACTATTATGGCAGTCATACCAATATCAATCCAACACGTATCGTCCCTGTCGGGCCTGCGATTGATTTTCATTCACCACATCAGCGTGATAAGGTATAAGTTTATTTTAAAGTGACCATTTATTAAATTGTCAGTGTGTTTAAGAGGTTTACCGACAGAGGTTAGCGGATACTAATAAAACATACCACAACCCCAGTTCGGGATAAGGGCTCAAAAAAAAGATAAAAAAAGAAGTCCGAAGTTGCTAAAGTAAGTTTACCAAGACCACTTAAGCAAAAAGGACTTCTTACATGGAC
>NZ_JABASU010000046.1 GCF_016107555.1 Psychrobacter celer | reverse complement strand
TAATCACACTGTAAAGACAGAATTTTGGCAAAAAGATGCCAAAATCTGCGTCTTGACAGTGTGATTACTGGTCGTTTCTCGGTGGCTATGGGGTGCGATGGGTTGGAATGTTTTCAGCTAAAAGGACTAGGGCTGTCATACTGTCTTTCTCGCTGATGATGCTGTTCTTGGAGTCGGGGGTGAGGTTTAGGCTCAGACTGCTTAACTTCTTCGGGGCTAGGTGGGTGCATCTCATTCAGTTTAATCAGATCATCAATGTCATATTCTATTTTATGCTTATGCAAAAAATCCTTGATAGCTAAATTATTGTAGTCGAGCGCTATATCTCTGTCGGAAATATTTTCAAAAATAAAATCCTCAATACGTTGCGCAGTTCTATTGCCTTTCAAGTGCCAGTTTATATCTGTATAACCCGTAGCAGCATTCTTATCAAAGACATCGACATGATGAGTACCAGACTTAAAAGCATTGATAGCTTTATGCAGTAATGAGCCAATAGGAACATCACCTTCTAGTCTTTTATCAAACCTGCCAGTTTGCTTATCTTTAGCCAATACATAAGCTCTAACATTAACTAAATGAAAAGCCGTCCGACCTAAGATTTTCTGCTCCGCCTCTGCTTGTGCTTTATGTTTTGCTCTTTGTTGCGCTTGTACCTGTTCTTGACGTTTTGCGTCTATTTCTGCTTTCTGTTGTTCTATGATTTCATGCTGTCCATTGATAAATTTAGTGTATTCGTTAATTGCTTGACCTGATCGTTCAAGCGCTCGTTCACTCCCGATAACGCTTTGTTTTGTGTCATCAATTCTTTGTTTTGTGTCATCAATTCGCTGTGTTGTTTGCTCGATTCGCTCTGTTTCTGATTGATGCTTTGAATCTGCCCAATCAATTCTTGCTTCTCGATTATCAACGTGTTGCTGGATCGATTCAACTCTTGAAGCTGCTGTCTTAATTTGTCTAGTTCTACGTTCTGATTGTTCACTGTATTCTGTAATTGCGTGTTCGCTACTGTCAATTGCTGCACTTGTAGCAGCATCGTATTGATCTGCTGTGCTGATAATGTGTGCCCTATTTTCTTCTTCGATTTTGTCATTATATTCCCCAATTTTTGAGTATTTTCCTTCTCGAACTAATGCAGCTTCGTACCGTCCTAGGTGTTTTGTCGGTTTAAGCGGTAAACCCAAATCTTTGTAGCTTTTATGTGTGACAGGGGCTATATCATGCCGTTTTAAAGCTTTATTTTGAATATCAGCCCAGTCACTACGAATTTCGGATAAAGCGTCAGCCCCAGTAGATAGACCACGTTTGAGCCGCTCAGTATCGGACAGATCGAGATCAATCTTGTCACCTAAGACCAATTCGCCATTTTCAATTTTTGCGCGTCTGCTAAGCATGACAATATGAGCATGAATATTACGGTCATCACTATTATCTTTAGATGATTTCTTAAGTTTGGGATCATGCACAAAAACCATTGCAATCGTATCTTGGTCGGCTGCTATTTTCTCAGCAAATTCGCTAAACATCGCCACATTCTCAGCCAATGACAATTCATGTGAGCCAGCCAAAACAAACTCACTAGCTAGCTTTGCGTTTTTTTTCATAGCGCCACGTTTTGTCGTTTCAGTGTTTTCAACGAGCTGGGCGATAGAAGCAACGTCAAACGAAGCGCCTGCATCAATCGCGTCAATCATGAGATCAGCGCCAGCAACTACTTCAACGTGGGCAACATCAGATTTATTTCGATAATCATGCGTTTTTGCATTTTCGTTTTTTTCGTTTGTATCAGTAACTTCTAGTCCACCACGATAAGCAACGGCAGCACAAAGATTGCTACCATTACCCCGCGATATTGATTTTTTTTCAAGCCGATAGATTGACATATCACCACCCAAAATTTATCTGATCATAGTATCTTACGCTTTTGCTTTTTGTCCCTCTGACTAAGAGCGCAGTTACGAGAAATAACAAAAACTCCCCTACGGTACATTTTTATCATTTATCTAACCACGTTGGGGGCACCCCAAACCCCCAAAAAAATTACTGATTGTATTTTGGATTATACAAGTAGCGATGCTTAATTTTCGCATAAGTAAATACCAAACGGCGATCGTCAGTTTCACTTTCTTCCTCATCCTTACCAGTATTAACTAAATCATCATTGGTAATATCATCATCACGTTTGAGGGCATTTTTAAGAACCCCACCACTGGCAACAAATCTTAATTTAAACGTCTGCCGCGTTAATTCATAAAACCATTCATTAGCTTTTTTGCTGCCGTCACCTACCATGTCATCGGGTTTAACGGAATATTTTAGCGTTTCCATTACTGCATTTTTTATTGCATCTTCTTTTGTTTCACCTTTTTTTGCTCTGATTGACCTTATATCAACAATTGGCTGATAATCAACGCGCAGAACGTCACACCACAGTTCAGACCATTTTTGTTGTGACATATAGCCCGTAGAAAAATAAGAGGGCTTAACAAAAAGCATTACGTGAAAATGTGGGTGTGCATGGGTATTGCCAAAAATTGGACATATAACATCAGGATCGGATTTTTTCTTTTTCTTTTGCTTTGGTCGTGTGACTTCTGTTGTTCTGATCCAACCATCGACAACACTGTAAAATGCTTTGCGTTTAACAAGCCTATCCCAAGCCTTATTCATATGCTTCAACGTTTCACGCAAGTCACCAATAGGCGGATTCTTGATAGTAAGCGTTAGAAACAGCCATCGCCCTTTAGGATACTTATCTTTGATTTCTTCATAAGCAACATACATGTTAGATTTCCATAGCAACGAGCGTCGCCACTGGCAAACTGGACAATGACGTACGCGACAAAAATTGGCATTTTTCAGCTTTAAACCATCATCATTAAAGCCATAAGCCAAAAATGTACTGCAATCTGTCATACGTTCATGGTAACGCTCAAATTCAGGTTCGTAACCGTATATATCGCCCACCTGCTCCGTTCTATGGCGTTGGGCGTCCCATATACTATCTTTTTTTGAAACCTCGCTGAGTGGCAATTCTGTGCCATCTAAGGGCGGTATTTGATATAAATGTTCAAAAACGTTAGTGATCGGAACGATTAATTTAGGAGAACTTCTTTTTTTGCTTTCATACCATGTCAGGTAAGCAGGTTTATACTTAGTGTCAGTATAAGGAACGTTAGGAAAGATAAGGGTTCGAATAGGATAAAATACATTGGTGTCAGTACCAATATAATCACCCTTCGTATTGACGAGGATGCTGGGATTTGGCATTATGTACGTACAAACCTTGTTTTTGTGAATGAATGTCAGATACTCATCACTATGCAAGGTTTTTTTTTGCCTGTCAATAAAATCTTACTATATTAATTTATAGCATATAAACAACATCAAACCCTTGTACTGTATAGCCTAAGCAGCATTTCAACGCCTGATTTCAATCCGTGAGTTATCCCTATAGTATAAATAGAAGGAAAAACCCCCAAAATCACCCTTATTTTTGGGATTATAGTCATCACCCACACACCCCATTTAGCCAGTTTTTTAACGCCCATAATCACACTGTAAAGACAGAATTTTGGCAAAAAGATGCCAAAATCTGCGTCTTG
>NZ_JABASU010000045.1 GCF_016107555.1 Psychrobacter celer | reverse complement strand
GTCCATGTAAGAAGTCCTTTTTGCTTAAGTGGTCTTGGTAAACTTACTTTAGCAATTTTGGGCTTCTTTTTTTATCTTTTTTTTGAGCCCTTATCCCGAACTGGGGTTAAATACCGACATGATAAGCCCAACAAAATGCTAAGGCGTTCACTGCGACTAATTTACTGACCCGATCAAGATGGGTTAAGTGGGTATCTTCAAGATTAAAGCCACGCCCCTTTAGACAAGCAAATAAAGTCTCAATTTCCCAACGCTTAGCATAGCTTGTCATCGCATCCACTGTTTCTAGTTGATGGGTTGCGACAATCACTAAACCATAGTCTTTATCACGCTTGGCAAATACTCGAACCAAACAACCATCGACAGTCAGTATTCGCCCATGTCGATATGTTTCTTGATGGCTAACATGGCGCAATAACTCTTTAATCTGTACCAACTTGCCATGATGATTCTTAACTTTACTGTTCTTCTTAATCCGTATGGCAAAGGGTATGTGATTATTGGTGAGCCAGTTAAACCATTTTTCGCCAACAAACTCTCTGTCTGCTACTATCATCTCAAGGTTATCTTTGCCAAATTGTTTGATAAACCGCTCAATAAGTTCACAGCGTTCAAGATGGTTTGTATTACCTCGCTTATCTAGCATTTGCCAGTATAAGGGGATGGCTATCCCTTTATATACCACCCCTAGCATAAAGATGTTGAGGTTACTTTTACCCCATTTCCAGTTGGTGCGGTCAATGGTTAAGGTGACTTTGCCTAGCCCAAATAGTCGATATATCATTAAAGCCAGTTGATCGTAGTCTATCCTCGCTTCGGCAAAAAATCGCTGTAGTCTGCGATAGTGACTGTCGGTCTTGCCACCCTTAGGGAGGTGTCTTGCTATTTTTTTTAAGATTACTGCTTTGAGCAGTAATCAGGGCTATTATCATTAGGCTCAAACAATTGATTCTTGCCTTGTTCATGCTCAGGTTTTGGGTTAAAGTTTTACTAAGTCTGTTAAAGTTTGGCATGGTCTGATTCGTCTTAAAAATTACTATTATGCCTTTGCTTTAACAGACTTTTTTGTTTTTTTGTCGTGTGCAGAGAGCGAATTAAAAGAAATTTCTTTTTGCATGAGTATTCCTCATAAGACTGATTTTTTAATGAGTTATCGTTAATCTATTTTAAAATAAGACCAAGTCCTACTAACATCCATGTTCTTTATGTGTTGTGCCGACGCAGACAAATACTATTTGAAATGAGTACTAGCAGCACGTGGCATAGAATATACGACTTTGGATTGGAGTGGGCGTATGTTGCATTTCGGGTCAATATCGTTTTCTTTATGTGTGTTTATGGATTAAATTCTATATATAGAGTATGAAGGATTTTATTCTTATATATACTACTAACGTTTGTTATACATAAAATCTACTGTATATATGCAAATAGAACTATAGTCGATACACTCTAAAAATGTCATAGCGCTATTGGGATGAATTTTGCGCAGCCTCTGGGCACGCAGCACGCAAGTAAAATTTATACCAGTAGCGCGTTTAAATCCATAACATTTTTACATTCAGCTAACTATATAGCTATCAGGGTCGTTGAAAAACAACATATAAATCCATCTGCTTGTTAATTTAAAAATATTACCTATCAAAAAAATGGAAGTCTGGTTAATACTATGAACAAGATACTTAGAAAGAATATAGTTGCTATTATTTTACCAATAACATTGCTTGGTATGCCTTCTTGTGCTGTCATTGGTGGTGCTGATAGTGAAGGCTATACCCAGCATGTTGATGGCGTTATGTGGAACAATAAAAAAAGTATTGACTTCAAAGAGGTGCTCAAGCAAGAAGTGGCGTCTGATAAGACTCGATTAGTATTTATACGGAAGAACGATAATCATTCTGAGCAAACAAGTACCAATATCTCCATCAACAACAGATTTCACGTCAGTTTGCATGCGAACAACTACACGGTGGTGGACTCTTGTGTTGGAAGTAATCAGTTGAGTGCTCAGGCGACTGGTTTTAAAAATAATAACTTATTGGCAGATAAGCAAGATTATCAGTTACAAGGTGGTCAAACGTACTTTTTTTATGTCGAAATGGACGGAACAGGCGAGAGCACACTGACGCAGATAACGCCTGACAGTGCATCACCGCTATTAGCAAATAAATCTTATCAGTCTCATCAAATCAGTCGTGTCGTACCGAATTGCCCAGCACCTGTCGCTGCTATGCCCACTGTGATACCACCTTTAACAGTAGAAAAAGAAACACCAGTGCTAACTGAAAAAGTGACGATTGATCTTGAGGTATTATTTGAGACGGATAAGGCGGTCGTACGGCCAGAGTATTATGCCAAAGTAGCTGAGTTGGCTGAATTTATGACCCAGTACCCTAATACGGTAGTAACCATCGAGGGGCATACTGATAGCCGAGGCAAAGATAGCTATAACCAAGCTTTATCCCAACGTCGTGTTAATGCGGTAAAAGAAGTATTGATCTCGCAGTTTGGAGTCGCAGAAGATCGTTTAACTGCCATTGGTTATGGCGAGTCGCAGCCAAGAGCAAGCAACGACACAGTAGAAGGTAGGCAGCTCAATCGCCGAGTGGTTGCTGTGGTCGAAGAAAACCTAGCTAAGCCATGAGTTTTTAGCGATTTAGACATCCTAATACATAAGACTGTAAAGTTTTAAAATTTTGATTGAAGAATATAAGAGATAAAAATGAATACGATTATTGTGAAGACAAATGATGCGACTCAAACCATAGATCAAGTACAAGTCGTGACCAAGGACGGTAAGCCTACCATTATTAAAGCTATGGATAAGGTGAATTATGAGTTTCATGATACTGCTATCGGTCGAGCGCCTAACCATATCATTACTAAGCGTCTGAAAAATGACTTACATGTTTCATTTGAAGAAGAAGGTCAAGAAAGCGATCTTATTATACAAGGTTTTTACGATAACCCAGACAGTGCATTAGTTGGTATCGCTGAAGATGGTGAATATTACCATTATATTCCAGATACAGGTGAGGTTTATGATTATGTAACTCAACTGGAAATAGGTGATGTTGAAGGTCATGCGCTCGGCGGTACAGAGTATGTTGCAGTTGTGCCTTGGTGGATACCAGCGGCTGCTGGCGTTGGATTGGTTGGTATAGTCGCTGCTAGTAGTAGCAGCTCAAACGATAGTGGTGGTGTCACTCCTCCTGTTAATCAGGCGCCTGTTGCTGAAGACGATGTCGTAAAAGGTGAAACAGGTCAGCCTGTCACTATCGACGTAGTGGCAAATGATATTGATCCTGAAAACGACTTAGACCCTACCAGTGTCAAGCTGATCGATCCTACCACAGGTGATGAAGTCACTAGCATCACTGTGCCTGGCGAAGGTGAGTGGATAGTTGATCCTACGACTGGCAAAGTCACTTTTACACCAGAGCCAGGTTTTAGCAATGATCCGACACCTATTGAATATGTTGTTTCTGACAATGCTGGATTAAAGTCCAATCAAGCGACCATTACCGTTGATTATCCAGGCGTAGTAAGCATCACAGGCACGACCAGCTTGAATGAAACCGCTGCTGATGGCAGTGCCAATGAAGCGACTTATACCGTAAGTATTAGCAACCCAAGTACGGAAGATACGGTGATTGAAGTCACCATTAGTGATGGCAGCACCGAAGGTTCCGCTGACTATACCGCACCTGTCACCCAAGAAGTCACCATTCCAGCAGGTCAAACTACGGTTGACATCAGCGTACCGATTGTAGATGACAACCTATTTGAAGGACCCGAGGACTTTACCGTTACCGTTACTGATATCACTTCAGGTACGGCAACGATTGGCCCTGATGACAGCGTCAACACCACCATCTATGATGATGGCACCACAGATGGTGAAACACCTGTTGATCCTGCAGATCCATCAGTAGGCGATGATACGCCAGTAGTATCTATTACTGCCACTAAAGATACTGCCACTGAAGGTGTCGATAACTTGCTTATCTTTGATGTCTCGCAAGATAATCTGAGTAACTTTGACACTATTGTTGACGTTAAGCTGAATACAGTAAATAGCACTATCGAAGCGGCGGACGTTGCTTCTATAAGTTACACTAATTCAGACGGCATTGTAGTGACATTAGGCACCCAAGCTGAGATCCAAGACTTCCTCACCAATGGCGCAAGCGTCAAGATTGCAGCGGGTAGTACCAAAGCCCCAGTCATCACCATTACGGTGGCGGATGATGATGTTTATGAACAATCAGAAGACTTAGTGCTGGATATCAGCAATGCACAGAACGCCACTATAGGCACAGACAGTGCCACTGGTACCATTTATGATGAAGACCGAGTACCTGGTAGTGAAGATCGCTTAGGC
>NZ_JABASU010000044.1 GCF_016107555.1 Psychrobacter celer | reverse complement strand
AACGCAGCGAACCTTGAGAAACAAATTATAAAAAAAGCTTGACAAACCAAATCGTTATGATATGATAGTCGGCTCGCTAATAACGATAAGCACATTGCTTAGTTATTAGATATATAACTCTTTAACTGGACGACAGTGAAGAGACACTATTTAAAAGCACAACTAAAGAACAACTTGTGTGGATTTTTGCTGATATAGAATGCTAAAAAATAAAGTTGGTTTTGACTTCTTTTCAGGAGTTAATTCTAACTATAAAAATTATCATTTACTCAGCAGAAAAACTCAAAGTTAATTCATTACGAACATAATTTTAAGCGATTTGCTAGATAAATGAGCCAAGATTAGAAGTCATCTTCCTATTTATAGGTAAAGGCTTCAGATAGATTAAACTGAAGAGTTTGATCATGGCTCAGATTGAACGCTGGCGGCAGGCTTAACACATGCAAGTCGAGCGGAAACGATGGGAGCTTGCTCCCAGGCGTCGAGCGGCGGACGGGTGAGTAACACTTAGGAATCTACCTAGTAGTGGGGGATAGCTCGGGGAAACTCGAATTAATACCGCATACGACCTACGGGAGAAAGGGGGCAGTTTACTGCTCTCGCTATTAGATGAGCCTAAGTCGGATTAGCTAGATGGTGGGGTAAAGGCCCACCATGGCGACGATCTGTAGCTGGTCTGAGAGGATGATCAGCCACACCGGGACTGAGACACGGCCCGGACTCCTACGGGAGGCAGCAGTGGGGAATATTGGACAATGGGGGGAACCCTGATCCAGCCATGCCGCGTGTGTGAAGAAGGCCTTTTGGTTGTAAAGCACTTTAAGCAGTGAAGAAGACCTAACGGTTAATACCCGTTAGCGATGACATTAGCTGCAGAATAAGCACCGGCTAACTCTGTGCCAGCAGCCGCGGTAATACAGAGGGTGCAAGCGTTAATCGGAATTACTGGGCGTAAAGCGAGCGTAGGTGGCTTGATAAGTCAGATGTGAAATCCCCGGGCTTAACCTGGGAACTGCATCTGATACTGTTAAGCTAGAGTAGGTGAGAGGGAAGTAGAATTCCAGGTGTAGCGGTGAAATGCGTAGAGATCTGGAGGAATACCGATGGCGAAGGCAGCTTCCTGGCATCATACTGACACTGAGGCTCGAAAGCGTGGGTAGCAAACAGGATTAGATACCCTGGTAGTCCACGCCGTAAACGATGTCTACTAGTCGTTGGGTCCCTTGAGGACTTAGTGACGCAGCTAACGCAATAAGTAGACCGCCTGGGGAGTACGGCCGCAAGGTTAAAACTCAAATGAATTGACGGGGGCCCGCACAAGCGGTGGAGCATGTGGTTTAATTCGATGCAACGCGAAGAACCTTACCTGGTCTTGACATACACAGAATCTTGTAGAGATACGAGAGTGCCTTCGGGAATTGTGATACAGGTGCTGCATGGCTGTCGTCAGCTCGTGTCGTGAGATGTTGGGTTAAGTCCCGCAACGAGCGCAACCCTTGTCCTTAGTTACCAGCGGGTTAAGCCGGGAACTCTAAGGATACTGCCAGTGACAAACTGGAGGAAGGCGGGGACGACGTCAAGTCATCATGGCCCTTACGACCAGGGCTACACACGTGCTACAATGGTAGGTACAGAGGGCAGCTACACAGCGATGTGATGCGAATCTCAAAAAGCCTATCGTAGTCCAGATTGGAGTCTGCAACTCGACTCCATGAAGTAGGAATCGCTAGTAATCGCGGATCAGAATGCCGCGGTGAATACGTTCCCGGGCCTTGTACACACCGCCCGTCACACCATGGGAGTTGATTGCACCAGAAGTGGTTAGCCGAACCTTTTAGGACGGCGATCACCACGGTGTGGTTGATGACTGGGGTGAAGTCGTAACAAGGTAGCCGTAGGGGAACCTGCGGCTGGATCACCTCCTTATAGACGGCATTCGATCAGCAAGAATTCACAACAAGTTGTTCTTTAGTTTAAGCTTACGTTTTAGGACGTACTAGGGTCTGTAGCTCAGCTGGTTAGAGCACCGTGTTGATAACGCGGGGGTCGGTGGTTCAAGTCCACCTAGACCCACCATTATACATGGGGCCATAGCTCAGTTGGTAGAGCGCCTGCCTTGCACGCAGGAGGTCAACGGTTCGACTCCGTTTGGCTCCACCACTACAAACCTCGGTAGCTTAGAGTGCAAACAAATACAATAGGTATTAAATAGAAACAAGTGATTTATCTTTGAATAAAGACACGATTACTTCTTTCTGTTTTATACGGAAATCTATGACTTGACGAAAGCATAGAGACTATTTAAAAACATAGATATGAGTCTGGGTTAGCAATAACATTTCACATGTTATTGCTAACCTGAAGACTAGCCTTTTAACGACATTGTTTGTTATCCCAAGGGCTAGTCTTCAAAGTAAAGAGAACTGAATCAAGCGTAAACATAGGTGATATCGTTATAATTGCTGACAAAGACCCTTTGGGGTTGTATGGTCAAGTAATTAAGCGCACATGGTGGATGCCTTGGCAGTCAGAGGCGATGAAAGACGTGACAGCCTGCGATAAGCTTCGGGGAGGCGGCAATATCCTGTGATCCGGAGATTTCTGAATGGGGAAACCCACTTACCATAAGGTAAGTATCTTGTACTTGTACAAGAAGCGAACGAGGGGAAGTGAAACATCTCAGTACCCTTAGGAATAGACATCAATTGAGATTCCCCTAGTAGCGGCGAGCGAACGGGGAGAAGCCGATTAATGCTAATGTAGAAGAACAGCGTGGGAAAGCTGACCATAGTAGGTGATAGTCCTGTATTCGAAACATTAGCGTTAACATATTAAGTAGAGCGGGGCACGAGAAATCCTGTTTGAAGATGGGGGGACCATCCTCCAAGGCTAAATACTCCTGACTGACCGATAGTGAACCAGTACCGTGAGGGAAAGGCGAAAAGAACCCCTGTGAGGGGAGTGAAATAGAACCTGAAACCGTGTGCGTACAAGCAGTGGGAGCCCACTTGTTGGGTGACCGCGTACCTTTTGTATAATGGGTCAGCGACTTATATTCTGTAGCAAGGTTAACCGTTTAGGGGAGCCGTAGGGAAACCGAGTCTTAATAGGGCGTCTAGTTGCAGGGTATAGACCCGAAACCGAGTGATCTATCCATGAGCAGGTTGAAAGTGCCGTAACAGGCACCGGAGGACCGAACCCACTGTCGTTGAAAAGCCAGGGGATGACTTGTGGATAGGGGTGAAAGGCTAATCAAACTCGGTGATAGCTGGTTCTCCCCGAAAGCTATTTAGGTAGCGCCTCGGACGAACACCATTGGGGGTAGAGCACTGTTTCGGCTAGGGGGTCATACCGACTTACCAAACCGATGCAAACTCCGAATACCGATGAGTGATATCCGGGAGACACACGGTGGGTGCTAACGTCCATCGTGGAGAGGGAAACAACCCAGACCGCCAGCTAAGGCCCCAAATTCCTAGTTAAGTGGGAAACGAGGTGGGAAGGCATAGACAGCTAGGAGGTTGGCTTAGAAGCAGCCATCCTTTAAAGAAAGCGTAATAGCTCACTAGTCGAGTCGGCCCGCGCGGAAGATGTAACGGGGCTCAAACTAGGAGCCGAAGCTGCGGATTTGAATTTGTTTTCAAGTGGTAGGGGAGCGTTGTGTAAGCCTGTGAAGGTGTGTTGTAAAGCATGCTGGAGGTATCACAAGAGCGAATGCTGACGTGAGTAACGATAATGCGAGTGAAAAGCTCGCACGCCGGAAGATCAAGGGTTCCAGTCCAACGTTAATCGGGGCTGGGTGAGTCGACCCCTAAGGCGAGGCCGAAAGGCGTAGTCGATGGGAAATCGGTTAATATTCCGATACTTGTTTATGATGCGATGGAGGGACGGAGAAGGTTATGCCAGCTCAGCGATGGTTGTCTGAGTGGAAGGATGTAGGTTTATAGCTTAGGTAAATCCGGGCTATTTCATACCGAGATCTGATAGCAAGTCCTACTTGTAGGACGAAGTGGCAAATACCATGCTTCCAGGAAAAGCTTCTAAGCGATAGTCATAAACGAATCGTACCCTAAACCGACACAGGTGATCAGGTAGAGAATACCAAGGCGCTTGAGAGAACTCTGCTGAAGGAACTAGGCAAAATGGTACCGTAACTTCGGGAGAAGGTACGCTGCTGATGGTGAAGGACTTGCTCCGTAAGCTATTGGCAGTCGCAGATACCAGGCTGCTGCAACTGTTTATTAAAAACACAGCACTCTGCAAACACGAAAGTGGACGTATAGGGTGTGATGTCTGCCCGGTGCTGGAAGGTTAATTGATGGGCTTAGCGTATGCGAAGGTCTTGATCGAAGCCCCAGTAAACGGCGGCCGTAACTATAACGGTCCTAAGGTAGCGAAATTCCTTGTCGGGTAAGTTCCGACCTGCACGAATGACATAATGATGGCAGCGCTGTCTCCAGCAGAGACTCAGTGAAATCGAAATCGCAGTGAAGATGCTGTGTACCCGCGGCTAGACGGAAAGACCCCGTGAACCTTTACTACAGCTTTACATTGAACTTTGACCTGACTTGTGCAGGATAGGTGGGAGGCTTTGAAACCGAGACGCCAGTCTTGGTGGAGCCATCCTTGAAATACCACCCTGGTCATGTTGGGGTTCTAACTCAGGTATAACAATACCGAGGACAATGTATGGTGGGTAGTTTGACTGGGGCGGTCTCCTCCTAAAGAGTAACGGAGGAGTACGAAGGTGCGCTCAGAACGGTCGGAAATCGTTCATAGAGTATAAAGGCAAAAGCGCGCTTAACTGCGAGACCCACAAGTCGAGCAGGTACGAAAGTAGGTCTTAGTGATCCGGTGGTTCTGTATGGAAGGGCCATCGCTCAACGGATAAAAGGTACTCTGGGGATAACAGGCTGATACCGCCCAAGAGTTCATATCGACGGCGGTGTTTGGCACCTCGATGTCGGCTCATCTCATCCTAGGGCTGAAGCAGGTCCTAAGGGTATGGCTGTTCGCCATTTAAAGAGGTACGCGAGCTGGGTTTAGAACGTCGTGAGACAGTTCGGTCCCTATCTACCGTGGGCGTTGGAAATTTGAGAGGATCTGCTCCTAGTACGAGAGGACCAGAGTGGACGAACCGCTGGTGTTCGGGTTGTCATGCCAATGGCATTGCCCGGTAGCTACGTTCGGATGGGATAACCGCTGAAAGCATCTAAGCGGGAAGCCCACCTCAAGATTAGATTTCCCTAAAGAGCCGTTCAAGACTAGGACGTTGATAGGCAGGGTGTGGAAGCGCAGTGATGCGTGTAGCTAACCTGTACTAATTGCTCGTTTGGCTTGACCATACAACACCCAAGTGGTTTGTATCAAGCATTATATCGATATCACCGTTATCCTTGATTCAGTTAGGATAAGTGATACTTAAGTCATTAAGTAAAACAAACATAGACTCATATCTAACCCCCTTTGCTGACGACAATAGCACGATGGCACCACCTGATCCCTTCCCGAACTCAGAAGTGAAACATCGTTGCGCCAATGGTAGTGTGGCTCCGGCCATGTGAGAGTAGGTCATCGTCAGCTC
>NZ_JABASU010000043.1 GCF_016107555.1 Psychrobacter celer | reverse complement strand
AGCCCTAGATTATTTTGAGCATCAGCATGACCTTGCTCAGCTGCTTTAGTAAACCATTCAAATGCCACATAATCATTGTGTGAAACACCTAAGCCTGCTCTGTACATAAGCCCTAGATTATTTTGAGCATCAGCATGACCTTGCTCAGCTGCTTTAGTAAACCAGTCAACTGCCTTTTCATAGCCACGTGTAATTAACGTGTATCCTTTACCATCTCCTTTTTCTATACCATTATAATGTGTCAAACCCATATTAAACTGAGCTTGCATATCGCCTTGTTCAGCCAATATTAGCGTTTCTTCTATAGTTACATTCTTATTCATAAACCATTTTTCCTAAGTCATAATTCTTAATAATGTATTTATGTAAACTTACAGCAATTGCTTTAGGATTGAAACTAACCTCAAAAGACAGGCGTCAAGTAATGTCGTACAGCAAATTATTACTTATACCAAAATATATAATTTTGTCGGCGTAAGCCTATCCTGCGATAGAAAAAATGGGGTCATTTTGTCGGTAATCGCCTATCCTGCACTCAAAAAATATTGCTTAACCCCTGCACCTTCACCCCTTTTTTCCCCTGATTTTTTGCCTTTAACTTGTTTTTACTTGTTTTTGCTTGGTTATAGTTGGTTTTGGTTGTATTTGGTTGTTTTAGTAGCAAGCCTTAGTTGTTTTTGCTTGTTTTTGCTTGTTTTTGCTTGTTTTTGCTTGTTTTTGCTTGTTTTTGCTTGTTTTTGCTTGGTTTTGCTTGGTTTTGGTTGTATTTGGTTGTATTTGGTTGTATGGTCTTATCTAAACTAATTTAAGGGGTAACGTATGGCTAAATCCAAGCTAACTAAACAAGCAATACGTTTTTTGGTTGATACATACGATGATGAAACTACTAATCATACTTTTCACCAAGTAAGAAAAATGATTGAAGACAAATTTAAGATAACCGTCACCTATGAAGCAATCCGAAAAAGTTATCACGCTAACAAAAACCTTTTGCGTGCTGAAGAAGTGGGAAAGACAAAAGAAAAACCTGAAGCTGGTGTAACTTCTGTTGAGAAAGACAAGCCCAAAAGCTTAATGAGTGAATTAAGAGCTATTAGGGAAGCAAATAATCGTAAGGAGTATAGAAGCATCTCTGAAGATATGGATGATGAAGAGGTGCTTGCGTTATTTTCTAGTCCAAAGCCTGACCAAGACGAATAACCAAAATACAGCTCATTTTGATATACAAGAAGTGAAAAGATAAATTCTGACTTACTCACCAATCTCCAAGTGAGGTGCTTGTGATTGCTTTATCCGTAGGTCAGACCTCGCTGTTATGTCCTTGCCCCAATTGGTTGCCCTTGCTGCTACTAACTGGCGGTAGTTCTCGTCCTCGCTCATTTGTATGGCGTTCAACGCTGATCTGTCTATCCAACCTTGCACTAAGTCGTTTTGTTCTGTCTTATCGCTCATAGTATCTCTCTTTATTATTAATTTTCGCTTATGTTAGTACATCTGATGATGTGACCCAGTTCTTCTAAAAATAGTTGGAATAATGCTAATGTTAAGTTTATAAGTTATCAATAGCCTTTTTAGCTCTTTTCTTCTGTTTGTTTTTTTAGTTATCAACAACCAAAAAGGCTTTTAATGCTTTTAATGCTTTTAATGCTTTTAAGCCCTCCACAGCCCTTTCATACCAACGTGTTCAGTGCTCTTATGAGTACGTTTCCCTGCTCTTATGAGTACGTTTCCCTGCTCTTATGAGTACGTTTCCCTGCTCTTATGAGTACGTTTCCCTGCTAAATAAGTACAAATAAAAACTTGTACTTATAAGTACTTTTATATATATTGTACTTATAAAATATATATAAGGATATATCAAGTGATTTCATCAAAATCAGATTTAGTAGTTAAATCTAATCGTTTGAACATGGCAATACAAAATCTATCTTTATCAGAAGTTAGAATATTACAACTAGCTATCGTTGATGCAAGAGAAACTGGTAATGGATTAAGTCTTGATAAGCCTTTAAATATATCAGCGTTAAGATATGCCAAAGCATTTGGTGTAGCGCGTCAGACTGCCCATGAAGCTATTCTCAGTGCTGAGAAGAACTTATTTGACCGCAGGTTTTCATTTCTTGATACTGATGACAAACTTGTTAAATCACGTTGGGTTCAACGAGTGAAATATCTTGATGAAGAAGCTTCAATTGAAGTCATTTTGACTTACGATGTGGTCAATGAGATCACACGTATTGATGGTTATGAAAACTTTTTTACTCAATATCTACTTGAACAAACGGCAAAAATGCACAGCACGTATTCAGTACGTTTGTATGAGCTACTGGTTCAATGGAAGTCAGCTAAAAAAACACCGTTATTACAGCTTGATTGTTTTAGACAACAGTTAGGTGTGGGTGTGGATGAATATAAGTTAATGAGTAACTTTAAAAAGCGAGTATTAGACCTTGCTGTTAAAGAAATCAATGAAACATCAGACCTTACAGTTAGTTATAAGCAAGAAAAACGTGGTAAACGCATTATTGGCTTTAAATTTAAAGTCTTGTCTAAAAACAAACCTAAAGATATTAATAAAAAAGAGGGTGCTAGAGATACAGACACAGCAGATATGTTCACGATTGAAGGGCTGAACGATAAGCAGTTAGGACGTATCGTTCGAAACCCTGCTTTCATTACTGACTACAATCATTTAGTAACACCAACTAGCCCAGCTGGACAAACAGCGCAGGGGTGGGAGTTTGAGATGATCAACCGTCTTAAAAAAGACGCTTCACAGTTTAAGAAGCGTCCAATTAGAGATTATCTTGAGTATTAGATAACTGAAACGAACCTAATCTATAAATATTTTTTAAAGGCTTATAACTATGATAAAAATAGAGAATTTGACAATCAATATTAGCAAATTATCAGTAGAAGAAGATGATAATGAGTTGCTGGACTCCCAAATACCATCAGTAGTACGAGACGAGCTGGTTAGTACGTTACGTATTATTAGTGAAGACTCAAGGTTTGCTGGTCAAACAGTCATTATTCCTGACGAGTGTGAGAAGTATGGCTTTGCGGAAGGAGAATTTGATCTACCTGTACTATTAGAATTTTTAGCAGATATGCTGGAATAGTAAGGTTTTTCTTTGTTTTACAAGCAATCGAATTATAAATTAGGAGTTTTATTCTATGGCGGTAACAGATCTACCAGTAAAAGAGAGTGCGTTAATTAGTGCTAGTTACAGCCTTAACCTATCTGAAAATAGGTTACTGCTACTTGCTCTAATAACAGCTAAAGAGCTGCTTCATACGACTGATTTAGAGCACTTATTAGGCAAGCGCATTGAGCTATCGGCAGAAGGATACGCAAATATGTTCGATGTACCTAAAAAGTCTGCATACCGCCTAATGCAAGATGCTTGTAGAAGCCTTTTTAAACGTCAGTTTAGCTACACCGAAAAAGTTAATAACGAAAATATTTAATATTAGCGTTTTTTCTAGAGTACTATTTTTTCTAAATATCCATTTTGCAGCATATCAATATTTAGTAAATAATTCCCATAATCGAAATAGTCCCTAAGCGCCTTGATAGATGAGAGCCAGCCTTTACCATCAGTAACCCATATAAACTCTATACCTTGAGCTTTCCACAACTCACTCATTTTTGTGTATTCTGAGGCAGTAGATTTAAGTTTTGAACCATTACTATTATAAAAATTACATTCTATGAAATAGAGTGTGCCTGTACTTTTCTTATAAATAACAAAATCAATGTTTTTGCCTGCCTTACCTATTTTTACGTCCACGCCCCATGCTGCTTTAATGCTTTTTACGCTTCCTTGAGGTAAATACTCTAGGTCATTTTCATGACAGAAAAGTGCAACAAAGGATTCTACTAGCTGCTCCATTTGTGTACCGCCACGATTTTTCCGTCCGTTTGAATCAAGCCCTACCTCAACCCCTGTACAATAATCAGGTAGGTTTCTTATATTTCTATCTTGCATCATCTTGCCAAGGCCAGACTGCATCACAAAATCAACTAAACTATTTAAGTCATCATCTGTAAACTCTCTATGTTTGAAATCAAAGTTCCTATGTATATAGTTAGTTTTATCTATAAGTATATCGATGGATTTTTCACGTATAGCAAGCAATGCAGGAATAGCTTTGACCGTTTTTGGGTACTCTTTAAATATACCTAACAACACCCCTTCAATATCTTCTTTACCTACAGCAGCATTCAGAATATGCAGTTCTTTTTCTATAGGCTCTATCTTAGTTAACACTTTCGCCCAGTTAACAAAATAATCGTATTGAAGGATACCTCTCTGGCTTAGAGTTTCAACGAGCTTGGTAAAGTGTTCCGCTTTGTATAATTCATTCATTTTCTAATAGTTCCTAATCAGTAGTTCGTTAATTTGACCACGCTTAGCGCCTTTCGAATTAATGCTACGGCTAGCTCTAACGCGTTCTATCTTATAATTTTCATACAAATCATCGAAAAATGTATTGTTAGCATCAAGGTTCGTTGTGTCTGAATTACTAAGTAACCATTGATGCCCTTGCTCATCTAGTAAATCGCAAACTTCCTTTAGTTTTACTTGATCGTTATCATCAAAGCTCCCCTTAGCGTAAGAGGTAAAGCTTGATGACTCATTCAATGGCTTGTAGGGTGGGTCAAAATAAAAGAACGTGGGCAAATCCGCTTGGTTGGCGTCCTTAGCTAACTTCAAAACATCTTCAAAGCTAATATTGCATATCTCTACGTCAGCTAGCAGACGCGAAGCGTTGAGAATAACGTCTTCAAACACAAAGTTCGGCTTTTTATAACTCCCAATTGGCACGTTGAATCTGTTATTTTTATTCACACGGTATAGACCGTTAAAGCCAGCCCTATTTAAAAAAATGAATAGCCCTGCGTGTTCGATAGAGCTGCAATCTCTGTTGTTAAAGCTCTCTCGCTTATCGTAGTAATACGGCTTCTTTGCTTCTTTGTCTTCCAGCTTATCGTACTCACTCTGAATAACCTTTAGATAACTTAGTAGCTCGGTAGGGTTTGATTTAATCACTCTATAAAGGTTTATGAGGTCGCTATTAATGTCATTTAAGATGACTTTGGTAGGCGGATGAGGGCTATCTAAAAGGTGTAATGCAACTGCACCACTACCACTGAAAGGCTCAATATACTGATATGGCGTGCCGTTACATACATAATCAGGCAGTCGCTGCATTATTTCAGGCATTAACTGGCTCTTACCGCCCGCCCATTTTAAGAATGGTTTAGCCATTATTACTATCTTCTTGTCGATTAGTTTATTTGGAAAGGGATTGTATCAAACTCACCAAGCTCTAATTACGCAGTATCACTATAGTTGTCTTAAC
This sequence comes from Psychrobacter celer, assembly GCF_016107555.1. Lineage (GTDB taxonomy): Bacteria > Pseudomonadota > Gammaproteobacteria > Pseudomonadales > Moraxellaceae > Psychrobacter > Psychrobacter celer. The sequence goes on along the minus strand of NZ_JABASU010000043.1, from coordinate 436 downwards.
TATCAAACATATTCTTTAAGTTGATTTGTGCTGCATCGCTACCACTAGCAACTGCTTTGATAAACCAGTCAACTGCCTTATCGTGGTCTATTCCATGTAACTCAAAAAGTACCTTTGCTACGTCCGAGTAATCAAAGCTTTCAGGGGTATCAAGCCCAAACTCTCTAAATAGTTCTTCATAATCCTGAGGTGATAGGGTTGTCCCCTCTATGTCATGGTCATGTAATACTATATGCACAATCTGAGGAGTCCCTTTACCATCACGATAAAGTAGCCCTAGATTATTTTGAGCATCAGCATGACCTTGCTCAGCTGCTTTAGTAAACCATTCAAATGCCACATAATCATTGTGTGAAACACCTAAGCCTGCTCTGTACATAAGCCCTAGATTATTTTGAGCATCAGCATGACCTTGCTCAGCTGCTTTAGTAAACCA
>NZ_JABASU010000042.1 GCF_016107555.1 Psychrobacter celer | reverse complement strand
TCGACCACTAAGTGCAGTTTGCTGCTATTACCTGCAACGCTTTTACCAATGGCCTCATCAAGATGACTGGCTGCACCTGAACTATGCTGATGAGCTTTGACCACGCTACCGTCTATAAATAACCATTCACTATCATAGTTTGCTGTGATTATTTTCATGAGCTTTTGCCATTTACCGGTTTTACGCCAGTAACGGTATTGATGATATATGCTAGACCAATGACCAAAATAAGAAGGTAAGTCTCGCCATGGACAGCCTACTCGTATGCGGTACAACATGCCTTCAACGGTACGTCTTAGATTGGGCTTGTTATATACGTTAATTTGTCGCAATATAATAAATAGCTTGTGCCAATGTTCATCGTTGAGCTTGGTGCGAGCCATAAGTGACGCCTTATTTCTTTGTTGCGGTAAACAGTAGAGTAAGGCGTTGCTTATTTTTTTCAATGTTTTCTCAATTCTATACAGCCCCTAGAAACATAAAAATAATCATCAATGCAGTAATCAGGTGGGGTGAATACGCCAAAGTCATCTTTTATGAAATCAACAACTTTAACTACTCCGCTGAAACTGTAACCGTCATCACCAAACGATTGCATTATATCTTTAGATAATGGCGAAAAAATACCTGCAAATATCATAATATTTCGAGCTATTTCGGTTGAGTCCTCGTTATCTTCCGTTAAATATTGTTTTTTATAAACCATACATTTTTTATAAAAATAAACATTAAGCTCTCCCAATATATTTAATTCTTTTAAGTCATCTAAATCATATCTGTAATCAGTTAGTTTTTCTAAATAATCTAATGATTGCTTTATAGTTAAATATTCTTTAATCACACTCACACCCCTACACCCTTAAATCAAAGTAGGTGCAAGGCAGTGACAGCATAAGGGTGTGAATAGCTGTCGTTCGGGTAATTAGTCCTAGCCTTGCATAGTTGGTGCTAAGCCTTAGCCTAGCTTTTGTTTGTGTTGTTTAAAGTCTGCACGGATCAAGTTATCCAGCTTGCCAGCATAAGCATCATCAATGAAGTTTGCCCACTCATTCATCATCTTGGTTCTATATGGTAAATGCTGCGCCCCGTTATAAGCTGCACTTATCTTGTTCTCTCTATCGTGTGCCAATTGCAGCTCTATAGCTTCGTGCATGTATTCCTGTTCATGTAACGTGGTACTGGCTAAACCTCTAAAGCCGTGCCCTGTCATCTCACCTTTATAGCCCATATTCCATAAGGCATTAATAAATGCGTTTTGACTGTATGGCTTGCGGGTTGAGGTATTAAAGAAAACGTACTGATCCGAAAAACCTAGCTCTTTGATCTGCTCTAATATTGCTATGGCTTGCGGTGCTAATGGCACAATATGCAAGCGCCCTGCTTTCATCTTGTCAGCTGGTATCGTCCATAAGCCGCGCTTAAAATCTATATCTTGCCACTCCATAAAGCGGATCTCATTGGTACGTACAAACGTATAGCATAAAAACCATAAGCCTAGTTTCACCAATAGATCACCCCCATAAGCGTCAATGTCTTTTAATAGCTTAGGTAGTTGCTGGCTAGTAATGCGGTGGTGGTTGGTTGGTCTATGTGGTTTGATGGCTTCGGCTAGGTCGGTGGCTGGGTTATGTGTGGCTAGTCCATTGCGGATAGCGTGCTTAAATATCTGCCCTATCTCTCTAATGGTACGCCTTGCCATTTCATTAGCGCCCCGTGCTTCTACTGCTTTGCCAATAGCCAATATGTCAGGCGCGGTTATGTCGTTGATGCTCTTATGACCAATAGAGGGCTTTACATCGCGCATATAGGCGGAATAGTTACGGGAAAAGGTGCTTTCTGCTAGGTAGGTCTTGCGCTCGCTATACCATGACTGGGCTATGTTATCGAAAACATTTAAACCATTTTGACTGGCTTGCTGCTCTTTCTTATGGTCTTTTGGGTTCACACCATCGGCTATTAAGCGTTTTATCTCAATATTGCGTTGCCTTGCATCTTGCAAGCTCATGACTGGATAAGTGCCAATAGTGAGGGTTTGCTGTTTGCCTTGCCAGCGATAAGCGCTGATCCATGACTTAACGCCCGTATAACGCACCCATAATTGCAGCCCGTTACCATCACTGTGTTTGTCAGGTCGTTTGCTCTCGATAGCCTTATCGCTTGGCTGTAGCTTATTGATAACGGTATGAGTTAAGGGCATTGGACTATCCTTTGTTGGTATTGAATAGGTGTATAAACTCTAATACCAACAATAATACCAACATTCTATATGGAACGCCATACACCTATATAACCCTCAATCCTTGAAAAACGCCCAAAATAAAGGGCTGACGGTCTATGACGGTCAGCCCTTTATCAATGTTTGGTGGAGATGGCGGGAGTTGAACCCGCGTCCGCCAGCATTACGCTCATGAATCTACATGTTTAGTTTCTGTCTTTAGTTTTAATCCGCACCGATCCGACAGTCAGGATGGATTGGACGATTCTCTACTTTTGAACCCAAGCGATTGAGACAATCACTTGTGGCGAACCTATATGCGGACGCTTCAACTGGGCTAACCAACTATAGGTAATCGGCAGCGCAGTAAGCAGGGTTTAAGCTGCTAGAGCGTAAGTTTCGTCGTTTGCGACTATAACAATATATGTTTGATTAACGAGAGGACATACACTCTCGACATGCATCATTGAGTTTCATCACCAGCGTCGAAGCCAGAACATCCCCAATAAGACTGAGTATTTTAGACTAACTTCAGCTTTGACTCAACCTATAACCGTTAGTTATTACATTAATTTACAGGTTGGCTATTACGTTTAAAGCTTATCCATCTGTCTTAATTACTCTACTTACTATATAGGGTCAACTCACCTCATTTCAATAGCTAAGAGACTATTTATAAGGCAATATTTATAAGAAAAAGTTAAGCTAAAACCTTATTTAACCATTTGCCGATATTTTGAATCTGCGGCATACAGACTTGATGTGCCATCGGGTAAGTATGGTATTCAACGTTGTAGCCTTTGCTCGTCAATAACTGCTGCGCCTGCTCGCCTAGCATCACAGGTACGACTGGATCATGCGTACCATGCTCAATCAAAATCGGTAGGTCTCTATTGGCAGCACTATACTCAATATTGTCATTGGTTGCTAAGTAGGTAGAGAGCGTCATCAGACCCGCCAAGCGCTCTGGATGACTGAGCGCCACATGATAAGCAACCGCCCCGCCCTGCGAAAACCCAGCGATAACGATATGTTCAGGTTTGACGCCGCGCTCAATTTCACGGGCAATCAAATCTCGAATCTGCTGCGAGGATGTCTCAATTTGTGTCACATCAACTTTGCGCTCAAGACTCATCTCCAAGATATCATACCAAGCCGGCATCACCATCCCCCCATTGACCGTGACAGGACGCTTGGGCGCATGCGGAAAGATAAACCGTACTGCCATGTCGGCAGCCAGTCCGAGCTGCGGCACCACAGGCTCAAAATCATGACCGCTGGCCCCTAAGCCATGTAACCAAATGACCGCTCTATCTATCTTTTTTTGTGCCGGATTGTGCTCGGCGGTGACCACGTCTAGATACTTACTCATTATCGCTAGTTTCCTTTTATAAAGCATAAAATATGCATCAAATATAGAACTGAGATGGCGTTTGTATCGCCTTTATCCCTATTATTTTCATCAATTTTTCACAGTGTTTTGCACTGGCTGACAAAATCCAGTCACGCTTTTGTGCTACGATAATTATAGACTCTGCTACAACTGATACAAATTGCTGCAGAGCAAGTACGACTGATATCAAACACTGCGCTCACTACTGTATGACGCCTTATTTATATTTTTCAATCTCATATCACCGGTGCCCTATATAGCAGGCACCCTTTAATAAAGATATTACGTTTATGACTCATATTTTACTGGTAGAAGACGATCCGGCGATTGCTATGTCGCTCAAAGTTACTTGCAAACGTGAGGGCTGGCAGATGACGTGGCTCGATAACGCCAGTAGTGTATTGCCGATGCTACACAGTAATGAGGCGCAAGATTTATCGGCTATTATTCTAGATGTTGGGCTGCCCGATGGTGATGGGCTCAGTCTCTGCCAGCAGATACGCCATACACCTGATATAGGCCGATTAAAAGATATCCCTGTGGTTTTTTTGACCGCGCGTAGCGATGAGGTTGATCGTATCTTGGGGCTAGAGATGGGCGGCGATGACTACTGCGCCAAGCCTTTTAGTCCTCGTGAGCTGGTCGCACGCCTAAAAGCCATTTGGCGTCGTGAGCAGCTGCTCTTTGAGCAATCAGCGGCCACGGCGACTGTTACTGAGGCGGCTGAGAACGCCAATCAGCATGTATCTGCCCTTTCATCTAGCAGCACTCCTGCTCACCATCTATCAGGGCAAGCCTTGAGCTTTGAGTGTCAATCTGGCATCTGGCATTACCAGCCGCTCAATTACTCTTTGATGTGGCAAGATACAAAACTGGAGCTGAGTAATACCGAGCGTAAGATTTTATTAACCTTATTACAAGCGCCCAACCAAGTCTTTAGCCGTGAGCAGCTGCTAAATGCGGTAAGCGACTATCCTGATCATCGCCTCGCGCGGACGATAGACAGTCATATCAAATCCATCCGTAAGCAGCTGGCGATCGTCAATCCTAGCCGCGATGTTATCTACACGCATCGCGGTTTGGGGTATGCTTTATGCCCAGCTTAGCTCATCCGCTATACTCAATTTATGATATTACTAAAGTGCTAAAGACATGAACGCTCCTGATAAGAGTCATCGTCACCTTGACAAAACACCTGCTAATCAGAGCAATTGGTATGCCAAACTGCACCCCATTGGAACCGCGCAACAAACCCGCAGTCCGAAACGCCTGCTAAATTTGAGCATATTTTTTCGGATTTGGCTTGCAGTCGCACTGGTGCTAAGCATTTGCGGTGTGGTCGCTTTCACGCAGCTGTTTGGCTACGTCAAACCCACCGCCCAACAAGTCATCGAAGACACGTTGCTAGATACCAGTAAACTGCTGGCTGCGACGCTGCAGCTGCCATTGGTATCAGGGCAATTGTACGATGATACTTATCAAGCCACCCTTGATGCGACGCTCAAGCACACTTCAGGCGCGAACTCTACCCTCGAGCCTACCCAAGAATCCTCAAACAATAGCAACTCTCGCGTTTATGTAACAGACGCGAATGGCGTGGTCATATATGACTCTTTGCCTACCCCGCTCAATGCCGAAGGTCAGGACTATAGCCGCTGGAATGATGTGTACCTTACGCTGCAGGGGCGCTACGGCGCGAGGAGCACGGCAGATATCGATAGCACTCGTGGTAGCTCTATTATGTATGTAGCGCAGCCTATCATCGATAGCAGAGGTGCCGTGATCGGTGTCGTCAGTGTTGGCAAACCGGTCGATAGTGTGCTGCCGTATCTTGATAATACCCGCAATCGCATGCTCATTACCGCGCTGCTGATGAGCATTGCCGCTCTTATCCTCGCAGGACTGGTGGCATGGTGGCTCAAACAGAGCATTACTTTGGTCACGCACTACACCAATGCCTTAGCTGAAGACACCAAAAAACCCTATTTTTATTTCGGTCATGAGCTCAACAGCTTGACAGATACGATCGAGTCTATGAAACATCGGTTAGAAAACCGCGCCTATGTCACCGACTATGTCCATACCCTGACTCACGAGCTCAAAAGCCCGCTAACCGCCATTCGTGCTAGTAGTGAGCTATTAGAAGATGAGCAACTAGATGCAGAAGATCGGCAGATGTTAAACCACTCGGTCGCTGAACAAAGCATCAAAATGCAGCAGCTGATTGATCGTTTATTACTACTGGCCAAGGTCGAGCAACCTACCTTTAAGCTCAATCGGCAACTGACAGCGCTACTGCCAGTATTGCAGACCCTCACAAAAAATAACAGCGCCAAACTACAACAGCAAAACCTACCACCTATCAATATTTATAGTGAGGATAAATGCGTGACTGATTTGGTCATCGCCGAGGCTCCAATACGGGCCAATGCGTTGACAAATCCGCATGTTTTTGCTGATCCGTTTTGGTTGGTACAAGCGCTACAAAATGTGTTAGATAATGCCATTTATTTTGCCAACACTGAGGTCACCCTTACTGTGTATAGCCACTCTCACGATAGTAGCGACAAAACCGTGACCATTGATATCTTTAATGATGGCAAACCACTGCCCGAATACGCCCTCTCTAAAGCGTTTGATCGCTATTTTAGTCTCTCGCATCAAAGCCTGCAGACCCTTTCCTCAACCTATCAAGTACCCGATCAAACCAATCAGACCGCGCCTGATCAGGCTAATACAGCGCTTAAAAAAGGCACGGGTCTGGGCCTCACCTTAGTCAGGCAAGTGATCGAACACCATGGCGGTCATGTGAAGATCAGTAATATCGGCACAGAGCAAGCCTTTGCTAGACATGACAAAAGTCCAAACGCTGGTGTCAGCGTACGCATTACCTTACCGCTGGCTTAAAACACACCCGTTATACCAATTCATCGATTTTTCATCAGAACTGCACAGGATTTCTACTCGCTTGTCTTACGATGACGTTATACACATTCATCACTTATCTTAGGAGTGGAGACCGCATGCCACAGTTATCAATGCATCCGTCTATTGTCAAAAACTTAGTGGGGCAAAGCCGTCAGTGCTGTGCTCAGACTTTATCCGGCCAAGGGATAGATAGTATCGCGTTTGGTCATTGGCTTGCCATACCCAGTCAGCAGCTACTATTGATATTTCGGCATCAGCAGTGCGTGGCGATTGATACCTATCCGCTGGCAGCGTAACTGATTGACCACTCACAAAAAAGCCCTTTAGCATTTTTAGTCATGGCACACTAAAGACGCTAAAGGGTTGCAAACAGTTAAATAAAACATATACAAACCTACCTATTTATTACTATAATAGATAGATTATATCTATAATATAGAGAGCAAGTTATGGGGAAACTGGTTAGTA
>NZ_JABASU010000041.1 GCF_016107555.1 Psychrobacter celer | reverse complement strand
TAGATTAGTGAGGTGCTCTTCTTTTTTCAATCACTTTCGAAGTTGAGAGTGGGGTATACTTATATACTTATATACTTATATACTTATATACTTAATACATACTACAGGGATCTGTATTTATGAAGGTAATTGCGGTATTGAATCAGAAGGGCGGCAGCGGTAAGACCACCATTGCAACGCATTTAGCACGGGGACTACAGCTAAAAGGTCATAGTGTGCTGCTGGTAGATAGCGACCAACAGGGCAGTGCGCGTGACTGGAGAGCAGTTGATGAAGACAATCCGGTACCAGTGATCGGGCTCGACAGACCAACACTTGATAAAGATTTAAAAAACGTCTCTGATAAAGATTATGTGGTGATCGATGGATCGCCGCAAGCTACTAGTCTGGCTATTTCTGCTATAAAAGCGGCTGATTTTATATTGATTCCGGTGCAGCCGAGCCCCTATGATATCTGGGCGACCAGCGATTTGGTTGATTTAGTGCAGCAGCGTATTGAGATGATGGATGGCCAACTAAAGGCAGCCTTTGTCGTCTCACGCGCCATTCAAAATACCAATATTGGTAAAGAGGTTGCAACCGCGCTGCTTGATTATAATCTTCCGGTATTAGAGACCAGAGTGATGCAGCGAGTTGCTTATCCTAATAGTGCCGCCCTTGGTAAGACAGTATTTGATACCGAATCGCCTAGTAGCAATGCGTTACAAGAGATAACCGCATTGGTCAGTGAGATTCAAATATTTTTTGGTGAGGAGTAAGTCATGAGTTTATCAGCAGGTCGTCCTAGTAAGAACGTTAAGGATCAATTGGCTTTATCGGATGTGACGGACAGTCCCAAAAAGACGGTACGCGTGAATTTTAATTTAGATGAAGATAAACACATTGCGCTCAAGCGGTACGCGCTTGAAAGCCGAAAAACGGTGACTGAGTTGTTGACTGAAATGATTGAGGAAAAATTGGTTGAGCGATAGGTATAAAAAATTCGTTTTTCTATACCTATAAAAAGGATATGTATAAAAAACTCAAAAAATTATACATATCGTCGAACGCTGTGCACCTTACTAGTATCATCAGATGCTTGTTTTCTTAAGACAGACGCAGAAGCAAGCTGTAAAGAAAATGCCCATGGCAAAACAAGCACTGTTTCCTATATCAGCACCATATAATAGAACCAAAAACGGTTAGCAGTGCTAAGGTATATTGCTCTTAATCAAAGCGTACTCAATAACGATTTAAGTTACACAAAACATAAGGGGCTTTTAGCCCCATCATTATTCCTATAGGATTTTTCATCATGACAAGTACCCAACAACGTGCGGAACTGCATCGACAAATTTGGCAAATTGCAAACGAGGTTCGTGGTTCAGTCGATGGGTGGGATTTTAAACAGTATGTGTTGGGGACTTTGTTCTATCGCTTTATCAGTGAAAACTTCTCCAGTTATATTGAGGCGGGGGATGAGAGCGTTAATTATGCCGCTCTTTCTGATGAGGTGATTACTGCTGATATTAAAGACGATGCGATTAAGACCAAGGGTTATTTCATATACCCAAGTCAGCTGTTTGCTAGTGTGGCTGCCAATGCGCATAGAAACGAGAACTTAAATACGGATTTGGCCGCTATTTTTAAAGAGATTGAAAGCTCCGCCAATGGCTACCCGTCTGAGCCTGATATTAAGGGTCTGTTTGCTGATTTTGATACCACCAGTAACCGATTAGGTAATACGGTTGCCGATAAGAATACTCGATTAGCTGCGGTACTTAAAGGGGTGGCGGGCCTTAAACTACATCAGTTTAAGGACAGTGAGATTGATCTATTTGGCGATGCTTATGAGTATCTGATCTCAAACTATGCAGCCAATGCGGGTAAATCAGGCGGTGAGTTCTTCACCCCTCAAAGCGTGTCTAAACTGATTGCTCAAATTGCGATGCACAAACAAGAGGCAGTTAACAAAATCTACGATCCAGCTGCAGGCTCTGGCTCTTTATTGCTGCAAGCTAAAAAGCACTTTGATAATCACATCATTGAAGAGGGGTTTTTTGGTCAAGAGATTAACCACACTACCTATAACCTTGCGCGTATGAATATGTTTTTACATAACGTGAACTACGACAAGTTTAATATCAAGCTGGGTAACACACTGCTAGATCCGCATTTTGGGGAGGATAGGCCCTTTGATGCGATTGTCTCGAATCCGCCGTATTCAGTGAAGTGGATTGGTAGTGATGATCCGACCTTAATTAATGATGAGCGTTTTGCGCCAGCGGGTGTATTGGCTCCTAAATCAAAGGCGGACTTTGCTTTTGTGCTGCATGCATTGAACTATTTATCGAGTAAGGGCCGCGCCGCTATTGTCTGCTTCCCTGGGATATTCTATCGCGGCGGTGCTGAACAAAAGATTCGGCAGTATTTGGTAGATAATAACTATGTAGAGACGGTGATCTCCTTAGCACCCAACTTATTCTTTGGAACCAGTATCTCGGTTAATATCTTAGTGCTATCCAAGCACAAAACAGAGGGTAAGACGCAGTTTATTGATGCCAGTAAGCTGTTTAAGTCAGAGACGAATACTAACGTACTGACTGATGCGCATATCGAGCAGATCATGACGTTGTTTGATACTAAAGAGGATACGGATTATTTGTCTGCAAGCGTTGATAACAGCGCCATTGCTAAAAATGACTATAACTTATCGGTAAGTGCTTACGTAGAAGCAGAAGATACGCGTGAGGTTATTGATATTAAAACTTTAAATAGCGAACTTGAAACGACAGTCGCTAAGATTGATAAGCTGCGTGCTGATATCGATAAAATCGTTGCGGAGATTGAGGCATGAGTCAGTTAGGTTATATGGAAAAGCTACTTGATGGGGTTGAAGTTGAGTGGAAGGAGTTAAACACATTAACTAAAGTTTTACGAGGAAAAAGGTTAGTAAAAAGCCAGTTATCTGATAATGAAGAGTTTCCGGTATATCATGGTGGTTTACAGCCTTTAGGTTACTACAATAGTAGCAATAGACCTGCTGATACAGTAATGATTATAAATGTTGGAGCTTCGGCTGGAACCGTCGGTTATAGCTCGACAGAATTTTGGTCGTCGGATGGTTGTTTTTGTATAGAGCATTCAAAGCTATTAAATAATAAATATCTATATTACGTGCTGATAGGGTATCAGCATTTATTAAGATCTAAAGTAAGGTTGGCAGGAATACCTACTCTAGACTCTATTATAGTTGAAAGACTTCAAATACCCATACCACCTCTCAACATCCAAGCCGAAATCGTCCGAATTTTAGACACATTTACAGAACTTACAGCAGAACTTACAGCAGAACTTACAGCAGAACTTACAGCACGTCAGCAGCAGTATGCGTACTATCGTGAGCAGTTGCTGACGTTTGATAATAATCAAATTCAGTACAAAAGATTGGGAGATGTAGTAAATATCAAAAACGGTAAGGATTGGAAAAATCTAGGTAACGGCGACATACCTGTTTATGGTTCAGGTGGTGTTATGACTTATGTTGATACGTATGCTTATGATAAGCCTACAGTACTAATCCCTAGAAAAGGATCTATTACAAATATATTTTACGTTGAGACTCCTTTCTGGAATGTTGACACTATTTATTATACTGAGATTGATACTGAGCAAATCTTGCCGAAGTTCTTTTATTATTATATGAAAACTATTGATTTAATGAAATTAGATACAGGCTCAGGTAGACCTAGTCTAACTCAAGCAATTCTAAATGCTATAGGGATTCCAGTACCTTCTATTGTTGAACAAGAGCGCATCGTCTCTATTCTCGATAAATTCGACGCCTTAACCACATCTCTGACCGAAGGCCTCCCGCATGAAATAGAGCTACGTCAGCAGCAATATGAGTATTACCGTGACCTGCTTTTAAGCTTCCCTAAGCCTGAGGTAGTAGCTCATGACTGACCAAACAAAAACCATTGCTGAATCGAATAATTTTATCGTTTTAAATAAATATACCAAGTGCGATCAGCCTGATGGGGGGTATCAGACTGAAGATGATCTAGAGCGTGAACTACTCAAAGACTTACAAAACCAGGGATATGAGTTTGTCCCTGGTTTAAACTCGCCTGAAACGATGCTCGCTAACGTACGTGTACAGCTGCAGACCTTAAATGAGGTGCAGTTTACAGATGCTGAGTGGCAGCGCTTTGTGATGGAGTATCTTGATAATCCTAGCGATAACATCACGGACAAAGCTCGAAAGATTCATGATGACCACATCTATGACTTCACCTTTGATGATGGACACCTGCAGAACATTGCCCTGCTGGACAAAAAAAACATCCCACGTAACAAAGTACAGGTCATTAAACAGTTTGCTCAAAAAGGCACACAAGCCAATCGCTACGATGTGACTATTTTGGTCAATGGCTTGCCCTTGGTGCAAATTGAGCTTAAAAAACGTGGCATTGCCATTCGCGAAGCATTTAACCAGGTGCATCGTTATAGTAAAGAGAGCTTTAACTCCGATAACTCCTTATATAAATACCTACAGCTGTTTGTGATCTCAAACGGCACTGATACCCGTTACTTTGCCAATACCACCAAGCGCAATAAAAACAGCTTTGATTTCACCATGAACTGGGCGAGATCCGATAACACCCTAATCAAAGATCTAAAAGACTTTACAGCGACCTTCTTTCAAAAAAACGCCCTATTAAACGTGCTGATGCATTACACCGTCTTTGATGTGAGTAATACCTCATTAGTGATGCGTCCGTATCAGATCGCTGCTACTGAGCGCATCTTATGGAAAATAAACAGTGCCTATCAATCCAAAAAGTGGAGCACTCTCGAGAGTGGCGGCTATATTTGGCATACCACAGGCTCAGGTAAGACTTTAACCAGTTTTAAAGCTGCCCGCCTAGCAACGTCACTGCCTTTTATTGATAAGGTGTTTTTTGTGGTGGATCGTAAGGATCTTGATTATCAAACCATGAAAGAGTATCAGCGCTTCTCCCCTGATAGCGTTAACGGCTCTGACAGTACCGCAGGACTCAAGCGTAACCTTGAAAAAGATGATAATAAAATTGTTGTCACTACCATTCAAAAGCTAAATAACCTAATCAAAGGTGAGGCTGATTTACCCATCTATAATAAACAAGTGGTGTTTATCTTTGATGAGGCACACCGTAGCCAGTTTGGTGAAGCACAAAAGAACTTAAAGAAGAAATTTAAAAAGTACTATCAGTTTGGTTTTACTGGCACCCCTATCTTCCCTGAGAATGCCTTGGGTGCAGAGACAACTGCCAGTGTGTTTGGCCATGAGCTGCATTCATACGTTATCACTGATGCCATTCGTGATGAGAAGGTCTTGAAGTTTAAGGTGGACTACAATGACGTACGCCCGCAGTTTCAAGCCATTGAAAGCGAGCAAGATGAGAAGAAACTCACAGCTGCTGAAAACAAGCAGCTGTTATTACACCCTGATCGTATTGAAGAGATCTCAAAGTACGTCTTAAACAGCTTTAAGCAAAAAACCCATCGCTTAAAGGGAAACGGTAAAGGCTTTAATGCCATGTTTGCTGTTAGTAGTGTGGACGCGGCAAAGGCTTACTATGAGACCTTGAATCAGCTACAAAAGGACAGCGAGAGGCCCTTAAAGATTGCCACTATCTTTTCTTATGCTGCCAATGAAGAACAAGATGCAATCGGTGATATTGCTGATGAAGGCTTTGAGCCAACAGCCATGAATAGCAGTGCTAAAGAGTTTTTAAGCCGTGCTATTAATGATTACAACGAGATGTTTAAGACCAATTACGGCGTAGACAGTAAGTCTTTTCAAAACTACTACCGTGATCTTGCAGGACGCGTTATTAAGCAGGAAGTAGATTTACTAGTTGTTGTCGGTATGTTCCTCACAGGTTTTGATGCGCCGACCTTAAACACGCTCTATGTTGATAAAAACCTGCGTTATCACGGTCTGATGCAAGCGTTCTCACGTACTAACCGCATTTATGATGCCACTAAGACCTTTGGTAACATCGTGACGTTTCGTGACTTAGAGCAAGCGACCATTGATGCCATCACCTTATTTGGGGATAGAAACACTAAGAACGTCGTGTTAGAAAAAAGCTATAGGGAGTATCTAGAAGGCTTTACTGATATTGCGACAGGCAAAGCACGACGAGGCTATTTGGAGGTGATTAAGGAGCTGCAGCAACGTTTCCCTAACCCTGATGAGATTGTCAAAGAGGCGGACAAAAAGGACTTTGCTAAGTTATTTGGCGAGTACTTACGCGTCGAGAACATCTTACAAAACTATGATGAGTTCGCGAGCCTAAAAGCGCTTCAAAGCATAGATATTACTGATAATGAGGCAGTTGAGGTATTTAAAGCTGAGCACTATTTGACTGATGAAGATCTTGCTGCCATGCAAAGCATCGATGTACCCGCTGAACGTACAGTACAAGACTATCGATCAACGTACAACGACATACGTGACTGGCTGCGCCGTGAAAAAGCCGCCAAGGATCAAAGCGAGTCTTCGCTTGACTGGGATGAAGTGGTTTTTGAGGTGGATCTTCTTAAGTCTCAAGAGATTAACCTTGATTACATCCTTGAGCTGATTTTTGAGCATAACAAGAATACCAAGGATAAGTCCGCCTTAGTCGAAGAAGTACGCCGAGTGATTCGAGCAAGCCTTGGTAACCGCGCTAAAGAAAGCCTGGTAGTAGATTTCATCAATAAAACCAACTTAGATAACATCCCTGATAAATCCAGCATTATTGAGGCCTTCTTTAGCTTTGCTCAAACAGAGCAGCAGCGTGAGGCGCAAGATATGATTGCTGCTGAAAATCTTAATGAAGAGGCGGCTAAGCGTTATATAACGGCATCTTTAAAGCGTGAATACGCCAGTGAGAATGGTACGGAGCTAAATGAGGTCCTACCTAAGCTAAGTCCTCTTAATCCGCAGTACTTAACTAAAAAACACATCGTTTTTCAGAAAATGTCGGCTTTTGTAGAGAAGTTTAAAGGTGTGGGTGGGAAGGTTTAGCATTAATTGCTATTGAGAAGCTCTTTTCTGAATATGCTGCATTCGGAACAAGAATAATGACGACAAATCAATGTTGAAAAATAATATTTGATAAAGTTAAAAAAGAAAACCCTGCACAAGGGCAGGGTTTTCGCATCTGTCTAGGGGGGAGGTGTTAACCTACGATACCCCTAGCTCACAATTTAATTATAAGGCTTTGTAGGTATGAATTCAACTGTTAACGGTGAAAGGGTAAAAAGTACGCTATCTTCACCCAGACTATCTACTTACGAAAAAGAAGTTTCTGACCTAGATAGCGCTTTAGAATTGTATCTATGGAATGCAAATGTATCAGGCGCTTTTTTACCTTGCCTACATATTTGTGAGGTGACTATTAGAAATGCGGTTTCAGAGGTGTTGTTTAAGCTACATAGTAACCAGTGGCCTTGGAATAAGGGTTTTATAAATACTTTGCCTAATCCTGCAAGAATAAACCTACAGCAAGCAAGCACCAAGTCATCTGATGTCAATAATGTTTATTAGAGCTGAGACATTCAAACAAGGAATATATAATGAAAATTTTTTATAAAACTCGCGCAACAGCAACTGGCGGCCGTTCTGGACATACAGGTCTTGATGATGGTTCTTTAGGTTTTGATTTGGTGTCTTTTCAAGAGCAAGATAAAGAAGGTGTGAATCCAGAACAGCTGTTTGCGATGGGCTACGCTGCGTGCTTTGATAATGCTCTGGATATGACAGCACAGCAAATGAAACTACCAATAACTGGGTCAAAAACTTCTGCTCAAGTTGGTATTGGTATGAACGCTGATAACAGCTATAATTTAGATATAGATTTATTTATTGAAGTGTCTGGTATTGACGAGTCACAAGCGCAAACTCTAATCGAATCCGCTCATCAAGTTTGTCCGTATTCAAATGCAACTCGTGGTAATGTTGATGTACGCCTGCATGTTACTGTGGCTTAAAAAGCAGTGGTAATTATAAAAAATAATAATAATAAAAAATAATTATAATTATAATTATAAATTTTATAATTGCTTGACTAATCTACAGGGTCAAGCAATTTTTTATACCTTAAAATATTTCTGCTCTTCTTATATTTGGAGGTATATCTGATAATTGTCCACTCAATAGAGCAGACCCTAATTAGCTATCTTGATTATCCTTATTATAAAAAGTAAGCAATTATTTTTTAACTCTCAGAAACCTAAAATCTTTCCTAATTCAGATGTTGCAAGATTATGAAAATCAAAAACAGACTCAGACAGATATTGATTGGCTATATAGGTCTTTTCCCTACGCTGTTAATCGTGTTGAGTGTATTAAAGCCGATTACTAAGGATTTGAGCTTTCCAGTGGTTGTACTGATAGAAACTATAATACTTGTACCCCTAACCCAGATGGCATCTTTTCCGTTGGCAGGTTGGTTATTCAATCGTATTAGAGGCGAGAAATAGAGCTAGGCACAAAAAAAGTGATAAAGAAATCATTATAGTAATAGATAACTACTAGAATTTCATTTATCACCTTCAATACCTTATGGTAACTGAGAATTTAAGCCACCACAAGCGTTGCAATCTACAGCAGCTTATTTATGCCAAATACTTTTAATAGACTCCCAATACTCTGAGAAAACGGAGTCATTACGCTTCGTTTCTTCCTGACTATCTAGATGGGTAGGTGGCAAGATAT
>NZ_JABASU010000040.1 GCF_016107555.1 Psychrobacter celer | reverse complement strand
CGCTCTTGCTTGTGCTTATATCTGGCTCAAATTATGAATGTTCAACACGCCCTAACAGCAGCATATTCTACGAATGGTGCAAACAAACCCTAATCCCAAGTCTTAAAACCAAATGCGTGATTGTGATGGATAACGCCAGATTTCATAAGAGTAAGCGTATTCAAAAGCTGCTTAATAGGCATGGTCATCGTATTTTATGGTTGCCGCCGTACAGCCCTGATCTAAAACCTATCGAGAAAAAATGGGCACAGGCTAAGTTTCTACGCCAAGGGTGGATGGAGAATAATTTACCTAAACTGTTTCATGATATGGGCTGTATCGATTTTATAAAGACTTAACTATAGATCATGGTTATTCTCCTAAGTATTTTAAGCCTTTATTGATAGCTATTTTAGTAAAACTTAGATCCGAAAACTGATTCAACTTTAGTCCGGTTAAATAACTATTTATTTCTTGAAGGTTTGGTTAATAAGTATTTTTAATTTTTCTGAAAACTTCAATGTTGATTGCTTATCTCCTTCCATACCTATTGAATTCGTTTCGATAACCCAAAGATAATCAAAAATTTCCTGAGAACTAGGATTATTACTCAAAAAACAACATAGTTCAGGTATGTAGGCATCGTATTCTCCAAGATCATTTGTAAGGTTTGAAACTCCTATAGGATCCCATTCATTATGAACAGCTTTTCTTACTTCTGAATACAATGATTTTTCAGTTTTTTCTATCATTTTAATTAACTCCTGTTATCACAGTTATTACTTTATATCATAAAACCAACTCATAACTCGTACTGCGTCCTGATGCTACAGATTTTCGCATCATACCCTTCTCTATTAAATCATTGATATCTCGTAGTGCCGTGTCTATAGAGCATTTGGTCATAGTTGCCCATTTTTTAGTGGTAAGTTTGCCATAAAAATCAGTCAGCAAAGTATTTAACATTTTCACCTGCCTGTCATTCAAAGCATGCTGTCGATGCGTCTGCCAAAAGCCCGCCTTACTGATAATTTTATCTGTAGTTTCTTGAGCTACAATGAGGGATTGCTCTAGCGTTTGCAAAAACCACACCAACCAATCCGTGATATCTTTATCACCTTTTTGCGTACGCTCTAGTATTTTGTAGTAGTCATTACGCTGTTTAAGGATTTGCGCTGACATACTATAAAAGCGTTGGGCACTGTTATCGCTTTTTGCCAGCATTCGTTCTGTGAGTGCTCGTGTTAGTCGCCCATTTCCATCATCGAATGGATGCAAAGTCACAAACCATAAATGAGCAATACCTGCTTTTATGACCAAATCTATATCGTCTTGCACATTTGACGAAGTATTGAACCATAATAAAAATCTGTCTAATTCATCTGGCAACCTATCTGCACTGGGGGCAACAAAATGAATCTGCTCACGACCATACCCTCCTGACACTACTTGCATTGGCCCATGACTATCATCACGGATACTACCTGTTTGAATACGATAAAGCCCATTATATCCATCTGGAAATAATGCTCGATGCCATCCGAGTAAATCATCTAACAATAGCGGCTGTTGATAACGATAGGTAGCACTTAGCATCATCTCTACCACGGCATCGATCTCACGAGTAGTGGTTGGCATACTGGCATTATCCAGCCCTAAATGCCGCGCAACTGAGGAACGCACTTGATCGTTATTTAGAGACTCCCCTTCTATCTCAGAGGTTTTGACAATCTCTAAAGTCACAGCATCTAATTGCGCCTCAACATTTAACTCAAACCCTAGCGTTAGCAATTTTCCTAATAAACGACCTTGTAATATTCGCACCCGACTGACGAGTGGCAATAGCTTTTTGTCCGACCATTGCCATTCAGTCCAATTTGAGTGCTCATGAATATAAGTAGTATGCTTCATACGTTCCCCAGAGATATGCAGAGATTAGAACAGTAATCTCCTTATATTATGCAGAGAATAAGCAGTAGAAACAATACGTAGAAATTCAAAAACGACCATAGCAGACGTAATAAGAATAGATTCTCAACGAACAAACATAGTTTTTTTTGTTCTGAGAAGGGCTTGAGTAGAGGTAAAAACACTATAAGAATACAGTGCCCAAATACGAGTTAAATTTTACTTTATTATAATTTACATTGTGATTATTCAATCGTATAATATCTACAGGCCATAAAGGTCAATGAATGTAAGATATTATCATAATAAGCATTTTGGTCGACGACTTTGACATGGTAGAGGTCGCTAGTTCGAATCTAGTTACGCCTACCAGATTCGAAAGCCCCAATCTTAAGATTGGGGCTTTTTTTATGCCTGTTATATAAGGGCTGTAGCGAAAAAAACTTGTCTACATCGACTCATAATCATGATTACACAAACAGATTTAAATCATTTAAAAAAGTGACGGTGACCAAATGGTGACCAAAACGTGACCGACCCTCAAAAACCATTAAAATTAAAACCCTCTTCTAAGTGCTTTAAGCGTATACGTAAGCTTGACTATTCTTGGAATCACAAGCGCGTACATCGTGTTTATACCGCGTTAAACTTAAACCTACGCCGTAAGTCTAAAAGACGGCTACCAACACGTCATCCTCAGCCGTTAAGTGTGCCAAACGCATTGGGTCATACTTGGTCTATGGACTTTATGAGCGATAAGCTGCACAACAATATTCGCTTTCGAACCTTTAATGTGATTGATGATTACAACCGTGAAGTATTAGGTATTGATATTGGTACCAGTATGCCTTCACTTCGAGTGATTCGCTACCTCGACCAGTTAGCCGAGTGGCATGGTTATCCTAAGCAAATTCGTGTGGATAATGGCAGTGAGTTTACATCTAGCATATTCACTGATTGGGCATCAGCTCATGGTATTTATATTGATTATATCGAGCCTGGCTGTCCTTATCAAAATGCTTATATTGAACGGTTTAATCGTAGTTACCGCAATGAGGTCTTGGATTGTTATTTATTCAATGATTTAAATGAGGTCAGTCAACTGACTGAGGAATGGATCACGGTTTATAACACCGAAAGACCCCATGATTCACTTAATGATATGACACCTGCCGAGTACAGACAGGTGGCTTAATTATTCTACGATGATGTTGTATTAAGAATGGGGTATTTACAGTTACATATGACGCCACTGCACTATGCAATGCGGGGAGAAAATGCAGAAGCAGCAATAGCTTTGCTAGAAGCAGGATCAGATCCAAATGTACCAAACAGAGACAATATTATTCCCTTAGCTATGATTGGAGGAATGCCTGAAAGACTTGATCTACTTAAGCTAATGCTTGATAAGGGAGCCAATACACACTATAAAAATGGTATTAATGAACTAAGTATAGTAAATAGTATGAAAAAGCACCTTGGGAGTCAGGAAAAATTCATACCTGTTATCCAACTCTTAGACAATACGCATCGATATAGATATTTTATTTCGCGGTATCCAAAGATATAAAATATCAACTCCATATCTTATCCAACACAGCAAACCAATTCTTTGACGTGATCTTTTCAATAAGCGCATCAGAGAAGTGACGTTGTTGCATCCGCTCAATCAGCTTAGAGATTTGACTGATATCAGACAATTCATCAGGTAATAAACACCCATCGAAATCAGAGCCAAAGCCAACGTGATCTTCGCCCAAATGGTCAATCAGATAAGCAAGATGATCCACAATGACATCAAGGGAGGTTTGCGTATTTCGCTGCCCATCCGCACGAATAAACGCCACATCGAAGTTCACCCCAACCATACCACCATTTTGTTTAATGGCAGCCAGTTGTCGATCAGTCAGATTTCTTGCTTGCGCGCATAAGGCGTGTGCATTGGAATGCGTTGCGACAATCGGCTGATCGGCAATCTCTAACGTATCCCAAAACGCGCGCTCATTCATGTGTGACACATCAATTACCATGCCCTTTTTGGCACAAGTCATCACAAGGTCTTTGCCTGCCTTAGTGAGTCCAGAGCCTGTGTCTGGCGAGTGCGGAAAAGAGGCATTTAAGCCATCACCAAATAGGCTTTTTCTATTCCACAGTGGGCCAATGCTTCTGAGTCCTGCCTCATAAAACACATCCAGCAAGTCAGGCTCAATAGCCAAAAACTCAGCGCCTTCAAGATGCAAAACGATGGCCAGTTGCTGATTCTGCTGACAGGCTTGAATTTGTACCATAGACGTACAGATCTGAATCTGACCGTTTGATCGCGCCTGCAATTGCTGGGCAAGTTCTAGTTGCGCGCAGCAAATATCAATGATTTCTTGCGGAGTGAAGTCTGAGTTTGATAGGTTGGATAACTTATCAGGATGGTTGTTTTTCACATAAGCGTAGGGCGGTAAGAAAATAGAAAACAAGCCGCCCATCCATCTTGCTCGTCGGCAACGCTTTAAATCTAAATGTCCCGGTAGTGTGCCATAAATAAAATCATGCACCGGATCGTCAGCAGAGCTTAGCCATAGACGGGTTAACAGATCATTATGACCATCAAAAATTATAGGCTGGTTATTCATCATTAATCCGTGACCATACGCGTGGGAATCAGTTGCTCTTGACTCATACTTAATCGTTTAGAATTTTTAGGGTTCCTAAAGCGCAGATCTTCAAACGGAGTTGGCGTCTCGCTATTAATACGTGCTTCCTCGATCAGGTAGTGATAAGGCGATTTGCCGCACACAGGATCGGCGTTTTTGGCATCGCCCGTCAGCATAAACGCTTGGCAACGGCAGCCGCCATAATCGCGCTCTTTATCAGGGCAGCTTTGGCACATGTCAGGCATCCAGTCATCACCGCGAAAGTGATTGAAACTGTCTGAGTCATACCAGATGTCTTTTAATGGCGTCTGCCTGACATTGGGAAAGGATATGGGCAGTTGTCTGGCAGCATGACAGGGAAGCGCGGTGCCATCAGGTGCCACGGTCAAGAAAATCTTACCCCAGCCATCCATACAAGGTTTTGGCCGTTCTTCGTAGTAATCAGGCACCACAAAAATGAGTTTGCATTTGATACCACGTGCTTCGATTTTTTGGCGATATTCGTTAGTAATGCGTTCGGCTCTGACCACTTGTTCTTTGGTCGGTAGTAGGCCTTCGATGTTTTCAAACGCCCAACCATAAAACTGACAAATAGCCAGCTCAACCGTATCCGCTTCCAGCTCTAAACACAGATCAATAATCTGGTCAATCTGATCGATATTTTGCCGATGGATCACAAAGTTAAGTACCATCGGATAGTCGTACTGCTTGACCAGACGTGACATCTCATATTTTTGTTCAAAGGCATGCTTTGAACCTGCCAAGAGATTATTTACTACAGGGTCACTGGCTTGAAAGCTGATTTGAATATGCTGCAGTCCTGCGTCTTTTAAACTGGCAATGCGCGCTTCAGTCAGTCCCATACCTGAGGTGATGAGATTGGTATAAAAGCCTTTTTGATGCGCATAAGCGACCAGTTCTTCTAGGTCTTGACGCACCAGTGGTTCACCACCAGAAAAGCCCAGCTGCACCGCGCCCATGTGCCGCGCCTGATCAAACACATCAAACCACTCCTGTGTCGTCAGCTCGTCTTTATACTGAGCATAGTCAATGGGGTTGGAGCAATACGGGCATTGTAAGGGGCAGCGATAGGTCAACTCAGCAAGTAACCATAGCGGCATTCCGACGGGCGCAGTCATACTAAGTCAATCCAATGTTCACGCTGGGCGACCAGCATATATTCAATGATGTCTTGCTCGATTTCAGGCACGTCGCCAAACATGGCTTGCACCTTTTGAATAATATCAGCAACCGATGCGGTGCCATCGATATGTTGTCCAATGATACTGGCACTGTCATTGAGTGTAATCATCCCCTCAGGGTAGAGCAGGACATACGCGTCTTGCGCTGGCTCAAACTGGAAGCGGTAGCCATGACGCCATGTGGGAACCAGCGATTGATCCAGCTCAGGTAAACTAGTAGGGATACTCATTTAAACAATCCTTTATGCCAGACATTATCTGTGGTGACGCTTTGATAAGGCGCTTGGTCATGCACATAGGCGAGGCTCAAGGCATCCAAGATCGTCCACAAAATATCGAGTTTAAATTGTAATATCTCAAGCATGCGTTCTTGCTGCTCTGCCGTTCTGAATGAGTCAAGCGTGATGGTCAGACCATGCTCAACATCGCGGCGCGCTTGGCTGAGGCGCGAGCGAAAATAGGTATAGCCTTCTTCTTTGATCCAAGGGTAATGCTTGGGCCAAGACTCTAAGCGCGACTGGTGAATCTGCGGGGCAAACAGTTCGGTCAATGAGCTACTTGCCGCCTCACGCCATGTGGCACGGCGGGCAAAATTGACATAAGCATCTACCGCAAAGCGCACCCCTGGCAAGACCAATTCTTCAGAAATGACCTGCTCACGCGTCAGGCCAACCGCTTCTGCCAGCCCAAGCCACGCTTCGCGCCCGCCGCCATCAGGATACACGCCGTCTTGGTCAATCATCCGCTGAATCCACTCTTGGCGCACGCGTTGATCGGGACAGTTCGCCATAATCGCCGCGTCTTTTAGCGGGATATTGATTTGGTAATAAAACCGATTGGCAACCCACTCTTGGATTTGCTGCTGCGTGGCGCGCCCTTCGTGCATCATGATATGAAAAGGGTGGTGAATGTGGTAATACCGACCTTTTGCCATAATCGCTTGTTCAAACGCTTCTGGACTTAAGGCGATACTGCCTTCTGTTATTGTTGTCATAGGATTGCCTTACCGTTTGTCTTATAGTTCTATCTGCATACCATCGAACGCCACTTCAACACCGTGCTGTTTTAATGTCGCGGCTTGTTCAGATCGCTCGTTTAATATCGGGTTGGTGTTATTAATATGAATGAGCACTTTGCGAGCATTGTCGAGCTGATCGAGATAATGCAGTGATCCATCGTCACCATTGATATGCAGATGCCCCATGTCTTGGCCTGTTTTGATGCCGACGCCGCGCTCTTGCATCTCGTTGTCTGTCCATAGCGTACCGTCAATCATCACGCAATCAGACGCTTTCATGATTTGCATCACTTCGTCATCAATTTTGCCCAAGCCTGGCGCGTAGAACAGCTGCTTTTGTGTTTTTAAATCTTTCACAATCAGCGCGATATTATCGCCATCATGAGGGTCATTGCGATGCGGCGAATACGGCGGCGCTGAGCTTCTAATGACCAAAGGCGTTAGCTCTAAATTGCTATAACCGTCAATTTGAAAGGTTTGCTTTGGATCGATTTGATTATATTGTAGACCGCCATTCCAGTGCTTTAGCATGTTGAACAGCGGAAATCCTGTGCTGAGGTCGTCATGCACCATGTCCGTACACCAAACAGAGATGGGGCAGCCTTCACGTAGGGTCAACAATCCCGTGGTATGGTCAAGCTGACTGTCCATCAATACCACATCGGTGATGCCTGTGTCTCGCAATTGACGCGCTGGCTGAGCCGCTTTAAAGTCAAATAGCTGCTGGCGAATGTCTGGTGAAGCGTTAAACAAAATCCAGTCAACACCATTTTCTGATATGGCGATCGAGGACTGGGTACGGGTCTTTGCTTCAATGGTGCCTTGGCGTACGCCGTGGCAGTTTTCGCAGTTACAGTTCCACTGCGGAAAACCGCCGCCCGCTGCTGAGCCTAAAACGTGAATATACATAGCGCAATATTTCCAAATGTCAAAAAAAGTAAAAGCCCTAATCATCTAGGGCTTTTAAGGTATTCAGGTTTATAAGCTTTTAGCGTGCTTCAAAATACATAGTGATTTCGAAACCGATACGGATGTCTTGAAAAGCGGGTTTAGTCCACTGCATGGCATTGCTCCGAGTGTCTGTCACTCATTAATAAATGAGTAAGGTGAATAAAGGTAGTGATTAATGGTATTACAGGCAGGCACTTAATGTCAATTTGTTAGATGTTAACATAAGCGCGCCAAGCGTATATTTTAACGCTGCTAGCGAAACACATCAATCGGTCCTATTGTTACATTTGGTTGTGTTATGCAAAAGCAGAGACACAATCGTAATCCTATAGAGGCTGCTCAATAATGATCAAGGAGCATTCGATAGCGTACTCATTATGTGCTGTCCAAGTTTATTATGCCAATACAGTATTAGCTTATGGGACGCGTTTATGATGGGTATTTCTTATAAGCTGTCCAAATTTATTATGTCCCTACAGAGCGACTTATACTCACCTTTTACGACGCCCGCCAATACACTTTCATAACCATATCTTGGCGAGATAAATCAAACTTAGTCTTTAATTGGCGCCTTAATACTTTGGCATCAGCTGCGCTAAGCGCGCCCCAAACCTTCTCTATAAGAATAGAGCCGTCTTCTAAACGTGTATCTATAGCTGAGACAATAGCATCAGGAAGATCAATAGAAGGTGTATTCAAAATATGTACTATATTGTCTTGTTTAAAATTATCAATCTGTGCCAATGTCTGACTTAATTCGATATCTTGTAGGTAAGCCGTATCTGCATCATCATTAGTGACGACAATGACGATTGGCGCTATCGTATTTTGCCAATTTTCTATTAAATTAGCGACTGTTGGTATAGACGTTTCGTCACAAATAAGCAGACACTGACCCTCATTTAAATGTGCAATTTTTTCTGGATAATCGCGTACACTTTTAAGTTGTGTTCCTGCTTGAACCGCTCTCGCCCAATTACCACCAGGTGTATCACCATGAATATAAGTATCCACCCAGCCTTGTACTTGCTGAGTTTCTGCGTCTTGCCATGCTTTTCGCAAGGTATAATAGCGCTGTAATTTCTCCGGAGCGTTATCAGGGGCGTTGGCAGATTCACTACTGATTGATATGCCACTATTCATTTCAAACAGATAAGCATATCCTGCATGATTCAGTGGCGAATCAGCAGGCGCAGTTACGACCAATCTATACATATTTGGACTGGCGTAATAACTATCAATCACAGTGAAATAACGCACTTGCTGTTTTATCGCAAGCTTGCCAAGTTTCTTTGAGGCCACCTGCAAGAGGTTGATATATTGCGACTTCAAAGTAACCGTTTCATCAATCACATTTTCAAATTCAATAAAGAATTGCTTAACCACATCAGGCAACGATTCAGCTTTATGACTTGGTAGACTTTCTGAGTTTTGAGCTGCTGCTTCGAGCAATAATCCATCGCTATAAACCTCTGCCACCACAACCGCTACATCATTACTGAGCTTAGTGTCAGCAAATGCCTCCACAAACATAGCCAGCTCATCTTGGTGTTCATCATTGACATGGTTCATGAACTTTATTTTAGCCGCCACGGGTAATGGCACTTTGTCTGTATAACGTTGATCAAAAACTTGGGACATAATGCACCCTTTATAAAAAATTAGTTTTATAAAAAAGACAAGGCGCTTGATCCACTCAATGCGCCTCATTTATTAGGCTTGTAACCTAACAAGCCATGACTATTTCTAAAATTTAGCAGTCGCTGGTACTGACATAAAAAGTAACGATAAAACAGAATAGCATAGCGGAGAGAGTCGGAAATGCGAGGATTGATTGGAGGTATTATTAGGGCGTGTTGAACATTCATAATTTGAGCCAGATATAAGCACAAGCAAGAGCG
>NZ_JABASU010000003.1 GCF_016107555.1 Psychrobacter celer | reverse complement strand
TATGTCCATTAGCGACTACCTTCTACTTTTTAGCATGAATTTTGTCCATTACACCATGTCTGTCATTTCCCAAAACAGCCAAATTATTGCACCGTGTAAAAACGCGTTAACTTTTACCCCTTACTCTGTTATGCCGCTTACAGCCTATTACACGTCATTACCTCAAGCGCACACTTTGCTACCTTGCTTATATATCTCATCTAAAATCAGGGTGTTACGATAATTACAAGTTGAGGCAGCAACTGCCAAGGTAACACTGGCAGGTATAAAAGTTAATGTCTTAAACAGAATTTAATAATCAATAATGAACTCATAAAAAAGGAAGACAATAATGAGCCAGCTAATCCGTTTAAAAGACATCCAAGCCACGCACCGCGACCTAATCGGTGATGACTATTATGATCCAACAGGCAAAACTGCCTATGGCGTCAATGAAGAAAAAATCGGTAAAATCGAAGGTGCACTGGTAGAGGACACCACAGGCCGTATTCGTTATTTGATCGTAGATGTAGGCGGCTGGTTTAGCTCAAAAGAAGTTCTTGTCCCAGCAGGTCTGGCACGTATCGTCGGTGATGATGTATTCTTCGATAGCTTAACAGAAGCGCAAGTCGAAGCGATGGAAGTATACGACCATGATTATCAGTACAGCTATAAAGAGCAGTACGAAAAAGACCGTCAAGCCTTTGTCGCAGATAGCGTACCAGCAGCTGAGCGTATGGAGATTGCTGATGATGCTTATGAAGCGCCAAACACCCTAGAGCTACTAGAAGAGCGTCTAACCGTCAATAAAGATCGTATCGTAGCAGGTCTGGTCAAAGTCGGTAAACATGTGGTCACAGAAGAGCGCAACGTCGATGTCGAGCTAGAAGAAGAGCACGCCAATATTCAGCGTACCAATGTCGATCGCCCAACAGATCGCCGCATCGGAGATGTCGATGGTAATGAAACTATCGAAGTTGAGCTAGAAGCAGAGCGTGCACGCGTGGGCAAAGACACTTATGTGGCAGAAGAAGTCAACGTCGGTAAGACAACTGAGCGCCATACGGAGACGATCGTCGAGACCATTCAGCGCGAAGAGCTAGACATTGACCGTGATGGTAATGTGGTAGACCGTGAAGGCAACATCGTCAATCGTGACGACATCACTGCCGAAGACGTACGCCGTGCTCGCGGTATGTAATCCACAACAGCCTTATACTGGCCTACTCCCTGATTGGTTATAATAATATGATAAACACACCAGTCATAGTCGCCACTTACAGCTAAGTATGGCTGCACTATGAGATAGGAGGCAGCGTCACTTAGCAAATAAAGGCCAGAGCATGTCTCTGGCCTTTTTTTCTGGCTTTCACCAAACAGTATATCGCTCTTGCGCCATGACATTGATAGTATTTCATAATATAAGGATATCAAAATGACCACTGACCCTAATGCCGTCACCGACTCCAACCGCGACCCATCAAAAAACGATGGCATCTCTATATCAGCCATTACCCATAAAAACACCACGCAGATGGCCGAAGATACAGAACAAGCAGCTGACCGACACCCCTCATCACAAGAGGTTGGTCATTTAGAGCTGTTAGAAGAGCGCCCTGTGGTCAACAAAGAGCGTCTTGATGTCGGCAAAGTCACAGTAACCAAACACCGTCGCACCAAGACCATCGATGTGCCGATAGAGCTGGTAGAAGAGTATCTTACCATTCGTACTGAATACCACGATGCCGAAAGCCAAGACTTACTATCAGGTCAGTACGATGATAAAGATATTTTGCGTCACGTCGAGCCTGCGCTAGATAGTAAAGCGGTGGTGACGGTCAATGGGCAACAGATTGGGATCGATGAAGCACCGCTTGAGATTGTTTTGTCTCGTCAAGTTGCCACCATTACCAAGGAAACATTTGCCATTCAAGAAGTTGATGTCAACAAAACCACACATACCCATACCGATAGTATTCAGGTGACCTTGAAGCATGAGGAGCTTGATGTCACCGAAGAAGGGTTTTTGGCTCATGAGCATGATGCCACTGATGATAAAGCCAATTCAAAATAAAACCGATATGCGCATCTTAATGTGCATTAACTATAGCAGCCTTATCAGAAGCCCACGATAAGTAAGATGACGACGTAAAGACAATACAAGGCAATACGGCAAAAAAAAGCAACGCTGTGTTAGCGTTGCTTTTTGCGTAAATTATCCAATCAATGCTTAGTCGTAAAATCTAAATATAACCATATAAGGGTATCAGCTGTTGTCTAGCTGCAGACTCGCTCTTACTGCTGTTTAGTTGGCTAGCTATCTAATGATAAAATCACGACGGCGTGGTTAGGCAGCTGACTCATCGGCGCTAGGCTCGGCTGATTTTTTACATTCATAAGTGCTGACATTATCGGCATCGGCACCAGCGGTACGCATGATACCTGTCTCACGCTCTGTATGCGCCACACGCCACTGTACAAACCCTACGCCACCATCGATGGCGGTATCGAGATTGAAAACTTCTGGGTTGCTCGCATCATTGGTTTTGGTCAAAGTCGCAGTGCCATTGGCAGTTTCGATGACCACTTGATTATCAGCATCTTTATAAGTTGCCTTTACCTCTAGTGCTGGCGAGCATGAGTAGGTCATCTGAGTGACACCACTATTGACCATCGCGACTGTATCATCTGCCACCTCATCAGCTGGCGCGTCCATTACCACATCATTTGGCTCGGCAGGCTCAGCAGACATCGGTACAGATTGCTCTTCGCTGATGCTTTCTTCTAGACTGGGCTCAGTTTCTTGCTGTTTTTGGCAAGCGGTGACAGTCATGACACCAGCCAATAAGCCCGTTAAAACGACAGAGGTTCGAAATTGTTTTAATAATTCTACGTTCATCACACTCTCCAAAACAAATATGTTAAATACTATAGCGCGTCCCTAAATGCACGCCTATGTACAATTTGTAAACAATCCATACAAAAACAGTGAGCATTTACCTGCCTCTAAAGGCTGTCTGCAAGCCAAAAAAGACACTTAACGTCTTTCTTGGTATCCTAACCCTTTTCATAAAAAAGCCCCTATCTGAGCAAGATAAGGGCCTGTAAACATCCCATTTAAACTGCTTGATATGCTTAGATCTTGCCGTGGCACTGCTTGTACTTCAGGCCTGAACCGCAAGGACAAGGCGCGTTACGGCTGATATGCATACCTGCGTATGGGTTTTCCCCAGCAGCGCTCGCACTGGCATTCGTACCTGCAGCACCGGCCGTCATACCAGCGGCGGCCGCGCCTGCTGCTTGGTTACGGCTCTGCGCTGGTGGCTGCGCGGCGCCGGCGTTGCTGTCTAAGTTATCGACATCATTGTGCTCAAACTGCATCTGCATTTGCGCGGCGTTTTCACGCTGCTGCGCCTCTAGCGCTTCTAACTCTTCTTTGGTCGGAATGTGTACGCGTGATAAGTCTTGTACGGTCTCAGACTTGATAGCACCAAGCATCATCTGAAACAGCTCAAAAGACTCGCGCTTATACTCTTGCTCTGGGTTTTTTTGTGCATAACCGCGCAGATGGATACCTTTACGTAACTGGTCCATCTGGGTTAAGTGCTCTTTCCAGTGCTTGTCCAGACTTTGCAGCATAAAGTGGCGCTCAAGCTGGGCGGCGTCTTTTTCGCCCATCTGCTCGCGGCGAGTATGATAACGATCCAATGCCGTTTGGATGATTTTGGCACGCAAGCCTTCTTCATCTAAGCGGCGGTCTTCATCCAGCCAGTCATTAATCGGCATCGAGATTTTAAACTCATCCTCTAGCTCATCCTCTAGGCCGTCGATATTCCACTGATCATCGATAGAGCCTGGCGGAATAAACTGATCGATCATGGCATTATAGACTTCATGATGCATGACATTGATGGCCTCTTTTAAGTCCATCTCTGCGAGCAAATCATCGCGCTGACTATAGATGACTTTACGCTGCTCATTAGCGACGTCATCGTATTTAAGTAGGTTTTTACGGGCATCAAAGTCGCGGCTTTCGACTTTACTTTGCGCGTTTTCGATCGATTTTGAGACCATCTTATGCTCGATGGCTTCGTCTTCTTTTAGTCCCATGGCGCGCATCATATTGACCACGCGGTCGCCTGCGAAGATACGCATCAAGTCGTCTTCTAATGATAAAAAGAAGCGCGACATACCAGGGTCACCTTGACGACCGGCACGGCCACGTAGCTGATTATCGATACGGCGTGACTCATGACGCTCAGAGCCGATGATATGCAGACCACCAGCGGCCACGACTTGGTCATGTTTGACTTGCCATTCTGCTTTTAGGCGTGCCATCTCTTCTGGGCTGACCGCATCGATGTCTTCGATAAACGACTGCCAGTTACCGCCTAAGATGATATCGGTACCACGGCCTGCCATGTTGGTGGCGATGGTCACCGCTTTTGGGCTACCTGCCTGCGCGATAATTTCTGCCTCACGCTCGTGCTGCTTGGCGTTTAGGACGTTGTGCTTAATGCCTTCTTGATCGAGCAGATAAGACAACTCTTCACTGGCCTCAATCGTCGCTGTACCGACCAGCACCGGTGCACCTTTGGCCTGAATCTCTTTGATCTCGCGGATGATGCCTTTGTATTTACCAAGCTTGGTCAAGAAAATCTGATCGTCCATGTCGATACGGGCGATCGGCTCGTGCGTCGGAATCACGACGACGTCTAAATCATACGTGGATTTAAACTCCGCCGCTTCGGTATCGGCCGTGCCCGTCATACCAGAGAGTTTGTCATAAAGACGGAAATAGTTCTGGAAAGTCGTGGTCGCAAGCGTTTGGTTTTCTGCCTGAATCTCGACGTTTTCTTTGGCTTCTACCGCTTGGTGCAGGCCCTCTGACCAGCGGCGACCGGGCATGGTACGGCCCGTGTTTTCATCGACGATGATGATTTCACCGTCGTCAACAATATAGTGGACGTTTTTGACAAACACATGATGGGCGCGAATGGCGGCTTGGACGTGCGCGAGCAGCGGCAAGCGACTTGGGCTATACAAGCTCTCGTTTTCGCCCAGCTCACCGACTTCTGTTAAAAAACGCTCGATTTTTTCATAGCCTTTTTCGCTAATCTCAATCTGACGGTTTTTTTCATCAATCCAAAAATCTTCATCTTCGTTATTTTTATTGGCTTCTTCGTCTTTTGAGCGCTTAAGCCGTGGAATGATGGTGTTAATCAGCGCATACATGCGTGAAGAATCTTCGGCTTGCCCTGAGATAATCAGCGGCGTACGTGCCTCATCGATTAAGATTGAGTCAATCTCATCGATGATACAAAAATTCAGCGGGCGCTGTTTTTTCTCAGCGAGGCTAAACACCATGTTGTCACGCAAATAATCAAAACCGTACTCATTGTTGGTACCGTACGTGATATCGGCTTGATAGGCGTCGATTTTTTCTTGTGGCGGCTGCTGTGAGTAAATCACGCCGACAGTCATGCCCAAAAAGTTAAAGAGTGGGCGGTTGAGCTCCGCATCACGCGCCGCAAGATAGTCGTTGACCGTAACCAGATGCACGCCTTTGCCGCTGATGGCGTTTAGATACATGGCCAAGGTACCCATGAGGGTTTTACCTTCACCTGTTTTCATCTCGGCGATTTTGCCTTCGTGCAAGGTGATACCACCGATCAGCTGCACATCATAGTGGCGCATACCATTGACGCGCCATGACGCCTCACGGCAGACAGCAAACGCTTCTGGCAATAGCGCATCCAAGCTCTCGCCGTTTTGGTGCCGCGCTTTAAACTCGGCAGTTTTTTGTTGTAGTTGCTCATCAGACAGGGCTTGTATCTCAGCCTCTTGTGCGTTGATCTTACTGACCACGCGGCGCATGCGTTTTAGTTCGCGGTCATTTTTGGTGCCAACCACACTGCCTATAATCTTTGATAACATAATTTTTTGACCTATGGAAATATTCGATAATTAGTGCGCATTAGCCAATGCCTAGCGTCGCACCCTGCTGGGTGCTTGTCGTCACTCGGCGCAGTAACATCTAATACTGCGCGCTATTTTATGATACTGCGCCTAACTAAGTATCGCCCAATTAAGTGTGCCGTCATTATATATGGTTATGACGCTGATGGATACAAGGGCTGTGAGCAGATATTTGCCGACGTAAAAACAGCGCTGAACGTGTTAAAATAGCGCCTATACCCTTAATTTAACAGCTGTTTCGTGATATCAATAAACGCAAATAGCTGCCAACCTGCATCCTCGATTTGTTCTAAAAAATACGCATTCTTTCTAAGCAAACCCATTTAAGTACCATAAGAGACTCTGCATGACCGTCAACACCTCTGCCCCGCACGCTCGTATTAGCCATCCTGCGCCCGCAACAGATACCGCGTCCAAGCAGCCTTTATCCAAGGCAAGCGCTGCCAAATCTGCAGACGCCGATCAGCTACTTATCGGCGATACTGTTTATCATTTGGCCGATCACACGCCGATGATGGTGCAATATCTAACCATGAAAGCCAACTATCCACAAGCGCTGCTGCTATACCGGATGGGTGATTTTTATGAGCTGTTTTTTGATGATGCCAAGCGCGCCGCACAGATATTAGACATCACGCTCACGCGCCGCGGCACCGACAAAGCAGGCAATACCATTGCCATGGCGGGTGTGCCGTTTCATGCCGCCGACAGCTACATGGCGCGGCTCATCGCGGCAGGTCAGACAGTGGTCGTCTGTGAGCAAGTGGACGACGCATCAACCGATGCAGCCAGTCCCTCATCCGCCCCATCGGCGATGGGCGATAAGCAAAAAAAGAGTAGCAAGGCCACTGGTATCATGCGCCGTGAGGTGGTCAAAACGCTGACCGCAGGCACCATCACGGATGACGCGCTGATCGCGCCCAACCACACACCGACCGTGGTGGCAATCGATATCGCCCAGCCGCGCGCAAACAGCAAGCAGCCACTACAGGCCGCCGTCAGTCAGCTCGACTTAGCCGCCGGCACCTTGACCACTCAGAGCCTGAGCGCCAATCATGACGATTACGATGACCTACAAACACAGATGCTGACGGTGCTTGCCCGCTTCGCCCCTAGCGAATGTATCATCAGCGAAGCACTGAGCGATGCTACTGGCAGTGCTGATACCGACTGGCCGCTATGGCTGCGACAACACCTGGACTGTCCGATCATCGAGGTAGCTGCCAATGACTTTCACCGCGCCCATGCCGCAAACACCCTTTGTCAGCAATTTGGGGTGCAGCGTCTCGATGGGCTTGGTATCCATGACGCGCCGCTTAGCCAGTCTAGCTGTGCCGCCTTGATTCATTATGCGCAGCAAACCCAGCAGCGTCACGTGCCGCAGGTCAATCAGCTTATCGTCGAGTTTAGCGATGATTACTTGATCATCGATGCCGGTAGCCAGCAAAACCTTGAGCTGTTTGCTCCAGTCAGTAGCAGCGGCACATCGCTGGTCTCGGTCGTGGGTCACTGCCAAACGCCGATGGGACGCCGCCTGCTGGTGCAGCAAATGAAACGCCCCTTGCGCCAGCATGCGCGTATCAATATGCGCCTAGACGCCATAGACAAACTTTTGCAAGCAGACAGCCCAGCTGACAGCAGCAAGCACAGTCGTCCGCATCTACAACCTCCCTCATTGGTCAGCTATATACGCGACACGCTAAGCGCCATCGGTGATATCGAGCGCATCACCAGCCGCATCGGCCTGATGAGCGCCAAGCCGCGAGACTTGCGCAAACTGGTGGACGGTATCAACAGCAGCGCGCAGCTGACTACCTTATTAGAGCAAGCAGGCATCCACCACGAGCAGGCAGGACTGCTGGCCATGCTCATGCAGCAACTGCCCGCGCAGCTACCTGAGGTACAATCCGTCGCCGAGCTGATCGAGCGTGCCATTATCCCAGAGCCGCCTGCTCATATCCGCGATGGCGGTATGCTGGCAGCAGGCTATGACGCCGAGTTTGATCGCCTCACACACCTGCATGACAATATCCAAGTGACACTAGATGAGATGGTCGCGCGCGCCCGTCAGGACAACCAGCTACCCAGTCTAAAAGTCGGGTTTAATAAAGTCAGCGGCTTTTATTTTGAGCTGCCCAAAATGCAAGCCAAAAACGCACCCGCGCACTTTATCAGGCGGCAGACGCTCAAGAGTAGTGAGCGTTTTATCACCGATGAGCTAAAGGAAGTCGAGACCGAATATCTAAGCGCACAAAGCTTAGCATTGGCTCGAGAAAAACAGCTATATCATGAGCTGTTGACGATACTCAGTAGTCATTTGGCCGCATTGCAGCAGCTAAGCGCCGCCATCGCTCAAATAGATGTGCTCAGCAACTGGGCGCAGCTTGCGACCTTTTATAATTGGCAACGTCCCGTTATGACTAACGATTCAAACGATGGCAACTTGTTAAAAAACAGCAGCCAGACCCGTATCGACCAGAGCAGTATCGACATCCAGCAAGGCCGCCATGTGGTGGTCGAGGCGGCATTAAACCCCGATAATATCAGCAGCCCAGCCGAGCAAGGCTCAACACAGACTTTTAGCCAAAACCTCAGCCAACACACCAGCAAACCTGCGCGCGCCCATGCCTTTGTCGCCAACGACTGCGCGCTGGGCAGTGCCAATACTAAAGAAGGACATCCTGAGCGCCTGCTGATGATCACAGGCCCCAATATGGGCGGTAAATCCACCTATATGCGCCAGACCGCTCTTATTGTCTTGCTCGCGCACTGTGGCAGCTTTGTGCCAGCAGCCAGCGCGCGCATCGGTGATATCGACCGCATCTTTACCCGTATTGGCTCGGCTGATGATCTGGCAGGCGGCAAGTCGACCTTTATGGTCGAGATGATCGAGACGGCCAATATCTTAAACCAAGCGACCGATAAATCACTGGTGCTCATGGATGAAGTCGGCCGCGGTACCGCCACCACTGACGGGCTGGCCATCGCCCACGCCTGTGTCAATAGGCTGCTTGAGATCGGCTGCCTGACCCTGTTTGCCACCCACTACTTTGAGCTGACACAATTGGCTGCACAAAATCAAGGTATTCGTAACGTCCATGTCGCCGCCAGCGAAGTCGACGGTCAATTACTACTGCTGCACCAAATCCGTGATGGCGCGGCCAGCTCTAGCTTTGGCCTCCATGTCGCCAAGATGGCTGGCATTCCGCCATCGGTGATTGGTGACGCCAAACGCTACTTGCGCGATCATCCAACGATGGTGGCGAATACTCAAAGCATTGATGACGCTCAAGCCGTTGATGACAAAAGCGACTTAGCTAAGTCGCGAACGGATAATTGCCAGCTTGACGATCAAAGACCGCTGACCACCATAGAAGCCAACCCTCTAAGCCATGAGCAAGCAGTAGCAGATATTCCACAGCAAAATCAGTTATTTAGCTTAAAAGATGAGCTGGCGGCCATCAATCCTGACAATCTAACGCCCAAACAAGCGCATGACCTGCTCTATCATCTTAAGGATATCATTAGTCACTAAAGGGAATTGTCAAATCAGCATAAAGGCGCTAAAATGTTGCTTGTTTTTAGTCAATCTAGTTTTTTAGTTACTCTAGCCCTTATGGTGCATCATTAGGCAGACTGCCGCGACGATTGAGTATCGCGATCGCCGTCATACTCGCCGCGGTAGGCGCTGACGATACAGGCACCATATCAGCCAAATCAATAACAGGTAGACATCACTATGACCTTTGTCGTTACAGATAACTGCATTCTTTGCAAATACACCGACTGTGTGGAAGTCTGTCCTGTGGACTGCTTTTATGAAGGACCAAACTTTTTGGTCATCGACCCTGATGAGTGCATCGACTGCGCGCTGTGTGAGCCTGAATGCCCTGCCAATGCCATCTTCTCAGAAGACGAGGTGCCGAAGGGGCAGGAGATGTTCACTCAGCTAAATGAAGAGCTGGCGCAAAAATGGCCAAACATCACAGAGATGAAAGAGCAAATGCCAGAAGCTGCCAAATGGGACGGCGTGGAAGGTAAGATTCAGTATTTAGAGAAGTAATTAGCTCTTTAAGAGTTTCTCAATACATTGAGCCAATAAAAAACCACCGAGCGGCAACTGCTGTTCGGTGGTTTTTTTATCATAACTACTGACAAGCTTGTGGTAGATATGCGTCTTTGATACCCGCACTTGCCTGACATTGCCATGTCCCATCCGCTAAATAATCAAGGCTAAGCGTCTGCGCTTGCAAATAAGGCAGGTTGTGAATACGACAGGTAATAGCATTTGCTGTCGTACTGCCAGCCAGCGGTGCTGTGACACTAAACTGACAATATTTGGTCTGGGCTGGCATATTTAGCCCACGAGGACTAAAATCTGTCACTCCTGCGCCATTGTCAATCAGTGTGCGATATGGCATTTGATACTGATTTATTTCTTTATAAATAGTCATGATCTGGGTCTTTCTGACCTGCGTCTGATAGCTGACGGTCGCTGTTGCTGCCAAGATACCGATGATAGCGACGGCGATCATTAGCTCTATCAAAGTATAGCCAGATTGCGCGCTGCCGGATTGTGTCAGGTGACGATTTGCGGCAGTATTATATTGATACTTCATAGCATTATTATCAATTAATGTGATAATTGCTATGGTGCAGAGAGTGTGCCAGTTAGGTTTGCGGCGATTAGCCAGTGATTAAACGCAAAAAAGCCAAACAGTACGTTTGGCTTTTTTGCGTTTAATCAGACTTTGCATACACTAGACATTTTGTTCAGCCTCTTGCCTTGTACGATATGAGCTAAGTTAAGAGCCTAGCCTACGCTTGCTAATATTTATTTTTTAGTAATTACAGTCAACTCGCCTATACTACATGATTTGTTTTCAAACTTTTCGTCTACATTGCTAACGCATTTCCAGTTGCCATCTTCATCGCGCACAAGTTGTACTTGCTTTCCGTTGATACCTGGGTTACCACTATCAAATGTAACCTGAATAGCACCTTTACCATCACCTCTATCTTCAATCTGGACAGTACCAAATGATGGGCTAACAATACCTAAGTCCTGAGGTCTTTCGCCACGTACAGCAGGTACTTCAACAGTCTTTCCGTCTTCTTCTTTTGTTGTGGCGTCTTTAGGTTCTGTTTTCCCATCTGGAAACTCACCATATTCCATAACGTATTCTTCTAAGCCAGTCTTATTGGCCGTTATGGTAGATACTGCCGCGGCAATATTGGCACGACCGACATAGTTCTGATACTGAGGAATAGCAATCGCCGCTAGGATACCGATGATAGCAACCACGATCATTAATTCGATTAGGGTAAAACCTTTTTGAGCGTTCATAAGAACTCCTTGAGAGAGGATAAAGATAACGGATATTCGCTCGCGCTATCTCTCGTTATGTTAGGTATTGGATATAGTGTATTGGTCTTTCGTGCCCTAGTAGATGCATATAGCGTGCCAATATCATTAGTCACAGTAGATATATGTGCTAAGTGCTCAATTTTTATCGCTATTTATCGATATTTTCGTGCAGTCACTTACCGTACTGTTATCTACTGACACTAATTGTTACGCTAAGCATACCTAAAAGTGTCAGTTTATGTCAATGGTGGCTATTTTGGCTCACGATAACTGACAATAATTGTCACAAAAGAGCATCCGTACTGACTATTTCCATTCATCTCCTGTACCACAGGTTGTGCCCCGACATTTATAGCCGCGATAGTCCAAGGACAGGTCGCCATCGTCTGCCATACGAGTATCGTCGATGGGCGATGCGGTGATGGTCCATTCGGAGGTCAACGGATCACTAAAGCTAATGGTATATAGCGCTGTGCCTTGACGCGGAAAGCTACCACCCAACCCTACGATTAATGCATTGCTATATCGCCCTTGCGCCAGCTTTCGGCTCTCAATCTCAGAGGCGATGTTTTGTAACTCGCTCATCATATCGGTACGATGGCCTTTTTCGATATAGCCCTGATAGCTCGGAATAGCGATAGCGGCGATGATACCGATGATAGCGACGACGATTATCAGCTCGATGAGGGTAAAGCCACGCTCATGACTTATCTGCCTATTCTGTCTATGTGTGCTTGTTATCATTACCATGCTTGCGCGCCCTTTCCACAGTCTTCTGCACCAATGGTGATACTACTTGCTGTCTTACATCTAATACCTGAGCTGGTCAGCATGATATGGCTGCCTTTTTCAATATAGCGATCAGGATTGGGCGTGGCCAGCATTTTCCATGTGCGGCCTGTGACATTATCGACGCCTGAGCCTGTGACTAGGCTTTTGGGCGTTTTTGTCGTCGCGCCATCCACTAGAGTAATTCGATAGGTATAATCATCGCCACTACCTGCGGGCACATTGATAATGGTGTTATCCGTATCTGCATAACGGTAATCAGTATCACCGTTACTATCTACTATTTGAGGAACGAACCCTTTATAGGTTAGTGCACTTGAGCGCCAGCGCTCTAGCTCCACTTGTAGACTCAGCATCTTGGCCTGAGTGTCGCGCTCAGCGTTGACAATGACGTAGCGTCGATAGCTAGGGACAGCAATCGCCGCTAAAATTGCCATGATAAACACCACGATCATCATTTCAATAAGTGTAAAGCCTTGTTGCGATGTCGCATTCCGACTTGAGACAATACGACGCAACGGCCATAAGCGACTGTCATGGTTAGTCATTGTCAGACCCCGATAGCTGCTCATACCATCTGGTCGTAAGCAAGCGATAATCCATGATACTGACATTACCGCCGCCAGAGCCGCTAGCGTTGACATTATCAGCTTCAATACTGGAGCCAGCACAATTGCCACCAGGACAGTTGGTATCTAGTCCTGATTCATTATTTGACGGCCAAGCGCCACCGAAATCGATACGGTTGTTAGCGTCAACCAACTCACTAAACGACTGAGTACCCAGCATGATGCGTGTTGTGGGGTTTTCTGGATTAAAGGCACCAAACGCCAGCTCTTGAATGCCTTTACCTGCGCGTACAAAGCCACCAGTACCATTAAGAGAATTATCCGTTTTTTCCGGATCCTCTTGTTCACAAATACCATATGGCAAACAGTACATCTGACGCTCGGAGCCACCGATGATCTGCGCTGCACAGCCACTCGTCTCATCATACTTCATCTCTGGGCTATACGCTGTCATATAATACAAACCGCCGATAGCCATACCATCACCCATGGCTTTTACGTTTTTCACATTATTATTGCCGTCAAACTGCATTAATGGATAAAACCAACCTTGTTTGGTTGCGACATTGGGTCGCATCGGCGCTTTTACTCCTGACTTGGTCGCACTGGTATCATTTTTATTGAACGGTAGCTCCACTAAGTCATCTGAAGTGAGATCTTTAGTGGTTAAACTAACCTTATCGTC
This sequence comes from Psychrobacter celer, assembly GCF_016107555.1. Taxonomy (GTDB): domain Bacteria; phylum Pseudomonadota; class Gammaproteobacteria; order Pseudomonadales; family Moraxellaceae; genus Psychrobacter; species Psychrobacter celer. The sequence continues at coordinate 164,848 of NZ_JABASU010000003.1, read as the reverse complement.
TTTTCCATACAGCCCGGGACTGGCGATATCTCGATCAATAATGCCAAACAGACGATCGGACTGCGCAGGTATCGTATTGCGTAGGCGTGATATTGGGTTGCTTCTATCACCAGAGGCGATATTGACCAGTGCAAATAAAACACTGTTGTCCTTATAAAAGCTCACAGAGGGCTGGCCATAAAAACGGCGCTGTAGCCCCTCTTCAACTAATGAGCCTGAATTGCCATCGAGCACCTTAACAATGCGCCGTGTAAATTTATTGATACCTATACTGCCGCTGATAGCCTGCCCATTACGCAAATCTACGCGGAATAGCTGGCCACCCAAGTCACCAAAATACAGATGATCGATCATACCGTCATCATCACGATCCAAAGTCGTGATCTTACTGACCACGCTGTGCTTCATCTCTGGCACTTGAATGTGTTTGCCAGAGGCACCTGAGGTTCGACCTGATATTGACCAGATTACGTCTCCTGTTTTTGCATCTGCGATGTAGACGGCATTGCCATCTGCCATTTTTTTATTACAATCCTCAAACTTATTATCTGGGCTATTTAGCTTAAATGTTGGATCTTCGTAGCATTCATCATAACCACCACCGAAGATAATCACATCCTTGATGCTGTTTTTACCTGTGCCCACCTTTATCTTGCCAGATACTGGCTCACTCCACACTTTACCCAACGCTTGATAGCCGTCAGTATTGTTATTGATGCTAAATAGCATTTTTGGACTGTCTAGCTTACTCAAATCTAAACCATAGAGTCCTTTACCACCTTGGCGTAGCCCACCATAGACATAGACCTTGTCGGCGATGATTTTGCCCGATGACTCAGAGTTTGGCGAGCTAAAGTCATACTTATAGCTACCTTGTGCCGACCAGGGCGCATCGACACCAAATACAGGGGCATCTGCGATAGTGCCTTCAGGCTGCAAGGCTTCAATTTGCTTATTAAGAATGGTCTTTGGAATAAACGCTAGGCTTTCTTGGCCACTATCTGCTGATGCGATATGCAAGGCCCCTTCCATCGAGCCAAACATCACATAATCATCTCGGCTGCTCTCATCAGTGGCCACCATACCTGCATCGGCATCTATTTTTCCATCGCCATCACTGTCCTTGTCATTGGCGTTGATGTTGGCACCATAAGAGATGAGGGTCGGTCTAGAGTGAATGACACCGCCTAGCACTTTTATATCACCTGGTGGGTTGGAAATGATAGCTTCAAGCGCTGCTTGTACATCGCCTGTATCATCGATACGCTTTGCTTCGGCCTCCGTCGGACTGGCATCGTAACCTAAGAAACTGAGTAAGTATAATTTGGTTAAAGTACTGTATGAGGTATCAAGTTTATCAAACCCTTGTAGTGTGCCATTAGTAACGCCTACTTTGAGCAGCTGGATATCGCTACCCACCGTGTTTTCGACATAGACATTACGGGTGCTATTATTGCCCGCTTTTGGTGTCTTTAGCTGAGCATAAAACCCGCCTGCGGTGATTCTATTGTTTACATTGATACTGTCGCCAGCATCGTTGATGATGGTCTCATTCTTAGTACTCCAAATATCTTGAGCATCTGGATTGAGGTCATCGGGGAAGCCATCGCCATCTTCATCAAAGTACAAGCGTTTATTATCTTGACCGAACAAAGTCGCTTGCTTGACATTGTACTTTTTTAGATTGCCTGGCCATATCGCCAGATTACTACTGACCTTAGGCTCTAGCATAGGTAGATAAGCATAGGGTTTGACCCCTAAGCTGCTGAGCGGATCGGCAGGTACCGTAATAGTGCCTGCTGGCGTACTTGGTAAATCTGCTTTTAGGTCTTCGATGAACGATAGCACGCTGCCGACGATATCGTTGGTATCTTTAGCAAAATAAAAACCGCCTTGTCCGTAGCCACCAACATCATCGTAAATGCCCGATTCCATACCTAGGTTGCATGCGTTGCGCGCGTCAGGGTTGTCAGTAGATATCGCTGAGCAGTCGTAGTATTTTTTGTTATATTTGTAAGGCGCGCCATTACTGTCTGTAAACTTGCTGATGGTAATCTCTTTGGCAGTATAATTATCAGGGTTATCCACTGTATTGAAATCGGCACCAAATCCAACCATAGCGGTTTTTACATTACCTTTGGTACGTAGCTGCTTAGCAAACTCGCCCATACATTGCCATTGATCATTTGATTGACTACCATCTAATAACCCTCCTTCACTTTCACTGGGACAGGACAATATTGACGTGTTTAGTGCTGTACCCATCATATTTCGTACTGCTGTCCTACTTACAGAGTTTGGAGCACCGTCAGTTAGTAGATAGACGCCTTTTTCCCCGCACTCCTGCGTCTCGGGCGCCTTATAAGACTTACTTCTCCCACTACCGCTAACGATATCACTATCAGAAGTATCTTTCATACCACTATAGTCATCACCCTCATAAGTGCTATTGCCGAGCATATAAGCCCCAGCATCTGCATATGCTGAAGCCAACGGCGTACCCCCTGAAGGACTTAAGCCTTTTAAGAAATCTTTGATCTCTTGTTTTTGAGCTGTATCTAGAGGTTTAGCTGCTACTCTAATTCGGCCTTGTTTGCTACCACCATAACCAAAAGCGCCCACTCCCATAATAATGTCTTCATTTAGGTTTGGAAAAGCAAGCAGCTCTATCAGCGCCAGCTTAAGCTTCGACATACGGTCGTAAACTCTTTCAGAGCCTATCGTGCAATATTCTAAACTAATACCATCTGAACTAATTCTAATAGGATTATAGGTACTGGCAGTACTATTAATGTTGCTTATGTCACTATCTCTCATAACGCAAAGCTGATTATCTTTGCCTTTCAGATCTTTTACAGTATATTTATCTATCCATCCGTCCTTATTAAGGTTTGACGGCACATCATTGCGATTGAAGTAGTAATAATAATCATAATAACAACCATATCTATTGCACCCTCTAAATTCAGATGCTCTATAAACACGAACTTCCTCAAAGGTAAGGTCTCTTATAAAACTATAGTCTCCTTCCATACTACCGGACTTATCGAGCATCAAAGTCAGCGTCGGCTTATTTGATTCGCTGCTAGGTTGGTAAATAGTCAAGTCACCAAGCTCGTTGTAGCTTGCGTTACCACTGGCATCATAGGCAGTGCCAGCATGAGTTATTGCTGAAGGTGCCATAAGAGCACCTACCGCTAGCATAATAGCAGTTGGTCGAAACTGTTTTAATAAAGGCGTAGTAGATCGAATGAGCTTCATATTAGATTCCTGCTATATACTAGTTATAAATCTGACCTAAGTTAACCTATTAGCTAAGCTATGTTGCCAGTCGGCGTTAAGCTCAATAGCTCTTGGCATGCTTTAGAGATCTTTCCGTCACCTTCTCCATAACCGTCATCTATACAGTTTTCAGAATTGACATCGTTCTCTAGCTTGGCTTCTTTGACTAGCACTTTGGCTGGTACGCCTATCTTCGCTAGACACTCGTTTCGGGTCTCACCAAAATAGATGTTTTGGGTAGAGTCATCTTCATCTACTCCAGCTACAAATGATGCGGCGTTTTCGCTGGGCTTTTTGAGACACTCAGTGATTTTATCGTCTGATACGTTTGATAAAGCTGGCAAAAATGAGGTGGAGTGTATCCGAAAGCTTGGCGAGCTACTGGTAGCGTCATCTGAATTAATGGTTATCTCTAATGGTACATTACCAAAAGGGGTGACTGGTAATGACTGGGTATTTGGCCTGGTCACTGACACCTGAGTCATGACGTTTTGACGAGCGTTGACAAAGTCATTGGCTTCACTAGGACGACAAAAACCACCTGATCCTGCGCCGCCTATCAGCTTACTTTGACCAGATGGAGTATTAATAGTTGCCTCTGACATCTTAAAAAAGTAGTTTTGGCGTGGACGATAGCAAAACAATACCTGATCCCCACGGTTCGAGGTGGCGCCAGTATTTAAAAAATAACCAAAGAACCCAAGAGAACCAAGGATATTGGCTTTTTCGCTACTATAATCTGGATCATTAATGATATTTTCGATATTTTTATTTGCGGTATCTGAGGTATTTAAAAGTAAAGTGTCAACCTGATCGCTGGTTGCAAGACGTAACGAAGTCATACTGTTTCGCACAGCTATAGCACCCACGACCACAATCAACAGTAAAAACATGAGAACCACAATTAATGTCGCCCCGTTTTGCGAGTTTGCTAACTGACATCTAGGATACTGATTCATAATATGATTACCAAAGCAAGACAAGTTTAAATAGCAGGTTTATTTTCATCCATAACACTTATATTTCTTAACGTTACATATGACTCTACTACTGTACGCAAATACTTTTTACTTAAACCATCGTTTAAAGTAGAGCTTTTACCCAGTACGCTGAATTCGGATGGCCCTTCTTCATTCAACGCGGCATTTTCAGAACGCAAAATCAAACCGTACTTTATACCTACAATAGGTGGTTGTTTATCGAAGTCCAAATCTAAGTAGTCCTTTACAGTATAGTACTGTAATTGGTTACCTTCTCGCGTCGATAGTAATATGTCAAAATAGTCTACATTAGTCATAATTTCTTGACCGGCATCGCCAAAATCTCTGATTGCGTTGCGTGTCTCAAACTCAACAGACTTAGGTAATTTTTCATCTGGTTTGCTTTGTTCAGTATACTCATCCATAACTTCGGTAATATACTTACCTGCGTCACAATACAAAGACAGCTCTGTAGGCTTCGAATCGTCTGGTGCCTTAAGATAGAAACGTTCTATAACAACTTGGCCATCAATAGCTTCCTTTACACCACCGATAGTCACTTGTCTTGGACCCAAAGCCAATTTACCTTCACAGTCATACATATCCTGAGGAGCACGATATTGAATGGTCAGCTGACCGCTTTTCAAGTTCGTATTACTCGCTCCAGTCCACTCATTTGTCTTTGTGCCCACCGTCTGATCGCCAGTACGCGTTAATAAAGACACTTTTACAGGAGCGCCACCTAAAGTGATGTTTTTTGGTACTTTTGGATCATCTCCTAAGTCTTTAGGATTACGAAAGTTATCTAATGCTTTATTTCCCTCTTCATCTTCTAACGCGTTTTCAGCACTGGTTAGTACAATACCAGAACCAGGCTGATCTGCTGCAACTTCATCTGCTAACCCCAAATTTGCAAGACGCAACTTTCTTTCAATAGTAGGCAGATTAAAGGTTGCATCTTCAACCAGTTCTGAAGCGCTTACTTGAATTCCTGCTGTTTTTGCATTAATCATGTAAACCTGTACAGCTGCCGCAGACACTAGCAAACCCAAGAACAGCGATATCATGAGCTCTATTAAGGTAAATCCCCTTTGATATATATCACAGTCACGAAACGGTGAGGCTCTCATCAATAAGACTCCATTATCAAGCAATTCGCTCCTGCTTTGTAGGCTCCACTACTGTTGCCACAAGCGTTGTCTTCGCTATCGTCTAACACAGGTAGCGTCTTACCCCATGAGGTAATAATACATTGTCTAGCATTAATATCAGCCATATCTGGACAAGTGGTCATATTTAGCATGATATCTTGTTCACAGCCTAAACTAGCTGCCTGCCATGCATTCAATTGTGCTATCTCTTCGGCACTGCAAGCGTCTGATTTACAGCTATCTTGGTCGAAACGACTACTTGCCTGTGCCACTTTAGTACAATACTCAGTGATATTAGTTGCGCCTTGGTTCAGGGTATTTAACTCTGTCATAAAGTCATCAGTGGCTAAGGTATTCAAACGCATATTCTCCGATAGTTGTTTTGACATACTCATAGCGCGGCTACGTACTAAGCTTTCATCCGTAGCACTCAATGCATTTAGCTGCAACGCACTAAACCCTAATACAGCAACAGCCAATAATAACAAAGCTACCATAACCTCTACTAAGCCTACTCCGCGCTGATTATCTAACTTAATCATGAACAGGTTCCTCCTGCTACGCTACTTATATTAGCCGCTGTAGTAACGATAACCTGCATTGTAGTAGCTGAATAGTTATCACATACATTCAAAGTGACAGCATCTGCACGCTTAGACGGACTAAATGTAATCGAAGTTTCATCTGCTTTTATAATACTTTTCGAGCTATAGCTATAGCTTGCAACCTCAACCGGACTATCTTCCTTAGTTTTTATAGCTATCGAATGGTTACTAGCATCGAAGCTAAACTCCAAAGCCTGTCTACGAATAACACTTTCAGCTTTCGCTTCTTTCAATGCGCTCACTAGAGTAGCAGTTGTCGCTTTCACTCGCTGGTTCTCCAACTGCGTACTAATGCTAGGCGCCGCGATACCAACAATAATAGCAAGCACAGCAATCGTCACCATCAGCTCAATCAAGGTAAACCCTGAGCTTCTCATTTGTATTGTAGGCGACAGGCTATTCTTAGAGGCTCTCACATCACATTCCTATTTATAACGTCTACCGTCTGTCTCATAACCATCCATTTGCCAATAGTCAATCTAAAAGACCTCGTAACTCTTACCTACTAAGACACTTAACTACCAATCAGTAGGGAGAAGTCACATTCTTTTATCGTTCACTATAAGACATGCAATTTTTATTCCATAAAACCACATGCCAGCTACAGAAAAATATATTTTAAATCAGGTACTTAAAAACCAATCGTAGCCTTCGATTAATGTTAGCTAACAAATTTATATATATTGATTTAATAATATAGCGGTTAGGCAACATCTTAGCAACATATTAGTCATTATAGAAGTACCGTCAATACTTTATAAATGACTAACGATACTGACTCCCATGAGCGAGTGCATAGGCAGATAGGTGGTAGCGGTTGGTCGGCAATGAGGACGCGGATGCGGCACTGGTAGCTGGCTTATACAAAGCGTGGCCCAGCGCCTGTAGGCTCGCGCCTGTGGTTGCGACATCATCGAACAGCAGTAAACGTTTAACTGGCGGGGTTTCGGTCAGCACAAAAGCATTATTGAGATTACTGAGGCGCTCAGCGCGTGTCAGGCCTTGCTGGCTGACGGTGTGATCGATACGCCGGACACCTTGCCATAGCGGTATCTGCCAATGCTTAGACAGCTGCGCGGCTAAGATACTGACCGGATCAAAGCCACGTTTTACCAGACGTTGAGGGGTGGTTGGCATCGCGACGATGACAGCATTATCGTGATGGCAGCCATGTGGCCGTGGTAGTTGACGAATCGCATGGAGCAGCAGTGGCAGTTTGCGCATGTCTTCGTCATGCTTGAAAGCGCGAATGGCTTGCCGAATAGGATAGTCATAAAAAGTAGACGCCTGAATGCCCAAGGCGCTGCCAGCTGCGATATCGACTCTAAATGGTTTGGGCAGCCACGTAATACCATGATGACAATGAGCACAGAGCAGACCACGACTCAAGTGACGATGGATATACCGAGCAACCTTACCACGGTAAATATCGGTAAACATTGGAACAGCAATCGGAGGAGCGGCTGTGGGTAGATGAGAAGTCAACAGCTGAGATGGTGCGGTGCTGCGATATACGCGGCATAGCTGGCAGCGTATATCCACATACTCTGCCAGCCATAGTCCAGTTTGATAAGGAGCCAGTCGGCGCATTGCTTGTACTCCTTGGCAGTCAAAGGCCGTCGATCAGGCCTTAAAAACCCTTCCAATCATTTAAGACGATACCAAAACCGATGGAGGTGTTTTCGTGGTTATAGTCGATGATAGACTCGCCATAGCCTTGGAACAGCTGTACATAGCCATTGACATTTTCGGTCAGTGGATAAATGTAGTCGATCTGCGCCGCGCCTTTGTTGGTGCTGGGGTTATAGCGCAACGTGCCGCTTAGGCTTTGCTGATCTGGCAGATCGTATAGGAATTTGATATCACCATAGCCCATGTAGTCTTCGATATCAGAGTTGTCTTCGCTGCTGCTGCTTTCGTTATTGACGCGCGCCCAGAGCCGCGGTACGACCGACAACTTACCCCACTCAGCCCCTGCCATCAGATACGCGCGGTTCCACGAACGCGATAACGGATCATCTTGGCCATTAGAGTGGTGAATGGCACCTGCACCTAGCATACGTAGACGGCCGCCAAAGGGTAAGTCAGCGGTCACAGGCTGGGTCAAAAATATCTCAGGCTGATAGTCGGTGGCACGAAACGGCCGAGAGTTGTCTTCGTTATATACCTGCCAATGCGACTCTTGGGTATAGCCAAACCATAAATCAGCACTACTATCAAACAAGTCCTCTGCCACTTTGGTCTTTAACGACAGCTGAAACTTCAGCTCCGTCTCACGGACATCATTGGACGTAAAAGGCTCGGTGTCTTGTGAAGGACTGCTTGGCCCCAAGTTAGGGTCAAAGGTATAAAACAGCGGCAGTAAGTAGGTTGGACGATAAGGTCTGACGGTCCAAGTGCCGCGCTCACTGTTTTTATCCAAATCATAAGATAGGCTCAGCGGGGTGTACTTTTCGATGTCCGTTTGCTTGACACCGACACTTTCGAGCACTTTGGCTTCTCGTTGGGTCAACCCCACTGTGTCTAGACTCTGCGTATCAGGCGAGGACGCCGCTTGTTGGGGCAGCTCGGCAGCGACGGCGCTGCTATCGGTTGTGATGGTAGAGCTTTCTTCTACAAACACCACTTGCGGGTTGCCTGACAGTGTGCTTTGAAAGGTTTTGGCTAAGTCCACAGGCTGTTTGGTGGTGGTATAGCTCGGCGTTTTGCCTTGCTCTGCCACTTTATCAAAACAAGCCAAACGCGCGGTCGCCAGCTGTACTTCGGTACATTCAGCAAACAGTTCTGCTTGTTTGGCAATAAACTCTTTACTGACCACTTTACGGTTTTGCTTACCTGCCTCTGCGTTCGCTGGTTGCTCAGTATCGGCCTCGCTCTGTGGCACCTCATAATCCTCATACTCAAACGCTGCGTCTGGAACTGGCAGCTCCCGATAGGTTTGCTCGTCCATCGCAGCGTGAGCTTGTAAGGCCGTCAAGCTCAAAGCCACCGCGATTGCAACACATAGATGGCGATGGCTACTTTGACGACAGTTAAGTGATAAGCCACCAGATGGCTGGCTTGAGGCACAGGCTTGCGGTAATTGACGTTGAGTAATGATATGGGCAAACATAGGTGTCCTTTATCTGACCAATAATAAGGTCAGTAGAGTATTTTAGATAATGAATATACCATTAGCATCAGCGCTAATATAAAAACCATTCATTAATGGACATCGAGGGCTGTGCTGACAATTCGCCTAGCCCCTTCAGCATTGTTGCTTTATTGTAATGAAAATATAGACACTATACTAGCGTTATCCTTGCTGCAAATACAGATAATAACACACACAAAAAGACAGATCTCCGTATGAGCTTACTTTGACTAGCAAGAGACAATAGAGGTTACCATTATATCAAGCACCATGTCTGTATAAACAAACAAGATAAACAGACAAAGACATTTAGGGCGTGTCCCTATTTTAAAAATGGTGATAAAAATGAGATAAATCGAAGGCAAACAAGGAAAATAGCGCAGGTAATATCAAGATATTGGCCAGCTATTTGACACCGTTTGCCAAAGATTTAGCCATTTTTAGCCCGTTTAGTCATAAACGCTTGAATTAGGGACACGCCCTAATACCTATAAAAGCAAATAGTTAGTCGGTCACCCTGCCAATCCCAAGGCACCTTACCAAAAAAGCCAAGCTCCTAACATAGTAGGCGCTTGGCTTTTGATTGGCAAAATATACAGCATTAGCTGTTATGTCAGGCGGGTGTTTGAAGGTGAGACATTCACCCTTTTAGCTATTATTCATCCATGTAGATAATTAGCGATTGAGCGCCTCTAAAGTCTGCTCAAATGCCGAACGCCCGATTTCCCCTACTTGCTGATTGACCAGCTGCCCGTCTTGATAATAGAGCAATGCTGGCGGTCCAAATAGCTGATAACGCGCTAAGATGGCTTTTGAGTTCTCTGTCGTCTCTGTGATATCGAGTCTGACCAGCAGCCAGTCTTGCATCTGAGCAGGACGATTGTGAAATAAGTTTTTGTCCATAATACGGCACTCAACACACCACTCTGCTGTCAGATCGACAATGACTTTCGGATTGTCAGCCGAAATAGCATCTAGCTCAGCAAGGGTGGTGATGTGCGCGTCATTGGCGCTATTGCTCGCACCTGTTACACCGTTTGCAGATGTCATCATCATAGGCGCGGCGCTTAAAGAGGCCAGCGGATGCAGACTGTCATCGTTACCCAAAGCGGCACCCACCATCAGACAAGCCGCCCAAATCCCAGCGATTAAGCCCAGCGCTTGGGTTAAGATACGACCTTTACCAAGCCAGCCCCATGCCCATGTTGCCAGTACCATAAACCAAAGCGCCCATACGACCAGCATGACAGGCGAGATAAAGACGCGCTCAATCAGCAGCAGCGCCACAGCAAAAAGCAGCAACGCAAAACCTTGCTTGACCCAGTTCATCCACGCGCCAGCTTTTGGCATGATTTTGCCTTGAGTGGCACCGATTAGGATCAGCGGCGCGGACAGACCGAAACCCAGCATAAATAAAGCGACAAACCCAAGCAGCGGACTGCCAATGGTAGACACCGCCAGCAGCGCGCCAAATAACGGCGCTGAGACACAGGGTGACACCACCAGCGCAGATAAAAAACCAGCGATTAGGCTGCCGCCCGCACTACCAAGCTTACTATCTCCTGCTTGACTCAAGCGCTGCATCTTACTACTGATGGCATTGGGCAAACGAATACTAAAAACACCCAGCATATATAACGCCAAAAGTACAAACACAATGGCAAAGCTGATTAAGATAATCGGGTTTTGTAGCCAACCGATGATGCCCAAAGACTCACCAAACACCGCAATAACCGCACCTAAAATTCCATAAGCGGTGGCTACCCCAATGGCGTAGCTGCCTGTCAAAAGCACACCGCGTTTGACCGTGGGATTGTCTTCACGGGCGACGATATTGGCTACAATGGGTAGCATGGGCAGGACGCAAGGCGTCAATGCCAAGCCCAAACCTGCTAAAAAAAGCAAAGCCAATGCCAGCCATGGATGAGACGCTAGGCCAAAAGGGTCTCTATCCATCGCGCCGATAGCGGCAGTCTCACTACTACTTGAGGCTCGATCAGAAGACTGCTGGGTGTCTGCTATGGGCGCAGCTGCACCGGCAATCTCACCTTCCAATGACACATCGTCTATCAAATCATAGTCGACGACTTCATCATCCATCTGCTCACCAGCAAGGCCGCTGGCACTCTCTGGCGGCGCAGCAGCCGATGATGTGGTTAGCGGCTCACTGATAGTCGCCTCATCTCCAGCGTCAGTATCTACGGTATTAGTATCAGCATTGGCCGCAGTGCTTTTAGCTGTCGCGTCTTGGCCAGTCGCTGATGCATTATTGGCGCGGCTCTGGGAGGGTGCAGCGGCGATACTGACTGTGGTTTTTATCTTCTCTGGTGGATAGCATAATCCTGCTTTGGCGCAGCCCTGCCAGCCAATCGTAATCGCAGCATTGTCTAGAGGCTTGCCATCTGTCGTACTCAGCGTGGTGCTCGCCACTACATTGGCCTGATCAAACACTGGCACGCGGCCAAAGGTCGGATCGTCGATAGAAACGGGCTGCTGATTAAAGGTAAACGGCGCGGCCTTTACCCCATCAGGCAGTGTCAGCTTGAGCTGATTTTGATAAACATAGTGCGCAGGGGTGATATCAAAATTGATCGACAAGCGCGTGCCAGCTTTGGCAGGACTGCTGCTACTGCTGACATCAAAGGCTTCATCAACGGATAAAAACTTTTTTTGTGCACGACTGTCACTGCTACCACCAAACAAATCGCCCAATCCTTCTGCGTGCGCGTGCATCGGCGCGCTTAGCCCTGCTAGCAGAGCGCTGGCACTTAGCACAAGTGCCGATAGATAGGGGCGGTTTTTTACACTGTAATAGGGCGCTTGCTTGGCTTGTTTAGGAGCGATGGTTTCACGGGTAGTCGTGGTCGGCGGCGGTGTTGCTATATGTTCGGGCATGAAAGGCTACCTATTTATTACTCAGAATCGAATCAAAATGTCAGCAACGGCTTAGCGTGGCACTGCGATATCAACTTTGGTCGCCATCTTTTCTGGTGGATAGCATAGTCCTGCCTCAGCACAGCCCTGCCAATGAATAACCACAGGGACATTTTTTGCGCCCTTGCCATTGGCAGTGGTTAAGGTAGTGGTAGCGGTGACACTTTTTTGAGTAAATACAGGCACCTTGCCAAAGTTTGGATCATCAATGGTCACAGGTTTTTGGTTCAAGGTAAATGGCGTGGCATTGATGCCTTTAGGGAAGCGCAGTTTCAGCTGGTTTTTATAAACGTAATGCTCAGGGGTGATATCAAACGTAATCGACAGCTGCGTGCCTTTTTTGGTGGCCTTGCTGCTGCTATCCACGCTAAACGCTTGCTCAACTGGTAAAAACTTTGACGACCCGTTATTGCTGCTGTTAAACAAACCGCTAAGGCTGGCTGCCTGAGCGCTTATGGTTCCCGCTGCTATCAGTGAGCTACTAGCAAGAATGATGGCCGCCGTACGCATGCACGCTGACTGGTATTTTGTCGTAGATGTCAATATACCCATAAATGATACCTCTTAATAACTGATGTCAAACTTGATAATGCAGATTAAATCATGCTCAAAGCAGCAAGCCGCTTATACAGCGCAACATACATTAAAAATAATTATAATATTAATAAATATACCGAGACAGTCTATAGCAAAACGCATTCAACAAAGAGTGGTTAACAAAAATCATAATTTGTGTCACTAATAAAAAATATCAACCAATAAGCTGTTATTGGTTGATATCTGATCATTATAAAAAACTGCAAAGCTTGAGCCTGCTTCTTTCTAAAACTGGCACAGTGCTACTGGAATGAGTTTTTCGTAGCCTCTAGGAGCACAGCCTGCAGGTAAATTTATAGCAGTAGCACGGGTAATATCGGCATATTGACGTCATTTTGGACTGCCTTTATTCTACGCCGAGATACATTGCTTGCCTTGCTATTGTGGACTATAGCTGCGCGTAAATATCCGCATCTTGCCCTTCACCGCCCTGCTGGCCGTCGGCTCCTAATGAAAACAAGTCATAAGGACGGCCTTCGCTGCCTGGAGAGACATACTGCATCTCATTTTCCCAGCCATCTGTCGGATAGCCGCCTTTGATATAGCCGCCTTCGGGATAGTTTTTGGCATCGCTTGGCGGCGTGATCAGTGCCTCTAATCCTTGCGCGGTGGTGGGATAACGCGAGTTGTCGACTTTATACATATCAAGCGCGTTTGAGACAGTGGCCAGCGCGGTTTCAGTGGTTTTGATACGGGCTCTGTCGCTTTGGCCCACCACTTTGGGTACCACAAGGCCTGCTAGGATGGCCAAAATGACAATCACCACCATAATCTCGATCAAGGTAAAGCCGGACTGGCCACTCCGCTTCGCATGAGTGGTATTTATCGGGCTGCTACCTGTATTGTCCATCGTCATCTGTGCTCGGGGGGCGGCTTGGGTTTTTTCAGTCATTATCATCACTTTTATCATCGCAGTTGTGTCAGTTATCAGGGTGCTTAAATGGCGTTTAATGCTTGGCGCTACTTGGTGCATGGTTACCTGATTTGATTTATTTGCCGTTATCTATCGATATTGGCACCATGGTCACTATAGACCATGATTTTATTTTTATCCAGCGCCGCCAGATGACTTGTCTTATGAATTTATCTTTTTTGGCTTTGTATCTTTTTTGGTTTTGTAAACCAGCGGGCAGGCTGTAGAGACACTGACGCTGGTTACTATAGCTTACTACGGGGGTTGGCAGAAGTTTATCCTACTCGCAGTCAACAATGTACAACAGTAAGTAAAGCTTAAGCAAGCTGGCGGGCGTTTAAGCAAGATAGACCCATAGCTCACCGTTATCTAATCGCCCATACAGTCCGCTCAAAATAAGTCTATATCGTCGATTCACCTTAAATTACATAGCGTTTAACCGGCCAAATCATTCATATTGACAATCGGCAGCATCACTGCCATGACGATAATCATCACCACCACGCCCATCAACACCAGCATCAAAGGCTCAAGCAATGACAGTAACGTACTGATAAAGTTGGTGGCTTCGGCCTCTTGCATATTGGCCGCTCGACTGAGCATGTTTTCCAGCTCGCCTGAGTTTTCGCCGCTTTTTATCATCTGCACCATCATCGGCGGAAAATAGGAGGATTTTTCTAACTGCGTAGAGAGGCTGGCGCCTTCTGTAACTCGATCGGCTGCACTCACAATGGTTTGTTTGATATGTAAGTTGGTCGTCACCGCCGCACCGATATGTAGGGCTTCAATCAGCGGCACCCCTGAGCGCACCAATATCGCCAAAGTACTGGCAAAGCGCGCGGCATTGAGTCCCTTAGACAAGCGCGCCAATATCGGTAGCTTGAGTACCAGACTGTCAATGGCCAACTTGCCCGCTTGCGTTTGGGCAAAGCGATAACACAAAAATGCCAGCGCAGCCAATACCAACAGCATCAGCCACCACCACTGAGTGATAAAATTGGACAGTGTGAGTACGATTTGGGTAATCAGCGGTAGCGCTTGCTCTGATTGCTCAAAGACCTTGACGATTTTTGGCACCACAAAACTCATCAAGCCCATGATTACTCCGACCGCCATCACCATCAGCACAATCGGGTAGACCATTGCCCCTTGGATTTTCTTTTGTAAAGCAAAACGGTTTTCGGTGTAATCTGCCAATTGGTTGAGGATCAAATCCAAATGACCAGATTTCTCGCCTGCGGCAATGGTGGCGATATATAGCGGCGGAAAGCTGGCTGCTTGCTGCAGTGCGCGCGCAAGACTCAAGCCTTCTAACACATGAGAGCGCACAGCGAGCATTAAAGATTTGATATGCGTCTTTGGTGATTGTTTGGCGACGGCGGCTAGGGTTTCCTCTAACGGAATACCCGCTGCCAGCAAGACAGACAGCTGACGGGTCAGCAATGCCAGCTCATAAGCGGAGGGTTTTTTATAGCGGTTTTTGTGCTTAGCTTGTCTACCATTGACGGCACTGACTTCCACGGGCGTCCACTGCTTATCACGCAGCTGCTGGCGTATCTGCCGCGCTGAATCGCCCTCGAGCAGGCCTTTTTGCATACTGCCGCGCTCGTCAAGCGCTTTAAAATGATAGGCTGGCATAGCAGCAGATATCCTAAGAAGATCAAAGAGAATGAATGATAAAACAGCGCTCAAAACCTTAGGGTGTGGCTTTGTCGCCTAAAACAGTGGCGTGGAGTCGTTACTATCCGGCATCAGCCCTTGGAGGAGCAAGACATCTAAATGCTGCTGTTGGAGCTTTTTATCAAAGTCATTGACCTCAGCGATCAGCATTCTCTCGATGCGTTTGTCACTGGCAAACACACTCAGCCGTGCACAGATGACGGCCAATTGATAAATGCGTTTTTTGCAATAGCCGTCTAGCCCTTGTAGCAGCCGCACCATATGCGGTGTCTCTAAACTGGCGTAGTCATAATCCGCCACCACCTCGGGCGCAAGCGCCGTGACGCTATAGCTAATGGACAGATGCGCGCAAAAATAACAACTAAATAAATAGCCGACTACATGGCCGATATAATAGCCTCTATCGTAAGTAAAACTACTCACCCCAAAGTGCCCAAGCACATAGCTATTGAGGCTGCCTTGATCAAAGATAGGCTTGGTGTTTTTGAGTTTACCGATCGTGGCAAAGCACAACGGGTTACGGCCATCTTGAGTGGTCAGCTGCCACCCTGCTGGCTGCTGCGCGGGCATGTGGCGGACGATATCAGCGATGATGTCGTCGACCACATGTAGCTGCTGCCAAAGGCGCTCAAGCCCATCGGTATCCATCAGCCCGCGTTTATCAAGCTGCTGCGCCAGCAAATATTGCTGGTATTCTACAAACTGTGATTTGAGCGTTTGTACCAAATAAGTCGGACGGGTATTGGCAGGAGCCATATACAAAAGCCGTGTACGCTCATGCTGAGCACGGTACAAGGCCAGACGCTGGGCGGCAATGCTGTCCTTATCAGTAGAAGCATCAGTTTGCACCTGTGACGTGACGGTATGCGCCGTGTCCACAGCGCTATCAACCGTAAACAAGGCCAACAGTGCCGCCTTATCAAAGACCACAGCGCTGTCATCCTCCTGAGCGTCTGTCATGGGATATTGCGCATCACTGACGGTGCCTTGAGGCGCATTACTTGGTTTGTTGCCATTGGCTTCGATAGCGGATTGGCTACCGGCTTGGGCGTTTGGCTTTGCGGTTGGTTCAGTCATAACATACCATCTGCAGCAAAATGAAACATCATCTAGATCTGACTATATGCCTGCTTTATAAGGAAATATAGCACGCTTGTCACAAGCGCTGGCGTCCAGATGACTCAATATTCCATAGTACCTGAACATCGACGTATTGTCAGCCGTCCATCAGCAAAATACCCACCGCCGCACGCGGCTTAAAACACTTAGACTAGACAAAATACCTAGCCAGATAAACGCGGCATCACGTCATGCGCTAGCCGTGATACTGCTGGCGATAGGCTTTGGGCGAGACGCCGTAAACGCGCTTAAATGCTTGGCTAAAGGTCGAATCCGACGCATAGCCGACCAGCTCACTGATACGGCTGATGCTGTTTTGTTGCAACCGCAAGTAGCGCGCCGCCAAACGCAAGCGATAATCAATCAGATACGTTAGCGGCGGCATACCGACTGTGTCTTTAAAGCGCTGCGCAAAGCTTGAGCGCGACATCCCCGCGACCTCTGCCAGCTTATGTATCGTCCAGCTTTTGCTTGGGGCTTCATGCATGGCGGCCAAGGCTTTGGTCAAAAACGGATCTTTCATGGCCTTTAGCCAATTCTCAGTGGCTTCAGGCAGGCTTTCGATATAGACGCGCAAACACTCAATCATCATGATACTCGCCCAGTGATTGATGACTGCGGTCTTACCCATACGCTCACGCTCAGCTTCCAAGGTCAGCAGCTTAATCTCCACATCAATGACCTCAAACCTGCCATCGGACTCTTCATTGATTTCGGGCAAAATCGATGGTAGGACAGACAATAAAGGCCGTATCATCTCTTTGTCATACTTACACTCAATCAAAATCAGAGACGAATTAGACTCGCCCTCACCTTTGACATCTAGTGTCTGCGCTTTGCAGCTATTGAGCATCTCATCTAGCGGCTGGGCGGCATCACCATCATACGCTAGCGCATAGCTTGTATGCTGATGGGTATTGGGAATCATGATAATATCGCCTGCATGTACCTCTCGTCGATCATTGCCAACATCGATACAAAAACTGCCAGATATCACCAAGTAAAATAAAATAGTGTCTTTTCTCGTCAATGAATAAGACCAATTACCGACGCAATTTAGCCGATAGTATTTGGTTTCAAACAAATGCACATTTTGTAGCAATACGCTTAGAGCGTCCATCTGTTGTTCCTCAGTGATTATGAGCAGTGTCCAAACCTAGCAAAATAAACTATCTCATAGAGATGACACAAGTCAAATATCCGCTCGTGGACTCTGGTTAAAAATATACATACGTTAGACACATAGACCAAACTCGAGGCGCGCCAATACTACCCGCACTCATGTGTTTGGCAAATGGCACTTAAATCAAACGATAGAATGACAAATATGAGCGCCAAGCATCAGATCGCGGTATAAACACGCAGGCACAAAAAAACGCCGGCCAAAACCAGTGTCATTATTTATGAGCATCAAAGGATAAATATAAAGAGTGACGACAGGGAAGTCTGATAAAGAAACAGAAAAAAGGTGCAGCAATAGAACCAAAGCGGCTGCTGACAGATAAAGAGAGGAAAATAAAAATTGGGGCGACTGATGGGACTCGAACCCACGACAACCGAGATCACAACCCGGGGCTCTACCAACTGAGCTACAACCGCCATAATATGGCCAAGGAAGGCAAGATATGCAGGCTAAATGGCGCGCCTGGCAGGATTCGAACCTGCGACCACCTACTTAGAAGGCAGGTGCTCTATCCAACTGAGCTACAGGCGCTCTTAAGGGCTTTTTATATATCTGATTAAGATTACAATACTATTGTAGTATAAACTCAATCATTATACATAAAAAAAAGCCTGTAAGGCTCTTAAATAAATAGATGGTCGGAGTGATAGGATTCGAACCTACGACCCTCTGGTCCCAAACCAGATGCGCTACCAAACTGCGCCACACTCCGATATTTCTATTTTTACGATAGTTTTGTCAAGTAACTTGTCGTTGGCAAGGCCGCTAACTTGTTAATGTTCATCGCTATCGAGGTGCACATATTAAGGGGTAAATCTGATTGTGTCAACACCTATTTTTGATAAATTTAAAAGAATTATTAAATTACCGCAAAAGTGCATGTTTTTATAAAAAAGGACACAATCAACGCCTTAATATCGATGATACCTACTCATAGACAGGGGCATTATACTATATTTTCTCAAGGAAACAAGTCACTGCCCTTATTTATCGTGCCTGTGTTGACGTTAAAGGGTATTAGCCATAGCGTGGCATGATCTGGCACCTTGCTGGCGAGCGCTTCTGTGATAGGCAGCTGGCGAAGCCTCGTCGGTTGCCGCGTGTCATCTTGTACAGGATACACCAACCAAGCCTGCGGCGCTTGATAAGCCTGCGCATAGCTGGCCAATTGATAGGCATCGCTGGGGCTGATAGCAGCAGCATTTGCTAGCGCTTTCCATTTGATATCGATTACATGACTATAGCAGCGTGCCGTGTTAGTGACCGTCTTTGCCTTGTGATGCGTATGAGTGGAGTTGTCATTATCATTGTCAGGCGGCGTTTGATAAATCAATAAATCAGGGCGGATAGACAAACAAGCTCGCCCCTCCTCGTCATTTAACCAGACCCGCTGCGCCTGAAACAGCGGCTGATAATCCGTACTGACGCGCCGAAACAGTGCGGCGATACGTAAGCTGGCCCACTGCTCAAAGGCTTGGTTCATATCTAGCAGCAGGCACAAACGTAGTGATGATGGCCGCTGTTTTATTGCAGGTGGCGCGATACCAGTTGCCCCAGCGACACTCGACTGGCGCAGTAGCCAATACGCCATCTCTAATAGCTGCTGCGCACCTTGCATGGCGTTCGCATGCAGTGGCTGCATAGCAAGCTGGCGTTTGGCTTGCTGATAGACCGTCGCCAACTGCGTCAGCTCATGAGCATGTAGCGCAGAGACCCGTTGCCATGTCGTCGACAACTGAGCACCAATGCGACGAAAACGCACAGAGGTCTGTAGTAATGGGCTAAGTTGCTTTAAAGCACTTTTGATCAGCCTATTGGCTAGCATCTCTTGGCTGAGCACACTGCGCTCACACACGAACTTATGCGGCTGCAGCAGGTTGCGCTGCAGTTGCGCTTTTATCACGAGGCGACCTTGCAATGAGGTTTGGTTATCGATTTGCGTTTGATAGTGCTTGGTGGGTGGGTGCTGCGTCAGTCCTTGCAAAAACTGCTGAATGAGCCAATCTGACAATGGCAAAGCGTTGATCGGTAAGGGTGCAGCGTGGCGACCAAACTGCCCAAGGTGTTTGCTATTTGGCAGTGTCTGCGGTGAGGAGTCGTTGCTGGCGATCAAATCTGCCAGCATCCTCTGCACCCAAAGCCGAGTGCGGCTGATAGCGCTTTGCTGCTGTGATGGCGACTGACGCTGAGGCGGTGTATTTGGCGCCGCCATCCGTTTGGGTAACATCTCAAGCACCATGCCACTTGGCAGGTGCACAATACCGATATAGTGACCAACCTGAAGCTGCCACTGGCCCCGCTTGCGCTTGATGCCAAATACCGCAAACTCTTGCGCCAGTAGCCACTCAAAATCAGTCACGTACGCAAAGTCGCGCGCGGTCAGCCGCTGATGCTCAAACACTGTCATAATGCCTGTCTGAGAAACAGCTGGCAGCAGCAGCTCAGGATTACCAGCGGTATGAAGGTTGCTATCGTTATGGAGCACAGTCATCAGTATAACCGCTGATAGATAGCCGCCTGCGCAAACGCGCCTGCGCCTGCTATAAGATCTGCATTTATCTTATAGCCCCCTGCCCCTAGAGCCGAGTGCGGCTGACCAAAAAACGAATCATGGCCCAAATAGCCAGCGGCGCTATCATTTTGAGTCGCCGTCTGTGTAGGCCGGCTACCTGCCAGCAGCGCTTGGCTGTCTTGTATAAACTGCATCGCTAGCGGCTGCTCGTTATCTTGAAAGATATATTGTAGCACCGCCACTTGCCCACCTGCAGCTTGCGCTAATTGTGGAATGATTTGCTCGGCCAGTGCGCGTTGTAAGTGCTCCAGACTCTCTATCGCCCATAAAAACGCATGGCCCAACTGCGCTTCGCTGCCAAGCGTTTGCGTGATGCGCTGATTGAGGCCGCTGAGTAGTTTATCGAGCGCTATCGTGGCAGCAGACTCAGCACTGTCTGCACTGTGGCCTGTCTCGATACTTGGTAGCAGCTCAGGCTGTGGCGGACAATCGACAAATCGGAAACGCCGGCGCAGCGCCATATCTAGCGGGGCTAAAGAATGATCTTGCGTGTTCATGGTGGCATAAATATCGACATTGGCCGGAATACTAAAAGTACGGCCAGAATACGCCAGCTTTACCGTCATCGCATTGGCCATGCCAGTGCGTTTATCTGGCTCAATTAAGCTTAGCAGCTCACCAAAGACCCGTGATACGTTGGCACGGTTGATCTCATCGATCAGCATAGCATAGCGCTGTTTGGGGTCGCGAGCGGCGCGCTGACACAACAACAAAAACGCGCCATCTTGAATGCCATACTGCATCTGTAGACCTGCGGCATTGGTGGCGGTATTGGCAGATGTCATAACGGGGCGAATCCCTTCGACAAACTCTTCATAGCCGTAGGCTTGGTGAAAGCTCACCATACTAAAGCGCTGCTGGCTAAAGGCTTGCTGGCGCGCACTATTGTCGTGCTGCGCTTGCTCAAATTCGGCTAGCTGCTGTGATAAACCCTCTAGCAAGTCGATGCTATCAGGCAGCAAATACCACGCACCGCTCTCATCCTTATCAAAATACGCTTGACTAGCGCGGTTATCACAGCTGACCGTCCGCGAGTCAGCAGGACTGTGGCGACGCAGCGCCAACCAAGCGGTGCTGCTTAAGTTTTTGTCGCGGGCATTTTTGGCCGCCTTTGCCACAAAAAAAGGATGGGCGACAATCTCTGGTACTTTTAGTAAGTCCTGCTGCGACTTGCGCATCTGCAAAAATATCAAGCACAGCACCTCGCGCCAGCTCAATTTCTGTAACAGCTGGGCCAATAGCGCCTCATCATCTGCGGTGGGCAGATCGTCGGTGTATTGCTGGGCGATTTGTAGCAATCGATAAGTCTTACCGGTACCAGCGACGCCCGTGTAGATGATATTGACCGGTTGATGAGAGCGGTTTGGTTGAGTGAGCAAGACATCAGACATAACATTATCCAGCAGAGCAAAAGTGTATAAACATGAAACAAGCAATAGGCGGGCTGATTATAACAAGGAAAATGGCGACGTTAGGGCGGTCTGCTCGTTACCTTACTATCATTTTGTAAGCGCAGCAGTTCATGCTAATAATAGTAGGCAGAACGCGGTTAATGTACCATAGTAGCGGTGACGACTTGGCAGCCAATAGGCGCTTCGTCGTTATTGATGAGGTTTCATCATACGCAATGTCACCTTTAACCTATCTATATAAAGGAATTTTGTATGTCAGGATTATTAAAAAAACTCCCT
Organism: Psychrobacter celer; assembly: GCF_016107555.1. Taxonomy (GTDB): domain Bacteria; phylum Pseudomonadota; class Gammaproteobacteria; order Pseudomonadales; family Moraxellaceae; genus Psychrobacter; species Psychrobacter celer. Next base: position 143,008 of record NZ_JABASU010000003.1, on the reverse strand, counting down.
ACCAAGCTGACCAATAAATTGCCAGCCAAAGTAGCTGACAGCACAAGATCGCCAGTCGAACCACCAAACAGCACGCTCAAGCCCGTCAGTAACCAATTTACCAAGCTATTGTCAGTGACCAAATACTTACCGGCCAGCGCCCGCTCTAGTATTTTATCCAAGGCTTTTGGTAAAGTGGTGCCCTATGTCGGCACCACGGGCGTCTACTATGAGACGGTTGAGCCAAACCAAGTGGCGGTCAGCTTAAACAACACCAAAGCCGTGCAAAACCATATCGGCTCTATCCACGCCGTTGCCATCACCCTACTGGCCGAAACAGCCACGGGGTTTATTTTGGGTCTGAACCTGCCCTCTGACCGTGTCCTGCTGATTAAATCTTACTCGGTAGATTTTTATCGCCCCATCAAAAAAGGTCAGATCGCTGCTATCGCCACCTTGTCTGATGAGCAGCGCTTAACCATACTCAATACCCCAAAAGGCGAGATGGTCATCCCTTGCGTCATTCATGATCGCGAGTCTGATAGCGAGCGCGACCCTATCGTAGTCGAGATGAAATGGGCTTGGATACCCAAGTCAGAGCTAGAAGCCAGACGTCAAGGCAAAGCGAATGCGCAAACAGCAGCAGGTGATGACGCAGCATTGGCAGGTACGCTTGACGACCAGACCAATGACGCTCAACCCGCTTCACAACTAAACGACACACCCTCTGCGCAAGACTTGTCTGCCGCCACTACAGATATGGCCACAAGCACATAGATTGTGTGATCAAATCAAAAAACCAACAACAAGGAGACAATGATGTCCAAACTTATCCATACATTGACAGCCCCTTTATCTAAGGTACTACTGGCCAGCGCCTGCGCGTTGGGGCTTAGCATGACAGCCACGGCCGCTCCAGCAAATACCAGCCAACATGCCACACTTAGCAAATCCAGCCCTGTATTTTTGGGAGAAGGTGGCAACTATCCTTTTTCTGAAGCGGTGCGGGTCGGCGATACACTATATATGTCAGGCCAGATCGGCTTTAAAGACGGCAAGCTGGTCAAAGGCGGCGTCAAAGCCGAAACCAAGCAAGCGCTAGACAACATTCACGCCACGCTCCTAAAGTATGGCTACCAAAAGTCAGATGTGGTCAAATGCATGGCGATGCTGACCGACATGGATGACTTTGCTGACTTTAATGACGTCTACAAAGCCACGATGGCCAAGCCTTATCCGGTGCGCTCAGCGTTTGGCGTCTCAGAACTGGCGGCGGGCGCAAGCGTCGAGGTTGAGTGTATCGCTGTCAAATAATCGCGGTGTTCACTATTGCGGTATTCACTATCAATGTGCCACTGCATACCAGTCATTACCAATAGAGCACGACCAAATAACTGGCTTTGATAGTCAGTTATTTTTTTGCCGTTTATATGCTAGGCATCCTCATAAACCCCTATCAATTTAAAAGCGGTTCATCATTTAGCGCGCTTTCTTTGGTCACGCGCAGCACCTCCTCTAACGTCGTCCGACCTGCTATCACTTTGTGCAGTCCGTCAGCGCGAATCGACGATGTTTTTTGGCGAGCGTAGGCTTCTAGCTCATACTCAGCGGTGTTGCTATGAATCATACGGCGCAGCGTATCATCGATGGGCACCACCTCATATATGGCAGTACGACCTTTAAAGCCTGTCTGGTTACATTTGTCGCAGCCGACAGGTTTGGGCAGTTTGATAAAGGTGTCTGTCGCTTGTGCACCTGATGGCCCCGATGTCAGATCAATCTCGGTGAAGAGCTTGGCCTGCTCACTATCTGCAGCTTGCCAGCCATGACAGTGCGGGCACAAGGTGCGCACCAAACGCTGGGCGACGACCCCTATCAGTGATGATGACAATAAGAAAGGCTCAACCCCCATGTCTTGTAAGCGGGTGACGGCCCCTATAGCGGTGTTGGTATGTAGCGTCGATAATACCAAATGTCCGGTAAGCGATGCCTGTACAGCAATTTCTGCGGTTTCTAAATCGCGAATCTCACCGACCATTACCACATCTGGATCTTGTCGTAACATCGCGCGCAGACTCTTGGCAAAGGTCATATCGACTTTATTATTCACCTGCGTCTGGCCGATGCCATCGAGCTGAAATTCTATCGGGTCCTCAGCGGTCAAGATATTGCGAGTCTGATCATTTAGGTCAGTCAATGCCGAGTATAAAGTAGTGGTCTTACCAGACCCCGTCGGCCCAGTCACCAAGATGATACCGTGCGGGCGATGGATAAGGCGCTTAAGCTCACTATAGTCGCTGTCAGACAAACCCAGATAGGTCATGTTTAAGCGGCCTGCTTGCTTATCGAGCAGTCGCATCACCACCCGCTCGCCAAAACTAGAGGGCAGCGTCGACACCCGCACATCGACCTCACGCCCTGCTAGACGCAAGCTGATACGGCCATCCTGTGGCACGCGTTTTTCGGCGATATCGAGTTTGGCCATCACCTTGATACGCGAGACCAATAGCGGCGCTAACTGACGTTTTGGGCTAATGATTTCTTTTAGCTCGCCATCGACGCGAAAACGCACGACCAAGCGTTTTTCAAAGGTTTCGATATGAATATCAGACGCATTGAGACGGATGGCCTCGGACAGTAGCGCATTGATCAGGCGGATGATGGGGGCGTCGTCTTGCTGATCCATCAAGTCTTCTGTCTCAGGCACGCTATCTGCCAAGCTATCGAGATCCGGATGGTCTTCAAGTCCTGCAGCAATGTGCTGTGACTCGCCCGTATTGCCTGCATAAGCGGCGTTTAGGCGTTTTTCAAACTCATCGGCGCTGACACTGTCATAGGTTGGCACGCCGCGCACGCCCTGCTGCTGCAAAAACCGCACCGCTTCATTAATCGCCGATAGCGGTGTGGCCTTGGTTAGTACCAGCGTCGCCGGCAGCTCAGGGTCTATCGCAAGGATGACCAAAACCTGATGGCGTTTGGCAAAACTATAAGGCAATTGCATCATAAAAACGACCTGATAACTAAGAATAACTGCGGTATGAGCAGCAGATGATGACAGCAGAGGTATGGGTAAATCTAACCTCTCTAAAATGGCATAGCGCTCTTGACTATATAGATAGCATAGCGCGATAGCGCGGCTCAGCACCGCACCGCCTTAGTCCAAAAAGACTGCCTGTAAACCTGCATGAGTTTGGTATAATAGCATTTTGTGTCAGATGCGTATTAGTTTATCTGCAAGACTCGCGTCCCTATCGCTTGGTGCCAATTGCGCCATCTAACGCGCCAAGTCCACAGAGGATTTTTATTTTGTCGATAGTGCGCTATTATCAGTTTGAGACTTGTCTGATAAGCGGTGCACGTTTGCACTAAGACACACCCTTTCATATTTGATGTCTATTTATTAGGCCATCTTGCCGCCCGTTATTAGGATTTGAGTTATGTCAGAAAACGCCCACCCCACTCCCACGCCGCTACTATCAGACACCTTTAACGTCGGTAGTCGTACCTTTTCTTCTCGGTTATTGGTCGGGACGGGGAAATATAAAGACATGGCACAGACAGGTGAGGCCATCGGCGCGTCGGAGGCAGAGATTGTCACCGTCGCCATTCGCCGTACCAATATTGGGCAAAATAACGATGAGCCCAATTTGCTCGACGTCATCTCTCCAGACAAATATACTATTTTGCCAAATACTGCTGGTTGTTTTGATGCCGAAACGGCGGTTCGTACCTGTAAGCTTGCTCGCGAGCTGCTCGGCGGGCACAATCTGGTCAAACTTGAGGTGTTGGGCGATGAAAAAACCCTCTACCCTAACGTCATGGAGACGTTAAAAGCGGCCAAAGTCTTGATAGACGATGGGTTTGAGGTGATGGTATATACGTCTGATGATCCTATCGTCGCCCAAGAGCTTGAGAGCATGGGCTGCGTGGCGATTATGCCGCTCGGTAGCTTGATTGGCTCTGGACTTGGCCTGCTCAATCGCCACACCCTCAGCCTAATCATCGAAAACGCCAACGTACCCGTCTTGGTCGATGCAGGCGTCGGCACCGCCTCGGATGCAGCGATTGCCATGGAGCTTGGCTGCGATGGGGTCTTGATGAACTCTGCCATTGCCAATGCGCAAAACCCAGTCTTGATGGCACAAGCCATGAAGCACGCTATCTGGGCTGGGCGTGAGGCGTTTTTGGCGGGCCGTATGCCGATGCGCAAAATGGCAACCGCCAGCTCGCCGCAGACAGGCTACTTTTTTCAGTAAGCGCTTTTGCTAGTAGCTCAGCGGACACCTGATCGTGTGGCGCCAGATACGACGCCACCATCACAGGTCTTTTTTCCAACATCATAAAAGGATTTATTATGCGACTTCTCACCGCAGTCGATCAATTATTTTTACTTCTTGAGTCGCGTAAACAGCCCATGCACGTTGGCGGCTTGTTTTTATTTGAATTACCAAAAGCGGCGGATAGCGATTTTGTCTATCAGCTGGTAAAACAAATGCAAGAATCCGACGTGCCGCCAAGCTTTCCTTTTAACCAAGTGCTAGAGCATCTGATCTTTTGGAAAAAAGACAAAAACTTCGATGTGGAGCATCATCTGCATCATGTCGCGCTGCCAAACCCTGCGCGGATTCGCGAGTTGCTGATGTATGTGTCAAGGGAGCACGGACGGCTGCTAGATCGCGCCATGCCGCTATGGGAATGCCACGTGATAGAAGGCATCCAGCCCGAGACTGAGGGCGGTGCTGAGCGATTTGCGCTGTATTTTAAAATCCATCACTCATTGGTCGATGGTATTGCAGCCATGCGTTTGGTACAAAAATCCCTATCGCAGTCCGCCACCGAGCCGGTCACCCTGCCTGTGTGGTCACTGATGGCGCGCCACCGCAACCAAGTCAACGCCATACTGCCCAAAGAGCGCTCCGTGCGGCGCATTATCAAAGAGCAAATCTCTACCATCAAGCCGGTGTTTACTGAGCTGCTGGACAACCTCAAAAACCATGGCGACGAAGGCTATGTCGGCACCTTTGATGCACCGATGAGCATCTTAAACAAACGTATCTCCGCCTCTCGTCGTATCGCTGCGCAGTCTTATGATATCGAACGCTTTAACGATATCGCCGCCCGCCTAAAAATCAGCAAAAACGATGTGGTACTTGCCGTCTGTTCAGGGGCCATTCGTCGTTATTTGCTCGCCATGGATGCCCTACCCAGCAAGCCATTGATCGCTTTTGTCCCGATGTCGCTACGTACTGATAATAGCGTCTCAGGTAATCAGCTATCGTTTGTCCTAGCAAACCTCGGCACGCACCTTGATGACCCACTACGCCGCATCGAGCTTATCCACCGCAGCATGAATAACGGCAAACGCCGTTTTCGCCGTATGAATCAAGCCCAAGTGATCAATTACAGCGTGATTGCGTATGCGTGGGAAGGCATCAATCTGGCAACGGGCTTATTCCCCAAAAAACAAGCCTTTAACCTGATCATCTCCAATGTACCCGGCTCAACCAAACCCTTATACTGGAATGGCGCAAAGCTACAGTCGCTATACCCTGCCTCTATCGTCTTTAATGGTCAAGCGATGAACATCACGCTCGCCAGCTATCTCGATAGAATTGAGTTTGGCATCACTGCCTGTAGTAAGGCGCTACCACATATACAAGACATGCTGATACTGATCGAAGAAGAGCTGGATTTGCTAGAGGCGACCAGCAAAGAGCTTGAGTTTCAAGGCATCACGGTCAAGGACAAGCGTGATGACCAAAACCCTAAGCACATAAAAAAGCTGGCACCATAATGGTACCAGCTTTTAAGATTTGATCGTTGACGGCGGCTTAAAACACATCGCCCCAAGTCGGTACCACCACTTGCATCAATGGCTTGAGCAGCTTGACGTTACAGGCAAAGATAGAGCCTGATGTCATCGAGTTGTGCGCGCCAGTATGATCGACGACCACGCCGCGTGCTTCGGTGACAATCAGCTCACCGGCAGCAATATCCCACGGCTTGATAGACATCTCGAAATAACCATCAAAACGACCTGCCGCCACATAGCACAGATCCAGCGCAGCTGAGCCTAAACGGCGAACTTGTCCGCCCGCCTCAGAGATTTTTTGTAGGCTTTCAAAGTGCTGCTTGGCATAAGAGATGACTTCGCCATTGCGTTTGCGCTCAAGCGGATGACCGGTGGTAAATAGCCCACCGTCGATGACTTTACGCTCACTGACATTGATACGGCGTTGGTTGAGACGCGCGCCTTTGCCGCGACTGGCAGAAAACATCTCGTCACGCACAGGATCATAAATCACGCCGTGCTCGGTCACACCTTTATACTGCACGGCAATAGAGACACAAAACTGCGGCACGCCATGGACAAAGTTTTTGGTGCCGTCTAGTGGATCGATAATCCAGCACCAGTCGGCATCTTCGCCGCGGCCTTCTTGCATACCAAACTCTTCACCCAAAAACGAATGGTTTGGGTAGCTGGCTTTTAGTGTCTCAATCGTCAGCTCTTCACTAAAACGATCAATACGGGTGACCAGTCCATCAAGCCCTTTTGACTCGATATCTAGCTCGATTTTGTGACGGTTTTGATGCGCGTATAAAATCTCTTTACCGACTTTTTCAGCAGCACGTGCTGCGATGACGACCATGGGTTCCATAGATAACCTATTTGCTTGATGAATGAATATACTTAAGAGATAACACTGGTAAAATGTACAAAAAATAAAGCCGACTTAAAACCAACTCCTATCAACCTAACAAAAACCCTAGCCGCCAAGCAAACCAAATAGATGATTGCTAGTCGTTGCACCGCCCAAGTTGTCAAATAATTCACACCTACGGCAAGTAGGCGAGGTTTAAGCAAAAAACCTATAAGCTTTATTTTTTACTCTGCTATTTTAGCAATTTTTTATGAATGATAGGGTTTTATTTTAGCAGTTGCTTGAGCTGACTGACCACACCTGCAACATCCAGACCACAGTCGGCCATTTGCTCTGCGGGTGCGCCATGCGCGATAAAACGATCCGGAATACCGATATTGCAAATGGCTGGGCGATGATGCTTAAAGGCCGCCGACTCATTGAGCAAATATTCATTGACTGCACTGCCCGCGCCGCCCATCAGCATGTGCTCCTCTAAGGTGGCAATATGGGTGATGCCGTTTGCCAGTATCTCTTCTAACAATACGGTATCTAGTGGCTTCACCCAGCGCATATTGACCACATGTACCTGACAGTGCAACTGCTGAGCGATATCTTGGGCGGCCGAATCAGCGGCGGCAACCATACTGCCAAATGCCAGTAGCGCTAGCTTGAGGGGGGCGTCATCTTGTCCTACTACCGACTCAATCATCGCCTTGCCGATGTCATAGGTCTGCGCGGGGCGCTCGATGGCAGCACTTGTACCGACGCCGCGCGGATAACGAACAGCCGTACAGCCTTGATACTCATAGCAAGTATTTAATAAATGGTAGCACTCGTTTTCATCTTTTGGCGCAGCGATTAGCATGTTGGGTACGCAGCGTAAAAAAGCAAAATCAAACACCCCCGCATGGGTCGCGCCGTCCTCGCCCACCAATCCTGCACGATCGATGGCAAACGTGACATCAAGATCTTGCAAAGCCACATCATGAATCAGCTGATCGTAGCCGCGCTGCAAAAACGTCGAGTATATCGCCACAATGGGTTTGACGCCTTGCGTTGCCATACCAGCAGCCAGTGTGACGGCATGCTGCTCAGCAATCGCCACATCAAAAAACCGCTCTGGGAATTGACGGGCAAAGTCGGTCATGCCTGAGCCTTCTTCCATCGCTGGCGTAATGGCGAGCAAATTGTCATCTTCATGCGCTTTGTCACACAAAAACTGGCCAAATACTTGCGAGTACTTTAGCGCAGGCTGCGATTTTTTAGCAGCAGGCGGCGTATCATGCGGCTGCTCATCTGATAGCTTACTAATGGCATGATAGCCAACTGGGTCTAGCTCTGCAGGCGCAAAGCCTTTGCCTTTCGTGGTATAGACATGTACCAGCACGGGGCCTTTGACTTGTTTTGCTAATGACAAGACGCGCAGTAGCTCAGGTATATTGTGGCCATCAAAGGGGCCAAAGTAGGTAAAGCCAATGGCTTTGAATAAATTGTCCTCGAGCTGCGGCACATCGCGCATCTCTTTGTGGCGTTTGCGCCGATCAAACCCCTGCATGTCAGGGCGCTGGCAGACGATAGGCTGGCCGGCATCAGAGATATCTACTTGATACCCCGACTCCCATAACATGGCCAAATGCCGCGAAAACCCGCCAATCGAGCAAGATATCGACATGTCATTGTCATTTAAAATCACCAACAAATCGGCATCTTGCTGCACCGCATCGTTCATGGCTTCAAACGCCATGCCGCCTGTCATCGCCCCATCGCCGATGATACAAGCGACCGTCTGCGGCAGCCCCTGATACCGCAGCGCCAGACTCATGCCGAGACCCGCTGAGATGGAGGTCGATGAATGACCAACACCAAAGGTATCGTACACAGACTCGGCGCGCTCAGGGAACGCCGTCAACCCATCTTTTGCACGGATACTGCCCAGCTGATCGCGGCGACCCGTCAGCACTTTATGAGCGTAGGCTTGATGCCCCACATCCCAAACGATTTGATCGTGCGGCGCATCTAGCAAGTAATGCAGGACAATGGTCAGCTCGACCACGCCTAGGTTGGCACCAAAGTGTCCGCCACTTTGACCGGCCGAATACAACAAAAAAAGGCGCAGCTCATCGGCTAACGCAATCAGCTGAGCGCTACTAAAGGCATTTAAATCAACAGGCGTATCGATACTATCGAGCAGCGGCGTCTGCGGGCGCACACGTGGGATCGCCGTATAAGTCTGCTGCAGACTGGGCAGCTGAACCGCAGACGTAGTGGCTGACGCAGATACGGACTGAGACTGTGGGGAATAAGGTGACTGCTGCATAAACCGTACGATACCTACCAATCTGCTGACAAAACGTGCTTTAGGGTATAAAAAAAAGATAGCCAAGCGACGTCAATAATATCTACATCATTATTGATGTAACAAGCCATATAGTTATTTATGTAACGCCGGCATAAAACCTATCATGCGGCGTCTCACAGCAAGCACGCGAGCATAATATATAGCGCGGCGCGGCTTGGGATGAGTATTATGCCTTATTATCAGACATCAATACCGAATGTTCGTGACGACATAGTAATGTAAGGGTAAAGACTTGTCACTGTATCCGTCAAAATAGTATGGCATAATAGCATTTTTTTTTAATTGTCGCTTTAATCATCGTGCGCCGTCTGTGAACTTTGTGTGTTTTTACCATAAAGCGCAAAACCATGCTATCGTCATGAGCAGGTGATCGCGTTTTTACAGACTCTACTGCCACCTCCACCGGCTTATGCAGGACAGTAATGTCATATCAATTTATTACCAGTGCCAAACTACCGACTCGTCATGGCGAGTTTGATATTCATGTTTTTGAAAACGACGACGGCCAAGAGCATGTGATGCTGACCGTTGGTCTGGCTGCGTGTGAGCAAGTAGCGGCTGATGAGACGGCAGACAACACCCGCGTGCCGAGCACAGCGAATGCAGCCTCAGAGCCGCCGGTGCCCTTGGTACGTATCCATTCTGAATGCCTTACTGGCGATGCCTTTAGCTCACTAAAATGTGACTGTGGCCCGCAGCTCAATACCGCCATGCAAGCCATCCAAGAGGCAGGCTGCGGCGCTATTTTGTACTTGCGCCAAGAGGGCCGCGGTATTGGCCTGACCAACAAAATCCGCGCCTATGCACTACAAGACCAGGGCCATGATACGCTAGATGCCAATTTAATGTTAGGCTTACCTGCTGATGCGCGCATTTATGATATGTGTGGCCCCATGCTCGCCCATGTCGGCGTCGATGCGGTACGGCTCATCACCAACAACCCAGATAAAGTCGCCTATTTGACCGAACACGGTGTCAATGTGGTGGAGCGCGTGCCTTTGCTGGTGGGTGTCAACGATATGAATGCGGATTACCTCGCCACCAAACGCGACCGCATGGGGCATTTGCTCGACAAAGACTTTAATACTGCCATACACCTAAATAAATAGATATGTTATGAGTATTCCAGATACAGCTAATACCAATATAGACCAAAACGTCATAGACAAAAACGTCGCTCAGGCACAAGCAGATGCGTCAAACCCTGCCATACCAAACGATAACGACATCGCTCGCGTCCGCGCGTTTTTGGTCGATTTGCAAGCACGTATTTGCCAAGCACTCGAAGCACAAGAGCGTGACGGCGGCGGTAATGCCACCTTTGTCCCTGATGATTGGCAGCGCCCAGAAGGCGGCGGCGGCCGCTCTTGTGTCTTAGCGGACGGTGAGGTGATCGAAAAAGCCGGCGTGATGTTTAGCCACATTCACGTGCACAACCTGCCCGCGTCGGCGACCGCGCGCCACCCCAATATCGCAGGGCGCAAAGCACAAGCCATGGGCGTGTCTCTCGTCGTCCATCCCAAAAACCCAAACGTCCCGACCAGCCATGCCAACGTGCGCTTATTCGTCGCCGAAGCAGAAGGCGAAGCGCCGATTTGGTGGTTTGGTGGCGGATTTGATTTGACACCGTTTTATCCTGTGCTAGCGGACTGCGTCCACTGGCATCAGGTCTGCCATGATTTGTGCGCGCCGTTTGGCGACAGCGTTTATCCTGACTTCAAACAGTGGTGCGATGAGTATTTTCATCTGCGTCATCGCAATGAGCAGCGCGGCATTGGCGGGTTGTTTTATGACGATGTCAATACCGAGAGCCGCGGCTGGGACTTTGAGACGTGTTTTGACTTTATGAAAGCAGTAGGCAACGGCTATCTTGATGGTATTTTGCCTATTTTTGAGCAGCGTAAAGCCGCCCCTTATACCGACGAGCAGCGTCAGTTTCAGCTGTATCGGCGCGGCCGCTATGTCGAGTACAACCTCGTCTATGATCGCGGCACTCTCTTTGGGCTACAAAGTAATGGCCGCATCGAGTCTATCTTAGTCAGTATGCCGCCGCTTGCCAGCTGGCATTACCGCTTTGAGCCAGAGCCTGGCTCGCCTGAGTTTGAGCTGACAGATTATTATTTGAAGCCGCGTGATTGGTTGACTTTATAGCTTTTGACGGTACAATGAACGCTACTTTTACCGACAAGTGTTTTATACACTACTTATGGTAGAGTTTATAGCACGATGCTATTGACAGTGGATATGGTAATCAGCAATATCGTCCGCTATACGTGAAGACTCAATTTTAGGTCAGCTTTTATAGCTGACCTTTATCGTTACAGACCCTTTATAACGGATCAATTACACAAATACTCTACACAACTCATCGCTGCACCCTATATATTTAGGGCAATAAGTATAAAAAAATAAAGGTGCTTTTATCATACTTTTAATTTGTACTACCTTTTAGTTGAGAGTCACCCTTTAACAACAGCCACTATTTAGGCAAAGCATGAGATAATGCGCCTAACTTAATAGCCATTAAATAAGGAAGTTTGCATATGCTATCCCTTCACCGCAAAACCCCAATAAAATCTATTTTTGGCATCGCTTTGATGTCTACTGCTCTAGGCCTAACTGCTTGTAGCACCTCTGTGGACCCAGATATCAAAGCACGTCAAGACAGCATGAAAAGCTGGGGCGATGCGATGGGCATCATGGGCGATATGGCCGAAGCCCCTGACACCTTTGATGCAGAGATCTTTAAAGAGCAGGCTGCGTTTTTGGCAGAAGATGCCGCCACGCCTTGGAGCCATTTTGAAAACCAAGAAGCCGCAGGTAACGCAACTGAAGCGGTATGGTCAAATGCCGACGGCTTTCGCGCAGAAGCAGAAAAATTCCAACAAGCGACAGCTGAGCTAAATGCTGCCGCCCAAACCGCTACTAGCATAGATGATGTCATGCCAGCGTTTGGTCAAGTGGGCCAAAGCTGCAAATCTTGCCACACTGACTTTAAAGTCAAAAACGACTAAGTCCAGAGCAACATCCGTCAAAACCACCTGACACAAAAAACCGCCTTATCTGCTGATTTGGCGGTTTTTTGTTTACTATAGGTTTTTTGGTTGCTATATATAAAAGTATCAATCGGCTGACTTTGCCGCTTGCTGATCGGTAGCAGGGGCTTGCTGCACCTGCATTTTATCCACAATAGCACTGACAGACGGGTCGCTTAAATCTATGGTACGTATTGGGAACGGAATATTGACCCCTGCCGCATCCAGTGCTGTCTTGATCTCGACGATGACTTGATGAATGGAAGCGACTTTATTGGCCTGAGTGCCCTCTTCGATAAACCAGCGTACCGTCAGATCGATAGACGAGCCGCCAAATCCAGTGGCAATCACGCTAGGCTGCGCTTTCGTCGAGACGCTATCGGCCTTATCTAACGCACGTAAAATCTCCGCTTTTGCCGCTTCGATATCGTCTTCATAGCCGATACCGACCTCTACCTGCAAGCGGCGCTGCTTATAGGCAGTATTGACCGTCAACGCCGAGGTGTAAAGGTCTGAGTTGGGAATGACCACTTGCCGGCCATCATAGGTTCTAATCGTCGTTGCACGAATCTTAATGTCTTCAACGGTGCCTTCGTAGTCACCTGAGACAATCTGATCACCAATACGAAACGGCTCTGAAATCAGCAATAAAATACCAGAGAGCAGGTTTTGGAAAATGTCTTTGAAGGCAAAACCAATCGCCACCGAACCAATACCCAGCGCGCCGATTAATTTGGCTGGTGTAAATCCTGGAATAGCAACAACCATGGCGATCATAAAGCCAATGAACAGAATAAGCGCCCCACCTATCCGCTGAAACACTTTCACCAAGTTTTGATGACGCACGCGCGCGCCTAAGGTTTTATGCACGACTTTTTTGAAAATAATCGACAATAGCCAAAAAATCCCCAACACAATGAGCGCCGCTACAAAATATGGAATGCGCTCAATAAAGCCACTTGCCAAGTCTTGCGTGGTATAGACCACTTGTTGATAGACGGTCACACCATCGGTTAGCGTGTTCGATAGGCGGCTCACGTCAGGGGTGGGCATAAAGGGTTGCTCCTATTGCTGTTTTAGCGCGCGTTTAAGGGGATAAATAAATGAACATCTCACTACTGTTTTGCCAGTTATGACATCAAATCAGCTTGTACTATTTCGATCCAATAGCCATCAACATCCTTGATAAAGGCGATGTTCTTCATACTGCCGTCTTCTGGGCGTTTTTTAAATTCGACATTGTTTTTGTCAAACCAAGCCACCGCGTCTGCCAAATTTGGCACACTAAAACAAATATGACCAAAGCCTTGAGGGTCTTGGTTGCCATCGTGATAGCTAAAGTCAGCTTTTGTCTCAGTGCCATAATTATGGGTCAGCTCTAAGATACCGCGCTGACGGAAAGCAAAGATCTCTAAATCATCACCAGTAGGCAGGTTCTCACGCTCGCTCTCAGTTAGCTTTGCCAAGAAATACAGATCAAATTCCATATCAGGGAATTTTTTGACCGCCAATAGGGTCATGCCCAGCACCCCAGTATAAAACTCAAGCGACTTGGCAGGGTCTTTTACGCGTAACATGGTGTGGTTAAAGGTAAAGCCTGAGGTCTGCGTTGAGATCGGCTGAATACCTGCATGCGCGACGCTGCTGGCAGGCTGCGCGATAGTCGCTGCATCATCAAGAGAGGTTGAGCTAGACGCTGAATGAGACATAACAATCCTAATATAAAATTAATATAAAAAACAAATGAATCAGCAAGCGAATCACAGCATGGCGATGCGCTTGCTACTTTATGATAATCAAAAATGCACCAATCTATGATAGGGTTTTGTAAACAAAAAGCGCACCGCTCTGGTGTGAGGGCCGCTTTCGTCAAGTGAGTACAAAACCCCAAGCACAGATCAGTCTTCTAAAAACCGTACCTTACCGGTTTCTAAGTCGTACTCTGCCCCAACGATGAGCAGCTTACCACTCGTCGTCAAGTCCTCTAGGGCTCGGGAGCCATGTTTGAGCTGGCTGACAGACATACGCACGTTGGCACTGATAGAGCGATCTAGCAGCTCATCGGCATCGACGTCTTGACCATTGGCAGTCGCCAGCTCGTGCAAATTGTAAACACTTGGACGAATACGATCGACGATAGACTGTAGGTTTGGCGTGTAGTTTTGCTCAGGGTTGATGAGCGCTTCTACGCAAGCGGTCACCGCGCCGCAGTGTGAGTGGCCGAGCACCACCACCAGCTTGGTACCAAATTTTTCGGCAGCAAACTCAACCGAGCCAATCTGTGACGGTGCGACGACATTTCCTGCCACTCGAATCACAAACAAGTCCCCTAACCCTTGGTCAAAGACAATCTCAACCGGTACGCGTGCATCTGAGCAGCCCAAGATAATCGCCAACGGGTCTTGATCACTGATAAGCTCTGGGCGCCTCTGCATCGCAGGATCTGGGTTGGTGAGGCTGTCGACGTAACGGGCGTTACCTTCTTTTAAAAGCTCAAGCGCTTCTTGACCGGTTTTGGGGCGTATGTCGTTAGGCATGAGAAATCCTTTTTTTTCGAATGTTAAATGATAGATGGCTGCTCATATATCGCAGATAAAGAAGATGCTGATATATAGACCAAAAGACGGCCAATGACAACGAGGTCATGCCGCGCATTTCGGTGTCAGCCATGACATGATTGTATAGGAACACCGACAAAAAAATGCTAAAAACTTTTGTTTTAATGTCGTTAATATCGCTAAAAGCGCCACGACCATTATCCCAAAGGCCCTTATGCTCATGGTGAAATACAACCCATTCGACATAAAACTGGCACGTTGTATATAAACACGCTTTATGCCAGCAGGACGGCACCTAGTTTCAGTAGATTAACCACACAAAAGCCGCGCTTAGGGTAATACAATCTGCTCAAAAAAAATGCCCAAGCACATAAACGCCTTACTATTATACTACCGCAAAAACCATATACCGAGCGCTATCGCCACCTGCGCCATTCGCGCCATCCGATTTGGCTTGCGGGTATGACTCGCGTAACTGATAACGAAGTTGCACTGATTTATAGTAAGGGTTTGTTATAATACGCAGCAACCAGACCATGCTCATGCCAGCCCTTGTCGTGTCTTATACTAAAAAAGTACTGATATTAAAAAAGGTACGGACAGGTAAGAGACTTAGGAAACAGATTTATGACCCAATCTTTAGCAAATACGCATACCAACCCTACGTCACCAGACACTGTACTGCTACAACTGACTGGCCTACAAAAAACCTATGATCAAACTGAGGTCTTAAAAGACATCAATCTTGATATCCAGCATGGTGAGTTTTTGACCCTGCTTGGCCCATCAGGCTGCGGCAAGACCACGCTGCTACGCTTAATCGCGGGGTTTGAGCAGCCGACGGCAGGGGCGATTTATCTAGACGGCGTGCAGATGGCAGGGCTGTCCGCGGATAAGCGTCCGGTCAATACCGTGTTTCAGCAGTATGCGCTGTTTCCGCATATGAGCGTCGCGCAAAACGTCGCCTATGGCCTCAAGCTCAAAAAAGTCCCCAAAGACGAGATTCGGTCACGGGTGCGTGAGATGCTGGCAATGGTGCAGCTAGAGCATTTAGCCAATCGCAAACCACAAGATTTATCCGGTGGTCAGCAGCAGCGCGTGGCCATTGCGCGCGCGGTGATTAATCGCCCCAAACTACTGCTACTCGATGAGCCATTATCAGCACTCGATCACAAGCTGCGTCTGCAGATGCAGTCAGAGCTCAAGCGCTTGCAGCGCGAGCTTGGCATTACCTTTGTCTTTGTCACTCATGATCAAGAAGAAGCACTGTCGATGTCTGACCGTATTGCGGTTATGAAGGACGGTAGGTTTCAGCAAATTGGTACACCGATCGAGATTTATGAAACCCCTGCCAATCTATTTACGGCCAAATTTATCGGTGAGACCAATCTGTTTACGGCAGAGGTCAAAGGCGTGTACCCCGATCAGCCAGATCGTGATGGCCGCGTGACCAATGGCCGCATCGAGGTCGAAGTCTGTAAAGCGCAGGTGCAAGAAGGTAAAGCCACATTGCGCAATCTACGCCGTCCTGCTTTTGCCAACGATGTACAAGTAGGCGACATCGTCAACCTACTGCTGCGTCCTGAAGACTTACGCATTTATGATCCCAAAGACGACAGTCATGCAGGCTTGCTGGGCCGTGTCATCGAGAGTAACTATAAAGGCAGTACCTTAGACTCGATTATCGAGCTGGCCAATGGTCATATCATCAAAGCTTCTGAGTTTTTTGATGAAGACGATCCTAGCTTTGATTATAAGCTCAATGAAGCGGTCAAGGTGGCGTGGGTCGATGGCTGGGAGTGGGTATTGCCCGAAGACCATTTAACAGAACCACAAGCACCTGAGCAAAGCGCGGCTATACAAAAAACAGCCATACAAAAGGATGTCAGCTAATGGCGCGTACTAGCCGTTTTCACTTGGGCAATAAAAGCCCGTTTCGTACTGCAACGCTATGGCTCATCTGGGGTTGGCTGCTGATATTTGCTTTGTTGCCAAATATTTTGGTCATCGCGGTCAGTTTTTTGACCCGTGATAGCAGCGCCTTTATCAGTTTGCCTGTCAATATCGACAGCTATCTACGTATGGTGGATCCGCTGTATTTTGAGGTGTTTGTCCACTCCCTCTGGATGGCTGGTATCACCACGGTAATTTGTTTATTACTCGGCTATCCGTTTGCTTGGCTGGTTTCCAAAACCCAGACGCGCTGGCAGCCGCTGCTGATGATGCTTTTGATTTTGCCGTTTTGGACCAACTCTTTGGTGCGGACTTACGCGCTCAAATTATTGTTTGCCAATAATGGTTTGATCAATAAATCCCTACTGACGCTGGGTATCATCGACGCGCCTATCGATATCTTGTACACGCAAGGCGCGGTGATAGCAGGCCTGACGTATTTACTCTTCCCGTTTATGGTACTGCCGCTATATGCGGTCTTTACCGATTTGCGTCATGATATGCTGCTGGCCTCGCAAGATTTGGGTGCGTCGAAAACCCAGACTTTTTGGCACGTGGTGCTGCCACTGACCACGCCTGGGATTATCTCAGGCGTGCTCTTGGTGCTGCTGCCTGCGATGGGGATGTTTTATGTGGCAGACGTGCTGGGCGGCTCGCGTAACCTACTCGTTGGCAATATCATCAAAAACCAGTTTTTGGACGCGCGTGATTGGCCCTTTGGGGCGGCAGCAAGCGTGCTATTGACACTGGCGATGGCCGTGCTATTGCTGGCTTATCGTGCCAGTAGCCGCCGCATTGGTAAGACTGATTTTAATGAGGTGGCCTAATGCCTGATAACCAACGCCACATCAAACCGCCAAGCCTCGGCAGTATCGCGGCCAAAGGCTATCTTGGCCTGATTTATGCTTTGCTATATCTGCCCATCATCGTCTTGGTGGTGATGTCATTTAATAAATCAAAAATCGGCTACAACTGGGGCGGCTTTAGCCTCAAATGGTACGAGTCGCTATTCAACAACCAAGCGATGCTCGATGCATTTTGGCATTCTATCGTCTTGGGTTTGGTCGCTGCCACCGTCTCAACCCTAATCGGTACGCTCACCGCCCTTGCCCTACATCGTTACGACTTTCGCGGCAAAGGCTTGTTAAACGGGCTGCTATTTGTGCTGATGATGTCACCTGAGATTGTCCTAGCGATTTCACTCTTGGCCTTATTTTTATTAATTGGTCTGCAGTTAGGCTTTGTCTCGCTACTGCTTGCTCATATTACCTTTTGCTTGCCCTTTGTGGTCATTACTGTGTTTGCACGCCTAAGCAGCTTGGATGAGCGCTTGATGGAAGCAGCGCGCGATTTGGGCGCATCTGAGTCGACGATGATACGTACGGTACTGATTCCGGTGATTATGCCTGCGGTAATGGCCGGTTGGTTGCTTGCCTTTACTTTATCACTCGATGATGTGGTGGTCTCGACCTTTGTCACGGGGCCTAGCTATGAGATTTTGCCGCTGCGGATTTATTCGATGGTACGCGTCGGCCTCAAACCTGAGGTCAACGCCATCGGCACGTTGCTACTGGCGGCCTCTTTGGTACTGGTCGTCATCTCACAGTTATTATTACGACGACGCTAGACGTTGGAGGCTGGCTAATGACAGGCACTTGATAAAAATATTTGAGTGGAATTCACCGATAGATTGTTTATAATGAATTTTTCTCACCCAAGTGCTTAGGTTATCTTATGTTAGAGCTTCGTCATCTCAATACACTGACGGCACTGCGCGCGCATGGCTCGCTGGCTGCGGCCGCCGATGAGCTGCATGTTACCGCCTCTGCCGTCTCGCATCAGCTAAAAGAGCTGGAAAACTATTATGATGTCAGCCTCGTCAATCGCCGCACGCGCCCGCTGAGCTTTACCCCAGCAGGCAAGATAGTGCTGGCACTGGCCGACAGCATCCTACCGCAAGTCACCCGCACCAAATCCAACCTAAAGCGCCTTGCCCATGGGCAAGCCGGTCGCCTGCGCTTAGCGTCTGAATGTCATAGCTGTTTTGATTGGCTCATGCCGATACTCAATCACTATCGCCGCGAGTGGTCGGATGTTGAGTTGGATTTTGCCACGGGCTTTGAGCCTGAGCCGCATCATCTGCTGATGGAAGGCGATATCGACTTGCTCATTACCACCAGTGACTTACCAATAGACGGTATTAGCTATCAGCCGTTATTTGAGTATGAGAGCCGTTTGGTACTATCGCCCACGCATGACTTGGCGGCGCAAGACTTTATCGCGCCTCATGACTTAATCGATGAAACCTTGATCGCTTATCCGGTGGAAGCCAAACGCCTCGATATTATTGCTAATTTTATGACGCCAAGCGATGTGAGCTTCAAAAATGTCCGTACCACAGAGCTGACAGCAATGCTGATACAGCTAGTCGCCAGTGAGCGAGGCGTTGCGGCTCTCCCCGATTGGGTGGTGGCAGAATACGAGAAAAAAGGCTGGGTGGTCTCCCGTCCGTTAGGCAATGGCGTGTATTGTCAGCTTTATGCCGCAACGCGCACGGCGAACCAAGATATGGCGTATATGCAGGGGTTTGCGAGTTTACTTGATGGGATTGTTAAGCCGTTGTAGTTTCATTACTAATTACTTTTTTATAGTGATGAAATATTATTCACCTTTTCATATCGTAATGAATGTTATGGTAAATAATGGTTCCCTAGTGAGGACTTGAATCTTTAGCTGTAGGTTAATGATAGCAATAGTTTGGGTTGTTTAAATAACCGTAGTGTACTTCACGGTATACATCATATTAATTTTTTGAGGTCAAACGGACTTAATTTTGATTTAGATCCCTAAAGTTATTACAGCTTTCTTGTTGCAAAGACTTAACTATATATCAATATGTTATCAGCTTCTAAGCGTTTAACGTCAAGCCATAATTAGGAATAAATATTCTTGCAAACTAAAAATAAAATCTTAAAATTCATACTGATTTGGTTATCAAAGTTCTTCTTACCGCCCTTGGTTGGTGCGGTTTTTTTGGTGTTGGTGTACTCGATATCAACTTTTGATACTATGTTTTGGGGTCATGCTACATTATTAGAGAATATAAGAGTCTCGATAATAATATTAGTAGGCAACATATTTACTTTTTACGTTTATTATTTATTGGCTTACCTCGTATTTTTCTTATATCTGATTATTTTGGAAAAAACGAAGAAGCTTAGCTTATTGGTGGTGATAATCAGTGGTTTTATTTACGGACTCATACCACTTCTATTTGACCATAAAAGCGTAGAGTCTATTTTGATAGTGGTCATTATCGCCGTCAGCGGTGCGATGTGTGCTGCTTGCTATTACTATTTAGATAAAAAACTTAGGCCGTTATATTCAGTAAAAAATTAAAGCATCAGACTTTATAAGGTGTATGGGATGCTCTACAGCATAGGTCGAGTTAAAACCAGCAGCCCTTTAATAGCGCCAAGTTAATCTGTCTACTTCTTTAAGATCAGGTCTATATTCTTAGCCTCTAACATAGAGGGCATATTTATCTTGCCATCTAAGATGTCACCTGCTTGATTAATCTCATAACAAGCCTTTAAAAAAGCATCTGCTCCTGATGACTGGTCCGAATATTCAAAGGTATCGCACAACCAAGCCGTATTGGACGTGGCTTTGCTTAATGACCATGATGATTTGATATTATCAAAAATATTATTGTAAGTGGCTTTTGGGATGTGATTTTGCGATGTGCCAACCTTTGCATATTTCGGCACTGGAATAGATTGGCCTACCATGGTTTGTACGTCAAGGTCTTCGTTCACAACGTATAAGTATAGCTGTAGAGGATTTAAGGAATAATAATACTGCTTTGGAAAATAAATATTCGGTGCGTCACCTAATTTGTAAATATTTTGAACCTGAGCATATTTAGCCGTTTTGCCGTCGAGCTCAGTATCTCCCGTTTTCACTGTTTTAAGTCGCAGCTCATGAGCATCCTCCGGATCTACGGAGACAAAGGTAAGGTCCATGTCTTCCATTAATTTAATCAGCACTGATGCAACAGGGTATTGACCTTTTGCTATAGCGCTTTCATCAGCTTTACTAATTGAGTTAACGTCTTCACCAACGGCTGAATGGGATTTATTTTGGCTATGAGCCATACCCTCTGTTATATCATTTGCACAAGCTATTAACCCTGATGTAGCAAACAATCCTATCATTATATTTAAAAGTCTTACTCTATAAGACTGGTTCATTTTGTATCCTTTTAAATATAGTAATAATTATCTTATAAACAAATATTCGTTTTTTTCACAAGAGCAAAGCATTGGCTGCACTATATTTTTCAGCAATGATCGATATGGGTATACCCCAGCGGAACCAGTCATTATGCCCTCTAGACTCATTAACAGACCATTTAAAACAGACTGTATTTCGGTAACCACTTAAATCAGACTCATTAAGCAAGTGATATCGATACAAGCTCAAAGTACGCACTTAAAGAAATAAAAGCCAATCGCAGTCGCCAGCAGTGTCAGCCCAACGTGCAGACCGATCAACGCCAAACCTGCCAACAGCCGTCCATCATGGATAAAGCCAAACACCTCAGCGCTAAAGGTGCTAAAGGTCGTCAGCCCGCCCAAAAATCCGGTAATCACAAACACACGCACATGATCAGATAAGTTGCTACCCATACGCTCAAACCAGACGAGCGCAAGGCCAATCAGCAGGCCGCCCAAGACATTTGCGCCAAGCGTACCAAGCGGTATCCAGTGATGCAGTGGATTAAAGCGCGCTAAATAGCCACGTAAACACGCGCCTAATGCTGCTCCTAAGCCTATTGCTAGCCACTGCATAGATTATCCTTCCTTTGTATGGCTTTTACACTTTATATGCTTGCTAGACATTACACCGCAGGTAACAGTGCTGGTAATTCTGTCAACGGCCAACGCGGTACGCAGCTGACGGCTAGATCATCAGCCTGCCCCGCTTGTAGGCGCTCAAAGCCAGCATAAGCGATCATTGCGCCATTGTCAGTACATAACGCAGGCGGCGCATAATGGACGGTCGCATTTATTTTAGCCAATTCAGCTTCTAAGGTCTCACGCAAGTGCATATTGGCGCTGACACCGCCCGCGATTACTAAGCGACTCATGCCTGCTTGTTTGAGCGCTTTAACGCATTTCTTCACCAGCGTATCGACCATGGCATGTTGAAAGCTGGCGGCAATATCGGCGCGCACTTGTGGGTCACTGTCAGAGCCAGCAGTGTCTTTGATAAGATTATGCACCGCTGTTTTCATACCGCTAAAAGAAAAATCCAGTCCACGATGCAGCATCGGCCGCGGCAGCTCATAGGCGTTTGGATTACCGGTCCCAGCAAGCTTGGCAATATTAGGGCCACCGGGGTATGGCAGGCCTAGCATTTTAGCGGCTTTATCAAAGCACTCACCCGCGGCATCGTCGATCGACTCACCTAGGATTTCATATTGTCCGATACCCTGTGCGGCGATCAGCTGCGTGTGCCCGCCAGATACCAGTAGCGAGACAAATGGAAACGCTGGTGGATTGGCACCCATCAACGGTGCAAGTAAGTGACCTTCCATATGATGAACCCCAATCGCAGGGATATCCAAGCCGTATGCCAAGCTACGACCAAACAGCGCGCCCGTCATCAGCGCACCGATAAGGCCTGGGCCTTTGGTATAGGCGATAGCATCAATGTCGTTTTTACTCATATCACACTGCGCGAGCAGCTCATCGAGTAGCGGTACGAGCTTACGAATATGATCGCGACTCGCCAGCTCAGGCACCACGCCGCCATAGACAGCATGCAGCTCAATTTGTGAGTATAGCACTTGCCCAACTAGGCCCTTATTAGCGCTGTTAATCTGCTCGCTATCAAAGATCGCCAGCCCCGTCTCATCACAAGACGTTTCTAAACCCAATACCTTCATATTTTTGCCTTTATCATACCTTGGTCTGCGTGTTGGTTTTGACCACGCTTTTATCTGCGACTCTCTATCTAAGCACTTGCACAAAAAAACCGCCATTGTCTGTCACAATGACGGCCAGTTTAGCAAATTTCAATGGCTCATATCGCCTAAATCAGCTCACGGCAGCTACCATATAATCGACCGCTGCATAGACCTCCGCTTCGCTTACTTTGTCAGTCGCCTGCGCGGGCATCTTGTTAAAGCCCTGCGCTGAGTGCATATGTAGCGTCTCTATACCCTTAGCAAGACGCGGCGCCCACGCTGCTTTATCACCGTATTTTGGTGCATCGAGCAGACCTGCTTCGTGGCAGACTTTACAGTTGGACTCGTATAGCTTCGCCCCTGCATCAGCTGCCAACACTTCAGGCTCATCTGGGGTTGGTGGCTCGACTGCTTCGGCCGGTTCAGCTGTCGTCGTTGCTGGCGCTTCTGCCGGCACAGCTGGCTCAGACGTCTGCGGTTCAGGCGCTTCAGGCGCGGCGGCAGGTGCCTCCTCTACTACCGTGCTCGTTTCGGCAGACGCGTCAGCGGGCGGCTCGGCAGTATTATTATCACTACAAGCGCTTAGCATCAACAATGCACTGATGCTGATGGCCGATACGGTCAATGTATTTATACGCTGTGGTTTGTTCATCGTGATCACACCTCTATTTGCTATTGTATGTCGATGGCTGCCGACGACAGCGCATACACTGATAGACCATCAAAAGAGCGTTATTCGTTGGTCGCAGGCTCAGCATCGGCGTCTGCTTCCGCATCATTAGCTGGCATGTCAGCTGCGCTATCGGTAGCAGCGGCCTCAGTGGTGCCAGCATCTGTCGCCTCACCTTGGGTGTCTGTGCTTTCGGCATCAGTACTTTCGGCATCAGTGCTTTCTGTCGTCGTCGGCGCTGACTCGGGGAAATCCATCTGTTCAGCGGCAGGAGCGTTGCTACGCGCAAGCTCAGAGGCCTCATCGACACGGTCTTTGGCCAACACTTGATGCGACTCGCCTTCTTTGTCGCCACTACACGCGCTGATACCAAAGCCTAAAGCGACGACAAATGCGGTGCTTAGCGCTGTATTTAGTACTGATTTTTTCATTGCAACATCCTCAATAAAGTGCACATAAAACGATTGATATGATGCAAATAATCATAGCATAAACTCTACCCAAACCGTTATAGACAGTAGGGTTTTTTCTTGATGGCCACACTTGCCAAAAGCGGCTCTACTGATGCATATAGTCCATCTCACCTTGCACTGACCAATCACACCTTATCAAACATTATTCGCTTTTGTTTGGTATTCATGACGCCGCCATACTGTACCAGTGGATAAAAAGGGCGCAACTTAATGATAATTATGAATTAATCAGCAAAAACCATTGACTTTATTGCTATTTTTTATTAGAATACTCGCCCTTGTGCTCTAGCACAAAATTGTCCTAGTTTGAGCTGATGCCGGTAATCTTGAGATATTACGGCTAAATACTACTATACAGCCAAACTAATGCCCTTATATCTCATCCTAATCAAGGAGTCTTCATGCCTGCAGTTAAGGTTAAAGAAAACGAACCAGTTGACATCGCTATCCGTCGTTTCAAACGTGCTTGTGAAAAAGCCGGTGTACTATCAGACGTACGTAAGCGTGAGTTTTATGAAAAACCAACGCAAGTACGCAAGCGCAAAAAAGCCGCTGCTGTAAAGCGTTATAAGAAAAAATTGCAACGCGAAACCATTCGTACCACTCGTATGTACTAATCACTTATTTGATTAGCTAAATACCAGCGCTACAGGAACGCCACTGCTATCGATTGATATCAGTGGCGTTTTTTGTGCTACAATTTTTATTATTATTACTGATATAGTCGATCCGATATAAAAACGGTACAGTGAGATGAAAAGTTGTTTTTCGCAGCATCTGTCGGCGTAGGCACAGCAAGCAAGCCAACTTTTCATTGAGCGGCTTGATAGCCATGTATCTGATTTATTTGGATTCAAACATATATTATTATCAGCTCATACGGTATTCATAAAACTATACTCATAAACCATACCCATAAAAAACACCAGCACAAGCCGTTTTTATGGCACGCATCCCTAGTCTCTAATCCATAAGGATAATAACAATGAGCCAACTTAAACAAACACTGTCAGACAGCATCAAAGCTTCTATGAAAGCGCGTGAGCTCGAGCGCGTCAAGGTGCTACGCAACGTGCAGTCAGTCGTCAAACAAATCGAAATCGACCGCCAGATCGAGCTAGACGATGCCGCCGTCTTAGAGGTACTACAAAAGCAGCTAAAACAGCGCCAAGAGTCACTCGGTATCTTTACCGAAAATGGCCGTGATGATTTGGCAGCCAAAGAGCAGTTTGAGATCGATGTCATTAATGAGTTTATGCCTGCACAGATGGACGATGACGAGCTTGCTGCCTTGGTCAATGCAGAGATTCAAGCGCAAGGCGCAACATCGATGCGCGATATGGGCAGTGTCATGGGCGTGCTAAAGAGCAAAACGGCAGGCCGCGCCGACCCTGCCACCATCTCAAAGCTGGTCAAAAACGCGCTACAAGGCTAAGCGCTGCAAATCTAGGTACTGTAAAGCTAGGCACTACAAATCTAAGTATAAATCTAAATATAACGGTTTCGCGCGAGCAGCGGTATCTCAGTGAGCATTTACATCAGTAACCGCCCCAATCAATAACCGCCTAAGGCTCAAAGTCTTGGGCGGTTTTTACGTTTTTGATCTCAGCTTTGATATTGGCCAGTAGTGGGCGCGCGCTACCAGCTTGCGCAGTATTTTGGAGATGGTCTGCCAGCTGCTTGGCTTGTGTCAACGAGGTAAGCGCGGCATCATAACGCCCACTCCACAGCTGGTCATGACTGCGATAGCGCAGCGCATTAATGGTAGCAATATTGGCCAGCTTTGGTGTAGTAGTGGTTTTCGCCAGTTTTTCGTTGGCCAATTGCAGGCTTTGCCACGCATAGCGGTCACTTGGCTGCTGCTGGGTCAAAGGCTTGAGTAATGCTTGCGCTTGGAGCGGCTGATTACTATTGGTCAGCGCCTCTGCCAAATAGAGTCGCAAATCACGGCGCTCAGGATAGAGACGCTGCTGACTGGCCAAAATATCCGCCGCTTTTGCCCAATTACCTTGCTCAGCTAACAACTGGCTATGAGTAATCGATAAAAGTGGCTCAAGCCTTTGACGCTGAGCTGCGGGCAGTTTGTTTAGCGCTGCAAGTATCTCATCGGCATCGTCAAAGCGCTGCTGTTCACCATACCACTGCATCAATGCCAATTTGGCCCCAACGCTGTTTTTGGCCGCTGTCGTTAGCACTGTTTCTGACGCATGCTTACCGGTACTCTGTACGCGCCAATAGAGCAGATCAAACAGTGCTTGGTGGCGCTGCTGCTCGGCCAATGATAAAGGCGGATAGTGCTGGGCTCGGCTTTGCGATTCGCTCAAACGCTCGTTGCTTAGTGGATGCGAGCGCACAAAGCTTGGTAAAAATCGATTTTCAACTTGATTGAGCTGGCTTTGCTGATTCATGGTGGCAAAAAACCTTGGCATCGCCCTTGGATCATAGCCCGCTTGGGTCATAATTTGCATGCCCACACGGTCGGCCTCGCGCTCGTTATTGCGGCTAAACGCCATGCTACTGTTCATCGTCGCAGTCTGGCTCCCCATCATCACGGCCGCGGCAGCATCTCCATCGACCGCCGACGCTGCAATGGCTGCCAGCATACCGCCTATCTGCATCAGTAGCGCTTTTTTGCGCTCGTCTGCCCCGCTCTCATAATGGCGCTGACTAATATGAGCAACTTCGTGAGCAACGACGCTTGCCAGCTCATCCATACTACTGGCGGCGAGTATCGTCCCCGTGTTGATACCGATGACGCCTCCTGGCGCGGCAAAAGCGTTGATACTTGGATTGTCAATAATGACCAAGCCAATCGGTGCCTGCTGCCTTGCTTGTGCATTGAGCCGCCATGTCATATCTTTGACGGTCTCGTGTATCCACGGATCATGCTCCATCTTGATGCTTTTATTGATATTGCGTAGTGACCACTCACCGAGCAGCTTATTATGATACTGCTCAGCAAAGCTCAGTCCTTGCCCGCGCAAGCTTGGCAAACTTAGCTCTGGGGTATTGGTGGACTGCCACGAATCATAAGGCGCAGACGACGCTTGACGCAGATCACTGCCGGCGGCGTGACTACTCTTAGGGGTCACAGCGGTCATCGCCGATATGGTCAATATCGCCGCTGATAGGATAGATAAGGATAGCCGGTGAGCCATACTGCGCTTATGGATAGAGACAGTATCAGGCGTCAGCAAAGTCGGCGACGATGCTACTTCATAGGCGACTGTACGGCCTGTGAACGATTGATGAAAATAAAACAAATGCGCATCCTATACAAATAAATCCCAACGTCGTTTTGACTATACGAGCTTGTTTGTGCAAAATCAATTGTCCCGCGCCTGTGACTACCAATCACCACGCAGACCGTCACGATTGTGCAACATGACTGTGCAATCGTTATATCATTATCGTTATCATTTTAACGAACCGAACATGACGTTGACTATATTCAACTGCAATCGCCCCTGCGCTATTTGTTATAATGACAAACCATCACCCCTCTCTTAAGTTAAAACCCTCGCATATGATAAGGTTTGTTTATGTCTGCCGATAGTCAGCCCATCACCCGCCCCGCCTCTGACGTTATTTACTTCGCGGCGGATTTGTCTGCAACTGAGCAACAGCAAAGCTGCGAGCTGCTACGCTTGCTGGGTGACGCAGTACTCATCAGCGATACGCCGCTGGACATGACACCGCCGCGCCTGACAATAAAAAAACTGGTCGACGGCCGCGGACTGGCCTGCCCGATGCCTTTATTAAAGACCAAAGTGGCTCTGCGTGAGGTGGCAGCAGGCGAATCACTATATGTGGTAGCGACTGATCCCAACTCACAGGCAGATATCACCGCGTTTTGTCGCCAAAGCCAGCAAACGGGCAGCGCAGCACCTTTGTCTTTAAGCGTCCATGAAGTGACCCATCAACCTGCCAATGATGATAAACCTGTCGCGCATTTCGATACAATATATCACTTCATCATTACCAAAACCGATAGCAACTAACGGTGGCTATCCTTTACAATTACAACTATAAAGATTTTTATCTGACTATTTGCTTAACTATTTAACCAAGGTCAAGAATATGGCTAATACTTCTAACAATGCTGCAAAAACGAGTAAAAAAGACGAGGCAGCGCCGATAAAAAATGAAGCACGCGATGCGGCGCTAAAAGCCGCTGCCGAGCGGCCACCCTACGACGCCAGCACCCTTGGCGACACCAGCACTCGTGACTTGGTGCCTGCGATGCCGACCCACTTGTCCGCTCCAGGCGTCAACTTGGGTGCCTATATCAATACTGTGCACCAAATCCCTATTTTGACACCGACCCAAGAGCAGGAGCTGGCTCATCGCTACTATGACGAAGGCGATGTAGAAGCGGCGCGCTTATTGGTCATGTCACATCTGCGTTTTGTCATTCATATCGCTCGTAGCTATTCAGGCTACGGATTGCCGCAGGCGGACTTGATTCAAGAAGGCAACTTGGGGCTGATGAAGGCGGTCAAACGCTTTGATCCCAATAAAGGCGTACGTTTGGTATCCTTTGCCGTTCATTGGATCAAGGCGGAGATTCATGAGTTTGTGATTCGTAACTGGCGTATCGTCAAAGTCGCCACCACCAAGGCGCACCGTAAGCTGTTTTTTAATTTACGCAGCTTAAAGAAAACCAATAATCAGCTGACGCTAGAAGAAGCGGATGCCATTGCCAAGGACTTAAACGTCACGCGTAAGCAAGTGCTAGAGATGGAATCGCGTCTGACCTCTTACGACGCCTCATTTGAAGCGCAATCTAGCGATGATGACGATGGCCGCTATGCGCCGCAGTTGTTTTTAGAAGATGGCATCGATCCCGCCGAGCAGCTCGAAGAAGAAGACTGGGAAGAAAACAACTCCTCAGCACTGCTTGCCGCGATGGGCACATTGGATGATCGCTCACGTGACATTGTCGAGCAGCGCTGGCTTTCTGAGCAAAAATCCACCTTGCATGAGCTGGCAGCAGTCTACTCTATCTCAGCGGAGCGCGTACGCCAGATCGAAAAAAACGCCATGGACAAGATTCGCGATGCCATGACCATCGATAGCGTTATCTTACCTGATGACATTCAATAGACAGTACAGAGTACATAGCAGCAAATAGTACAGAGCAGTAGGTAGTGCAGAGCATGATGCAGTACATAACACGAGTTTTACTATGGTAAATTGGATAGGAATTGCGGCGATTAATATGGCCATTGCCGTGGCTCTAGGGGCATTTGGCGCGCATGGTCTAAAAAACCTCGTCAGCCTGCAGCAGTTAGAGTGGTGGCATACCGCAACGCTGTATTTATTTGTCCATGCGCTCGGCCTGCTGATCGTCGGCGTGTTGATACGTCTAAGGTACGCCGCGCAAGCCCCCGCATGGCTGCTACAAGTCGGTATTATCATATTTGCTGGTAGCCTCTATGCGATGACGCTGGGCGCGCCGCGCTGGTTTGGTGCTATCACGCCTATCGGCGGCGTGCTGATGATAGTAGGCTGGCTATGGCTGGCGATATCCGCATTTGCCATCAAGCCGGCGGCCGCAAAATAGCTTGTCAGGGCTGATAGCCATGATAAAAAAATGATAAAGAGTAAGGCGGCTGCTAGTATGACCCATATGTCAGCGCCGATAAAAGGAACAAGACTGCGTTAGGGAGCATCTGTTATGAGTACTATTAGTGTCAATGGTAAACATCTACAAACCACACACCAGACGGTGCAGCTGGTCCTCAATGAGCTTGGCTTGAGTAAAGGTCGCTATGCGGTAGAAGTCGACGGCGAGCTGATACCAAAAAGCGAGCTTGCTGGCATGCGTGTCAAAGAAGGCATGAGCATCGAAGTGGTACAAGCCGTCGGCGGTGGCTAGGTCTCAACGACCGTATTGCCATATACTGCCGTTACGTATCGTCAGTTCGACATAAAGTCGCTATGCTGATAATAAACGGCTCTGATTAAATAGTTCTGATATAGCAACCGGCTCTGATATAGTAAATGGCATAAAAGAAAAGACCTTAGCTCATAAGTGCTAAGGTCTTTTCTTTTATTCCGTTTATTTGTTTATAAGAAATTAAGGCCTAATAAGGTAATGACATTATAATAGTAGTTGTGTTGTCCTACGCCCTATTAGACCTTAATAGGATCATACCGCTGGCGCTATCTCGGCTGGCGTCACATCCTGATAACGTCCATCACGCCCTGCCCCTTGCGTTTTCTTACGCTCTTGACGGGTTTTGTACTTACGGACTTGTCTATCGAGCTTGTCTGCCATGTCGTTGATGGCTTTGTACATATCATCTTCACACGCTTGGACAAACATCTCTTGACCCGCCACTCGCATAATGGCTTCGGCCTTATGGCTCTTCATGCCGCCGTCACTGGCGCCGCTATTATCGAGCGATAGTATCACTTTAATACTCTGTATCTGATCAAAATGTCGCTCTACTTTTTCTAGCTTTTCGCGAACTGCCTTGTCCATGGCTTCGGTAACACTGATATGATGACCACTGATAGAAACATTCATATTATTGTCCTTTTGTTTATAACTCACAATCAACAGATGACATAGCCGTCCTGCCTGTATCACCCTGCCTTACCAACAACTCATTAATTAAATCTAAGACCCTTGTTAGCTATGTCTCTGATAGATAGACCGTTAGCCACCAGTATCTCTAGCAAAAAATCAACGTATCCTTATATCGTCTCTTTGGTTGCTAATGAATATAAATACCGTCAAGGTAAATACATTCTATAAATACGTACTGAGGTTAGACACTTAGATTTTTAGATACTTAGATTTTGTACTTGGGTTTCGTTGTTGGTATGACTCTAATTTGTCATGAAAGCGGCGTAGTAGCAAGCCATTAAATTGTAATTAAATGTAATAAAAACTGTTGTTTCTATCAAGTTTCTATATAATCAAAAAATTTTATTTTTTATAACTAGATATAGAGTGCAGCAACACAGTAGTATGGTCTATGGCTGATATTGACGCAAAAAAATAACGCCGCTCATATCGTGATACTAGTGGCGCTATTTTAGTTTTTGAGCATATAAAATAAAATGAGCTGAAGACATATCTATTCGAAGATAAGCGCTTAAATATGAGTGCTTGATGATAAAAAGATGCGTTAGTATTTTTGTTTACGCTGGGTGGAAGAGCCAATATTCATCGCTTCACGGTATTTGGCCACCGTACGCCGAGCGATATCGATACCATCAGCCAATAGCGTCTCTTTGATACGGCTGTCTGATAAGGGCTTTTTGGGGTCTTCATCAGCAATCAGCTGTTTTATCATGGCGCTGATAGCGGTCGATGAGATATCACCATCTGCGCTACTGACATGCGAAGAAAAAAAGTGCTTAAGCGAAAATAAGCCCTGCGGTGTCAAAATGGTTTTGCTGGTGGTCAAGCGTGAGACCGTCGATTCGTGCAGCCCGACCTCATCGGCAATGACTTTGAGAACCAATGGCTGCATGGCGGTGGCACCCTGCTGCAAAAAGGCTTGTTGATGATGCACGATGCTGGTCGCGACTTTTAGTAGGTTTTGGTTGCGCTCTTCGATACTCCTGATAAACAATCTGGCATCGGTGAGGTTGTCACGCAGGTACTGATTATCAGGGCTATCATCACCGCGCTTGACCAAACTGGCGTACTCTTGATTGACCCGTAGCTTGGGTAGCGTCTCAGGGTTTAGGCGTACTTGCCAGCCGGCCTCCTGCGCGTCAGGCAAACCCGTAGGGCGACGAATGGGTGTGACCAGCACATCGGGTATGTCGTAGCTATCTGGCGACTGAGCATGGTCAGGCTGGTTCTTTTGAAAGACGACGCCTGGTAACGGGGTCAATGTGCGCAGTAACGTCAAGGCAGGCATAATGTCCTCAGGAGTCAGCCCTGTGTGCTCGGTCAATGCCTTGATATTATTGCTGACCAGATACTCACTGGCAGATAAAAGCGCGTGAGCTTCTTTTAGATATGCGGTACTAGGATCGAGCTTTGCGAGCTGCAGGGCAAGGCATTCGCTCAAATCACGAGCGCCAACGCCAAGTGGATCGCAAGACTGGACAATACGAAGCACGGCTAGTATCTCATCGCGCTCGACCCGCTCCTCCCACTGATAAAAGCTGGCCATGGTATCCAAGCTCTGTAACAGCTCATCGATATCGAGCCGAACAAACCCCATCTCATCCATCGAGTCAATCAAATACTCAGCGATCAAGGTATCGGTGTCTGATAAACGCTTAAAGTTTAATTGCCAGCGCACATGGTCTTGAATGGTGGCAGAGGTACCCCCTTGATAGCTATCAAAGTCCTCATTCGCGTGCGGCGCGCTGCTGCTAGTCGGACTGCTCGCGGCGGATGCATAGTTATCGGCACTATAATTATCGATACTATAGTTATCGGTACGATAGTCAGTGCCATTGTCATCATCATTGTAGGTCGCTGCGCCGAAGTCCGTTAGATTATCATCACTTGCAGGATCGCCGTTTGTCTCCAGACCGGCTATCGCCAAACGGTCAATGTCTACGCCACTATCTGCCCCATACTCGTCCGTCTCTTTTGTGGTGCTACTAAACGCATCGGTGGCCGTCGTCTGATTCCAGTCATCAAGCGTCAAGCTATGCTCAGCTGTCTCCATACTATCGTTCACGCTGCTGTCAGAGCCCTCACCGTCGCCATATTCTTCATCGTCCTCGATGCGTTCGAGCAGAGGATTGCTATCGAGCTTGGCCTGAACCTCTTGCGCCAGCTCAAGACTAGAGAGCTGCAGCAACTTAATGGCTTGCTGCATCTGCGGGGTCAGCTTTTGTGAGGTGCTCAGCGTGGTTGCCAATCCGAACGACATACTCATGGGTGGCTTATTACACTCCGACGATGGTGATAGTCAATAAACAACTGGCTAAGATCATGATTTAGCCCTAACAGGACACGACGATAGCATTTTTTGTTGCAATTTTGCTACGATAATTTATACCTAGCCCAGATACGCTTATTTTACTATTACTATAAAACCTTCTAAAATCAATGTTTTCGCTATCATTGTTGGCATGCCGACACAGCCAACTGGCAAAGCCTGCAAAAGCTCAATATTAGGGCGTGTCCTCAATTCAATCGATAGCCATCTAAATGGGCTAAAAATGGCCAAATTTTGCCAACCATCGTCAAATATCTGGCTAATATCTCGATATTATCTGCGCTATTTTCCTTGTTTGGCGGCAATTTATCTCATTTTTATCGCCATTTTTAAAATGAGGATACGCCCTAAAATAAACGACAACTAAAATACAATTGAGAATATTATGAACCACAACCAAGCAAGCGACCAATCATTTGCCGTCGCTGCCATTCAAATGAATAGCCAGCAGGACATCAAGCAAAACCTAGCAGACATCGAGACGGCCATTAGCGCCGCTTCCCAGCAAGGCGCTCACATGGTGGTGCTACCAGAAAACTGCTGTAGCATGGGACAACAGTCTGCCACAGCCGAGCGCTTCGATGAGCTATCATCGACGATAGCAGGCTATGCCAGTACTCATGGAATCTATGTGCTGGCAGGCTCATTGCCTTGTCCTTATCGCCCTGATGGTATTGTCGTCCCTGATGGTAGACTGCGTCAAGTCAGCCAAGTGTTTGCCCCTGATGGTACGCGCGTGGCCCGCTATGACAAGATTCATCTGTTTACCGCGACAGTCGCTGACAAAACAGGCAGCTATAATGAAGCGGCGACCTTTGAGCCTGGCACCCAAACCGTCGTAGTGCCGCTAGAGACTGAGGATACAGTCTACCAGCTGGGTATGATGGTCTGCTTTGATTTGCGTTTTCCAGCGTTGGCTCAGCGCCTGCGTCAAGCTGGAGCGGATATGCTGAGCGCTCCTTCAGCCTTTACTTATCTGACTGGGCAAGCGCATTGGTCACTGCTGCTACGGGCACGAGCACTAGACAGTCAATGCATGGTGATTGGGGCGGCGCAAGGAGGAGATCACACTTATCAGGACGGTCACACACGGCAGACATGGGGACATGCTGCCATCACCGCCTATGATGGCACGGTGCTCAGCAGCTACAATGACAGTGAGCTACAAAAAACGAGCGCCACAGAAAACCAGCGCTATGCCATGGTGATGGCGTCTTTAGACAAATCGCAACAGCAGCAAGGACGACAAAAACTGCCGATTTTTGACTGTCATCGTTTGGCATAAAGCTGTCTGACAAATAATTTGATGATTAAATTGTTAATAGGGCAATGCCGTCACATGGCACAAGACGATAGAACCTTATAGGTAAGGCCAAACCTACTCGGTATCCCCATCAACTTGTGTGTGAGTGGCACGCGGATGAGCGCGGTCATAAACCTGCGTGAGCTTGGCAAAATCAACATGGGTATAGATCTGTGTGGTGCTGATATCACTGTGCCCGAGCATTTCTTGTACCGCACGCAGGTCACCACTGCCTGAGAGCATGTGTGAGGCAAAACAGTGACGCAGCAAGTGTGGATACATGTTTTGGGCGATACCAGCGCGGGCCGCGGCTACTTTTAGACGCTGCTGCACCGCTCTGGTTGATAGGCGGGTGCCCAGCTTTTCACTGATAAACAGCGCGGCATCCATCTGCTCAACCCATAGCTCACGGTGTGGCAGATAGCGGCGTATGGCTTCAGCGGCTTTGCGCCCTAGCGGTAGCAAACGCGTTTTGTTGCCTTTTCCTGTGACGCGCACGCGTAAGTCAGACAAATCGATATCGCTTACATCAAGTGCCACCAGCTCGCCGACACGAAGACCACTGCTATAGAGCAGCTCAAACATCGCCTTATCACGTAACCAAAGGCGCGCCTGCTCTGGAGTATCGGGCATTTCTTGCTCAAGCAATTGGGTGAGTAAATCGACATCCGTGATAGATGGTAGAGGTCTGGCACTGCGTTTGAGCTGATAGCCAGTGGTTGGGTTGATACGAGCTATACCCTCCTCTATCAGCCAACCATAAAAATGGCGAATGGCGGACAGCTCCTGTTGGACACTGGCCAGGGCAAGCTTGTCTTCATCGAGGCGCTGGCTGATATGCTGAGCCAACTGGCGCTTGTCACAGCGCGTCCATGTCAGACGCTTGCCCCGCAAAAACAGCGCCAACTGATTTAACCCAGCAAAATAAGCCGTCAAGGTGTGCTCAGAGTGATTGCGTACCGACAAGGTGTTGAGCCAGCGATGCACTGGAGACAGCAGCTCACGCAGTGCCGCATCGGCCTCTCTGCTTGTCGACAGCGAGCCTGAGCGCCACGCTTGTGAGGCGTCGTCTGCTGCTAATGCCGCCTCTTGCTCTACCTCTTTATCTAAGTCTTGTTTTTGACTGGTGCGTCGCTGCACTTTGTTATGAGACTCCCTTTTTCTGGACATGACCATTGCTGTTACCTACTCGCCAAACATACACGCTGGGCATTTTTTATTAACCCTCAGGGCTTGGTTTGATACCCGCTTGCGCCATCAGCCCATCCGGACTAAACACTCCTTCGTAGACAAAGGCCGTCGGGCCGGTCATCATCACCGAATAACCAGGCTGCCACTTGATAATCATACTACCGCCATATAGCTGCGCGCGTATCTCTTCGCCCTCGTCGAGCCAGCCTTCACGAATACCGACGGCCACCGCCGCACAGGCACCTGTACCACACGCTTGGGTCTCGCCCACGCCGCGCTCATAGACACGCAAGCGAATGTGCCGCTGATTCATGATTTGCATAAAGCCGACATTGACCCGCTCTGGAAAAGCAGGGTGCGACTCGATGGCTTTGCCTAATGTCTCGACATCGGCGCTTAGGACGTCATCGACCTTGATTACCGCATGGGGATTGCCCATATTGGCCACATAAAGCTGCACAGGCGTGCCATCGACATCGAGATGATAGGCGTTTTGAATTTTGGTAGTGGCTTTTGGAGTAAAGGGAATCTCGTCTGGCTCAAACTTGGGCTTGCCCATATCGACCTCGACCCAGCCGTAACGGTCGGTGGTCAATGAGATGATGCCGCTGGCCGTCTCGACACGCAGACGCTGCTTAAATGACAGCTTTCGTGCCTGCACAAAACGAGCAAAGCAGCGCGCGCCGTTGCCGCACTGCTCTACCTCTGTACCATCAGTATTAAAAATACGATAGCTAAAATCCACGTCAGGACGCATCGGCGGCTCGACGACCAATAACTGATCAAAGCCGATACCGAGATGACGATCGCCCAACAATTGCACTAACTCTCTGGTGAGATCTAAGCGCTGGGTCACCAAATCGATGACCATAAAATCATTGCCCAGACCATGCATTTTTGTAAATTCTATTAGCATACCCTTGATATCCTATCCTAATTTTTATGTATGCGTTATATTAGCACGCTGTCAGATACAATGATAATTATCACCGTTAAATACCCAATTATCGTCATCCGTTCGGCCATACTGGCTAGGGCGCGTCCTGCCACAGCCGCTCATCTGCATAGAGCGCCTCGACTGTCTCACGCTGGCGAATCAGTTGATGACGCTCGCCCGCTACCATGACTTCACTGGCGCGCGGGCGCGAGTTGTAGTTACTACTCATGGTAAAGCCATAAGCCCCCGCTCCTGTGATCGCTAACGTATCGCCTGTCTGTAAGGATAGCAGACGATCTTTTGCCAAAAAGTCGCCCGTCTCACAGATAGCGCCGACGATATCCCACGCTTGGGTATCAGCCGTCTCGATACCAGCGCTTGGCAGCACAGTTGGTATCACTGCCATTTCAGCCTGATAGAGCGCTGGACGGATCAAATCATTCATTGCCGCATCGACAATGGCAAAGTTTTTGTGCGCCGTCGGCTTGAGGACATCGACGCGGGTCAACAGCACGCCTGCATTGGCCACGATGCTACGGCCCGGCTCAAAAAACACTGTCAATCCCAGCTCGCTTAGCTTAGGCAGTAACGCTTGCGCAAAGTCCTCGATAGGTACTGGCATCTCGTCGATATAGCGGACGCCGAGGCCGCCGCCCAAATCGATATGGCGCAGCTCAATACCGTTATCACGTAAGCCCTGTATCAGCTCAATGACTTTATCTAATGCCGCCACAAAAGGCGCCACTTCTGTCAGCTGCGAGCCAATATGACAATCAATACCGACAATCTCGATATGCGACAAAGTCGCGGCTTGCTGATAGAGCGCGAGCGCTTCTTGGTGCGCGACACCAAACTTATTGTCTTTTAGGCCCGTTGAGATATACGGATGTGTCTTGGCATCGACGTCTGGATTGACACGTAGCGAGATCGGTGCAGGCTTATCCAGCGTCTTTGCCACCTCGTTGATCAACGCAAGCTCGCTGATAGACTCGATGTTAAAGCAGCCGATACCTTGGGTGAGGGCATACTCAATATCGCCATAGGTTTTGCCGACGCCTGAGAATACCACGCGATCAGCCCTACCGCCTGCCGCCAGCACGCGCATTAGCTCGCCGCGTGAGACGATATCAAACCCAGCGCCCGCCTGTGCCAGCACCCCTAGCACCGCAAGGTTTGAGTTGGCTTTTACGGCGTAGCATATCTGATGCTCTACGCTGGCAAAGCTTTTGCTATAGGCGTGATAAACGTCCAATATTGCTTGTTTGGAGTATATATAGCATGGCGTGCCGTAGTGCTTGACCACCTCATCGATATTGACCTGCTCCATATGCA
This sequence comes from Psychrobacter celer, assembly GCF_016107555.1. Taxonomy (GTDB): domain Bacteria; phylum Pseudomonadota; class Gammaproteobacteria; order Pseudomonadales; family Moraxellaceae; genus Psychrobacter; species Psychrobacter celer. The sequence continues at coordinate 105,673 of NZ_JABASU010000003.1, read as the reverse complement.
GTGCGCCATCGCGATAAGCCAGCGCAGGCAGATGAGCGGTGAGCGCCTGCGGGTCGATATACAGCCCTTGTGCGGTATGGGTAGTGACGGATTCGCCGATTTTTTGCTCAGAATGACTCATATAAATATCTCTACATTGATCAAGGTATTAAAAAGATGGCAAGGACAAAAATGCACGACTAGCGCGGCAACAGCCCTATCAAAGATGGTATGGCTAGCATATAAACGACTCCCAAACACTGCCATAACAGTGTGGACACTGAGACAATCAAGCTCACAAGCTGGCTTATACTAAGAGCGGCTACCTGCGATGCTTAGTTGCTAGTTGCTAGTTGCTAGTTGCTAGTTGCTTAGTGAATTAGTAAATTCATAATTTACTAGTTTGGTCATTTGCCTTAGTAGTCGTTGGGATCGGTACTGGGCGCTGGTAGCTGCCAATCATCGCGCGGCTGATGCTTATCATCATCAATACCAGCAAAGGCGGTATCTTGCGGATGGTTGGTACTGCCGAGCGTCTCTGTGCTTTGCTGAACCGTTTGACGACTATCATCCACCAGATACAGGCCGCCCTTTTGCCCGCAGCCTGACAAAACCAGCAGTGATACAGCACTCATGATAAGTACTGGCTTCATAGAAGTAAGGCTGGCGCGGCGATGGGCGACTGCGCTGGTCGCGTTCTGGAAATGAGTCGAGCGGCGAGTGAAAAGCATAGCGTGGATGACCTATGTGAATGACCGATAATGGTGTATATAACAATATATAGTGAGCTCAGTATAAAAACTGATACAGTGCGACTGGGATGAATTTTGCGCCGCATCTGTCTGCGCAGGCACAGCACGCCAAAAACATTTGTGCCAGTTCCGTGTCGAAATATAGTGTATCTGTTTTATTTAAAATCTACTATAAATAAGCGAATGAGTCCGCCAAAAAAGCGTCCATGGGCGGATTGGGTAATCGCATTATGACATAAAGCGTCCTCTATACTGAATATAATAGGGTAATAAATTCCTCATCGTTTTACTGGCGGACAAACGGACAGTTTTTGAGCACAAAAAAGCGCATTATCCTGATTTAGACAAACTTTCTTACAATTTTTATTGGCTGCTATTTTTTGTGTTAGCGCTCGATAGACATTGACTACACTCGGTGTACAGTTGTATTTGCCAAGCAACGATTTATGGATTTAACCCCGATAGTTATCATGGTATAGCCACAAAAATGTGTTACATTATAGACGGACCTTGCGACTGTGTTTGGGTGCTAGCGGGCAACTCAACACACACTGATCGACCGTGGCAGCCAAGGATACCTCAAATCAGCCATATGCTTGCTTGACCTATGTCAGCTTGGATATCGCTGGTTTTTGTGTATTACCCCGCGACTCGTTTGTTGAGTCACCATTTAACAAAAATCATCTAAGGATAGAGAGAATATGAGCGACAGCCTAAATCCCAATTTTTACGACCAAAACGCAGAAACATCCACCCTAACCAACCCTACCTTAGTCCTCAACTGCGGTTCTTCTTCTATCAAATACGCCCTCATCAGCGAAGACAACTCTATCCGTATCACTGGGCTGGCCGAAAACTTAGGCCTTGACACCGCCCGTATCAAACACACCACCATCAATGGCGATAAGCTAGAAATCTCTATCCCAGGCGGCCGACACAAACTAGCCTTACAAAAAATCCTTGAGTTATTAGAGCAATATCACTTTATCGCTGTCGGACACCGCGTGGTCCATGGTGGTCGCGAGTACTCAGAAGCGGTACGTGTCGACGAGCATGTCTTAGACGAAGTCAAACGCCTAAAAATATTGGCCCCGCTACACAACCCAGCTCACGCTTTGGGCATCGAAGCGGTACAAGCCATCTACCCTGAGATTCCGCAGGTGGTGGTTTTTGATACCGCCTTTCACCAAACCATGCCGCCGGTGGCATTTCGCTACCCAATACCCAAATCTCTCTACGAAGAGTATAAAATCCGCCGCTATGGCTTTCATGGCACCTCTCATGCCTATGTCTCAGAGCGCGCCAGTGAAATCACTCAAACAAAGGGCCCACATGGCTGGCTGACCGCGCATCTGGGCAACGGCTGCTCGGCGACCGCCGTCTATGATGGCAAGAGTCTGGATACCAGCATGGGGCTGACCCCGCTTGAGGGCTTGATGATGGGCACCCGTAGTGGCGATGTCGACCCAAGTTTGCACATGCACCTAAAGCGCCAGCTCGATATGAGCTTAGAAGACATCGATGCGATGCTCAATAAAGAAAGTGGCCTACTGGGTATTTCAGGGCTATCGAACGACCTGCGTACAGTCGAAGAAGCGGCCAACGAAGGCCACCAAGATGCCAAACTGGCTATCGAGATGTTCTGCTACCGCGTGGGTAAATATCTGGCCAGCTTAAGCTGTGCGCTGCCTGAGCTGACGGGTATCGTCTTTACCGGTGGTATCGGTGAAAACTCGGTCACCACGCGTACTCGTATCTTAGAGGTGATGCGTCATTTTGGTATCAAGGTCGATGCCAACAAAAACGCAGGGCTGTTTGGCGGTAGCGAAGGCAGTTTCCACGCAGAGGACAGCCATCTGGAGCTTTGGGTCGTCCCAACGGACGAAGAATGCCGCATCGCTCAAGAAACCCGTGAAGCCTTGAGCCTCACCTAGGTTCTGTCTGCTGACAGATCCATCGTTAGGATGGGTTTGTCAGCGTTTTTGTCCGTGCCTTTGATAAGGGCTATCAAAAAGCGCGGCATCTATCTGACTCATTCTGGCAAGGATGAACACGCTTTAAAAATACAATAAACCGTAGGATACACTATGCAAACCATTTTACTTGTTCCCATTAGTCGCGGTATCGGTGTGACATCAGCGGCGCTCGGTCTGATTCGCGCTTTTGATTATAACGGTATCAAAGCCGGCTTTATGAAGCCGTTTTTGCAAGATGATACCTTTGATAAGCAGCATAGCTTGGACAGTACCAGCGCTTTGACCATGCATGCTTTTGGTCTCAACCCACCAAAATCGATCAGCCGTCAACGCGTTGAGCGTATGCTGGGCGATGACAACCTAGACGACTTGATGGAAGAAGTGGTGGTCAATTATCATACGATTGGCGACAATCATGACGTGGTCATCTGTGAAGGTCTGGTGCCGACCACAGAAACCTCTTATGCCTCACAAATCAACCGCGCCATCGCACACGCACTCGATGCCAAAATCATCTTTGTCAGCACCGCCGACACCAAAAATCCGGCGCATTTGGCAGATAAAATCGATGTGCACGCGCGCGAGTTCGGCGGTATCGTCAGCGCCCGCACCCTTGGGGTGATTTTGATGCGCGTACACGACGTGCCAAATACCTTTGAGACGCAGCCCGTCGCACCAGGCGAGGCCATCGTCAGCTTAGATGACACCTTTATACAAGAGGTGCAGCGCCTCTCCCCTACTTTTAATACCGATGCATTTCGCCTAATCGGGGTGGTGCCGTTTAGTGACTCGCTGTCTGTGCCTCGCACGTGGGATATCGCCACCGAGCTTGATGCCAAGTGGCTCAACGTCGGCGAAGCCAAATCGCGCCGCATCACCCGCATTAGCCTCACCGCGCGCTCGGTGTCACGTGTCGACGAGGTGTTTAAACGCGGCACCCTGATCGTCGTACCAGGCGATCGCGATGATTTGCTATTGGCCGCAGGCTTGGCCTGTATCAATGGTATCCCGCTGGCAGGGCTGGTATTGACAGGCGGCGTCGAGCCAAGTGCCACCGTCGCTGAGCTATGGCAGTCAGCGCTCAAAACGGGCATTCCGGTCATGAGTGTCGAATCCGACAGCTACGAGACGGTACAGAGCCTTGTGCATATGAGCTCTGAGATTCCAAGTGACGACACCGAGCGCGCTGATGAAGTGGCGCGTTATGTGGCCGCGCACCTAGACTTGAGTTGGATTAAGACTTACTTTAGCCAAAACCATGAGCCGCGCCTGTCGCCTTCTGCGTTTCGTCATCAAGTGGTCAAAAAAGCCCAACATGCCAAAAAACGCATCGTCCTACCAGAAGGCGCGGAACCACGTACAGTCGAAGCGGCCTGCATCTGTCAAAGCCGCGGTATCGCCAACTGTGTGCTGCTCGCCAAGCGCGCCGATGTCGAGCAAGTGGCCAAAAACCGCGATCTGACCATTCCTGATGACCTTGAAATCATCGATCCCGATAGCCTTGATATGAGCAAATATATCGCTGCTGTCGTCGAGCGCCGCAAAGGCAAGACCAGTGCAGAAGTGGCCGCCGAATACCTAAAAGACACGGTCTATTTAGGAACGGTCATGCTACAGCTAGACGAAGTCGACGGCTTGGTATCTGGTGCTATTCATACCACGGCAAATACCGTGCGTCCTGCCTTTCAGCTCATCAAAACCGCACCGCAATACTCCTTAGTATCGTCAGTGTTCTTTATGCTGTTGCCTGAGCAAGTGGTGGTCTATGGTGACTGCGCCATCAACCCAGATCCAAATGCCGAAGAGCTCGCCGAGATTGCTATTCAGTCAGCGCAGTCGGCCGCCGCCTTTGGTATCGATCCAAAAGTTGCCATGATCAGCTACTCTACTGGCTCATCAGGGAGCGGCGCGGATGTGGAAAAAGTCACGCGTGCCACCCAAATCGTCCGCGAGCGAGCACCTGAGCTAAAAGTCGATGGCCCACTACAGTATGATGCCGCCTCTGTGATGAGTGTCGGCAAACAAAAAGCGCCCGACTCACCAGTCGCAGGTCAAGCCAATGTCTTTATCTTCCCAGACCTAAACACGGGCAACACCACTTATAAGGCCGTACAGCGTAGTGCCAATGTGGTCAGCGTCGGCCCCATGCTACAAGGTCTCAACAAGCCGGTAAATGACTTATCTCGCGGCGCACTGGTCGATGATATCATCTATACCATCGCCCTGACCGCAATCCAAGCCTATAGCGACTTGATTTAATCACCGCTTGCCTCGCGTCGTACTGTCTTTTATCTTTCTGTTATTTAACCGACTGTCATACTGATGGTCGGTTTTTTATTAGTGAGATTTAAGCAAATATAACGCGCTTTTCATGACATCTACTGCCACACGCTTACAATGATGCTATAGTTCATCTCACGTCTTTGAGCCACTATATTTTTATCCGCTTTTTATTCGTTTATCTATGTCAAACACCGCCCTGCAACCTACGCAACCTGCACCTGCCATTCGCGCCTATCTTGGCGGCTCATTTGACCCTGTCCATCGCGGGCATATACAGATGGCGATGGCAGTCTATCAAAGCCTGCTACCACTCGCCCAAGCGCAGCAGCGCGCGCTTTATGTGTCGTTGTTGCCCAATTCGCGCTCACCCTTCAAGCGCCAAAGCAGCGACCCTAAGCATCGTTTGGCCATGCTAAAGCTGGCGATACAAGACACACCACTATACATAGATGAGCTTGAGATTTGGCAGCCGCCGCCTGTCTATACCATCGATAGCGTGCGCACCCTGCGCCAGCGTTATCCTGCCGACAGCTTGATATTTATCATGGGTATGGACAGCGCCCGCAGTTTGGATAAATGGCAAGATGGTCTACAGCTGACCGATTATGTACATCTGTGGGTCTTTTATCGCGATACTATGCCAGTCCCTGATACGGATAACGCCAGACAAGCGCTGCAAGATTGGCTGCCCACACCTTTGCAGACGGCAGTCACCGACTCGCCAGCGGCATTGACCCAGCCTATCTCTCAGCCTTCTTTTATTCAAACGCCTACAGACCCTACGATAGAGCAGACGGTCTTGAAAAACCCAGCGTCTGGCCGCATTTATATAGATATGCGGCAAGTAGCAGCCATCTCCAGCACGCAGATACGGCAAACGCTACAGCAGCAGCCCCGTAGTGATAGCGAAGCGGTGCCTGATAGCGCGGCTGGCAACCATACCAAGCCAGTCAGAGACGAGCAAATGACCGCAGCATCCGCTATCAATGCTATTATGAACCCGCCCGATCCACTCGCTAAATGGCTAAATCCTGCTGTTTATCATTATATTATCGCCCATCAGCTATATTCTGCGGCGCAATTCCGTTAAAATCGCCTTATCTTTGTTATTTCGCCATGCTCGCCCCTCTAGGACTTGACCGCTGATACACTGACTGATGTTCTGGCTAATGGTTGGACTACTTGCTTAATAGCCACTTTGACATAATGGTCACTTTAACAATGTCGTCCTAGGCAGACGGATGCTTTAACATTTTACTTTATATATTTACGATTTAAGAGATGAAAATTTATGACCAATACCATGACTGACGACCGTTTAAAAGAATGCTTAGCCGTTGTAGAAAGCACCCTCGATGACATGAAGGCAAAAAACATCACCGTGATGAATGTAGAGAGCCTAACCGATGTCATGGAGCGTATCGTCATCGCAAACGGTACCTCAAAGCGCCATGTCCGCGCGATGGCTGACAGCGTCGGAGCCGAAGTCAAGCAAGCAGGCTTTATGCCACTTGGCCGTGAAGGCGGTAACGACTCGGATTGGACCTTGATCGACTTAGGGGCTGTCGTTGTGCATATGATGACCCCGCAAGCCCGCGAGTTTTATGACCTAGAGGGTCTGTGGTCATCGCCTGAGAGCCTAGCTGAGCTGGTCGCTACCCCGCGCGAAAAGAAAGCCGGTCGCCGCAATTAATCTACGGCCACCAGCTGTCTTTTCTACAGACGCATATACAGGTGATACAAAAAAGATCAGCGAACCCGTCTGGTCTTTTTTTTGGATTTTGATCAACAAGACTGCAACTGTGCCGCGTTTGCGCTACTATAATGTCATGATAAAACCATTTTATCTCCAGATAATCATCCGCTAGGACACGCCATGAGTACTGCCATTGCCAACACCGCTACCCCAAACGCTCATACAGATTTTAATCACCCGTTACCGCTGCATATCGCGACCTTGATAGAGGTGCGCGCAGGAAAAGCCATGCCATTCGCCCGCGAAGCCATGAGCGCGATTGACAAAGCACCGATTAGCGCCCCTGTCGCCGTTGACTTTATGGGCTTGACCACAGACGAACAAGCCGATCGTAAGCATCATGGCGGCCCGCTAAAAGCGGTGCACCAGCTACCGCGCACCACTTATACCAAGATCAATGCAGCGTTTGATCTTAACGTACGGGTCGGCACACTCGGCGAAAACCTCATCACTGAAGCAGTAAATGACCTGCCTGAGATGGAAGAGTCTAGCGTCTGTATCGGTGATGTTTTTCAGTATGGTGAAATAGAAAATGCTGCCAGCCTCCAGCTGCGTATCGTCCAGCCGCGCCGGCCTTGCTACAAAATAAACGACCAAATCGGCCAGTTTACCAAAGTGCCCAATATCGCGGCATGGGTAAGCAAACAAGGCATCGCTGGCTGGTACTTTCAGGTGGTGCGCGATGGGATGGTCGATGCAGGTTTGCCTGTCTATCTGGTCGAGCGTCCTTATCCCTTTGCGACGCTCCAGACGCTATGGCAGTTGTCCAATTCAAAAGAAAAGTTTGATGCCAAGGTGATTGAGCCGTGGTTGGCGATTGAGTGCTTGGAAGAGAGTTGGAAAAAGGTATTGGCGAAGAAGGTCAAAAGGGGCTGAATACAATCAGCAAAATCTTTAGACATCATCTGATAATAATAGGTGGTTAAAATATAAGTGGACAGCGACATATACCCTTTATCTAAACAGAGCATTTCATGGTAAAAGACATCTTCTTAGCACTTGGCTTAGCCCTACCTTTGGTTGGCTGCGTCACGACCACTTCACCAGTCGCCACCACCAAAAGCTATAGCGTCGATAGCGACACTTATCAATCGACTGGCAAAAGCCAGCGCATCAAAACCATCGTCCTGCACTACACCGTCTCAGACAATGAACGCTCGATAAAAACCCTGACCACCGGTCAAGTCAGCGCCCACTATCTGATTTTGGATAGACACGATGATAAGATTTATAGCTTGGTAGATGAGAGCGAGCGCGCTTGGCATGCAGGCGACAGCGGGTTTGCCGGTAGGACGATACTTAACGATACCTCCATCGGCATCGAGATTGTAAATGCAGGTATCAAACCTGAATATCGCAACGCTCTAAACAATGGCGCGCTCGACTATCATCCGTACGAGCACTATGTCGCATTTGATGAATTACAGATTAAAAAAGTCGCCGAGCTGGTGCAAGATATCGCCAAGCGCTATGACATCCCGCCGAAAAACATCGTCGGCCATGCTGATATAGCGCCATCACGTAAAATCGACCCCGGTGCCAAGTTCCCTTGGCAGCGACTGTACAATGAGTATGGTATCGGCGCTTGGTATGATGAATTTGATAAGCAGTTCTTTATGCATCCAGGCGCCTTTGCCGCAGCGACGATACCCGAGATTAAGCAAGCGTTTCGTGATTACGGTTATCAAATCAATGACACAGACGCGTGGGACAAAGCCAGCCGAGATGTCATCTACGCCTTTCAGCTACATTTTCGCCCCGAGCAGCCAACAGGGAATATGGATAGAGAAACCTACGCGATATTGCAAGCGCTCAATAAGAAGTATGCTGGTCGGGATGATTTTTATTAAGGGTGCAACACATCAGGAGACATAAACCATGAATAATGCTCAAAAACAGGAGCAAGACGAGCTGCAAAAATATCTTGAAGAAAAAGCCAAACAAGAGCAGGAGCAAGAAAAGCAAAAAGAACAAGAGCCTGAGCAGCTGTCGGCTTATGAGGCTTGCGTGCTAAGAGAAAGCGCTAGAATTCATGAGTTGATTGCTGAGGCTCGGAAGAATATTAATGAACATTCAGAGGATGAGTAATCGATCGAAAAACCTTCTATACGGTAATTTTTCTCTCATATAGAACCAAATCATAAACCCAAACACAAAAAAGGTGAGCATTACGCCCACCTTTTTTTATTACCTCAAACAATATTCTAAACTAACTCAAACTATCTTAACGCAACCAAGCACGGGCGTTACGGAACATACGCATCCACGCGCCGTCCTCATCCCACGCTTCTGGTTTCCAGCTGTGGTTATAGGCTTTTAGATTACGCTCAGGGTGCGGCATCATGATGGTGACGCGGCCGTCAGTGCTACATAGCCCGGTGACCCCGCCGAGCGAGCCGTTTGGATTGAGCGGATACGTCTCGGTTGGATGACCTTGACTATCGACATAACGCATGGCGAGCTGACCATGTTTCGCCATACCGTCGATCTCGGTGTTATCCAGGGTGGCGTAGCCTTCACCATGCGCCACAGCGATTGGCAAGATGCTGTCTTGCATGCCTTTGAACAGGATGGACTTGGTACGCTCGACTTTGACGTTGACCGTACGCGCTTCAAATCGCGCTGATTTATTAGCGATAAAGCGTGGGAAGTTTTCTGCGCCTGGGATCAAATCTTTCAATTGCGCCATCATCTGACAACCGTTACAGACACCTAAGCTAAAGGTATCCGGACGGGCAAAAAAGCGCACGAACTGCATACGCAGCTCGTCATGAAACAATATAGAGTTCGCCCAGCCTGAGCCTGCGCCGAGTACGTCACCATAACTAAAGCCGCCACAAGCGACTAAGCCGTCGAAGTCACGTAGATTGATACGGCCTTCTAGCAAGTCGCTCATGTGCACGTCGACCGCTTCAAAGCCCGCTTGGGTAAAGCCAGCTGCCATCTCGGTCTGACCATTGACCCCTTGCTCGCGTAGGATAGCGACTCTTGGTTTGCTTTCACGGCTAGCTAAATATGGCTCTTCAACTTTTTGGTTCAGATCAAAGTTTGGCGCTGCGATCAGACCTTGATGGCTGGCATCAGCGATCAAGTCATACTCTTGCTGCACGCACGCTGGGTTGTCACGGCGGCGCGCGATTTGGTAGCTAACTTGGCTCCACTCTTGCTGCAGCTCAGAACGGCTAAAGCGTAGGGTATCGTCACCCATAAGAGCAGGGGTTTGAATGATAAGGCTGTCTTCTTCAGTGCTTTGACCGACGAGGCTAAGCATATCGCTGACGTTAAATTCTTCTGCTAATTGCATGAGATCAGCGACGTTTTCTGGTAATACTTGAATGACCGCGCCCAGCTCTTCACTGAACAGCTGACCGAGTAGATTGTCATCAGCCAATGACAGCTTGATACCTTGACGGCTGGTGAACTGCATCTCTGCAATCGTCGCCAGCAAACCCCCATCACCGATATCATGATAGGCGCTGATAACGCCTTGCGCGTTACCCGCTTGGATAAAGTTAAAGAAGTCGATCAAGTCGCTTGGCTTTTCAAGGTCAGGACATTCGTTGCCCAATTGGCTTGCCGTTTGCGCGAGGATTGAGCCGCCAAGACGCAGCTTACCTTTAGATAAGTCAATACGGTAAAACGCACTATCGCCGTTGATCAGCTCAGGGGTGAGGGTTTTTGCCACGTCAGCGACCGGTGCAAAGGCCGTCACGACCAAACTCATAGGCGAGACCACTGATTTGTCTTGGTTTTCACCTTCATCGTTATCCGTCCAGTTGGCACGCATCGATAGCGAATCTTTACCGACTGGAATCGCAATACCCAGTGCTGGGCATAGCTCTTCGCCGACTGCGTGGACGGCGTCAAACAATGCCGCGTCTTCCGCGTCGTCGCCACATGCCGCCATCCAGTTCGCCGACATGGTGATATCGGATAGCTGAGCGATACGGGCACCGGCGATATTGGTAATGGCTTCACCAACCGCCAGACGCGCCGAGGCTTTTGGATTGATAAGGGCGACAGGCGTACGCTCGCCGACACTCATCGCCTCACCAGTCATCAGCTGACCATCTAGCGCCACCAGACCTGATGCTGTCACCGCACAGTCAGCGACGGGCACTTGATAGCGGCCCACATACTGATCACGTACCACCATACCAGTGATCGAGCGGTCACCAATGCTGATAAGGAAAGACTTGCTCGCGACAGTTGGATGACGTAGCACGTCTTTGATGGATTCGGTTAGATTGATATCAGCCAAGTCCAGCGCAGGCAACTCAGTCTCTTGACGCTCAAAGCTGCGCTGCATCTTTGGCGTACCACCGAGCAATACCTGCATCGGCATATCGACTGGCTGCTCAGGCAGTAATTCGTCATTAACGACAAGTTGACGTACTTCTGTGGCTTCCCCCAAGATGGCATACGGGCAGCGCTCACGAGCACAGATCGCATCGAATTGCGCTCTGCTCTCTGGGCGAATCGCGAGGACATAACGCTCTTGTGCTTCGTTTGACCAAATCGCCATTGGCGACATGCCCGCTTCTAGCGACGGGATTTTACGTAGGTTTAAATGCGCGCCCATGTCATGGTCATCGACCAGCTCTGGCATGGCGTTTGACAGGCCGCCTGCACCAACATCATGGATAGAGACGATTGGGTTGCCGTCTTTACTGGCATTACTAGCGTCAATATCGTTACCCGCTAAGGCCCAGCAGCGATCGATAACTTCTTGACAACGGCGCTCCATCTCGGCGTTATCACGCTGCACCGAAGCAAAGTCTAAACCTTCATCCAACTCACCGCTATCGACTGACGATGCCGCGCCACCGCCCAAACCGATTTGCATCGCCGGGCCACCAAGGACGATAAGCAAATCCCCTTCGCGAATGGCGTTTTTTTCAATAAGGTTGCGTTTGATATTGCCATAACCGCCCGCCAGCATGATGGGCTTATGATAGCCGCGCATCTCACTGCCGTCTTTTGCCGCTGAGGTATCAAGCTGAAAACTGCGGAAGTAGCCGCATAGGTTAGGGCGACCAAACTCGTTTGAGAAATTGGCCGAGCCTAATGGCGCTTCGGTCATAATCTCAAGGCTAGTCGCCATACGATCTGGCGTACCGTAGTCTTTCGTGCTTAACTGACCAGACTGCTCCCACTTCTCAGGCATCTCAGGAATATGCAAATGTGACACATGAAAGCCTGTTAGACCGGCTTTTGGCTTACCGCCGCGGCCCGTTGCGCCTTCATCACGAATCTCACCGCCTGCGCCCGTTGCCGCGCCAGCATAAGGAGCAATCGCGGTTGGGTGGTTATGGGTTTCGACTTTCATTAAGATATCGATGGCCTCTTGATGGAAGGCATACGGATGGATTGAGTTGGCATCCATCGCGTCGGTTGGAATAGGATAATAACGCAGCCCCTCTGCCCCTGCCATCACCGCCGCGTTGTCCTTATAAGCAGACAAGATGCCTTGCGGGTTTGATTGATAGGTGTTTTTGATCATCTGAAACAGTGACTTTGGCTGCACTTCGCCATCGATTGTCCACTCAGCGTTGAATATCTTGTGACGGCAATGCTCAGAGTTGGCCTGCGCAAACATCATCAGTTCAACGTCGGTCGGATTACGCTGCAGCTCATTGACATAGGCATTCATCAAATAGTCGATGTCTTCGCTCGATAGCGCAAAACCAAACTCTGTATTGGCCGACTCAAGCGCACTGCGTCCTTCACCCATCACATCGATACGGTTGAGCGCCGCTGGTGGTTCGTCATCAAACAACTTGCTCACGTCGTTTAAGTCATAAACCAAGCTCTGGGTCATACGGTCAAATAACAACTGCTCAGCGGCAGCAGGCAGCTTGCCATCAGTGCCCGTAGTGCCGCCTGCAACGGTGAGGGTATATACCACGACACGCTCAGCGCGATTGAGCGCGATGTCGCAGTTATTAAAAATATCGGTCGCTTTACTTGCCCATGGCGAGATCGTCCCAAAACGCGGCCCGACGATCACTTGTATCTGATTGTCCTCTGGAGCAACAAGCTCAGTGCCCGCTGTGACGCCCAGCAAGTCCCGCGCTTTTTGCGCCTCTTCATCAACAAGCTTTCGTGATAGCACATATACTTGCTGAGTATGGATCTGGCTGACATTTAGTTCGGTCTTTTGCTGAAACTGACTGATGAGTTGCTGCGTCTGAAAATCGGTAAGAAACGGTTGTCCGGCGATGGTCATCATAAAGGCATAATCCGTAAGAAAGGCATCTCTGCCATGCAAAGTAAATGGTCTGCGTATTATAACAAGAAGCCCCATAATAAGCAGGCCAAAACCACGATAAATTGCCAAAGTGACAGCTTTCTTTACTTGATGCAGCAGCAATCTACTGTGCTAATGGCTGCCCTTTTGCCCGTTAGAGCCACATGGCGCATTGTCGCTCACTGGTGCTGTATGCATAAGTCGATACACTCTAAAAATGTCATAGCGCTACTGGGATGCTATTTTTAAACGTAGGTTGCGCAGCCTCTGGGAACGCAGCACGCAAGTAAAATTTATACCAGTAGCGCGTTTAAATCCATAACAGTTTTACATTCAGCTAACTATATAGCCTTACTCATATAGTCTTACTTGGCTTATCTGCTTAGCATTGAGGATTTGCAAAGCAGCAAGCTTTGATGGATGCCGTCACAATTTTTACCTAATACTTATAGTCCTTACAAACCGTCACATCGCATTACTGGCAGCCTATATAAATGCTTTGCCAGTAGTCGTTATGCTAGATGGCAGTTGCGGGATAGCGGAGGTTTTTTATATTTTTATTCAAAGTCTCTGCTCAAAGCCAATCGACGTCACCATCAAATAACACACTATCAAATATCAACAATCTATAACCCTAACAAACTATAAAGAAAAGGAAATCCCTATGAGTAGACAAGACCATATCGATAAAGTGCAAGAATTGGTAAAAGACGTTAAATTTGCCATGATGACCACCCGTACGCATGAAGACCACCTGCACGCCTGCCCGATGACCACCAGCGAAACCAGTATCGGCGCCAAAGAGATTTGGTTTATCGGTGATAAAACCACCGAAACCGTCAAAGACATCGAAAGAAACCCACAAGTAAACTTGGCTTATGTCAGCCAAGACGCCAAAAATTACGTCTCGATCAATGGTAAAGCCGAACTGGTTGAAGACCAAGAAAAGCTCGATGAGCTATGGTCGCCGATTTATAATGCGTTCTACGAGCAAGGCAAAGAAGACCCAAATGTCCAGCTCATCAAAGTCGTGCCACATGGCGCTGAATATTGGCTCAGTGGTAGCTCAGTGGTCAATATGTTTAAGATGACCACCGCTGCGGTCATGGATGGCAAAAAAGCGACTAATCTGGGGGAAAACAACTCCGTAACGCTATAGAGTCAATCGCGCTATAAGAAGTATTACATAACAAGAAGTATAAATATAAGCGATAACCATAGCAAAAAACGCCAGTGGCTGATGCGACTGGCGTTTTTTGCTGGGAATTAGGTGTTAAATATTAGGTGCCCATATCGAGTATTAAAAACTAGGGTCTTTAATCGATAGATGCCTTTATAGACAGATTTGAATATCAGCCGTTTTGTTTGAGGTACGGCCAAGCCGCTTTTAGATAAATCATCATCGACCATAGCGTCAAAACCACGGCGGCCACCATAAGCGCATAGCCGATGGTTTCAAGCGACTCCCAGTTTAGCAGCAATACGGTAATCGCCACCATCTGAAAGGTGGTCTTGAGCTTGCCGACATAGGATACCGCCACACTGGTGCCTTTGCCCAGCTCAGCCATCCACTCACGTAGCGCCGATACCGCGATTTCACGCGAGATAATCACAATCGCTGCGATGGCCATGATGATATTTGGGTGCCACTGCACGAGGATAATCAAAGCTGCCGCCACCATCAGCTTGTCAGCGACAGGGTCCAAAAAGCGGCCAAAGGCTGAGGTGACATTGAGCTTACGAGCAAGATAACCGTCTAGCCAATCGGTAATCGCCGCTAAGATAAACACACCCGTCAATAATAAATGGCGCAATAAGCTATCGCTAAACTCACTCATTCCTACCCGCGCGATGACATTATCTGAGATGGCAGGCATGCCAATTCCCATCGCTGGCGGCCAGTAAGCAATCGCTACAAACAGCGGAATCATCAAGATACGAGCAATGGTCAGATTGTTTGGCAAGTTAAAAATACTTTTGGTGTTTTGCTTACTTGGTGGTTCCTGCGTATGCAAATGCGTACTCTCAGTCATGGCAAACCCAGTTTTATATAGACATAATAATGGCAGATAGCTTAGCACTTTTCGGGCAAGCCGTCATGCCATCTCTTATACTGCCCCCAAAGATAAAACGTAATGTCATGTAACCAAAATCGCCGAATCGTAGCCAAATCACCATCAGTTGCGTTATGATAGCCATGCAAACGAAAACACTTGTACACTTAAATATGTAAGTAAATATATCTGCCTATTGAACGGATTATAATTGCCCTAATCTTAGTAAGTATAGTCAGTACCGAAGATATCTTTTTAGATGTCTTTGTAGACAAGAACCAAAACGGCCATGTACAGTACTTTTAAGCATACTACTTATGTGTCTAGTGCCATGCAGTGTCGATGAAAACACGTAATAACCGCATAACAACAACAAGATACCACCACTGCCTTGTAGCACGATTTTGCTACCTGTCCAGTTTTCCTCAGCCCACAGCACCTCCTCTGTGGGCTTTTTTTTGTCTGGTAAATTTTCTACAGTAGATTAGGGCGTGTCTTTTTCTTTTTTGCTCTTAAAGGGCTCAGAAAACTGTAAAATCAAAAAACCAACCGCTGACAGAATAATGGCAATCTCGTAGCGACCATAGGCCACCGAAATACCGATTGCGCCCGTGTTCCATAAGCTGGCCGCCGTGGCAGTGCCTTTTGAACCCATCTCGTTTTTAAAAATCGCCCCGCCGCCGATAAAGCCCATACCCGTGATGATGGCATACATAATCCTCGCCTCACCTGCTGATTCATAGATATCCATACCCACCAGCATAAATGCACAAGAGGCAATCGTCACTAGCGGAAACGTCCTCAGCCCCGCGCCGTTGTCTTTCATCTCGCGGTTGAGCGCGATGGGCAACGATAAAATAAAGGCAACACCCAATTGGAAAAAGTGGTACTGCATGAGGTCTAAGTCTATATCGAATCCAAACATAGCATCTCCTCCATGGATATTATCAACGGGCCTCCCGCCCAGCGCCGATTATTATAAACGCCCTCTGTCATTATCAAGGGGTAGCAACGCATCACCCTGAAAGCGCGGCGCAGATCACCTCAGCTGTCTGCTGCGCCATGTGATAGCAGCTCTCAATATTGCCTTGCCCGCACCAGTCGCCACTGACGATCCATTGCCGAGACGCATCAGTGAGTACGCCTTGGGCGGGGATTTGCGCATCCGAGCGCGTCGCGGCATAGCGCCAGCGATGACAGTCGATCTGTGTGGGAACACAGGTATCATCCCAGCCCAAAGCATGCTGCGCTGCTGTCAATAGCGCAGCTTGTACCGGCCCTATCTCTTCATCGACCTGCTGCTCGGACCAGTCGTTGCGGGCATGGATGGTGATACTCGGTAGCAGCGTTTCATGGGCAGGTTTTCGCTGCTCTATAAATATCCTATCGATGATCGAATCATTGACATAAGCGACGTCCCATCTGCCACCGTCTTCTGCATCCGTCAGCGCCGCAGGAAGTGCCTGCCCCTCATTCCAGCCGAGCATCAGCGTGTAGCAAGCTTGCATCTTGATGGTGCTGATGCTCTCTTGTTTGTCAAAGTCACTGCCAGCCATCAGCTCGCCTGCTTGCACGTTTGGCGCGGTACAGATCACCCAGTCAAATAGCCCAAGACTATGGCCTGCTTCATCAAACAGCTCAGTTTTTTGCTTATTTTCGCCAGCTGCTGGCTCAGTGTACTGCGCCAGTGGTGCCACACGGGTTTGAAAACGCATGGTGGTGTGCTGTAGCTCGCCTGCCAGGGCGCGCCCCCAACTGGTCATCTTTGGGGTACTGATATAGCGAGCTTGCTCGGTATTCCAGCGCTCTTTTTTTATGGTAGAGGGCCGCTGACCCGCCGTATGGGTAGCGGTCATCTCAACCACATTGGCACACCACGGCTGTATCGTACCCATGTCGAGCCATGGCGCTATAAACTGCTGAAAGCTGGCGGTCTTTGCGGTAAAAAACTGCGCCCCAAACGCCCATTGCCAGTTTTTATGCGTTTGGCTATCGTGGCGATATCGGGTGGCCAAACGCCCCACGCTGCGTGATTTTTCAAAAATCGTCAGCTGCGGCATCGGCTGGGCGGCAGGCGTATGACCAAACGCACGCTCCAACAAAGTGGCGGTAAACAGTCCCGTCAACCCGCCACCGATGATGGCAATGGTCGGTGCAGCGGTATCAGCAGGATGACAAGAGTGGAGTGTGTGCTCAGACATAACAACAGTCGGCCTTGTGGTGTTTTGATCAAAAAAATAATGTGTGTAAGCCAGCATGTGCAGGCAGTCTTGTGCAGATAGCGAGGCTCATAAAAGCTATTGAACCCTTAAAACCTGCTGATATCAATATCATCTACGTAAAAAAGCCATGCTACCGTCGATAACATGGCTTTTTTTATTGTTGATACTACTATTACTATTTACTTACCTGCTTACTCACCGCGTTCTGCCTTGACCACCTCAACCAGCTGATTGATCACTGAGCTATCGGCTAGCGTGGATAAGTCGCCCAAGCCCACATACTGCCCTGCAGCCAAATTACGCAAGATACGGCGCATGATCTTGCCTGAGCGGGTTTTGGGCAGTGCATCGACGATATAGATAGCATCAAGATTGGCAATCGGGCCGATCTCTGTACGCACATGGCGATTTAGCTCGGCTTTTAGCGACTCTGTGGCCGTCTCGCCAGATTTTAAGATAATAAAAGCACAAACCCCCATGCCGCGTATCTCATGCGGCATACCGACGATAGCCGCCTCAGCGGTCGCCGGATGCGCCACCACCGCGCTTTCGATCTCCGCTGTGCCTAAGCGATGGCCTGAGACATTGAGCACATCATCGACACGGCCGGTGATCCAGTAGTGTCCATCTTCGTCGCGCTGCGCGCCGTCCCCTGTAAAGTAATAACCTGGGTACTCACTAAAGTATGTCTTTAAAAAGCGCTCATGGTCGTTATAAATCGTACGCATCTGCCCCGGCCAGCTGCTCTTAATTACCAGATTGCCTTCGGCAGCGCCTTCTAAAACCTCGCCATCCGTATTGACAATCTCTGGCTTGATACCGTATAGCGGGTTCATCGCCGCCCCTGGTTTTGGCGCCACCGTGCCTGGTATGGGAGCCATGAGAATACCGCCTGTCTCAGTCTGCCACCATGTATCGACGATGGGGCATTTGCCACTACCAACGATATGATAATACCAGTCCCAAGCCTCTGGGTTGATTGGCTCGCCGACCGTACCCAGCAAGCGTAGGCTGGAGCGATCCGACTCACGGACAAAGGCATCGCCCTCTTTCATCATCGCCCGAACCGCTGTCGGCGCCGTGTACAAAATCGTCACGTCATGCTTATCAATGATATGACCAATGCGCGCCCACGTTGGATACTCAGGCACCCCCTCAAACATCACGGTCGTCGTACCATTGGCAAGGGGTGCATAAGTGGTATAAGTATGCCCCGTCACCCAGCCGACATCCGCCGTACACCAATAGACGTCATCGTCTTTGATATCAAACACGTCACGGAAAGTTGAGATGGCATACGTCAGATAGCCGCCTGTGGTGTGCAGCACGCCTTTGGGCTTACCCGTAGAGCCTGAGGTGTATAATAAAAACAACGGGTCTTCGGCATTCATCACCTCAGGCTCGCAATGCTCAGACTCGCCATCGATTAAGGTATGGTACCAAATGTCGCGGCGGCCACTCATCGGTACTGAGTTACCAGTACGGTGCACGACGACGACGTTGGTGACCGTGTCGGTGCCATCCATGTCCAACGCCCGATCAACGTTGGCTTTTAACGGGGTATGTTTATTACCGCGCACGCCCTCGTCTGCGGTAATGA
Source organism: Psychrobacter celer (assembly GCF_016107555.1). GTDB lineage: Bacteria > Pseudomonadota > Gammaproteobacteria > Pseudomonadales > Moraxellaceae > Psychrobacter > Psychrobacter celer. The sequence continues at coordinate 86,801 of NZ_JABASU010000003.1, read as the reverse complement.
TGACTTTGGAGCGACTATCGACCAAGCGATTGCCCAAGCTCTCAGCAGAAAAACCGCCAAATACCACAGAGTGTACTGCGCCGATGCGGGTACAGGCCAGCATACCGATCATCGCCTCTGGTATCATTGGCATATATAGGGTCACTCGATCGCCTTTTTCGACACCCAGCTTGCGCAGTGCATTGCCCAACCGGCAGACTTCTTCGTGCAGCTCTTTAAATGAGATTATTTTATGCTGCGACGGGTGATCGCCTTCCCAAATGATGGCAGGCTTGTAAGGATGGGTCTTTAGATGACGATCGAGACAGTTGACAGAGACATTGAGCTGACCGTCTTCAAACCATTTGATGCGAAAATCGTCCAAATCATAGCTGACGTCGCTGATTTTGGTGGGTTTTTTTATCCAATCGACCAGCTCAGCACGCTGTGCCCAAAAGGCATCATTGCTCTCAGGAGATTCGATAGATTGCTGATAGTCTGTTTGGTATTGCTCCGCGCTGGTATTGGCGGCGGCAAGAAAGTCGTCTGCAACAGGAAATGATTTTTGCGTCATAGTATTCATCCTTTTTCATTATTATGACTCGCACAAACCGCCGCGCGCGACTGCCTGTACAAGCAATAAGAGTCATCTTCCATAATGTGTGACACTCTGTGTTAGTTTGACAAATAAGCGGGACGGTTGCAAGGCATCAATGCCCATTCATAACAATTTCACTATACAGCCGTATACTTGCTTATTGCTGGCGCGCGACTGCACCATTACATTTAATCCTTGTAACCTGATATGAAATATGGACAATAGCTACACGCCAGCGGCGATGACACGCGCCTATATTAGCTTTTTTTCGCCGATGAGGGTTTTTGACTGTTGTTAAGCACTTAACCTGTTTAGCTTCCCTTTATATGGGCTAATCTAGACGTCACGCGCATCCCCCACCCCTTTTTATTTATGAGATCCCCATGAGTCACCATCGTCCCGCTTCCCACTCTACCCATTACGACGTCATCATCATCGGTGCGGGCGCATCCGGTCTATACTGTGCGCTTACCGCTGGTCGCCGTGGTCGCCGCGTGCTGGTGCTCGACCATGCCAATAAAGCAGGCAAGAAAATCCTCATGTCGGGGGGCGGACGCTGCAATTTTACCAACTATGTCGTCGAGCCGAGCCATTTTATCGGCGCCAATCCGCACTTTTGTAAGTCGGCCTTGAGCCGTTATTCTAATTGGGAGTTTATCGGTATGGTAGCGGCGCACCATATTCCCTATCATGAGCGCGAGCACGGTCAGCTGTTTTGTGACGACTCAGCCCAAGACATCGTGACCATGCTGCTAGATGAGTGCGCGGCAGTCGGTGTGCATATCAAGCTTAGTACACAGATTGATGGCGTAAAACCGATCGATAGTGCCAACCATGCGCGCTTTGAGTTGAGCACCAGCAAATCGCTTAGTAAAAAAGAAAAGCAAGCAAGAAAAGAGGTCACAAGCTCGCCCACGTTGCCACAAACCATTTACCGCTGTGAGTCGCTGGTGGTGGCAACGGGCGGCTTGTCGATTCCGACGATGGGTGCCAGCGGTCTTGGCTATGAGCTGGCGCAGCAGTTTGGTCATACTCTGGTGGCAACCGATGCCAGCCTCGTGCCTTTTACCTTTACCGATCAGACTGGCGAGCTTATCCGCTCACTGGCAGGCATCAGCCTACCGGTGATTGCCAGCAATGAGCGCATCTCCTTTAGACTACCGCTGCTATTTACTCATCGTGGGCTCTCAGGCCCTGCCATGCTTCAGCTTTCAAACTATTGGCATACTGGAGAAACCATCCGTATCAACCTGCTGCCAGATACTGATATGACTGCACTCCTGCTTGCTCACAAAAAATCCCATCCACGCCAGCTGGTTCGTACCGTTTTGGCTGACCATACCACCAGCCCGCTACCCAAAAAACTGCTCTCCGCCCTACAAGCGCATCTGTGGAATGACATCAAAGAAACCGAGCTTGCCAATATCAAAGACGAGCGGCTACTGGAGCTGGGCGCGGCGCTCAACGGCTGGCAGCTCAAACCCTCTGGCACCGAGGGCTACCGCACCGCCGAGGTCACGCGCGGCGGGGTGACCACCGACGAGGTATCATCAAAGACCATGCAAAGCAATTTGCAAGAGGGCTTATATTTTATCGGTGAGGTGCTAGACGTCACCGGCTGGTTGGGCGGCTATAATTTTCAGTGGGCGTGGGCCAGTGGCCATGTATGCGGCGAGATAGTATAAGTGGTATAAGCCGCATTATCATGCCTCCGCTGCTCCTGCTCTATGTAAAAAACCCAACCAATCTTGCGTCAGTGAAATAATGACTCAAACAAGCATAATATATGTTATTTTGAATATATACTGAGATAATACTATATTGAGGCATCTGACGCTTGGCTCCCGTTATGCTACATAAGCCATATACTATTTTTATGAGGTGATACATGCGTCCGATCAAACATATTCATGGTGACAAAGCGCCACAATGGATAGGTGATGGTTTTTATGTAAAAACCTTAATCAACCATTTGGATGATGACCCCGACATTAACTATCGCCATACTGACCCGTTTTTGTTATTTGACTATGGCCAGCCGACCACCTTTGCCCCAAACCCTCATTATCAGACCAAGCCGCACGGCATCGGACAACATCCGCACAAAGGCTTTGAGGCAGTGACTGTCGCGTATGCAGGTGAGATCAGTCACGCTGACTCGGCCGGCGGTCGCGGCGATATTTTGGCAGGTGATGCCCAGTGGATGACCACAGGGCGCGGAATCACGCATGAGGAGTTTCACTCTGAGGCGTTTGGTGCGCGCGGCGGGCTATTTAGCATGGTACAGCTGTGGGTCAATCTGCCGAGCGCTCATAAACTAACAGCGCCAAGATATCAGAGCATCAAGCGCGCCGACATGCCGATGGTGACGCTAACAGCAGATAGTAACTATCAAACAGCGATTGGCACAGCGGCGATTATCGCTGGTGATTGGCAAGGTATCAAAGGGGCGGCCAGCACCTTTACACCCATTAACCTCTGGGACATCGCGCTACATCGTGCAGGCGCAACGACACTACAGCTCCCTGATACTCACAATGTGCTCCTGCTGGTACAAGAAGGTGAGGTGCTGGTGAATGGCACCGCCATCAGTGCGGGTCATTTGATACAATTTGCCGCGCCAACCCAGCACCGCGCTGAGATGGCGGCGGAGCAAGTGGCAACTCATGACCGTATTGAGCTGTGCCTTCTCGCCGCTCACACTGACGAGCTGGCCGCTACTCCTGTCAAAGCGCCTGTCAAAAAAACGCCTGTCGAAACTTCTGCCAAACTGCTGTTACTTAGCGGTGAACCTATCGGCGAGCCTGTAGCAGCCCACGGACCCTTTGTCATGAATACCAAAGAAGAGCTACATCAAACCTTGCGTGATTATCAAGCGGGTCGTTTTGGTCAATGACCCCTGTATCAATCGCCGCTATATTAATAACCGCTATATCAATGACCGCTATATCGTCGATACTAAGGCGTATCTCAATTCAATCAATAGCCGTCTAAATGAGCTAAAAATGAGGAGCTGGCCTACTAAAAGGTCTGTCAAAATTAACAAATATCGAAGCCCTAACATCGAATTTCTCATAAAAAAGCCGCTTTACAAAGATGTAAAGCGGCTTTTATTGTATCTTGATGACCAAAAAATATTTGCTAATCCTAAACAAATTTTTGTTTCTTAATTGTTTCTACTATGTTAGTATGACGAAAAAATTTGTTTGGTCCAACTCTGACTTTTAACACCATTATTTTTATTGTAATTGTTAAAAAGGGATTTTTATGATTAAGAAAAAACTCACTAAACCTTATCAATTATTGACGCTAGGGTTAACTGCAACTCTACTGCTTGTAGGCTGTGACGATGACTCAAACAATAATTCAAATACTACCCCCAACGTCGAAAATCCTACAAATCCTAGCGAAAATTTGGGAAGTATCTCAGGGTCAATAGTCGATCAAATAAGTCTAGAGCCAATAGCTAATGCCACTATTACAGTAGCAGGACAGCAGTATACTAGCGACGCTGATGGTAAGTTTCAGTTGACTAATTTAAAGGTTGGCGAAACGGTAACGTTAATAATCAATGCTGAAGGTTATCCAGAGCGCAGCTTTACAACATCAGTATCTAATGGTACTGCCACAGAGGTGGAATATCAGCTCAATAACGATAATACTGTCGTGTCAGTTACTCAAGTTGCCTCAAAAGCCTTCAATCTAGTTATTGAAGATTTGGGTGCACAAGTACGTATTCCTGCCAATGCCTTACAACGCGCTGATGGACAACCTATCGTCGGTAACGTCACTGTCAGTATGGATGTTGTGACCCCAAGTGTTGATCCAGAAGAGATGCCAGGCGGCTATGGTATCGTAGGTGGCGGTTTTATGGAGAGCTGGGGCGCTTTAATTATTACCGCTCAAGATGATGACGACAATGAGTTGGTATTAGTAGAAGGCAACATGGCCTCATTGGTTATCCCAGTATCCACTAGAAGTTTAGCACCACTACAAGAGCAATTGCCTTTATTCTTTTATGACATCGTACAGCAAGGCTGGGTTCAAACCAGTACTGCTACCTTACAAACCTTAGTCAATGGCACACAGGTTTATGCTGCTGATGTGAATGAGATAGGATCATGGAACGTCGATGTCGCTATGGAGACTGTCAATGTCATTGGCTGCGTTGCAGATACTGATGGCGTTCGGATTGACAATGCATTGGTTAAAGGCGATGGCATCAATTACTCTGCTATTACTACTGCTATTACAGATAGCAATGGCGACTTCTCGTTACCGGTGCGCCGTGATAGCAAAATGCTCGTTTTTGCTCAAAACGGTAATCGCACTTCTAACGCTCAATCTATTATTACTGCAAGCGGCAACTATCGTATTACCGAAGGATGCTTAACCGTTAGTACAGAGAACGATAGTCTGTCTATTCGTCTCACTTGGGGCGAGCAGCCAGAAGATGTCGACTCGCATCTTCTAACCCCTTCAGGTGATCATATTTTTTTCGCAAATGAGGGAAGATTGAGTGCAGCGCCGTTTGCTAATTTGGATGTTGATGATACCGATAGTTTCGGTCCTGAATTTATTACAGTACGCAATCTGATGATAGGACGCTATCGTTACGGCTTAGATAATTTTAGCGAGACTAAAAATCCGAGTCTTAAAAACTCTCCTGTTAATGTATTTCTAGCTGGGCCAACTATTCGTAGCCGTACACTAACACCAACAGTAAACGATGATAACCTTAACAGTACCTTCTGGCATTCGTTTGATTTAGTTGTAGATGAGAGCTGTAACATCACTTACGAGTCTGTAGATCGTTGGTTAACAGATGAAGAAGCAGTCAATACGTTTGAGGTTGTAGCCTCTACTCCTCGTTACTGTGTTGCTCCTTAAGTTATTTTAAGTTGCTCGTCTCTCTCATTGAAAAAGCCACCTTACTACTACAGTAAGATGGCTTTTTATTGTCTTAGTTTTTCAAAACTAAGCCTGCTTTTGCTCCAAATAAGGATAATCGGTGTAGCCCTCGCTACCGCCACCATAAAAGCTCTGCGGATGCTGCTCATTTAACGGTGCATCTTGACGAATACGCTCCGGCAAATCAGGATTGGCAATAAAGTCACGACCAAAGGCAACCGCGTCGATATAGCCGGCTTGGATATTTTGCGATGCTTTTTCGGCAGTATAGCCGCCAGCTGCGATAATCATGTTGTCGAACGCTTGGCGGATGCGCTGACGGAAGCCTTCGGTATAAGGCGTGCCACCCGCCCAATCAGGCTCAGAGATATGCAGATACATCAGATTGCGTTTATTGAGCTGCTCAATCAGCCAGATATTATCGTCTTCATCATAGCCAGCATCTACGCCATTAAACGAGCCTTGCGGAGAAATACGAATACCAACGTGATCGTTATCCCAAGCCGCAATACAAGCGTCAACGACCTCGAGCGTTAGACGGGCACGGTTTTCTTTACTACCACCGTATTCATCATCGCGCTTATTGGTGTGCTCGGCCCAAAACTGATGCAGCAGATAACCATGAGCGCCGTGGACTTCTACCCCATCAAACCCAGCTTCGCGAGCCATGGTTGTTGCATGAGCGAAGTCTTTGACCACTTGCTTAATGTCGTCCAAAGTCGCCGGACGCGGCGGTGTGGCTTCGACGCGAATCGCTTGATTATCGCTATCACGCAGTGAGGTACGAGCGCCGACTTCGACATCAGAGGCGGAGATCGGCGCTTGCCCATCTGGCTGCACGCTTTTGTGCGCGACCAGTCCTGTGTGCCACATCTGCACGACGATTTTGCCGCCTTTGGCATGGACATTATCGACCACAGCTTTCCATGCGGTGACTTGATCCTTAGTATGAATACCAGGCGCGCCAGCATAGCCTTTGGCCTGAAAGGATACCTGCGTCGCTTCGGTGATGACCAGCCCTGCTCCTGCGCGCTGCGAATAATACTCGCCTGCCATTGCGGTCGGCACATCGCCTGGCTCGACTGCGCGCAGACGGGTCAGAGGTGCCATAATGATACGGTTTTTGAGTGTTTGGCTGCCCATTTTGACAGGTTCAAATAAATTATCGTGTGCCATATTGTGTCCTATGGTGTTTGTCGTGATTGGTGAATGTTCGTTATTATACTGCTGCCTATAGTCGACGCTAAATAAATCAGATACATCGCTATCAAGCCGCTCAATGCTTTGTCATACATACTTATTATAATATCGGTGCGCTGCGTATCTATATGCGCTGCGACCGAATAAAGGCATAAAAAGTCATATTGAACGACCGTTACCTTTATAGGGAGCGGATGGATTTATTCAAGCAAGCGTTACAAACAAAAACACCTCTGGTCTTTATCTATCCTGCCCCTTGTCCTGCCATCCATGCAGCAAATCAACGCAGCCAATCATGCACAATGATATGACGATAAAACCTCGGCTAAATATATCACAATGACGCGTACCATACTGCCCTGCGCCCTATATCTTATCTCTAGCTTGTGTGTCTCTCGATTAAATAGCGAAAGCTAACATTTATCAATATAAAAGCAACGCCGTCATCCAATAATAGACGGTGTTTTATTCGTATTAAATAGTAGCAATATCGCGTATTTAACGTATCAAAAACATCGGTCAAATAGAGAAAAATATGCAAACGCCAACCGCAGCGCCCCAAACAAAGCATCGAAAACACCTTGCAAAAAAATACTTGCCAGCGGCTTGCAGTGTGGGGCTTATGTTGGCCTTGAGCGGCTGTCTTGCGACAGAAAAGCTCGACTATCAGCTAATGCGACAAGAAGATGCAAAATGGGTCGCGGTCGATCAACTGACCGATAGACTCATCGCCGTTGGTAAGCCTAGCGCGCCTATTGGAGGAGTGGATAATGCGATTGTGCTTGCAGGGGAAAAGCGCAGCTATCTGGTACAGAGCACAAACCAAGACCCTGAGCTGACAGCTATACTAAATCACGTCAATCTGGCGTATTTTTCCTTTAAACCCATGCCAACAAAAGACACGCCGCACTTTGCGATAAGAATTGGTGAAAGCGGCTGCCCCTCTCGCCCTGACGTTTTATCATTATCAGACAGACACCACGTTGGCAGAAGAAAAAAGGCTAAAGGCGCTGATGCCTCTTGCCAAAGCCTTTGACATCACTACCTTCCCTATTCAGTTGATCATGGTCGGAGGCGTAAATTAACCACACCGCCGCGGGCTTGACATGGTATTTAGCTGCTAGTATTTGACTGCAAGTCCTTACCTTTCAGCGATGAGATGGCCTGCGCGAGTTTAGGGTTTCAGCAGTTTTTTAACCGACAACTCAAGCGACAGATAAGTGCCGATTAATATCACCACCGAGCCAATGATGGCGCGGGTATCTAGCGCCTCACCCAGCAGCACATAGCCCAAGATAATGGCAAAAATAGGAATCACCAAAGTGATGCTCGTCGCCCGCGTCGGTCCGATGTTTTTAATCAATTGGTTCATAAAGATGAGGGCAATCGCTGTAGAAAAGACACCTATACAAACCACCGACACCCACGCCTTGGCGCTGATGCTCTGATCATAAGGAAACGCATAAAAAGCCACAGGCAGCATCAAAATACTGGCGATGATCAGCGAGCCTGCAGTGATGGCCACGGGTGAGACATTATATAAATAATGACGGGTGATATTGGCCCCAACTGCATAGCCGACGCAGGCAAGTAGCGCATAGCCCATTGGCAACAAACCGTTAGCCAATCCGGCCTCTGAGGCACCGCCAGCAAGCAAGCTTTCGCTCATCAAAATAGCGACTCCGATCACACCGATGACCAAGCCCAGCACTTGTCTTTTGGACAGCCGGTCTTTAAAAAAAGTACTGGCGATAAAGCCGCTCATCATCGGCACAGAGGCATTGAGCACCGCCAACACTCCTGCGTTGACTGACTGAGCAGAAAAAGAAAACAACACAAACGGCAGAGCCGCAGAAAAAATACCAACCAGTGCCAGCAGCTGCCAATGATCGCGCAGACCGTCACGGTTTTTCTTATTGACCATGACAAACGCCAGCATCACCAGCCCAGCAAATATCACCCGCAGACTGGCAAACGCTAATGAGCCAAACTCAGGCACGCCAATGCGATAAAACACAAACGACAGCGACCACATAAACGACAGCGTGATAAAAATAATGAGATCGCGTTTGCTCATGGGTTCGTCCTAATTAGCGCTGAGACCGTCTTAGCAGTCATAAAAAATGCCATGTGATAAAACATGGCAATGATAACAGCTTAGGACGTATTGAACATAGCGTAAGTAGCGATTAAATATCGACATCTGATTGCTATTTTGACAAATCCACTTTGTCTAAGACAAAATCGATATCTTTGTCACCGCGGCCTGATAAATTGACCAAAATCGTCTCATCAGGCGACATGTCTTTGGCCGCACGCATCGCATAGGCGATGGCGTGCGCCGTCTCTAGAGCAGGTATGATGCCTTCAAGCCGCGATAGCGCCATAAATGCCTCTAAGCACTCTGCATCTGTCGCTGACTCATAAGTGGCCAGATTGTTGTCCTTCAAGAGTGAGTGCTGCGGGCCGACACCTGGGTAGTCCAGACCAGAGGCGATCGAATGCACAGGCGCAGGCTCACCCTTGTCGTCGAGTAACACATAGCATTTAAAACCATGAATCGCGCCTTTCGTCCCAAGCGTCATCGTCGCCGCATGATTGGGCGTATCAAGACCTTCGCCTGCAGGCTCGACGCCGACTTTTTCTACCTCTGTATCACCCAAAAAGCCGCTAAAGATGCCAATAGCATTAGAGCCGCCGCCAACACAAGCGACCACTTTATTAGGCAGTGTGCCAGTAGTTTCTAAGAACTGCGTCCGCGCTTCACGGCCGACGACCGACTGGAAGTAGCTGACTATCTCAGGATAAGGCGCAGGCCCGAGTGCTGAGCCAATGGCAAACATACTGTTGTCCAAATCACTAAGATAAGTCTCAAACGCACTATCGACCGCCTCTTTTAGCGTGCCTGCGCCGCGCGATACCGGCACGATATTGGCACCCAAGATTCGCATACGGCTGACATTGGGATGCTCTTTTTCGATATCGACGACGCCCATGTGGATCTCACACTCCACGCCCATCAGCGCCGCTGCCGTAGCTAGTGCTACGCCATGTTGCCCTGCACCCGTCTCGGCGATGACTTTGGTTTTGCCGAGCTTTTTGGCGAGTAACACTTCCCCTATACAGTGATTAATCTTGTGCGCGCCCGTATGGTTGAGGTCTTCACGTTTAAAATAAATCTGCGCGCCGCCGCAATGCTCGCTTAAGCGTCTGGCATGAAATATCGGACTAGGCCGACCGATGTAAGTCTGACGCAAGCGGCTCATCTCATTAACAAAATCATCGTCTTTAATGATCGCACGAAAGCCTGTCTCGATCTCCTCCATCGCTTTTGCCAGCTCAGGATGCTCAATCTTGCCGCCATACTCGCCGTATAGACCATCAAGGCTTGGCAAAATAGAGTCGTGCAAACCGTAAGTGTTACTGCTGTCATTGGCTAATGCTGTCATGGCTCATTCCTGTTGTCTGATTCACTATTGTCTATTTGAAGCTGAATTAAATATAGAAAACGATCTAAATTATAATAGAAATTTGTTATTATGTTCTAGTGCATTGAAACAGATTTTAGGCTAAGTTTTATGGCAGGTCAAGCATTACTGCTCTGCTAATAAAGCAGTGCTCACAAGTAGAATAATGAACGTATTTCGCCTTTATTGATTGAGGCAAAAGGAGAATAAAATGGCCAAACAAGACAGTCATTCTAACAGTCACTCTAATAAAGCTTATGACTACTTGTTAGCGCTACTGGCTCAGACCAATGATAAAGCCCATTTATCAGAGATACTTAAAGCGCTGTTGACCGAAAAAGAGCAAGCTGAGCTTGGCAATCGCTTAACTATCTTTGCACTACTACAGCAAGAAGTGACGCAACGAGAGATTAGCGCGCAACTTGGCGTCGGTATCGCCACAGTGTCGCGCGGCGCCAAAGTATTTCATCAACATCAAATCGATGAATTGCTACCGGATATTGGCGATAAAATTAATATCTGATAGCTATCAACATTTAGCGCAAGAAAATTACCTATAAAAGACTTTTAAATGCTATATTTATAGAAATTTGTTTACTAAATTAGGGCGTGTCCCTATTTCAAAAATGGTGATAAAAATGAGATAAATCGCAGGCAAACAAGGAAAATAGCGCAGGTAATATCAAGATATTGACCAGCTATTTGACACCGTTTGCCAAAGATTTAGCCATTTTTAGCCCATTTAGTCATAAACGCTTGAATTAGGGACACGCCCTAGTATTTCATTGGTAAACGAATTTATTTTTGCTATTTAAAGGACAGCTAAAAGACATTCATTTTTAATCTTATTATCACTATTTGAGGAGCACATTAATGAGAAAAATAGCTTTGTTTATCGGTGCTATGTCAGTAGCAACAGCAGGTTTTTGCGGCGTTGGACAGTTTTCGGGTGACACCACTTGCTATGTCTATAAACAAGATGAGTTACAAAAAAAGCTCACCTGTCAATATGAGGGTGCCGAAGGCGCAGCGATGAGCTACGCCTTTAGGCAAGTTGACTACAATTTACCAGGATTCGGTAAAATGGCGACCTCGAACAGTGCAGATTATGATGACAATGGCAATCATACCGGATGGACGACCACCGTCAATGATGAACCTGCTATCATCAGATATCGCGCACCATCTAGCAAAAAAGTAGTCAGTCAAACATATGCAGAGTCGGGTAAAGAGGTTCTAGAATGTTATTTGAGCACAACCTCGCAGTGGGAGATTTGTGCTGAATAGAGTGAGATAGTATTGATACTTAAAAGATCATAAAGCTAAGTATTATACTCAGCTTTATGATGGTTAGACGTTCTATGGACCTAAGCTTTTAATTGCTTTATCAATACTTTTTAATTGTTCATTAGTCTTTATTAAAGTTTCTGAAATTTTCTTATCCCAGTTTGAGTCAGAAATATCTGTCTGATAAAAGGCTTCAACAGAAAGCTTAGATGAGCTAGACAGTTTGTTAAGCCAGACCTTAGCATTAGCTCTTCCATAATAAGCTGTGACCACAATGCTTTCTCCACCAATATATTTTTTTAACCCTCCATATTGTCCCCAAGTAAGAACTATTTTCTGATTAGGAGCTAAAAAAGGTATTCCACTTACAATGGGTCCGGATGACATCGTGTTTGGCATATTTCTAGGTTCTTCTATACTAAAGGCTTTCTCAGGTAAGCTTCTTGATGTTTTAAAACTAATGTTCTCCGCTGGGCCTTTACCTATATTCTCAATAATTAGAATTATAACTGAAGGGCGCTTCTTATCTGTATCAGCATATACGATAACTTCTGGATCAGTTGAGGACCGATAGACAGCATAGGTAATCATAGCCGACGCCGTCGCTATTAAAGCCATAAATAAAGATACCCAATTCACCCATTCTGTTTGCATGAATACAATCTCCGTGAAGCTAATGTCAATAGGAAAACTCAACTTTTAACTACTTTATCAGCTTGTTAAGCTTTACACCTCGTTTTTTAAGAACATACTTAAACTTTAGCAACGTTCTTATCATCGATAAGAATGTCAGCATCTGTTTATAATCTTCAATCTATAAAAATTGTTAAAAAAGGATCCATCATGAAACTACGCATCCTAAAATCTAGCGTTACCAACCCTTGGTTTAACCTCGCCACCGAAGACTGGATATTTAATACCCTCAACCCCGACTCGCACACGCTTTTCCTATGGCGCAATAGCGAGACCGTGGTCATCGGACGCTCGCAAAATCCGTGGGTAGAATGCAAAATCGATAAGATGGAAGCCGACGAGGTGTTTTTGGCACGGCGGCAAAGCGGCGGCGGCGCGGTGTTTCATGACTTGGGCAATACCAACTTTACCTTTTTGTCACCCAAGGCCGACTACGACCAAGATGCTAACTTCACTATTATCGTCAATGCGCTAAAAAAACTCGGTATCGATGCTGAGCAGTCCGGACGTAATGACATGCAAGTCGGCGATAAGAAAATATCAGGCAGCGCCTTTAAGCATGCGTCTGACCGTAGCTTTCATCATGGTACGTTACTCGTCAATGCCAATATGCAAAAGCTTGGCGATTATCTCAACCCGCATCCGCTCAAATTGCAAGCCAAAGGCATCAAATCGGTGCGCTCTCGCGTGGCCAATCTGGTTGAGTTTAATGAAGATATCAATCACGAAGCTTTATCCGATGCCATTATCGAAGCGTTTTGTGAATACTATCAAGACACTGATTATGACGATACTACGCCCGTAGAGGAACTAGACAGAGACACCCTAGCAAAAGAACCTTCGTTAAACGCCTATTACGAGCAGATGGCGGACTGGAACTGGCGCTTTGGTAAGACGCCGCAGTTTAGCCATCACGTTGAGACCCGTTTTGACTGGGGTATTATTGATTTGCATATGGATGTCCAGCAAGCTGTCATTACCGATGTCGTCATCTTCTCTGATGCGCTAAATGTGGAGCTGATCGACTTGTTGAAGCAGACTTTAACGGGCACTAAATACAATCGTAGTGAGGTAAAAGCTAAGCTTGCTGAGCTAGCCCAAGCACATGATGAATTAGCCGCGCAAGTTGGTGATGTGTCTGAGTGGCTGACTAGTGAGATGGAAGGCTAAAGGTGCTTCGGCTGTAAGCAAAACATAGGCTTGCAACCGCTGCTACTTTATTCTAAACCATCCAAAACAGCCTTCACCTCCGTCACATACTGACCCAAATCAGGATCCAAATTGAACCCTTTAATTGGCGTAGGTAAGCCTTTTTGCTTGCCAAGTCGTATGATAATCACGTCCTCCTCGGGTAGCACGAGCACACGCTGACCTAAGTGTCCAAGCATCGCGTAATATAGGCATTGCCGGTCACAACCAAGCCTAAACTGACAATAATCAGTAGCGCTACAATAGGTAAAACAATCCATTTAAATAGAGTCTTTAACACTACCATTATAAAATCCTTTTTTATGGCGTGGTTGATGAGGGCGATTGCGTAACGTTGATAGGGTTTAATTTAGCATGGGTGTGAAATTTTGGGAGGTGGATTTTTGAGTGGTGAGTTTAGAGTGTAGGCTACTTATGACATTTGAAAACAATATTAACTACGACCAATACTTGCAAGAAAACAGATCTTACCGCTAGCCCTGACAGACGCGGTATCCTGTCGTAGATGATGGTGCTGCGGACTCTGGCTAGGGGCGCTATCGAGGTAACAGGAGCGTCACTAGACAGAGTAGTCCGCACGCCATCAGCAAGGCAGATATAAGCAGACGGCAGGAAATTGCTCCCCTACCGTCCTTTCAATTTAAAACTTTAATTCAAAAATTAAACTTTTAAATACTCGCCGCAACCTCAGCCCCATCACGAATGGCGCGTTTGGCATCCAGCTCAGCAGCGAGCTTTGCACCGCCAATCAGATGATACTGTGCGTCTGGCGCATCACCAACGTTTGGCATCAGCTCAACCACCGACTCTTGACCGGCACAGACGACCACGCTATCGACACGGAGCAGCTGGCTTTGGCCTTGCGGATTGGTGACCCAAATGCCCTCGTTAGTGATTTTCTCGTACTGAACGCCTGCGACTTGGATGACGCCGTGCGACTTGATATGGGCGCGATGCACCCAGCCAGAGGTTTTATTGAGTCCGCTACCCAGACGGCCTTTGGTGCGCTGCATCAGATACACTTGGCGAATCGGCTTGATGCCCTCAGGACGGATTAAACCGCCATCGCTTTGATAGTTAGTATCGTTAGTGACGCCCCACTCCTCGCGCCACTCGCTAACAGACTGCGGCTCAGGGCGGTAGCTTGGGTCTTTTAAGGTCTCAGGGCCGAGCTCATCTAAAGGCTGACCATGACGCGCGGTTAGATATTCGCTGACATCGAAGCCAATACCGCCAGCGCCGATGACTGCCACCGTATCGCCGACTGATTTTTCACCAGAGAGTAATTCTGCGTAGCTGATCACTTGCGGTAGATCCGCGCCTTCTAGCTTGCCTTCAAGGCTTCTTGGTACGACACCCGTGGCGACAACCACATGCTGGAATTTACCATCTTCAAGCATCGCTTTATCGACTTTGGTATTGAGTTTAATCTCAACGCCTAAGTGCTCAAGCTCATTGATATAGTAGCGAATGGTCTCAAAGAACTCTTCTTTACCTGGGATGACTTTGGCATAGTTGAACTGACCGCCTAAGATATCGCGCGCTTCAAATAGCGTGACCTCATGACCACGTAAGGCTGCGACATGAGCCGCTGACATACCAGCGACGCCGCCACCGACGACCGCGACTTTTTGTGGGTTTTTGGTCTTTTTGTAGACCAGCTCAGTCTCGTAGCAAGCTTGTGGATTAACAAGGCAAGTTGAGCGTTTATTCTCAAAAGTATGATCAAGACAGGCTTGGTTACAGGCGATACAGGTATTGATGCGATCGGCTTGACCGTTTTTGGCTTTATTAACCCAGTGCGCATCGGCTAAGAACGGACGCGCCATCTGAACCATATCCGCCTGACCTCTGGCGACGATATCCTCTGCCGTCTCTGGCATGTTGATACGGTTGGCTGCCATCATCGGGATACTGATATGTTTTTTGATCTCAGCGGTGAAGTCGACAAAAGCGGCGCGTGGTACGCTAGTGACAATCGTCGGGACGCGTGCTTCATGCCAGCCGATACCGGTATTCATAATGGTCACGCCCGCTTCTTCTAGCGCTTTGGCGACAGTGATGACCTCGTCCATGACGTTGCCGTCTTTGACCAAGTCAATCACTGACAAACGGAACAGAATGATAAAGTCTTCGCCCACCGCTTTACGTACGGCTTTGACCACATCGACGGCAAACTTCATACGGCTATTGATATCACCGCCGTATTGATCGCTGCGCTGATTGACATGGCGCGATAAAAACTGGTTGAGTAAGTAGCCCTCAGAGCCCATGATCTCAACGCCATCATAACCCGCTTGCTTGGCCAGTTTGGCAGAGCGTGCGTAGTCCTCGACCGTCTGCTCAATGTTTTTGATAGTCATTTTGCGCGGTTTAAATGGCGTGATGGGTGATTTGATTGGGCTGGAGGAGACGATAAACGGATGGTAGCCATAGCGACCACTATGCAAGATTTGCATGATGATTTTGCTATCGTGTTTGTGTACGGCGCGGGTGACGCGTTGATGGTTGATAACGTCCATTTTAGTATTCATGGTACCGCCAGCAGGGAGCAGCCAGCCTTCACGATTGGGCGAGATACCGCCGGTGATCATCATCGCCACGCCGCCTTTGGCACGCTCTTCAAAATAAGCAGCAAGCTTGCCATAATTGTAAAAGCGATCTTCTAAACCGGTATGCATAGAGCCCATGACTAAGCGGTTTTTGAGCGTGGTAAAGCCTAAGTCTAGCGGCTCAAAAAGATGCGGGTAGTGCTCATTGCTTTGAGCAGTATTGATGGTGTTATTGCTGCTGGCTTTGCGATTCTCAGTGCTGCTAGCGCTCATGTGACGATCCTTGTAAATTCAGGTTGATGAGGGGTTCATAGTGCAAAAGAGCTAAACCTTATATGACTGCTATCGTAACACAACCGCTTTGTTGTCAGCTATGCAGACAAACGACTGATGAGTGAACACAAGCTATTTATCATTTATATTCAACTCTATTCAGTGTTTTAAACGACTCTTACAAATCTAACCGACTTCTGCGCTGTCTTTGGCTATAATGAATACGCTTTTAATTGAAATATTTGCTGAATTGGTAAAGCAAAACCATCATCACAGTGTATTTAAATTATAGTAAAACCCGAAATAAGATAAAGGACTATCGCTATGACTGATTTCCATACTGGCCTTGGTAAGAATCCTGCTAACTATCAACCACTTACCCCTATCGACTTTATTATTCGTAGCGCGCAGGTCTACCCTGACAAAGCCGCCATTATCTACGATGATCTTCAGCATAATAATCTCATCCAGAGTTGGAGCAAAACTTTTGAACGTTGCCGTCAGTTATCAGATGGCCTGCGCAAACTGGGTATCGATAAAAACGACACCGTAGCCGTCATGCTGCCTAATACCCCTGCTATGGTTGAGGCCGCTTTTGGGGTACCGATGTCGGGCGGTGTGCTTTGTACGTTGAATACTCGGCTCGATATCAATGCCTTAACCTTTTGCGTGCAGCATTCTGAGGCCAAAGTGCTGATTATGGATAGCGAGTTTGCGGATTTGGCGGAGATTATCGACGAGACTTTTCCTAATCTGATCGTCATTCATGCGACAGATGCAGCCATTGAGGTAGAAGATTTTGGTAAAATGACTTACGAGGAATTGATTGCCAGCTCAGATGATTTGGATAATTGGGAAAAACCTGAGGATGAATGGGAAGCTATCGCGCTCAACTATACTTCTGGCACGACTGGTAAGCCAAAGGGCGTGGTCTACCATCATCGCGGCGCGACGCTAAACGCACTATCTAATATCTTAGATTGGGATATGCCTAAGCATCCGACCTACTTGTGGACGCTGCCACTATTTCATTGTAATGGCTGGTGCTTCCCGTGGACGATCGCCGAGCGCGCAGGCGTCAATGTCTGCTTACGCCAGATTGATGCCGAGCTGATTTTACAATTAATCGCTAAGCACAAGGTCACTCATTACTGCGCGGCGCCTGTGGTGCATAATATGATAGCGGGCGGTAAACAAGAGTACAAAGACGCGATTGATCATAAGGTAAAAGGCTGGGTCGCTGGCGCGCCGCCATCAGAGACGATGCTGACAGCAATGGAGGCGATGGATTTTGATATCACCCATGTTTATGGCTTGACCGAAGTCTATGGACCCGTCACCGTCTGCGCTGAGCAGCCCGAATGGCAAGACATGGACGTCGCTGAACGCGCGCAAAAAAAGTCACGTCAAGGCGTGGTTTCACACTTAATGACAGGCTTTGAGGTCTTTAAACAAGGCACGACGGATCCGGTTGAAGCCAATGGCGAGGAGATGGGCGAGCTGGCGCTGCGCGGTAACATGGTAATGAAAGGCTATCTAAAAAGCCGTAAAGCCACTGATGAAGCGCTAAAAGATGGCTGGTTTCGCACCGGTGACTTGGGGGTCAAATACCCTGACGGCTATATCAAAATTATGGATAGGCTAAAAGACATCATCATCTCAGGCGGCGAGAATATCTCAAGTATCGAGGTCGAAAACGTCTTATACAAACTACCTGCCGTGCAAAGCTGCGCTATCGTTGCCGCCCCTCACGACAAGTGGGGCGAAGTACCTGTTGCCTTTATTGAGATTCACGAGGGTAGCACCTTACAGCGCGACACTGTCATGGCACACTGCAAGCAGCATTTAGCAGGCTTTAAAGTGCCCAAGTACATTATCTTTGCCGAAGTTCCGAAGACCAGTACCGGTAAAATACAAAAGTTTGAGCTACGTCAAGCGGCCAAGTCATTAGCCCATGAGACACCAAAAGTCACCGCTAGCTCCGAGTAGCGCTATGCAGAATACTTATTGATGCTAAGTATTTATTAACACTAAATAATAAAGCTCAGCCCAGGGCGTGTCCCTATTTTAAAAATGGTGATAAAAATGAGATAAATCGAAGGCAAACAAGGAGAATAGCGCAGGTAATATCAAGATATTGACAAGCTATTTGACACCGTTTGCCAAAGATTTAGCCATTTTTAACCCATTTAGTCATAAACGCTTGAATTAGGGACACGCCCTAATTGTCTTAGGCTGAGCTTTTTACTATCAACAGATTGCGATATTACCAAGCGCAACTATCAATTCATCTTTGGCTCAAGCCACTGAAATACCAGCATCCCAACTAGCATCGCAGGAACAAACACATAAGCCTGCCATTGGCCCGTGCCTAATAGTACGACACCGGGCCCAGGGCAGATACCGACAAGGCCCCAACCGATACCAAACAGCATCGCGCCGATGACAAGCTTGCTAGTAACCTTCGTTTTGGTCGGCATCTCAATCTCATCGCCTACCCAGCTCTTTCGCTGCCGCCGAGCCCATTGCACCCCAACGATAGCGACAGCAAGGCCGCCGCCCATCACTAAGGCCAGTGAGATATCCCACGCGCCAAAGACGTCCAAAAACCCTTGCACCTTAACCGGATCGGTCATACCCGATATCAACAGTCCTAAGCCAAACAGCAGTCCTGTTAGTAAGCCGATGATATTTTTTAGCATAGTTCATTCTCACTATTTATTTTCTTTTTCTCAAAACCTCTAGCCATAACAACCATTTAAATCAAGCCCAATACTTGCCGGCCGATAAACACGGTGATGATGCCAAACGCCATAAAAGTCGCTGTGGCTACCATTGAGCGCGGCGACAAGCGCGCATTACCGCAGATGCCGTGACCACTCGTGCAACCTGAGCCTAAGCGCGTACCAAAGCCGACTAACAACCCTGCTGCAATCAGCAGCGGTAAAGAGGTCGTAACCTCTATATCAGGTAGCGGTCTGAACACACTATAGAGTAAAGGCGAGAGGATTAAGCCTACAATAAACAGTACTTGCCACATCTCGACTCGCTTTGGCTGTAGCAGGCTTGAAGTAATACCGCTGATACCGGCTATACGGCCAATACCTAAGAGTAAGATAACCGTCGCTACGCCTAATATGAGGCCGCCTACCAATGAAATAGGCGTAAAAACTTGCCAATCTATTTGTATACCCATAATGAGAGATCCAAAAGCTAAGTTGTTTTATATAAAAACATTATATATTAAAATATAATAAATAGCTAAAAAAATACTGAGCGACTGCATTAACAGGCTCAGTACTTTTAAATGCTTGGGTTATTGACGGTTATATTCTCCAATATGAAGCCTGTAAGCGCCAAAGTAGCTATTAAGCAGACTGCTCTGCTAATACTTGCTCAAGAGCGCTTTCAAAACGCTGAACCGCACCGTCGATATCGGTTAACTTATCGAGACCAAATAGTCCTACGCGGAACGTTTTGAAGCTATCAGGCTCGCCTACCTTCAAAGGCACGCCAGCGGCAATCTGTACGCCAGCTTCGGCGAAAGCGCCACCTTTATGCATATCATCACGGTCGGTGTAGCATACCACCACGCCTGGTGCTTTGAAGCCTTCTGCTGCGACACTCTCGATGCCTTTAGCTTGTAGTACTTCGCGGACACGGTTACCTAGCTGCCACTGCGCATCACATAGTTTATCAAAACCGATCTTTTTAGACTCTGTAATGGTATCGCGGAACTGGCGCAAGCTATCGGTTGGCATTGTCGCATGATAAGCGTGACCACCATTCTCATAAGCGCGCATAATCTCTAACCACTTCTTTAAGTCCAGACTAAAGCTATTAGATTCTGTGTTTTCTACGCGCTGGACGGCCGCATCGCTCATCATCACAAGCCCGGCGCAAGGCGTACTACTCCAGCCTTTTTGCGGCGCACTGATCAACACGTCGATACCAAGCGCTTTCATATCGAGCCAGACACAACCTGAGGCGATACAGTCAATGACCAATAAGCCGCCAACGCTATGAGTGGCCTCGCTCAAAGCTTTGATATAGTCATTAGGCAAAATCATACCGGCTGAGGTTTCAACATGCGGGGCAAACACCATGGCAGGCTTGGTCTCTTTAATTTTAGCGACTGCATCTTCGATCGCGACAGGAGCAAACGGCTTTGGCGTATCGCCGTCTTCGCGCTGGGCGTTTAATACCGTAGAGGATTTGGCAAGATTACCTTTGTCTAAAATTTGCGTCCAGCGATAACTAAACATACCGTTACGAATGATCAAGCAGTCTTGATCTTTGGCCAGCTGATTGGCTACCGCTTCCATGCCATAACTACCCGATCCCGGAACAATAGCGACGGCGTTAGCGTTATAGACAGATTTTAGGTCGCTCGATAAGTCATTCATCACTTGCTGAAAGACTTCTGACATATGGTTTAGGGCGCGGTCAGTATAAACCACGGAGTATTCTAGTAAGCCGTTTGGATCAATATCTTGACGTAAGGCAGTCATGGGATGCTCCTTGCTCGTTGTCGGATTTTTGGATGGGTATAACCTGTGTTTTTCGCCCCATTGATTATAGGGGGTAATCTACCAAAAAACCAACCCGTGTTTAGTGAACGGGCGAGTAAGACATTTAGCGGCGGCGGTGGGCGTCTTGGAGTCCAGAGACCACAAAATCTAGCAGCTCACTGTCGCCTTGGCGGGCGGCTTTGCGCATGAGCTTGGATGGTGCGTGGGTCAGCGTTTGGGTAAGGCGACGTGACAGCTCGGTGAGGATATCTTCGGGATCGGCATTGTCTTGCTGTAGCTTTGCAATAGAAGCCTGTAGCAGCTTGTCCACCTGATCATGAGTACGGGTACGATACTGCTGGATGTCTTTGCCAACTTGACGGACCTGAAAACGGCGATCTATCTCAACGACCAGCTGACTGACCAGCAACTCGGCATCGACAGCCGCCTGCCTGCGCTGCTCGATATTGCCTGCGATCACATGCTGCAAATCATCGACCGAGTACAGATATACATCATCGATACGGCTAATGGTCGAGTCGATGTCGCGCGGTACTGCCAAGTCGATCATCAGCATCGGCTGATAACGACGGCGCTTGAGTGCCTGTAGCGTCATGGTTTTATCAATGAGAACATCCATACTGCCACTACAGCTACTGACAATATCGGCCTCGCCCAGCACTTGCGACAGCTCCGCGAGTGCTCTGACCTCGACGCGGCGATTGGGATGACGCAATTCGGCCGCCAAGGCTTCGGCGCGCTCAGGATTGCGATTACAGATAATCACTCGCCCCACACCCAGCCCTGCGATATGCGTCGCCACCAAGCGGTTCATCTCTCCTGCGGCAACGACCAATAGCGTCCGACTGGGCAAATCATCAAATATCTGCGTGACCAGTTTGGCCGCAGCAAAGCTAAGCGATACCGCTTGCGCGCCTACTTTGGTCTCATTTCGCACGCGTTTGGCCGCGGCAAAGACTTGATCGACAATCCAGCCGAGCTGATTACTCAAGGCTTTTTGGTCTTGTGCCAAATGAACGGCGCGCTTGATTTGACCAAGAATTTGCGGCTCACCCAAGATCATCGAGTCCAAACCTGCGGCCACTCGCAGCCAATGCGTCAGAGCATGGGTATCACGGTGCACGTATAGATGAGGCTCAATCTCGGCCAGTGGCAGCTGCTTAAACTCAGCCAGCCACGTTTTTATCTTGATAATATGAGCGCTGATGGCGGCGGCCGATAGAGTGGTGCTGGTGGTCGTGGCGGCGTTGGTTGCAGACTGGGCAGGCTCGCTTTCTACAGGCTGCGGTACCAATGCATAAATCTCGGTACGGTTACAGGTCGAGACGATCACGCTGCCATCGGTAAAGACCTCTAACTGCTCGAGTGCGACATTCACATCGTCACCAACAAGCGCCAAGCGCTCTCGTAGAGCGACTGGTGCGGTTTTGTGATTGACCCCAATGACCACTAATCTCATTATTGATAGACCATAAACATGACGCTCACCTGTCAGCCATACGGTGTTTTGATTGTTTATATAAACCAATTCTTATATAGTCGACTCTAAATAAAACAGATACATTGTATTTCAACACGGAACTGTCTCAGTTTTATCCTAAACTTACTATATGTAATATATAAACAAAAAATACCGTTTGCGACGACAGCGCTAAAAGGAAGAGCTTAAAATCGCCCATTATATCATTATTACCAGCGTTAATTAACACTCACCCACTGCGGATGAGTATTTGCTTGTATCTGGGCACTTGCCCAACAAATCAACTACCTAGGCGACTTTTATGACTGGTATTATTACATGACGCCCTGCATCTGTGCTTGTGCGCTAGTTGAGTAACACGGCTGCTATTGTTTATCTTGTCATTCTACTCTTATAATGTTTGACAGGCGCTTTCATCTGAGTGTTACCCTAAGTTTTTATCTCAGCCATTACCATTGAAAACGCACCTTAACCTGACGAACCACCCCTTATTAAACGCTACCTATGGATTAGGCAGTCACTATCGGGCGAACACAGCTATTTATGATTTTTTTTGGGTCATTATTTCGGTCACCGCCAGCACTTGATGAGCGATTGAGCCTACGCGCTTTATTAAACCTCATTATAGAGCGCTTGTACCAACGCTATCGGCTAACGCTACCGTTGGCTGTTTGTCTGTGCCTATCTGCCCCTGTGCACGCCAGTGCTATCGATATCCCAGCAAAGGCAGAAAACCAGCAAAACAGCGCCAGCTCGCTTACGAGCGCAGCGACATCCAGCGCCGGCGAAAGACTGCCTGAGACTGTCGATGTGCAGCGCTTGGCTCCTGCTAGTATCTGGCAGCCTGAGCTAAACGAGCCAAGTTTGTACGCGCTTTTGGCAGCGGAGTTTGCCGCTGATCGCGATGACAAACAACGCGCCGTCGCCATCTATAAACAGCAGTCATTCAAAAAAGATGCCACCGCTGTCTTTGAGCGGGCGCTGAGTTTGTCTTTACAAAACGAGAGTGTGGGCGACTCGTTACAGTTTGCCAAAACGTGGCAAGAGCAAAACCCCGATCACGTGCCTGCTTGGTTTTATGTCGCGCATTTGGCACTGCGCGCACACGATTACGTCTTGGCAGGCGAGACACTAAACCGCATCTTACGCTACGATCCACGCGCCGACTTAAGCGAGATATTAATCGGTATCTATCCCAATACCGATGCTGACAAACGCGATCTACTCGCTGCGCTTCAGCCGCTCGATAGCACGCAAAATGCGTCATTATCGGTACTAAAGGCAGGCCTGCTCTATCAATTTAATGAGCCCGAAATCGCTATCGTGCATATTAACCGCGCGCTAGAGCGCCAGCCTGATTATGTGCCTTTTATCACCCTAAAGGCTGACATCTTGCGCAAAATCGTCACCGCCGAAACCGTGGCCAATTACCTTAGCCAAGCGCGCCTGCGCAACCCTGATAGCAAGAGTCTATACCTGTACGAGATTCGCTATTTACTGGACTTGAAACAAAGCCAAGAGGCGTGGCAATTATTACTACAAGCGCACGAGCGTTTTCGTGAGGATGCGGAGATTACCTTGCTAGCAGCGCTAGTGAGCTTGGATATCGAAGAATATGCGAGTGCGGATGATCTACTCAATATGCTTGCCAAAAACCCCGCTTACCTTGACCAAGCTTATTACTATCTCGGTATCAGTGCTGAGCGCCAGCAGCAGTTTGATAAAGCCAAATACTATCTCAATGCCGTGATGCAAGAAGACTTAGTATTAGAAGCACGTCGAAAAGTGGTCGCATTTGAATTGCTCAATGACGACGTCGACGCCGCCATTGCTACTTTAGAAAAACTACGCAAACAATTTAGCGTCTTTGCCCCTGACACTTATGTCATGCAGGCCGATATTTTATGGCAACAAAACGAGCCGGATGAAGCGCTGCGGCTGTTGACTCGGGCAGCGCGTAAATACCCTGACAATGAGAGGCTATTGTTTGCTCGCGCTCAGCTCCTCGATGATAAAAACGACTATATCGTCAAACGCACCTTGCTCAATCATCTGCGCGCGCTCGATCCGAGCAATCTGGCCTATCGGCTAAGTTACGCCCAGCTGCTCTTGGCCAATGAGCCAAACTCTGAGCAAGGCTTGGCCTTGGCGACCGACATCATCCGAATTCGTTATGATGATCCGCGCTACGACAACGAGCTGCACTTGCAAGCGCTCAACATATTGGCAAGTAACGCCTTGACCAACCAACGCTATAAGCAAGTCATCGACTATCTACAGACGCCTTATGATGTCTTTCCGACCTTACGCTCAGGCACGTTGTTGCTACGTGCCTATCAAGGTCTGGGCGATAACGCCAAAGTCGAGGCTTTGCTTGCCGACTTGCAGAAGCGCTTTTCATTTGGTCAGCATAATATCAGCGACCGCATACAACTGTATTAGGGTCTGTGCAAAATCGGGGTGCGGAGTACCGGTTACAAGGCACTTATAAGAAGCTAACAGCCGCGTATAAGCGAGTAACAAATAGCGCTTAAGCTAGCCTTTAATCAAAATTATTATTTTTGCAAATTTGTTTGTTTTGAGGATATTTTATGCCAGTTGCCTCCCTTTTTTTTCAGCTCTCTGCCGAGTTCAAATCTAAATCTAAATCCAAGTGCGAATCTAAGTTTCAGTCTAAAGCTAAATCGCAAAAGCTAACCCTGCTGACAGCGATGGCGGCTACCCTTGCCATCACCTCTGGCTGTCAGTCTATAAAGACTGCCAATACTAGCCATCAATCAGGCACCATGATGCAAGCTCAAAACGCAGATCAGCCAAACAAGCTTGAGCGTTTTAATATTACCGGCAAGATTGGCGTGACCACGCCTGCCAGCGACAGCAGCGGCGCGCAAGGTGGCAGTGCGTTTTATGCATGGGGCCAACAAGACGATCGATTTGCCATCGAGCTGATTGGCGCACTCGGTATTGGCAAAACCAATATCGAATACGATGGTCAGACGGCCACCTTGGTCAGCGAAAAAACCGGTACTTTGACCGCTGATGATCCTGAAACCCTGCTAAAAAAAGCCACTGGCTGGCAAGCGCCTATCTCGCAAATGCCTTATTGGATCTCTGGTCGCCCAGCGCCCTCAGACAGCGCGCCCAAGCTCGATGCACAAAACCGCCTGATAAGCTCGGTCAATGGTGAGTGGACAGCCAGCTTTACTTATAAAGGCTCAGACAAACGACCTTCCAAAATCAGCGCAGTGCAGCCACAAGGTAACAAGGTTGTCATGACTATTAATCATTAATCCATCAGGTATCAACAACGGATCGCCTTTCAAAAGCTATCATGGCTCATTAAGATAGCTTTTTATGACTGTACCTTATGATGAAAAAACATGACTGAAAATATATGATTGAAAATATAGCAGCATCATCTGCTTCTACGATGACTCGTCTCTCACCTGCCAAGCTCAATTTGTTTTTGCACATCACTGGCAAGCGCGCTGATGGCTATCATGATCTGCAAACGGTTTTTCGCCTGCTTGATTGGGGCGATTATTTGCATTTCTCACTCATGGATGATGCTGTGATACAAACGGCTGACAATAAAGCAGATGCCAATACCCTCTGTCATCAGCTATTAGTATCAGCTGGTGCAGAGGCGATAACTGCCAATATAGAAGACAATTTAATCTTTAAAGCGGCGCGCGCATTGCTCGCTTTTGCCATACAGTCAGAGACTCTACCTAGGCAATTGGCACAAGTCACTGTCACGTTAGACAAGCATTTGCCAATGGGCGCAGGATTGGGTGGTGGCTCATCCAATGCCGCAACGACTATGCTGGCGCTCAATGAGCTTTGGCAGCTCAACGTTACTCGTGATGAGCTTATAGAAATTGGTACAAAAGTAGGTGCAGACGTGCCAATCTTTATCTTTGGGCAAGATGCGATTGCGATGGGTATTGGTGAAAAATTAACTGCCATCAATTTGCCTGACCAGCAGTATTTAGTCTTAACGCCTGAAGCGCATGTCAATACTGCCAAACTATTCGCTCACCCCAAACTACAGCGAGATATCGCTCCTCTATCGATTGATACGATTAAAAATCAATCCAATGATTATGTTCAAAATTTGAATACGCCTTATCACAATGTCTTTACGCCTGTCGTCACCAGCCTCGCTCCTGCTATTGCAGAGGCTTTAGATTACTTAAAAGGGTTAGAATCGCAAGCACTGGGCATAGCACGAATGACCGGCTCTGGTAGTGCGGTGTTTTTGCCATTGGATGCAAGTATTGCCTCTGATAAGGCATTGATAAAAAAATGGCTGGCAAATGCGCCTTGTCCTGCTTACTTGGTGGATAACTTATGATTGCGCTATCAGAGTACAGGCTACGTCCCAAAAGCGGCGGCTTTCCTATACACACTAGGGCGGCTGATATAAATACTCCTTGCGCGCTACGCCGATGGAGACTACGTAACTGTATTTAAAAAAAGTATCACAACAGCACGTCAGAAAAATTTATACCCGCTCCACGTTGAAATATAATGTATCTGTGTTATTTGGAATCGACTATATAAAAAATTGAATGCAAAAATTTTGAATAAATACCATAAAAAAGCGCAAATGACTTGCAAAGTCTAAAAATTTACTTATAATAGGTCGCCACAATAGGGGTATAGCCAAGTTGGTAAGGCATCAGGTTTTGATCCTGACATCCGTTGGTTCGAGTCCAGCTACCCCTGCCATTTTTAGTTTGGATTGCTAGTGATAGCAATTGACAACACCTTCCCAATTTCGGTATAGTTCGCAATGAGCACCGCTAGGGAACACCGTCTTAGACGGTTGATAGGTAGCGAAGCCTAGCTAATACTTTGTTAGCATTCAGCGCTCGTCCTGCCTAGACATTACAGGGGTATAGCCAAGTTGGTAAGGCATCAGGTTTTGATCCTGACATCCGTTGGTTCGAGTCCAGCTACCCCTGCCATTTTTTACTATCTTAGTAGTCTATAATTACTTTCACCACTCTTTTCTTTATTTGGGCAGTTAGACACTGCTTAGTGGTCGCTGCTTGAGTCAATAAATAGGACTTCAGTCATGCCTTATTTGGCAATTTTTACGGGCAACGCCCATCCAGAACTTGCGAAAACCGTCGCCGACCACCTACACATTCCTCTTGGTAAAGCTGACATCACGCGTTTTTCTGATGGCGAAATTGCCGTGGAAATCAAAGAGCACGTGCGCGGTAAAGACGTATTTATCATGCAGCCGACTTGTGCACCGACCAACGACAATTTGATGGAAATTATGATGATGGCGGATGCGCTCCGTCGCTCTAGTGCAGGCCGTATCACAGCAGTGATGCCGTACTTTGGTTATGCCCGTCAAGACCGTCGTCCACGCTCAGCTCGCGTCCCTATTTCAGCCAAAGTCGTCGCCGATATGCTAAATATCGTCAGTATCGACCGCGTCATGACCGTAGATTTGCACTCAGATCAGATTCAGGGTTTCTTTGACATCCCTGTCGACAACATCTACGGCACCCCTGTCCTGTTAAATGACCTACAAAAACAAGACTACGACAACATCATGGTGGTATCTCCTGACGTTGGTGGTGTGGTACGTGCTCGTGCGATGGCCAAACAATTGGGCGACACCGACATGGCGATTATCGATAAACGCCGTGCCCGCGCCAATGAGTCGCAAGTGATGCACATCATCGGTGATGTGCGTGATCGTGACTGCGTCATCGTTGATGATATGGTCGATACCGCAGGCACCCTATGCAAAGCCGCTGAAGCATTAAAAGAAAACGGCGCGCGCCGCGTATTGGCTTACATCACCCACCCTGTACTATCGGGTAATGCGCTAAAAAACATCTCTGAGTCAGCCCTAGATGAAGTGGTCGTGACTGATACCATTCCATTGTCTCCTGCTGCTCAATCTTGTAGCAAAATCCGCCAAGTCAGTATCGCACCGATGCTCGCTGAGAGCTTACGCCGCATCAACAACGAAGAGTCTATCAGCGCCATGTTTGACGCCTAACGACTTCTGTGTCAGTGGCGGTTTGCACATACAGCTACACGGACACCTGATATAAAAAAAACAGCGCCATATTTGATGATATGGCGCTGTTTTTTATGTTCGCATTTTGCGTAGGTCTTTATTATTGCTACAAAACCACGTATAATGCGCGCCTGTGCCGACCGTTTGTATGATCTTTGATGGTTGGCATCTTTAAAAGTGCTGATCACGTTTGCCAGATAGGTTTTTGCTGATATTTATCAGTAAACGATGACGGCAAACATATTGCTCGGTTTTTTGGTTGTCAGCGTCACTGATGACCGGTCATCGAGCTTTCATCACGTATTAGTGGGTTGGTCGCAAATCCACTTTTTTATGACCAGACACTTCATTTATCTTTTTATAGGATTGTATCCATGAGTATTAATCATTTCGAACTAAGTGCAGTTGCCCGTTCTGCAGAACAGCAAGGTAAAGGTGCGAGCCGCCGCCTACGTAAGCAGAACCTAGTACCTGCTATCATCTATGGTGGTGACGAAGAGCCAACTGCGGTTTCTATCAAAATCAATGAGCTGGTTAAGTCTCTTGAATTTGAAGCGTTTTTCTCACACATCTTGACGCTAAATGTCGATGGCGAAGCGCATCAAGTCGTTATCAAAGACCTACAACGCCATCCAGCGAAAGGCTTCCCAATGCATGCTGATTTCCAGCGCATTGTAAAAGGTCATAAGATCAACATGAATGTTCCTGTGCATTTCACTGGCCGTGAAGAAGCACCAGGTACAAAAGCTGGCGGTATCTTGTCTACCCTAGTCTCTGACATCGAAATCGTTTGCCTACCATCACAACTACCTGAATACCTAGAAGTTGACGTATCAGGCATGGAAATCGGCGATCTATTCCGTCTATCAGACATCAAACTACCAGAAGGCGTTATCATCTTCGAACTTGATATGGAAGATGCACACGACCGTACTATCGTTAACATGCAGCCACCAACGGTTGAAGAAGTTGACGAAGATGCTGACGAAGTTGATGCAGCTGATGTACCTGCGACCGAACAAGGCGATGAAAACGAAGACGGCGAATAATAAACGACCGCTAGGTCGTGGCACTATGCCGTCGACCTGCTGATAGGTTCGGTTCGTCAAAAAAAACAGCAGGTGATGTATATCTCCTGCTGTTTTTGTAAGTAGGGTTTAAGCATCACAGTGCTGTCAGACATAAACGACAGCACGACCAACCTTACGCTCATTTATCACATTTAAGCAGGATGTTTTTATGGCCATAAAGCTTATTGTCGGTCTTGGTAATCCCGGTCAGCAGTATATGTTTACGCGTCATAATGCAGGATTTTGGTTTGTCTATCATTTGGCGCAGCAGTTCAATATCACCCTTTCTCCTGACAAAAAGTTTCATGGGATAACGGGACGCGGACAGATTCATGGCGCCGATGTACGCTTGCTGATGCCATCGACCTTTATGAACAAGTCGGGTCAATCAGTGGTTCCGATGGTCAACTTTTATGGCATCGACAACGATGAGCTGTTGATCGCGCACGACGAGCTGGATATTCCAGCGGGTAGTATCAAGCTCAAAACCAATGGCGGCCATGGCGGCCATAACGGTCTGCGCGATATCACCCCGCATATCGGCAACGACTTTCATCGACTGCGTATCGGTATCGGGCATCCAGGTCACAAATCGAAGGTCAGTGGACATGTCCTCTCAAAGGCCTCACCTGATGAACAGATTGCCATCGACAGTGCTCTGAGCGCCGCGTTTAATGCGTTGCCATTACTGTTGGGCGACGATATCGAAAAAGCCCGTTCACAAATCAATGGTTTTAAACTGCCCGAATCATAATGGCCAGACCTTTACCGCTGGGTTTTTACCGCTGGGCTTGTTACGTGATACTTTATAGTAGTCTTTTATTTTGGCAAAATAGCCCCCACTAACATGATGATTTCGTTCATTAATCTTTGTTACACTAAGGAAGCAACTTATGCTACTTAATATGCTTAAATGCAAATTACATCGTGCCCGCGTCACTCATGCCGAGCTGCACTACGAAGGCTCATGCGGTATCGATGGTGATTTATTGGACCTCGCCGGTCTGCGCGAAAACGAATCAATCGACATCTATAATGTCACCAATGGCAAGCGTTTTCGTACTTATGCGATTCGCGCCGAAGCAGGCTCTGGTATCATCTCATTAAATGGTGCGGCTGCTCATATGGCAGACTTAGGCGATATCGTTATTATCTGTGCTTATGCGCACTTTGATGAAGCAGAAGCTGCGACCTACCAGCCAAAACTGGTCTACTGCAACGAAGACAACACGGTAAAAGACACCGCCAATATCATCCCTGTGCAAGTGGCTTAAGCGTCTGACGCTTCAAGCACTGCTGACCCATATCAGGCATCACCACTGTCAGCCGTCAGGGCATATATATGATTATCGTACATAAAAGCTGACTCTACAGAGGATTCAGCTTTTTTTGTGCCATTTTTATCTGGCACATTTATATTTTTATCCAAACTTAAAGACGGGCAGCGCTGGACAATACCTGCCAGCTACTTTGTAGATAAACCTAGTTTTAACGGTTTGACAAGTTTTAACGGTTTGACAGGGCTTAGCGTGTTTTTTGAGCTCGGTGTCATGATTTCATTGATAAGGAAATATACTGATGTGGTTGGCAGTTATCGCTGTATTGATCGGCTTGGCAATTTTGGTATGGAGTGCAGACGTTTTTATTGATGGTGCCACGGCACTGGCAAAAAAACTCAATGTACCCAGTTTTTTGATTGGAGTTATTATTTTGGGTCTTGGCACTTCTGCACCCGAAATGGTGGTGTCGGTACTAGCCGCCTTGGAAGGCAGTCCGGAGCTGGCGCTGGGTAATGCCTATGGCTCAAACATCATCAATATCGCCTTGGTACTGGGCGCAACTGCCCTAATAAGCCCCATAATCATCCATAAAGGCATCATAAAACGCGATCTGCCAATATTACTCATCATTACTGCTTTGGCCGCGTGGCAGCTGCGTGACGGGCAGCTGAGTATCGTTGACGGACTGGTACTCTTAGCACTATTGGTCGTGGTCTTGGGCATCCAAATCGTGCTGAGCGTGCGAGAAGGCAGCTCACATAAGGTCGATGATATCGATGATAATAAGATTGTAGAGCACCGCGCAGTGGATGACGCGCTGAGCGCAGCAGATAGTGAGCCAAGCTTGCTGCGTGGTTTGTGGGCGTTGTTCCTTGGACTGACCATGCTGGTGGCCAGCTCGCGCGCCATCGTCTGGGGTGCAGTAGAGTTGGCGACGCTATGGGGATTGAGCGAGCTGATTATCGGTCTGACCATCGTCGCCGTCGGCACGTCTTTGCCTGAGCTGGTGGCCAGTCTATCAGCGGCGCGCAAAGGCGAGCATGATATGGCACTGGGCAACATCATCGGCTCTAATATTTTCAACACTTTGGGTGTGGTGGGTCTGGCAGCAGTCATCGCTCCGATTAGCGCCAGTCCGATTATTTTGTCGCGTGATGTGCTGGCGATGAGTGCAATTACGCTGCTACTTGTCGTGCTGTGCGGCGCTGCTTTTATCAGACATCGCCCCTTTGGCCGAGGCTCAGGTGCAGCGTTGATGCTGTTTTTTGTCGGCTACACACTGTGGCTGATGCAAACCGTCAATATGTAGAGAGAAGATAATATTGAGGTAGGTGTGCTAACTGCCAGCGCTTTATCACCCCTGTATGATAAGCGGTACAAATGACGCTTATCATATAGTGAGTTCAGTATAAAAACGATACAGTGAGACTGGGATAAATTTTACGCAGCATCGAGCGGCACAGGCACAACACGCAAGGAAAATGTATACCCGTTCCACATTGACATATAATGTATCTGTTTTATTTAAAATCGACTATACAAGCTCACAGTTATTGATTTTTCTTACGGTTTTTAAAACCGCGCCATAGTCCCTCATGCTCCACCTTTGGCATCTTAAGAGTAATGGAGTTTGAGAGCATATCTTGTACGGCAAGACCGCGGCGATTAAACAAACAAAACACGTAATTAAAAATTAAACCCAAGAACGCACTGGTTAGCATAATCGTGCGCGAACCACCGATCAGGCTGCCGATGACACCAAACAGCAACGGCATCAAACAAGCCGCCAATATACGTTTAAACGACTGTCCCCAAGTCAATAAATGCCCTGCATTATTGACGGTCTTTAGACGCCATGTCTGCATGCCAAGGGTCTGGCCGCCGCGTCGCCAAAATATCCCATAGAACGCCACCAAGGTCAAAACAAAAGCCGGCGTCATGACAAGGTTTTGATACCAAGTCGGTAGCGACTGCGCTTGCGACGATTCGGTGCCAGTCTCCATGGTCAGCAAAGTACCAATCACCGTCAACATCGTACCGACCAAAAACAACAGCGCCAAAATCAGCATGCCATCATACAAAATCGCCACCACCCGAGTTAAGGGTTTGGCAATGCTAGGGGCTTCATTTGGGTCTTGCTGCACAGGCGCACCGGACGAAGATGATTTGGGCGCAGAGGATTTAGGCGCAGTTTTTGGCGGGCGTTTGGATAAACTCTTTGACATGGTACAAGCTCATAGCAAGCAGTGAATAGTAGCGCTATTGTACCGTAATTCAAACGCTTATCGTACCTTTGATGATTAAAGACGTATGCGCCACCTGCTACTGGTATGTATTGTGCGTAAATGATAGGTATAAAAATGACAGACACAAAAAAATCGCCAAAGTGTCATAAGACAGGCGATTATTTTAGGTTTTGCTTAAACTTTAAAAAGGTAAGCTAGTATGCAAATGGTGCGCCTGGAGAGATTCGAACTCCCGACCCCTTAGTTCGTAGCCAAGTGCTCTATCCAACTGAGCTACAGGCGCGTATTTTGCATATCATTCACTACAGTGTTTAATAACAATTGCAGTAAATTAGGTTGGTCATTATATAGATAATATCGCTTGTGTCAACTGATTTATTAAGATAATTTCAAATTATTTTTTGAAGTCATCGCTAAAAAATCATTTATCGTCGATATGCTGCGTTAGCACTATTATAACAACAAAATAAATGGCGGTGAAGGAGGGATTCGAACCCTCGATACGCTTACACGTATGGTTCCTTAGCAGGGAACTGGTTTCAGCCACTCACCCACTTCACCGAACGAAGTAAGATACCTATAATACTGTTCAAAAACAGTCTTACAAATACAGTATCGATGCTAACGATACGTCTTATGTCGTGGGCGAGTATTATAACAAAGCCAAAACGAATTGCAAGCCTTGTCGGCATATTTAATCTCGCTTTTATGATAATTATTGATTTAAATGCTTTTATCGCTCATTGTGACCAACAATACTGCCCAAATCTACACATCAGATATTCCCTATCCCTAAGGCTGCAATAGGCTGGTTTGTTTGAACGAACCACCTGCCATAAGTACAATCAATGCAACACAAAACTGGCACTTTTTATGTCTGTAGAACGCTGCTTATTTAAAACAGGTTAACGCTATGCTGATACTGGCTTTTTGCTTATTGGCTGGCTATAGTATTTATCAGTTTTCTGATCACTCTTATAAATAAAAGGATATGTTATGCGACCCGTGGTACTGTGTTTTTCAGGATTGGACCCCTCAGGCGGCGCTGGACTACAAGCGGATATCGAGGCCATCGGCCAGGCCGGCGCCCATGCCGCCATCGCCTGTACCGCCATCACCATCCAAAGCTCGCAGCAGGTGTTTGGGTTTGAGGCATGCGCGGCCAGTTTGGTCAAGGATCAAGCCGTCGCCGTGCTCGAAGATCTGCCGGTCCGTGCCATCAAATCTGGCATGCTTGGCACCACTGACAATATCGCCATGCTCACAGATCTGTTTGCCAAGCAAACCATCGACGCTGACACGCCGTTTGTCTTAGACCCTGTGCTGGTCGCCAATAGCGGCGGCAGCTTGGGTGATGAGCAGACCTTGGTCACCGCCTTTCGCAAGCTGCTCCCCTACGCGACCTTAATCACACCCAATACACATGAGCTGCGTGCGCTAAGCGGCGAGCAAGACCTACATGTCGCTGCAAAAAAACTGTGTGCGCAAGGTACCCATGCCGTCTTAGTAAAAACCTCCCATGACTTCGACAGCGGCGATATCGAGCAGTATCTGTATATCAATGGTGAGATGGTACATCAGAGTATCTTGCCACGCCTAAAAGGCGAGTTTCATGGCTCTGGCTGCTCACTTGCCAGCTTTATCGCGGGCCGCTTAGCCATGGGCGATGCGCTGATTGACGCCGTTAAAGCGGCAGATAACTGGATCACTCAGACGCTACGCGCCGCTGACGTCCCGCACCCTGACGATGACGCCGCCCAATTGATACCCAATCGTTTTGTCAATTATTCACATATCCAATAAATATATAAAAAGGGCGCTCTATATCGATAGAGCGCCCTTTACTCAGGCTAATTAACAGCGCAGCGTCCTAGTGTTAGCCCAACATTTGCATAAAGCTGGCGGCCAAACCACCGATGAATATCTCGAGTAAATAAAACGCCAAAAAAGCCACCATCGGTGACAAATCAAGCATGCCTAAGTTTGGCGTGATGCGGCGAAACGGTGCCAAAATAGGTTCGGCCAGACCGATGATAATACCGATAATCGGATGCTGAGACTGGGTAAACACCACAATCCAGCTGACGATAATAGAGCCGATGACCAAGTAGCGACACATACGCAAAAAGTCTAATAATAAGCTGGTGGTACCCGTAAAAAACAACGGCACCGGCGCAATGCCTTTATGCATTAAGGCAGCTTTGCCAGAGATGTCGATCAGACGAATCAAAAACATCAGTACAATGGCGGCGATGCTGATACGGCCTTGCGCGACGGTCGGAAAAATACGCCCAAACACATCGACGATATGGGTCGCTTTATAGGCAGGGGCAATCATAGGGTTACGAGCATCCATACCAGCAAACTGCAGCATAAAACGAATAAACACCAACATCATGGCGAAAGTGGTGACCAAATCAAAGATTTGAAATAACATGTTGTTCATGAAGCGCTACTCAATGTGACGTTATTAACGGATTTTAAGAAGACGAATGTCTTTATCAGGCGTTTTTTGATTATAAATGAGATATGCCATCATGCCTGACATATCCCAAGATAGAGAAACAGTAGTCAGCGATTATTTACTCATCTCTTCGCTCAGCGCTTGGCTGCGATCGTAGCAGGCTTGCATGGCTTCAATGATTTGACGACCAATCTCGTTGGCTTGCATAGACTCGACAGCCGCTTGTGTCGTACCATTTGGCGAGGTGACCTTACGGCGCAGCTCGGCTGGTGCGTCATCACTATTCATCGCCATTTTTGCCGCGCCTAGCATGGTCTGCATGGCCAGTGCTGACGCTTGCTCTTTATCCAACCCCAGCGCGACTGCACCATCAACCATCGACTCGATAAAGTAAAACATATAAGCAGGCGCTGAGCCTGAAACAGCCGTGACCGCATGCATGTGTGCTTCATCATCGACCCACATGACTAGCCCTGATGCTTCCATCACCGCCGTTGCCAATTGCTTTTGTTCTGCAGAGATAGTGTCTGTACCATATAGACCAGTCGCGCCCATCTGAATCATCGCCGGTGTGTTTGGCATCGCGCGCACGATATTGCTATAGCCGCCGAGCATGTCTGTCAATAAAGCCGTCGACAGACCTGCGGCGACCGAAATCACCAGCTGCTGTTCTAGCGCATCGGCAAAGCCGCTCACTACCGCTTTCATCACTTGCGGCTTGACGGCCAATACCACGATGTCAGCACCGATAACAGCAGCTGTGGCATCGACGGTTGGGTCGACAGTGTTTAATCCTTTAGCAGATAGCTGCTCGCGCGCCTCGCTACTAGGGTCAGCGACTGTAATCAAGCTTGGCTCCACACCGCAGCTGACAAGCCCACTAATCAGAGCCTGCGCCATGTTGCCGCCACCGATAAAGCTGATTTTTTTATTATCTAATACTGACATACTTGTCTCCTACGCAAAAATCCAAAAGTATTCAAACTAACATACTGCTAGGGAAAATGACACTCAGTTTACCATACTGCTACTGGCATCGTTTGATAAATTCAGCGGCTTACTCGTCCGCTTGTTGCCTCATTGACTGATAGAGTTATCGCCTCTATCTGAGCGGATTTTGGCGCAGCTTTGGTATTGCTGGCTTTGTTGTCTAGCGCGATTTTTGTATCATAATCTGACTGATGATACCCTCAGTTATCTCATCAAGCGCCGCTGAGTGATTACTCTCTATGCGCATGATATCTGTGTGCAATATCCAACAATCAAAAGGCGACAGCAATAAGATAGGCACGGCAGCTGCATTTTCGATCAGATCGTCTTGCCCGTCTTTTGAATGGCTACAGTCAATGCTTACTATCACCAAGCTTTCACGCAGCCATACTGGTATGCCCAGCGTTTGGTATAGTTTTTTGCCCGCTTGTGGCCGCGGCATGGACACCGTGCGCGCGCGCTGCTGCCGCGCCAACGGTGCAAACGAGAGACGAATTGCACCCTGATGGTTGGCAAGCTTACCTCTTAACGTACCCTTGCTTAAGGTGTCTTTACTTAACATGTCCTTACTGAACGTAGCACTGCCGCTTCTGTCACCACCCAATAAAGCAGCCAAAGCATGAGGCCAAATCTTGGCTTGCCAAACGAAATGTGTGTCACTGCGTAATGTCA
Source organism: Psychrobacter celer (assembly GCF_016107555.1). Classification (GTDB taxonomy): domain Bacteria; phylum Pseudomonadota; class Gammaproteobacteria; order Pseudomonadales; family Moraxellaceae; genus Psychrobacter; species Psychrobacter celer. The sequence goes on along the minus strand of NZ_JABASU010000003.1, from coordinate 49,846 downwards.
TCAAGATAGGCTGCGGTCTGATAGCAGGTGTACTAGCTACTTCAGCTGTCAGATCAGAGATTACATGCTCCACCTTACCCAGCGGTAACGTCAGCCAATCCAGCCAGTCGCTACTTATACGATACAGCCGCTGACGATAACGGCGAATGACGTAAGACTGTAGACCCGCTTGCCAAAAAAGCGCAGTTTGGTGGTTAGAGTCCTGACGCCGGCTAAGGCCAAATACCGCATCTACCAGCTGCTTTGTGGGTGGCAACGGCTCATCTTGAGTAAGCCAATGATGCAGCAATTGGCGCTGACGGTATGGCGGCAGCGTGTTTAGCACTGCTATATCTAGTACCCGCTGGGCGGATGCGAGCTGCAAATCATTGACTGCTACCCGCTGCAGATCCGCTACTGCCTGATCATTGAGGATGGATTGCGCGTCACTTAATAGCTGGGCGCTACGAGCAATATTATCAATGACGTTTGGATTGTACGTGGCCAAAACTGGCATGATATCGCGGCGCAGACCACTACGGACGTTATCCCCTGCCTCATTGGTTGGGTCATCAATATAGGGGAGTTGTAGACGCTGCGCATAACGGCTGATCGTACTACGTTTGGCGGTCAACCATGGCCGCCACAGTGCGTTGCGCCGGCCACCTTGTGTCTGCATGCGCCACGGCTGCATCCCTGATAGCCCATTGACCCCAGCGCCTTGTATCAGCCGCATCAGTATCGTTTCAGCTTGGTCATCAGCGTGATGCGCAAGCAGCAGTACATCGTCGGTGTTGAGTACGGCGCGCATCACCTCATAGCGGGCGTGCCGTGCTGCCTGCTCGTCTTGGCCTTTGACCTGTGTGCGCAAGATTTGACAAGGCAGATTTTGCGCGGTGGCCCAACGTGCGACGTGCTGCGCCCAGACGCCGCTATCTGCTTGCAGACCATGATCGACGTGCAGTAACTGCGGCAAAAACGGCAAGCGGCCGTGATGATATAGCTGGACACACAGCGCCGCCAGCGCTAAAGAGTCTCGCCCACCACTACAGGCCAGCCAGACGCGCTGGCCATGCAGCTGCGCGCTGTATTCTGTCAGACTGCTCAGTAATACCTGCGCCAAACCTTCATCAATTGGTAGCGTCGCTATTGGCTTAATAGAAGAGGGAATAATTGCGCTACTGGTCATAATCAGCCTTGTTGATAGCAAGCAAAATATCATGAGCCTTGACATATGTACGTCGTATAGAAATTGTGCTGCTAATTATAGTAAATCCAAATACGTCAGATACATGGCGATCAAGTCGCTCAATGCAAAGTTATTTTTTAAAGTGTTTAAATCGTAGTAGGGCATGTTCTTAATTCAATCGATAGCCACCTAAATGTACTAAAAATGGCTAAATCTTATAAATCACCTATACATAAAAAAACGCGCCATACAATGACACGTTTTTATTTTAACACTTTTATTTTGCGATATGACTCATCAACAAATCAGCAAGGCAGCATCACTTCAGAGTCAAAGGATTTGAGCTTTTCATAACGCAGCGCGCAGCGGGTTTCAACATCCATCTCATTGAGCGCTTTTAATTGCTCAGTGAGCAAGGACTTTAGCGCATCCATGACAGGCTGCGGCTGGACGTGCGCGCCCTCACCTTCCTCAATGACCGCATCAATCAGACCCATTTGATGCAGGTTTACCGCATTTAGCTTTAACGCTTCACTGGCGTCTTGAGCTTTTTCGGCAGTCTTCCATAAGATAGAAGCGCAGCCTTCAGGTGAGATGACCGAGTAGATACTGTTTTGTAGCATATTGACCCTATCACCCACGCCGATGGCCAGCGCACCGCCTGAGCCGCCTTCACCGATGATGGTCACGATGATAGGAACTTGTAGACTAGAGAAGACCGCGATACTCTCCGCGATGGCTTGTGCTTGGCCGCGCTCTTCTGCGCCCACTCCTGGATACGCACCTTGGGTATCGACAAAGGTCATCACCGGAATATTAAACCGCTCGGCCATTTTTACCAAACGAATGACCTTACGGTAGCCTTCGGGGTTGGCCATACCAAAATTATGGGCGATACGCTCACGCGTACTACGGCCACGGTGCTGACCGATGACCATCACAGGCTGACCCTCAAAACGCGCCAGACCACCTACGATGGCCTTGTCATCGGCAAACGCGCGGTCGCCATGTAATTCATCAAACTCGGTAAACAGCTGATTGACATAGTCCATAAACAATGGACGCTTGGCGTGCCGTGCAAGCTGCACACTATCCCAGACAGTGCTCATAAATGCTTCCCTTTAATAATTATACTCAATAATGTTATCGGTTTTTGATAATAAAAGTACAGTTGTAAACTCAATAGAAGCTATAGTAGCACATCTTAAATGGCATGACATTATTGTCAAAGCGGCTTTTGTTACCTAGATCTGTAAACCATCTTGCTAACGATAGGGCACATGCCACCGGTAAGGCACATTGATACGTCGATGGTGTCCGTCATCTGGCATAATAACGACGCTAGCTATCAAAACCATCAGGCCTCTATCACGCTAAGCTCGATACCCCATTTGGCAAACTGCTCAATCTCGGTATGCAAATCTGGCAACAAAAACGCATAGTGCTCGCTACTATCAGCAACCGTGATCTGCCAGCAGTGATCATCGACGACAGCGAGCTGTAATGCTGGTAGCTCATGGTCGCTGCGGCTGTGATGTGCCAATACTGCCAAACGCAGGAGCAAGCACAGATAGACCAACTGGTTGCCGCCGATGGTACAGGTCTGCTCCAACATATCAGCTTTTAGCTTACGGCGGTGATTGAGCATCAGCTGTGCCATGCGCTTTTGATCGACCTGTGAAAACCCTGGAATATCTGAGTGCTCAAGCAAATAAGCGCTATGCTTATGGTAGCTACTGTGGCTGATCGCCAGCCCTATCTCGTGCAAAAACGCCGCCCGTCTGAGCAAATCGCCATCATCACTACTCAGACCCAGCGTGTCTTTGACTTGTTCAAATAAATGCCGACTGGTTTTGACCACTTGTTTGGCTTGTTTTTTGTCGCCTGAATAGCGTTTGATCAACGCCAGCACACTGCGGTCACGCACGTCTTCACTCGCAAAACGCCCTAACATATCATACATAACGCCTTCGCGCAGCGCGCCGTCAGAATAGACGATGGTTTCGATACCCAGCACTTCCATCACCGCGCGCAGGACCGCTACCCCCGCTGGAAACACCGCCTTTCGATGCTCTTTAACACCTTCTAAATCGATATCGCCAACGTTGCCGATCTTTAGCAGCAGTTTTTCAAGTTTTCTCACCCCTTTATAGGTGATGCGCTCTTGCTCATCGGCCCAGCCCTTTGACACCAAGACATTTCGCACCGCTTTGATGGTACCGCTTGAGCCGACCACACTACTCCAGCCGACTTTTTGGTAACGGCCATTGATCGCCAGTACTTCTTTACGCGCGCCTGCGATGGCATTGGTAAACGCGTCTTTGGTAATCTGCCCATCAGCAAAGTACTTTTGGGTAAAGGCCACGCAGCCCATCTGCAAGCTCTCCGTTAGTAACGGGTCAAACTCTTGGCCGATGATAAACTCCGTCGAGCCACCACCAATATCGATGACCAAACGCTTATCACTACTGGCATTGGTATGTGAAACGCCCAAATAAATCAAACGCGCCTCTTCTCGTCCTGCGATAATCTCGATAGGCTTGGGCAAAATCTTATTGGCACGGCTGATAAAGTCATTGGCGTTTTTGGCTTGGCGCAAGGCGTTGGTGGCGACCACCCGAATACGCTCAGGCGGCACCGAATCCAAACGCGCCACAAAGCGGCTAAGACACTCAAGGCCGCGCTTTTCAGCCGCCGCGCTTAGGATGTTGTGCTCATCCAGCCCCGCGGCCAGCTGCACTTTTTCTGACATAGAGACGACTTTACGCACCTCCCCATGATCTAAACGAGCGATGGCTAAGTGAAAACTATTGGAGCCGATATCAATGGCGGCCATCATTTCATCGTCGGCGATTGGCGGGTTTGTAAAATAATCAATGGGCATAAGCGAAATCGTTACCATATTAGTGGGATAAAAGGTACATACATGGGCGGCGCTGGGTCAAACGGCTGGCTCAAGTAAAGCCAAGCTGTCAAACATCTTATAATAACCAAACTATAAAAACCACATGACAAAAACGAGCCATCAACATCAATGTGAGAGGCCAACAGACAGCAGTGACACAATTTTCGCCATTAAAGCATTTATGCCAAACACTGGCAAGTATAGTCGAATCCAGATAAATCAGATACATGGCTACCAATTCGCTCAAACCAGCAGCACTGGCCGGCAGATTATCTAAAACTTGTGTTACTCATGGGGCTTTGTTACATTAAAATGAATCAAAGGCCTCACTATCCGCTTGCCCATGTCGGCTTAACTTACTGGCCGCCAGCCATCATTTTATCATTCATTAGCAAGGAAGCTAACGCCATGAATCAAACAGCCACCCTCGATGTGATCAAAGCCGCTGACCATCACTCTCATACTCAGGCAAAAAACGACGCCATCAAAACCGTCAGCCCAACCAAACAGAGCTTTTATGATTTTTATTTAGATGAGCATCAAAACATGGCCTGCCGCCGGTTGCACTTTGCGGGTAGTAGCTTTGGCTTACTGGGCCTCGCAAAGTCGGTCAAGTCGCGCTCGCCCGCCCCGCTACTCAAAGGTATCGCCGCAGGTTATGCCTGTGCCTGGGTCGGTCATTTTTTCTTTGAAAAAAATAAACCCGCGTCGTTTAAGTTTCCACTAAAAAGTTTTGCTAGTGATTTTCGTATGTATGGCGATGTCCTGCGTGGCAATTTGAGCTTAAAAGATCGTAAGTTTGATAAAGCACGATAAAGTTTAGTCGTCATATAAGTTGAATAATAAAAAAACTGGACGCTATTTTGAGCCGCCCAGTTTTTACTGATATAGATAGCGTCGTTGATGTCAGCTCATTTCTATAAGCGACATGCCACATTTTTTATCGTAAGGATTTACGTAATATTTTGCCGACCGCCGTCTTAGGCAACTCATCGATGAACTCATAGGACTGTGGACGCTTATAACCAGTTAGACGCTTGCTCGCAAAGTCTTGTAGTTCCTCTACGGTGAGATTTGTATCTTTTTTGACCACAAATGCTTTTGGTACTTCTCCGCTATGATCATCTGCCACCCCGACTACCGCGACTTCGAGCACTTTAGGGTGTTCAGTCAATGCAGCCTCTACTTCGTTAGGATATACGTTAAATCCTGATACCAGTATCATGTCCTTTTTACGGTCGACGAGCGTCAAAAACCCCTCATCATTCATAACGCCAATATCACCTGACCTAAAGTAGCCATTTGAGGTAAAAGTATCGGCATTGTCTCGCTGCCAATAACCGCGCATGACCTGAGGCCCTTTGATACAGACCTCTCCTCTTGTACCTACTGGGCATATGTTCCCATTTTCATCAATAATCTGGATATCTGTCAAAGCCAGCGGCAATCCAACGCTACCATTGAACGCTGTAACGCCAGACGGATTGAAAGAAATAACGGGCGACGTCTCAGACATACCATAGCCTTCACTAATAATCATACCCGTGACTTGCTGCCACTGATCCGAGACGGCTTTAATAATCGCTGTACCGCCACCGATAGATAGCGCTAGACGACTAAAATCAAGATTGGCAAATTTTGGATGATGCAGCATACCAATGAATAAGGTATTCACAGAAGGGATAACGTGAGGTCGATGCTGTTCAATGGTATTTACTAAACCATCGATATCACGTGGATTGGTGACCAATATATCTTCCCAGCCGCCATAAAGACAAAGCAAGCCGCAGACTGTAAACGAAAAAATATGATAAAGCGGTAAAGGATTGAGCATTTTAATCTGCTCGCTACAATTGGATTCAATCGTCTTGCCAAACATTGCATAGCACTGGCAGACATTGGCCATGACATTGTAATGAGTCAGCATGGCACCTTTTGGCTTGCCCGTCGTACCGCCTGTATATTGCAGTAGCGCCAAATCTTCATGTTCAATCGTAACGGCTTTGAACTCTTTTGCATCATAGGTTTGCATAATATGGGCAAACGTTATGTTGTGCTGAGATGACTCAAGTGATGATTCGGTCGAGGCATGTATCTGCTCATCTGTGTTCGCAGATTGTTCTGAGCCAATTTGACTGAGCAAGGCAATATCATTATCAGCAATGCTAGGATCTATAGAACATCTGACCACCCACGCTAGCTGCGCTTTGACGGTGTGCTCTAATTGCTCATAAGCCGTGCTCATGCCATCTAGTACGATTAGGCCATAGGCTTTAGCATCTGTGAGCTGATGCGCCAATTCATATTGGGTATACATAGGATTGACATTGACCAGTACCACACCGGCACGTAGGCAACCCAGCAATACCACGGCATACTGCAATATATTTGGTAGTTGTACTGCAATACGGTCGCCTTTCTCGACGCCTTGCGCTTGTAAAAAAGCCGCGAAACGTCGACTGGCTATATCTAGCTGCCCAAAAGTGAGGGTGGCCGCCCCCATACTAAAAGCTGGCAACTCACTATGTTTTTCAATCTTTGGTTGTAGTAAGTCCATCAGATTTTGCTTATCTTCCAATACATCCAAATGATTCTTTAATCCGTATTGGTCATAAGTGGCTTGCCATAGTGGTGCGGTGTGGCTAGAAGGGCTGGTACTCATTCATTTGCATCCTTGCTTGATTATTCAGGTTTGCCTCAGAATATCATAACTCATTGTCTATTTTTTGGGCGCACAGGTAAGAAATGTATAAGCATCAGTCACGCTAACCACTATAAAAACGATTTTCAGGAATACGTCATATTATTCGCAAAGTATCATAAATAATATATCCATAAAAAAACCAGCAAAAATCACAGAATGATCTTGCTGGTTTTTTAGACTGCCACTTTTTAACGAGTCAGTCGCTTATTCTTAACGAGTCAATCGCTTAAATGGCTAAACTACGCTGTCGCCATCTCAGCAAATATCTCGTCAGCGGCTTTGATTGAGGCATCGATGTCTGCATCGCTGTGCTTGATTGACATAAAGCCCGCTTCATATGCTGACGGTGCCAAATAAATACCGCGATCTAACATGCCATGGAAAAAGGTGTTAAAGGCTTCCATGTCACACTGCGTCACGTCATTGAAGTTTTGCGGTACAGTAGTGTCGCGGTCTTTGACAAAAAACATGCCAAACATACCGCCGACGTTATTGGTGCGTAGATTGATACCATGTTTGTCCGCAGCTGCCTGAAAGCCGCCGATTAGCTTATCTACTTTGGCCGATAGCTCGTCATAAAAACCTGCGACTGTTAAGTCCTCAAACATCGCAATACCTGCACGCATGGCAAGTGGGTTGCCCGATAGCGTACCCGCTTGATAAACGCCGCCTAGGGGGGCGATACAAGACATGATTTTCTCTTTTCCGCCAAATGCGCCTACGGGCAGGCCAGCGCCGATGATTTTGCCAAAACAGGTCAAATCAGGGTCGATACCGAAATGTGCCTGCGCGCCGCCAAGACCGACACGAAAACCCGTCATCACTTCATCAAAGATCAGCACGGTGTCGTTGGCAGTACACTCAGCACGCAAGGTATCGTGAAACGCTTGGGTGGGCACGACCATATTCATGTTGCCAGCGATCGGCTCCAAAATGACACAAGCAATCTCATCACCCCACTTTTCAAAACAATCTTTAATCGCTTGCGGATCGTTATAAGGAATGGTGATGGTATGCTTGGCAAAATCCGCTGGCACGCCTTTTGATGTTGGCTCGCCGATATCGAGCATTCCTGAGCCTGCTTTGACCAATAAGCTGTCTGAATGGCCATGGTAGCAGCCTTCGAACTTAACGATTTTGTCACGTCCCGTATAGCCACGCGCCAAGCGGATGGCGCTCATGGTCGCCTCCGTGCCTGAGTTGGTCATGCGAATCATCTCAACGCTTGGCACGATCTCGCAGATCTTATCGGCAACGGTGGTTTCAAATGGGGTTGGTGTACCAAAGCTCAGACCATCATCCGCTGCTTTTTTGACCGCATCGATCACCTTTGGATGAGCATGACCCAAAATCATCGGCCCCCACGAGCCAACATAATCGATATAGCCATTGTCTTCGGTATCATAGATTTTGCTACCGCTAGCACGGTGCATAAAAATCGGCGTACCACCCACTCCAGCAAAGGCACGGACAGGTGAGTTGACACCGCCTGGGATATGTTTGCGAGCTTGCGCAAATAGTTGTTCGTTTTTAGTACTCATAAATATTCTCTATTATTGTAGTAAAGGTAATAGTGACATAAGTCATCTTTAGTCTGTTGGCTTGCAGGCGTTTTATGCCTTTTTTACCACCGAGGATTTTAGCTTCATCGGCCCATAGCCATCGAGCTTACAGTCGATATCATGACCATCGCTCGCGTCTGGTAGCAAGCGAATGCTTTTGGCCTTGGTGCCTACCTTGATGATGAGTGAGGAGCCTTTAACTTTTAAGTCTTTGATGACGGTCACCGCGTCGCCATCTTGTAGCTCGTTGCCGACGGCATCGCGGATGACAGCGCCTTGAGCTTCGGCTGCTGCGGCGTCAGTTTCCGCAGATGTCCATTCATGGGCACACATGGGACATACCAGCAACGCACCATCTTCGTACGTGTATTCAGCATCACATTTTGGACAATTTGGTAAGCTCATCGTTTCCTCGGCAGCCAGCAATATTTAAGTGTATTGTAGAGCTAACATTGTACCGTAACTCGCCATCTTTAACCAATTTGTACGGTTGAAAAATGGTCGCTATACCCAACTTATACCGTAACCATTGGCGAGGCACTGTTGTTTTTTACGGCGGTACTTTTTGTGGTACTCTTCTTAATCTCATCTGGTTTTTATAGGCGCGTATTTGGTCAAAGGAGTCTGATACCAGCCCTTACTTATTATGCGCAAACCCTGCTAATCAGCGCTCAAAAAAGGATAATAACAATGACTCGATCTACCGATATATCGACTCTGCCGCAGTTTTCTCAAGTGACGCTCCAAGGCGAGGATGCCGAAAAATTCTTGCAAAGCCAGCTGACCATTGATGTCACCAAACTCGGGCTCAGCTATCAAGCTGCTGCCATTAGCAACCTAAAGGGCCGCATCGAGTTTGGCATTTGGATCAAAAAACAAGCCGAAAATCACTTTGATATTGTCATCAGCGCTGATTGTACCGACAGCTTACAAGCCCATCTTAAAAAGTACGGCGCATTTTCGAAGTTTGAGACCAGCGCTCCAGCTGCCATCTATCCTTGTGTGCTCGCTGATGAGCCGACTTTTAGTCACAAAGACGAGCATCATACGATAGAAGAGGCCAATGCATGGGCGCTGCAAAGTATCGCCACTGGCAACTACTGGATCGTCGCGGCGACACAAGGGCAGTTTCAGCCGCAAGAGCTACGCCTGCATCAGCGCGGCGGAATGGACTATGATAAAGGCTGCTACTTGGGTCAAGAGGTCATCGCCCGTATTTATTTTAAATCAGCGCCAAAGGCGTTTTTGCACTATGTCAGTGGCACAGGCGAGATGCCAGCAGCTGGCGACAAACTCGATAAAATTCAGGTGGTCAACGCCATTGCTAGCAATAATGGCTTTGAGGCGTTAGTCGTTGCCCGTCCAGAACATTTAGCCGACAGCGAGCTGACAGTGTTGGCATTGCCACCAGCACTGCAAGCAGATGTAGCCCGCCAACCATAGCACAAAAAATCTCAAGCCATAACAGCACTTTTTTTAAAAACGCAGCAGAGCAATCTATGACACATATCGCGGTACTCGGGGCAGGCGTGGTGGGTGTGACCACCGCATGGTATCTTCGCCAAGCAGGCTATGATGTGACCGTCATCGAGCGTGAATCAGCAGCAGGGATGCAAACCTCGTTTGCCAATGGCGGGCAGATATCAGTCTCGCACGCCACTCCTTGGGCCAATCCTGCAACCCCGAAAAAAGCACTAAAGTGGCTAGGTAGAGAAGACGCACCGCTGCTGTATCGCCTGCGAGCGGACAAGGCGCAGCTCAGATGGGCGCTGCAGTTTTTGCAAGAGTGCCGCGCGGACAGAGCGGATGCCAATCTGGTACAGATGGTCCGATTGGGGCTGTTTTCACGAGAAGCTTTGCAGCAGCTACGCGCGGATATCGGTATCGAGTATGAGCAGCAAACGCGCGGCATCATGCATTTTTATACCGACCAAGCAGAGTTTGAGGCAGCCATTGCTCCGACCGAGCGTATGCAAGCGCTAGGCTGTGAGCGCCATATCATCGATATTCGTACTGCGGTCAGCTTAGAGCCTGCGCTCTACCCCATCGCTCATAAGCTCACAGGCGCAACCTATACTAGCCGTGATGAGTCGGGCAACGCCCATATATTTACTCAGCGCTTGGCTGCGCGCTGCCTCAAAGCAGGCGTACAGTTTTTATATGATACTGATATCCTCGCCATCAACCTCGATACCCAAACGTCGCAGCCGCACGTGCATAGCGTCACCCTTCGGCCCAAAGACGAAAATGCCCAGACCTTTAGCGCCGATAGCTATGTGCTGGCGCTTGGTAGCCATAGCGTCGCCCTAATGAAGCCGCTTGATGTACAGCTGCCTATCTTCCCTGCCAAAGGCTACTCGGCCACTTATCAAGTTAATCCTCGCGCTCCGCATCTAGCGCCATTTGTCAGCCTAATCGATGATGAGTTTAAACTGGTGGCATCGCGCCTCGGTGACAAGCTACGGGTTGCGGGCACCGCCGAATTCAACGGCTACAATCTGGATCTAAATCCCACTCGCTGCGCGGCCATCACTCGCCGTGTGCAGCAGCTATTTCCAAAAGGCATCATTGCAAACTCTGTACAATATTGGGCAGGGCTGCGGCCGATGACCCCATCAAACGTACCGCTGATAGGCCGCGCGCACAAAGGCCATGTCCGTCACGGTAGTCACAATACAGCGGCGAGTTTTGATAATTTATGGCTAAACACAGGTCATGGCACACTTGGCTGGACCCACGCTTGTGGTTCGGCAAAAGCTATTAGTCTGTTAATACAGGGCAAAACTCCATCCGTCGATTTTGACTTTGTCGGTATGACTACTGCATAAAAGCTGCCTTTTATTACACAAAGATGCCACTCCTAACACAGGTACGTAGATTTCTATAATGGCGCAACACTCTAAACACTGCCTATACAGACAAGGCTATTGTGAGCGCCTATATTAGATATCACCAGTTGGCTCACGCTTGATTGCCAATGCAAGTTGAGTGTTGGTAACAATCAGCAGCCACTGAGTGATACGGTATAAAAAGACAGATGGAACGCATGTCTTATAACTTAATATTCTAAAGCTTAAGATATTAAAGCTTAGTCTTGAGACAAAACTTAGCTTTTAGACTTAGCTTCAATACTAAACTCGATCATAACAGAAGGAATATAATAATGAATGAACATACGCTAAAAGGTGAATGGAACCAAATGAAAGGTGCGGTTAAACAAAAATGGGCAGAGCTTACCGATGATGACCTCACTCATATCGAAGGCAGCCGCGACAAGCTAGTAGGCCGTGTACAAGAGCGCTATGGCCATAGTAAAGAAAATGCCGAGCGCGAAGTAGACGAATGGCGTCGCCACAATAATTACTAACAGTAACTACTAATTGTACTTACTGAGTTAGTCTTCTTTACTCACTCACAGTGATCAGTTCAATTACTTACTGTTGAGCACTTGCTATTAAGTAAATGATAAATAGTAGAGAATAAAAAAGACCGCATGAAAGTATGCGGTCTTTTTTTGCATCGAACGAGCAGATACAATAAAACCGCATAGCAATGAATTGTTATGCGGTTTTATTGTTAACCATCCATGTTACCTACCACGGTTGCGTCATGTGCATCCTTGCACGCTATTCAACATAATGTGATACTGGGCATCCTGCCCTTTTTCTACGACTACCAGCAATCACTGCTGTTGTCAGCACAGAAAATGTGCCTTACTTCAGTTCTCATTATCATCCTGATGCTGATCACTGAATCATTATCCTTAATGCGGTCAACTCAATCCTTGAGTCACATTCCCTAATGCCGTGTAACTATAATGCCCAATCTATAATGTGATGTTAAGTGGCGTAAGCGTCATTGCGTGTAAGCATATACTTACATAAGCACTTTTGCACTCATTTTTACCCGACTAAGCTATTGATAATTATCCCTTTTATTTTTTAAAAGTAATTGCCTGCTTGAAAAAATCACATGATGATACAAACGGATTGGCGATAAACTTCTCTGCATCCTGCACATTAGTCACCTAAAGTTGCCGATGCTTACGCAAATATTTGCAAAGTTTACAACTTATTAACAGCCAAGACACGCAGTAATGAGATTATCATCCTACTATGGTTATGTAAGCAAATATTTCAAAAAGAAGAAATATCCCCTATAGGAGAAGACATTGTGAAAATATTAAGATCTTCGTCTTTATTAGCGGTGGTCACCTCTGGTCTTGCTATCGCATTACTGAGTGTCTCTACCGTCGGTTGCACGGTCGCCGCGCCTGGATACGGTTATGACTACCCCATCTACGGCGGAGATGGCGATTATGACCGTGTTAGTTATAGGCGCGTCAGTCAGCAGCTACGCAATAACTTGCGCCGTAAAGGCTATCAAGTAATGGATATTAGAGCGGACAGTCATCGAGGCCGCCGTGCGCTCATTGCTTATGCCAAAAAGAACAACCAAGCATATGAGCTAAAATATAGCTATCCTGATCTGCGCTTGATCAGCTCAAACAAAAAATCTTGGTCCAATATTTGGGACGACGAAGATTATCATAAGAACGATAAACATAAGAATCATGGTAAATACAATAAGCACTATAAAGGTGATGATGTCGAGGATCGTATCAAACAAGAGTCACGCTACCCTGCCATCAAACAACGGGCGATCAGAAAGGTTGGCGCCATGGGTTACCGCGTCAAAGACATTGAGCTGGAAGAAAAAAATAATCGTGGAGTGTTTGAGATTGAGGCAAAACGCGGCTCCCAAGAGTACGAAATATTGCTTGGCTATCCCAACCTAAACGTCATCAAAATAGAAAAAGACTAATTTTGATGAGATAGTGCGCGTCTTATCGATTATTCTTGTTTGTACGTGCGTTATTCGCGCGACTTTTTATTAAGTTTTGGCATCGTTGTGGTCTTGATGCCTCTGGTCAAATAAGCCAGCCCTTGGTTTGTTTGGCCATTTTTTATAAACCGACTCATCACGTTTTGACCCCATAAGAGGTTTTTATGCACATCACTACTTTTGTAAAGCCCGCTGCAGTGACTGCTATGGTTGCTGCCTTGGCACTGACGACTGGCTGCGTCACCGCGCCTGGCTACAATGCCTATGGCGATCTATATGAAGACGTTTATAAAGACACCAAGCTGTATAAGAAGCACAAAAAAACGCTGAAAAATATCGATAAAGAGCTGTATCAGCCTGCAATCGAGCAGCGCGCTGCCAATAAAGTCAGCAGCATGGAGTACGGTGTCAAATATGTAAAATACAAGAAAGGCGACCACAAAATAAAGGTAAAAGCCAGACGCGGCGGCGAAGACTATAAGATCGAGCTTGATTACCCAAGCTATCAGGTGATTAAAATAAAAGAAGATTGAACTACTATTAGCCCTCCTGCTTCATCTCTTACCAGTCAAGTACTTCGATAACATCATAAGCAGGCGTCTCATAAGGGTGCGCCTGCTTTAACGCACCAATGACCTGCTCGATGTTTTCTTTTGCTACCACCATCTCGACGCGCCACTCGGTTACTTTTTCTAGCCTATCTTGCGCACCGATATGCGGATGACTACCTGTCAAAGGTTTAAACTGCCCTGTACCTTGCACTTGCCAGCAGCACGCTTCATAATTGCCAATCTTACCGCCGCCCGCGGCAAACAGCGCTGATTTTACTGACTCGAGCGCCTCATCAGGGATAAAAACGGTTAATTTATACATAGACTACCTCCTTCGAGCTTATTTAAAAAAACTACCATAGCTATAAACTTACTATTTTTTAGATAACGACGGATGGTCAGTCCATATATAGCGTAGCAGCCAGTCCTTGGCGTCGCCTGCATAGTCGATGCCGATACGCGGGCGCAATGACACTGGCGGCTGACAGCCATCGTCTTCGACCCAAACGTCAGATGCTGAGGCAATAGGCTTGCCATATAAATTACGATCAATGTGCAAGCGTTTGGTGAGCTTACCTGGGCCTGCAAACTGTTTGGGATCTGTCCGCTGCTTACGGGGACGCCATTGCTGCTCGTCTGTGAGGCAGTCACTGTCGTCGGTCACAAACCCTGCTCGTATCAGCACAGACTCGGGCGACTGGGCAGCGCCGCTGACTAAGTTGAGCATGTGATGGATGCCATAAGTCAGATAAACATAAAACACGCCACCTGGCTCATACATAATCTTGGTACGTGAAGTGCGCGTGCCAGCATGAGCGTGGCATGCTGGGTCTGCTGCTCCAATATAACCTTCGGTCTCCGAGATGCGCATACGTAGGATTTTTTCTGTGCCGTCACTATCTATCAGCCGCCTGCACAGCACCTTACCTATCAAATCAGCGGCGACCACACAGGTGGGACGCGTAAACCAAAGCGGCTCTAGTGCCTTGCTGTTTGTTTTGGGAGACCGTGTGTGAGACATGACTATCGACCTATGTGACACATTCAAAGGTATTATAAGTAGAATACCGTGCTTGTACCGTGCGTCCTTTTTACCAGTTCCGTAATTTTTTGCATAAAAAAACTGAGCACACGGCTCAGTCTTTTATAACGGTCTAAAAAAATCGCTTAGCTTAATGGGACGCCAATGCGGTTGGCCACTTCTTCGTATGCTTCGATCACATCACCCAATGACTGACGGAAACGGTCTTTATCCAGTTTTTTCTTGGTGGTTTTATCCCAAATACGGCAGCCATCGGGTGAAAACTCATCACCCAAGACGATACGGTCGTGGAATACGCCAAACTCAAGTTTAAAATCGACCAAGATCAAATCACCAGCGGCAAACAGCGCTTTTAGTACGTCATTGACCTGATAGGTCAGCTCTTGCATTTTTGCCAACTGCTCTTGGGTCGCCCAACCAAGAGACACGGCCAGTGACTCATTTACCATAGGATCACCCAGCGCATCGTC
This sequence comes from Psychrobacter celer, assembly GCF_016107555.1. Taxonomy (GTDB): domain Bacteria; phylum Pseudomonadota; class Gammaproteobacteria; order Pseudomonadales; family Moraxellaceae; genus Psychrobacter; species Psychrobacter celer. Next base: position 34,599 of record NZ_JABASU010000003.1, on the reverse strand, counting down.
TTTATAAAACAGCTCATAAGTAGGCGGCGTCAGTGCTTGCCCTTCTTCTAAGCCCAAACGGCGCACCAAACTGCCGGCGGCAAAGTTACGCACCACGCACTCTACCGGAATCATATCCAGACGCTTGACCAACACTTCGTCTTCTGACAGCTGCTTTTCAAAGTGGGTTTCGATACCCGCGTCTGCCAGTTTTTGCATGATAAACGCATTAAAGCGGTTGTTAACGACGCCCTTGCGTGCTAATTGCTCGATACGCTTACCATCCAGCGCTGAGGTATCATCACGGAAGTGCAAAATCAGAAGATCGTTGTCTTCTGTTTCATATACAGATTTGGCCTTACCTTTGTACAGCAGTTGTTGCTTTTGCATTATGGGAGTTCCTGTTCGTTCAAGCTTATGTGGTAAAAACGCGCAGTTACCGCTTTGATTTGGCCCAATCGATCACATACAATCGGCAAGACAAAAACTCAGCGGTATAAGTAAAGAAATAAAATTAGTTTGAAGGCGTGCTAACCGTACGCTGAGGCTTTGGCAGTTGATACTGACTGCCTGAGTCATTTTTTAGTGTTAGGGTGTTTGTACCAGCGTTAGGCGTAGGATATAAAGGGACAAAAGGTGCAGGCTCTTTATTCGCTGGCAACTCAATCGGTGCCAGTTTTTTGCTTTGTTGGTATTCCAAACTACCATTGTCGCGTTTGCCAAGTACGTTTTTGATACTTTGGCAACCGCTCAATACGAAGGTGCTGCCCAAAACGACGGTTAGCAGCGCAGGGATTATCTTTGTGATCGTCGATGATGTTTTCATCATGTTATCTCTCTGAGTTAGCAATTATTGCTCGATGATACTATGGCTCTAGGCTCTATAATGCTATTGCTTGATGACAATGGTGCTCGATCATACGATAGCTCGATATTACTATAGTAAGTTTGCACGCACCAAAGCTTCATCGATAGTGGCATGATGCTTTTGTGCCAGCCATACCAACGGCAAGCGAATCCCTTTGTCGATCATACCCATTTTGTGCAGGGCATATTTGGCAGGAATCGGGCTTGACTCGATAAACAGATCACGATGCAGATGCTTGACCACATCATGAGCTTTGTCAGCAGCGACAAAGTCGCCACGCAGACCAGCGGCAAAGGTCTCACTCATGGCTTTTGGTGCGACGTTGGCCGTCACGGAGATATTGCCCTTACCGCCGACTTTCATCAAATCAAGCGCGGTGCCATCATCACCAGATAGCACCACCATTTTATCCCCCACAGCTTTGATTAGCTGCTCACCGCGGCCCACTGAGCCTGTGGCGTCTTTGATGGCGACGATATTGTCGATATCACATAAGCGCTCGACAGTCTCTTGGGCGATATCGACGACGGTGCGTCCTGGCACGTTATAGAGCATCTGCGGAATGTTGACCGCATCGGCGATGGTCTTGTAATGCTGAAACAACCCTTCTTGCGGCGGCTTATTATAATAAGGCGCAACGAGCAAGGCGCAATCTGCACCAGCGTCGGCAGCATCTTGAGTCAGCTTGATGGCTTCCATGGTGTTGTTGGCGCCTGTGCCCGCAATCACTGGTACGCGACCTTTGACATGCTGCACAAAATAACGAATCACATCGCTATGCTCTTGCATCGATAGCGTTGCTGACTCGCCGGTGGTACCAACGGCCACCAGACAATGCGTGCCTTGCTCAATCTGCCAATCTATGAGGTCTGCCAGACGTTTATAATCGACCGTGCCGTCAGGATGCATGGGCGTTACCAAGGCTACCATTGAGCCTTGTAGTCGGGTTTTAATCTCGTCGTATGCTGTGCTCATAACCGTGCCTTACTGTATTATCCTAGCTTTTATCAAAGCTATCACATGATAGGTCGTTTGCAAATGCCAGTGTGCACCTCTACTCTACCTATCGTTATATAGGCAAAAATAGACACTCATGGTATTACGTGCGATGTTTTATCTTACGTACTGTCGTACTGTGGAAATGCTGGTGTACGCCAAGCACTTGCGATATAAATGCGTCTGTCTGATTTTAAAACATAATCATTAAAACATGATCATAAAAAACGCCTGCTAGTGTAGCATATTTTGATTTGACCGCTATCAATCAATTGAGATTACATCTACGTCGCTAATCAATAAACTGCTCACCACCGCTCACCCATGACCTGCATCAAAAGTGCTACCCGTCATTAATGAATCACCATTTGGTGGCTTATTAATGACTGATTAGTGTAGCGCAATGCAGCAGCGCTGATAAGTGTTTTACAAAATATTAACGAATCGTCAACACATCGATAGTGGGCCGATACAAGCGAAACGGCAGACCACGCGTGCCAATACCGCTACTGACAAATATCTGGGCACTGGCATGCTGGTATAAACCGCGCTGCTTACCCATACGACTATTGCCAAGCATACCCTTGTGACCACTGCGCTGGATGTCTTGTTGCTTTTGCGCCTGCCATATATTTTTTTGTGTGGCTTTTGCTGCCCCTGTGATCAATAACGGCCGTGGTTGTGGCGATTTTGGCAAGTCGCGGATACTATCAAACCGTGAGGCCAAAATAATCACCGGCTGACGCGCGTGGGTGATTTTTGTCCCAAGCTTGGCCTTGTCCGCGCTGTTTTGCTCATCGATTGCGCCACATTGTACAGGGACATCTTGCCAACCACACAGCACGGCTACAGGCGCATCTGATGCGTGCGCCGCTAAGCGTTGGGGCTCTTTTGTACTGTCAAAACAACTGGCAGATGGCGGCATGGCGGCGCATCTGAGCGGCAACGAGGTACACTGCTGACCAATGTAGCTGATATCAAGCACATCAAATGCGCAGGCCAAAGTGTCTTCTAATAATGGCTGGCCTTGCTTGGTAGTGTTGAGCGACTGATAACGCAAGTCTGAGCTACTCATCACTGTATAGATCGGTTTGTTGACCCCTTTAAACAGCATCAACTGCCCGACCAAATCGGCGCTAGGATAATACAGCCAATCACCGGTAATCAAAACCGCATCCACTGCCAATTCATTGATGGTCGCGACCAGCTTACGAATATGGCGCGGCTTGCCACTATATAACCCAATGCGCAGGTCTGCCAATACAGCCACCGTCAGTGGTGCCGACAAACCCAAATCGACAGCATGGTGCTCAAGGCGCAAACAATTGGGCTGAATGATAACGGTATAAAAATAGAGCAGCATGGCCGCCACCGCGCTGAGCAGCACCGGCCACGCTAGGGCAAATAGACCTTCCATCCAGCCTGTCAGTAGAAGCAGCGCCCAAACAGGCATGGTGTACGCGGCATAATACAGTATGAGCTTGCCCCAGATACGCAAAAACCGTTTGGTCGGATTGGCATTGAACGTCTGTAATCCTGACCATAATAGAATATACGCAAGCAATGCGGCTGCTATAGAGATACTTAGCGTATAAAGTGCGTGGTCAGTCATAATTACCTAGCGGTTATGGATAAAGGTGGAACAATCGAGCAGTGGCTTTTGAGCAGTACTTAGCCATCATTGCTTATCAGTCAATGCTTATTTAGCAGGGGCTACAACGCCTTATAAACTGGGCTGACAAAATAGGGCTGACAAGAAGCAGATCATAAAATAATAGCTGGCAAACCCTAGCGATTAGACAGCGCCTGCCACAGCCAAACGTGCGACCAGCCAGCATCGCCCAAACGATATGTGGCGAGTTGGATAAAAAATCAGCCATTATAGAGGCCGAGCTCTATGATAGACAAGCACAATTGTAAACCCATGTATTCACTTGACCTATCTTGCGTGCCGTACTGATGGTACTTGCCGAGACATCTCTAATAAACCATAGGATTGAAGCATAGGATTGAGCGACCCGTTCATCATTCTGCTGGCTGCCTCATTATACTGACAGCCTATGTCAATCATTGTCCTATTTATTCAGTTTTGTCCAGTCAGATGCTCGCATTGCGTGACGACTCCTGTATGACACAAGGCTACTCGATACGCAGACCGATGATACCCGGAACACCTTGACGAATGACCTCAATGGTCACCACGCCTTTTTTGGGTAACGTTGAGATGGCACTGGAAAAATCAGTGACTTTTTTAATCGGCTTTTGGTGAAAATTGGTAATCACATCGCCTGCCATGATGCCTGAGCGCGCCGCCAGCCCTGTGGGGTCGACTGTGGTGACTAAGATGCCGGTTTTATTGTCAACTGCCAGCTCTGCTTGCTCATCGGCGGTCAAGTCACGTAAGCGCAGCCCAAGCTGTATATCATTGTCTTGCTGATCGCCGCTTTGTGCTCGGACATCATTGGGCGCATAGGCCAGCGTGCCACGCGCGAGCATCCGTTTACCATCGCGCTGAATCTGCACATGAAACGCGTCGTTGGGCTTGGCACGGTTGAGTAAATTCAACAAATCCGAGGCGCGCATGATTTGCGCATCATTATACTGTAAAATAATATCGCCAGGTTTTAGCCCTGCTTTTTGAGCGGGCGAATCTGGCGATACGCGAGTCAGCAACGCCCCTTGCGGACGCGACAAGTTATACGCTTCTGCCAAGTTGCGATCGATGTCTTGTGGATAGATACCCAGATAAGCACGGGCGACTTCACCATTAGTTTTTAGCTGCTCATAGATATCCATCGCCGCATCAATCGGGATAGAAAACGACAGCCCCATATAGCCACCTGTACCACTAAAGATACGCGAGTTGATACCGATGACCTCGCCGCGCTGGTTAAACAGTGGGCCACCTGAGTTTCCTGGGTTTAGTGCCACGTCGGTTTGGATAAACGGCACACTGGTATCGCGTGAAAAATTGCGCGATTTGGCGCTGACGATACCAGCCGAGGCCGAATAATCAAAACCAAAGGGCGAGCCAATCGCCAGTACAGGCTCCCCAACTTTTAAACCATTTGAGTCGCCGATCGGTAACGCGGGAAACTGCTTACCACTGACCTTTAGTACTGCCACATCCGAGCGCTCATCGCTACCGACCAAGGTGGCATCCAGCTCTGTCCTATCGTTGAGCGTGACGGTGATTTTGTCCGCGCCTTCGACCACATGATGATTGGTCAACATATAGCCATTTGTAGTGACAAAAAACGCGGTGCCGTAGGCATGCTCAATCGCTGGGGTCGCGGCTTGATCCGGAATACGCAGACGATCACCAAAAAACTGCCTGAGCAGCTCTGCCGTTTGGGCCTTAGCAAGCTCCGCCTCACTGACGGTTTTGGTCACATTGACACGCGCCACCGCTGGGGTGACCTGCTGTACCAAATCCGAAAAATCCGCCGTGCTGACGGCAGCATGCGCGCTTGGCATCGCCGTGGTATATACCCCTGCCAGCATCGCTGTGCTCATGGCAAGCGCTAAAGTGCTGCGCTGTAGCCAATGACGCATACGAGGTTTGGCTGGCGCTGTAGACATATTGATAGGCATCGTGTCCTCCATATGAGTGATCATTATTATTGTCAATGGCCGTGCTGTGGCGAATACTATCGCTGCATCTCAAAGACGATGCTATGTACAGTTAGGTACAGTGCTGCTGGAATACGTTTTGCACAGTCTGTATGACACCTGATAGCACGCAATAAAACTTATTCGAGCAGGACGAGACAAACAATGTAACAGCACAGCCATGTGATGCAAAATAGCCGCTTGGTGCAAAAGTGGGCCATGTCTTATCGTTTTATCCGTACTGTTGTCCCTGATTTCAATCCCTTTTTGTTATGCAATAGGTTACTGGTTTTTTTGCTGCAATACCATTGGCCGTCAGTATCTTTATATCAATATCTTTATAGTAGCGACAGGCCATCGGTACGACAAAGATGGCGACAAAAAGGCAGCTACTGTATGATAAATCAAAGCGCTGGCCTATATTATCTGCATAAGACCAGTATCTTTTAGCGCTACATCATGATCTGCTGCGGCGCTAACGCTGCCAAATATGGCCGGTTATCACGCAATAATCAGTCACACGGCAACTAGCAGCGATGAAATAAAATCATGTTATGATAGCAAGCCAAACAACTTTACAAACAAACAAAAGTCAATTAAAAAAATCGATTGGATTGACCTTACGTTTATCAACTTGGCTCGTATCGCCCTTATTTTCCATCTTTTGCATGACTAGAGGCGTTTATACCTTATTTCAACCTTGTCAATAACTCAAAGCCGCCTATCAGCTACTAAGTAGGCCATATGAGTCATATAAACCTGCCAACCGAGTACCATGATTGGCGTAGGTTTGATGACACGGATTGACTGTTGGATTTGGTATGTTTATCTGGGAATGCTTTTGTCTTTATTACTTTATAGTATATATCACATCTGGCTCATGTTTGGATGCATGATGGCTATCTGCTGATGGCCTTGCTACTAAAAAGCTTGCGACCGTTTGCGACATCGATACACACTGCCGATGGCAGGCAGCGCGGTCGCCCAAGCAATGGATAGATATAACATATGACAAGATTACAAAAGGATTAATGTATGGATACCGCCCTATTACTATCTGGCGTGGTTGGGATTGGCATCGCCGCCCAATGGCTGGCTTGGTATTTAAAGCAACCGTCCATTTTATTTTTATTATTGATAGGTATCATCGTCGGGCCAGTCTTGGGTATTTTTGACCCTGATTTGGTGCTCGGTGAGCTGATGTTCCCCTTCATCTCTTTGGGGGTGGCGATTATTCTATTTGAAGGCTCGCTGACGCTAGAGTTTGATGAAATCAAGCAACACGGCACCGTCGTACAAATGCTGGTCTCGGTCGGCGTACTGATCACCATTGCTATCGTGGCGTTATCGACGTATTTATTATTTGATGTCGATCCACTGATTGCCCTGCTATTCGGGGCCTTGGTCTGTGTGACAGGCCCGACAGTCATCATGCCGCTACTGCGTAGTGTACGCCCCAATAAGACCATCTCCAATATCCTCAAATGGGAAGGCATCATCATCGACCCGATCGGCGCCATCGCGGTGGTATTGGTCTATGAGTACATCATCTCAGGCGGCGAAGCCAGCAGTATCTTATTGTTTGCCAAGATTGTGGTGCTAGCGACAGCACTTGGAATGGCAGGCGCTTGGCTGCTTGCGTTCCTCATGCGTCGTCATATGATTCCTGAGTTTTTGCGCAATGTCTTTACCCTAGCCTTCGTGCTGGTGCTGTTTTCAGTATCGAACCATTTAGAGCACGAGTCTGGTCTATTGACGGTGACGGTATTGGGTGTGGCGCTGGCCAACTGGCCCAAATTCCCGCGCGAGACGATTTTGGAGTTTAATGAATCCTTAACCATCTTGCTCATCTCTGTGCTATTTATTATTTTGGCCGCCCGTGTTGAGCTGGCAAGCTTGCTAAGTGTTGGGTTTGCAGGATTGGTGCTGCTGGCTATCGTCATGTTTGTGGCGCGGCCTTTGTCTGTCTGGGCATCAGCCATCGGCTCAAACCTTAAGACCAATGAGAAGCTGATGATCAGCTGGATTGGGCCGCGTGGTATCGTCGCTGCTGCTATCTCATCTTTGTTTGCTATCCGCTTACAAGAGTATGATATCCAAGGCGTCGAGCTGCTAGTGCCACTAGTGTTTATGGTCATCATCGGCACGGTCTTGATCCAAGGTTTGGGTGCCAAAATGGTCGGCAACTTGCTGGGCGTGCGTGAGCCTGAAACCAATGGTATATTGGTGGTCGGCTCAAACCCTGTCGCGCTTCTTATCGCCACCTCGCTCAAGGACCAAGGTTTCGATGTCATCGTCGCTCACAACAACTACACCAATATTGCTCGCGCCCGCATGAGTGGCCTACGTACTTACTTTGGCAACCCCATCTCAGACCACGCCGACCATCATCTGGATTTGATTGGTATCGGCCGTCTGTTTGCCATGAGTATGGATAAGGAGATGAACACCTTATCTGAGATTCATTATCGTCACGAGTTTGGTGAGCGTAAGCTATATCGTCTTAAGTTTAGTGACGAAAAAGTCAAAAGCGAGCGCGACGATAAGCAGTCAAACTTCCATTCACAATGGCTGTTTGGCAAAGACGTCACCTATACCAAGCTCGCCAGTATGCTGTCCAAAAAGGCACGTATCAAAATCACCAACATCACTGACAGCTATAGCTTTGAGCAATATAAGGCCGATAATAAACAATTTGTGCCGCTCTATACCGTCGACAAAGAAGGCAAGCTCCACGTCATCACCGACAAGTTTGATGGGACGGTGCCGCGCGATCGCAAGCTTATCTCCTTGGTGGTGGACGATGAGGTACAGCCAAAGCCAGTCGATGTAACGCCAAAGCAAGAGCAAGCGCGTATGGCGGCGGATGCCAACTTTGAATCCAGCTCCAAAGCGCCTGAAAAACGTAAAGAAAAAGAGCTGAAGGAAGAAAGTACTGACGCTACCGAGCCTGTGAGCGTAACGGGCGCAGACAAAGTCGCTGGCGATACAACTGCCGAGCAAAATCCTGAGCAAAATGCGCCGACGCACATGCCAAAAGACGCAAGCAGCAGCTTGGATACAGTCGCAAACGCCGCCGCGACATCGGATACCGCGACACCAGACCGCTCAGCGGCTCAAGTAAAAAACGACAATGCTGATACTGCCAGATCAGCCACAGCCGCCAAGACCAAGGCAACTAATAACAGCAATACCAATGGCAATGGCCATGCGCCTAAGACCAAAAAAGGCTCGCTGGATCCCAATCGCTTCCCTGATGCCGGTCAAGATACTGCAACCGACACGGACAGCCGCAAAGACCCTAACGCTTAACTGAGCCATAACTGACGCATCACCAGACAAGCAACCATAGAAAAACCCCCAACCAACGTTGGGGGTTTTTTCTACGACGCCGTTTTTATATTAGCTCCAGCCTTTTTTGTACCGCCTGCCAGATGCGTGCACCAACCTCCTCGGCGCTGCCCGACGCCTCAATCCGCTGTATGCGCTCAGGATACTGGCGCGCAAGCGTGTCAAACCCCTCATACACCCGCGCAAAAAACGCATCCGCTTGCTGCTCAAAGCGATCGGCGGCGCTGCGCTTGCCAGCACGCCGCATCCCCTCAGCGACTGGTAAATCTAACCACAACGTCAGCTCAGGCAACTGCGGTACAAACTGAGCAATCAACATATCAATCTTTGCGCGCACTGCCTCATCACCATGGGCGCGGCCAAATCCTTGATAAGCCACGGTTGAGTCAGTAAAACGATCACATATCACCCACCTGCCAGCTTGTAGCGCGGGCAAAATCACTTGCTGCATATGATCGCAGCGCGCAGCAAACATCAACAGTAGCTCAGTATCGTCATTTATGTCGGTCGCAGGGTCTAGGAGTATCTGGCGCAGATGCTCAGCAAATGGGCTGCCACCAGGCTCGCGGGTACGCAGATAGTCGATACCACGGCTATCTAAACGTGTGCATAGCTGCTCGATCGCTGTGGTTTTACCCACGCCCTCAGTGCCTTCAAAACTGATAAAGCGACCTTGTATTATCTGATTATCAGTAGCGACTTGCACCAGATTGGTGTCGGCATTGGCAGGTATAGATACAGACATGAGATGACCTTGTGTCATGATTAAGCGCTATGAGGTGACATAGCGCTCGATAAATAGGTGTATGGTTTCAAAAAGACCATCACGTAACGGAAATTATCGCTAACGGGTATTACTGCGGCGGTGTTTGTGCTTTCTTTTCGCGCATGACGCTTAGGTAATCTCTTACCGCTTGATTGTGCTCAGCCAAGCTATTGGTAAATTTGTGCCCGCCATCACCGGTTGCCACAAAATATAGCGCCTCGCTATCTGCTGGATGCAAGGTCGCCTCGATAGAAGCGGCTGACGGCAGGGCGATGGGCGTTGGCGGCAACCCATCGATTTGATAGGTGTTATATGACGTTTTTTCATCGATGTCTTTACGGCGAATATTACCATCATAACGGCTGCCCATACCATAGATGATGGTTGGGTCTGTTTGCAGGCGCATGCCCTTATCCAAACGGTTTTTAAACACTGCCGATACCAACGGACGCTCATCAGCGATGCTGGTTTCTTTTTCGATAATAGAAGCCATGACCAGTGCCTGATAAGGCGTCTGATACGGCAGGTTGGGCGCACGGCTTTCCCAAGCATCAAACAATGCTTGCTGCTGACGCTTATACAGATCCGTTAGTACCTGCTTATCGGTTGAGCCTTCACCATAATAGTAAGTGTCTGGCGCAAACCAGCCCTCAAGGTTGTGATTGACGATGGGATCGTTACTACTGATTACCGCCTCTGGCAAGATACCGACCAAGTCGAGCCCCTGAGCGATGCTGGCATTACTCGCGGGACGGGTGTTGTCGTCATTGTCTTGCAACACTTCTTTTTTGATGCCTGGGTTGTCACGTAAAGTCTGATAAAGGTCGCTTGCAGTCTTGCCTTCGATGATCTGTATCTTGACCATGGCAGCTTTTGCGCCTTGCTCTAGTATCTGTAGTGCCTCGGCGATGGTTGGATTTTCAGGCAGCTGATAGATACCAGCGTGCAGCGGCGCATCGACTTGCGACTTGATATAGAGCTTGGCCACACTGGCAGAAAACAGCGGAATCTGCTGTTGCCACTGTGGCAATAGCCCATAGTAAGTCTGACCCTGCTCAATCGTCACCATCTGCGCTGGCTGCTCGATACGGCCAAACAGCGTCTGATAAACCATCACCAAAAAAAACGCGGCGATCAGCCCCAGCACCAGTAACACCTGATAGCCCCGCTGCATAAAAAACGACGGATTGTCCACTTTGTAAGTGCGCGGTTTGCCCTCGCCGCTGATGAGCGATACATCTGTCGCAGGCGCGTCTGCTACGTTGGTGGCTGACGGCTCTACAGGCGTGTCATCCGTACGCGGCTTTTTAGCATTGGACAATGCGGCATTGTCTTGCTGGTTTTCTGGTGTATCATTGGGACGTTCGGGCGGCGACTCAGGGGTTGGTGTGCTCATGACAACTCGCGGGGGCAGAAGTTTGCTAGAATTTAGCACTGAACCGTGTGATTTTCAATGGGATTTGTTTAGCTTGTTACTTTTGTTGCAGCGCTTACATCTACTTACTGGGCACAAAAACGCATCATGAACTTATATTTTAATCAAAGTCTGGCCAAAAATTACAACTCCAAACCACAGATTATTCGTGTGCTTAGTGAAGCATGGGTAAAAGACAACGGTTACTGTCCCAACTGCGGCATTCAACCATTAGCTGAGTTTGGCAATAATAAACCTGTGGCTGATTTTTATTGTGCAGCTTGTGCCGAGCAATATGAGCTAAAAAGCAAACAATCAAAATTAAGCAATATTATCAATGATGGCGCTTATGAGACTATGCTTGCGCGTATTAATAGCGACGACAATCCAAGCTTCTTCTTTTTGACCTACTCCCAAGAGTATCGCGTTAATAATTTTCTGATTATTCCCAAGCAGTTTTTTAAGCCCGATATTATTATCAAACGCAAACCATTGGCAGCCTCTGCCAGACGTGCAGGTTGGGTCGGCTGCAATATTGACCTGCGCCGAGTACCAGAAACTGGAAAGGTGTTTTTGGTCAAAGACCAGCAAGTGATACCGCGCGACAGTGTCATGCAGCAGTTTCAAAAGACGTTATTTTTACGTAAGCAATCCATCACGTCACGAGGTTGGACGCTAGATGTTTGGCAGTGTATTGATAGATTGGGTGATAAATTTAGCCTGCAACAGGTTTATGCATTTGCTGATAAATTACAACGTAAATACCCTGATAACAACCATGTGAAAGATAAAATTCGCCAGCAGCTACAAGTGCTACGAGATAAAGCCATTATTGAGTTTGTGGGCCGTGGTCAGTATCGAAAATTAAGCTAAGCTTACTATAGTTGTTTAAAAGACGATCACTTCTCTAAAGTCTTTTTGCTAGGATCAGCAGCAGCAACCCTAGCAACAGAGATAATGATTATGAAAAGTGACACAGGCTTAAAAACTTATCAGATAGAAATAGTTGAAACGATGAGCGCTATTATAGAAATAAAAGCTGAAGACGATTCTTCAGCGATTATACAAGCGCAAGAGAAATATAGGCATGAAGATATTGAGTTAAATTATGATGATTTAGTTGATACCAAATTTAATATTTTTGATGTGAAGTAAGCGACTAATTCAACTCAACCACTTCACCCGATAGCAAAGTAAGTGAACTCATCGGCATCACCCCGCGCAGCGCATTACAAAAGAATAACCGCGTTAACCGTGGCAAATCCTTATCATGTAATGAACGCATGACTACTGGTCGTTCTGTATTCGCAAGCGCATCGATGATTACTTGTCGCATGACCCCAGCGACACCCGACTGCGCCATCGACGGCGTATACCATTGGCCAGTGGTCAGATAATTGGCCTGAGTCTGGTCGTTATCGCTGCTGGTTGACACAGGTAGCGGCGACTCTGCTAGTTGATAAAACACATTGCTCATCGTGCCCTCCACCCAGTGTCCGCTCATATCGCGTAACAGACCCTCGGCGATCTCTGGCTGTGGAGGGTTTGGCACCGGCTGAGCATTTAGCCACTGCGTCTTATACCGTTGCAGCTCACCGCTTGCGAGGACATTATCCAAGCGATTGAGGCTTTTGAGTCCAGCCAATGGCGGCGGTAGGCTAGCAATCTTCGCCGATAGACAAACGGCGGCGCAATTAGGCTGCCTAGGCATTCTGCGTCCATCAGGTAGCGTGATTTGCTCTGCTGTCTTGACAGGCATAGCGGCCATTTTTAGCCAGACATCACAGGTGCGACCAGCTGCATCAGGCGCATAGCCATAGCCGCGTACCGCCTGCGTACTACGCGTGACGATTAGCTTTAGCATGCCTTGTTGCAGCTGCTTGCCATAGACGGACAGGCGGCTCATGAGTGCCGGGCAGTCTATATCCAGCTGCAGCGCTTTTGCATGGCTAAGCAGTCGCTGTCGATGCTGCTGCTGCCACAGTATCTGCCCATCGACGACGCCCATGGTGGTAAAAAAACCATCAGCGTATGCCAGTCCGCGATTGTCTAAGGCGACTGCAGATGCCGCTGATGGTTGTTTTGCAGCATCTGAGTCTAGCGCCTCTAGGTGCTGGCCGGCCAATTGTAGGCAGTGCCAAGCATTGCTCGGTAGGGAAGCGGCGTTAGCAGGCGGTAGTGCTATATTAGATGGCAGCATTGAATCGCTTAGCCGTCATTTGTTTGGGCGGCTGATTTATTGATGATCAGCATACAGCTATAAAACTCACACTTGGCCAGCTCGACTTTTTGACCACCGATGACTTTGTTTTTGACGACTTGACCCGCCAGCATATCGGCGATGACTTTACCACCATCGTCGCCCATCAGTTGCCGTGCCAGCTTGTAGGCTTTTTTGGCATGGTTTTGACTGTGCTCTTTTTCTGTATCTGAGTCGGTGGGGTTGGCATAGTACCAGCCAAGCTCAAGATATTTTTCGGAGTCGATAATATCTAGATACGGCGCGTCGGTCTTCATAAAACGATATTTGGATGCTGGATTGCTGGCATAGTCGAGACTGTTTTCGTCTGTACTGAGCACCTTGCCAAATGTGGTTTTGATGCCGTCCAGCTCGGTGACCTTTAGGGGCTCTACCTTTTCATTACTCCATGCCGAGACATCGTATTTGACAGGCGTGCCCTGCTCAGCCACCGCGCCGTCGAGGTCTGAGTCTGAGGCCGCATTGTCTTGGACTTGCGGTTCAGTGACGGCCTGCGCACTGCTATCGCTGGCCGCATCTGAGGTTTCAGGATCGTTTTTGTTGCTATCACAGCCGCTCAATGACAGAGCCGTCGCCATTATTGTACCGACTAGAAGGGTCTGTAGGTTATTATTCCACATGGGCAATTTACTCACACTTTTAGATGGGTCTCAACGTAGTATTAACGAGCTGGCAGCGATGCCGCTGATAACGATGAATGATTGGGTAACAGCTTATACTTTATTCATTTGTACTTTATAAAATAGTGATGCTCTACTCTATATAGGGCGTGTTGAACATAAAACTGTTGTATAAATTTAAACGCGCTACTGGGATGAATTTTGCGCAGCCTCTAGGAACGGAGCACGCAAGTAAAATTTATACCAGTAGCGCTATGCGCTTTTTAGAGTGCATCGGCTATATAGCTCATACGCGCCTCATAAGCTTGTTAGTTTACCCAACTGCATAACACTTGACTACCCTTTACGTTACGCATCCCCCTCCCAGAAAGTACAGATTTGTTAAAGACCTAACCCAGCAAAGCCTTTTTCAGCAAAACCGTTGTCAAAAAGTTGTCAAAAAAACGCATAGCGTACTCCCGCTTCCGCATAGCCATGACTTATATCCATCTGCTCAAGCGTAGGGTTTGTCAACACCCGCGTTATCCCTTATGATGATTGGTCTCTAGCAGAGATTTATCGATTACCTTTTGCTCATTGTTTATTCGCGGACTCTCTATGACCCAACACTTTATCGTCATCGGCAATCCCATTGCCCACAGTAAATCTCCTGAGATTCATGCCCAGTTTGCCGCTCAGACGGGGATAGATATCAGCTATCAGCGTCAATACTGTCCTGATGATGCCACCAGCTTTACTGCGCTACTCGAAGCGTTTTTTCATGGCGGCGGCGTGGGTGCCAATGTCACCGTGCCGTTTAAACAAGTCGCCTATGCATGCTGCGCGGCGCGTGGCGGCTTGTCTGAACATGCCAAGGTAGCAGGCGCGGTCAATACTTTATGGTTAAATACAGCATTGTTAAAAAACGGTGCTTCCGTCTCTGAGGCCATTTATGGCGATAACACAGACGGTCAAGGTTTGGTCAATCATATACTGAGCTTGGGCTGGCCACTTGCAGGCGCGCGCGTGGCACTGATCGGCGCTGGCGGCGCAGCTCGCGGGGTGATTTTGCCACTGATTCAGGCAGGTATCGGTGATTTGAGCATTGCCAATCGCACAGTGAGCAAGGCGGAGGAGTTGGCTTGTGAGTTAAGCGCTGCAAGCGACGTGATTGACGCACATGCTATCTCGACCTGCGCGACAAGCGAGCTGACAGAAGCCTTTGACATTATTATCAATGCCACCTCTATTGGGCTATCTGGTGAGACGTTGCCACTGGCAGATACGCTAACGGCTCATTATGCCTATGACATGATGTACGGACGCACGCTGCCGTTTTTGCAGCACTTTGCCACTCACGGCGCACAGACATCGGACGGTTACGGCATGCTCATCGGCCAAGCAGCCCTGAGCTTTGAGCGCTGGACGACGCAAAAGGTAGATGTCGCCATAGCGACTGCGGCGTTACATGATAAGGCGTTAAATGATAAATAATACTGTGATAAATAGCGCTTAACCAACACGCGCCAGCAGCCAGTTTTCTATACGCCTTAATGGGCGACGTAGGCGCATCGAATGCATGGCCAGCCCGCCACCTAGGCCGACCACACAGCCGAGCGCCGTATCAAGCATCCGCGCACGCATGACTTCCTCTGCTATCGGTGCCACCATCGAGGCACTGCCGTACTCAGCGATAAAGATAGTCAGCGGCGTGATAAAGATCACGGCCAGACCATAATGCCGATCGACCAATGACTCGATCAACAGCATCATCGCGAGTATCGAGGCGGCCACGCCCCACTGCGACAGCCCCCACGACAGCATCCAGCCGGCGACCGCCATGCCAGCGATAGTGCCGAGTAGTCGGTGTAGCTGCTTGATCCACATCGTGCGTAGCTGCATGCCCTGAATGATGATAAAACAGCTCATCGCCGCCCAGTAAGGATAGGGCATCTCAAAAAACATGGCGAGCGCTAAGGTTAAGCTGACAAAGCCCGCCACAATCGCACTATCACCGATCGTATCTGCTTCATAATGATAGACAGGCGCAGGCGCGACCGTACGCGTCATCAACAAAAACAGCGTATACAGCGCCGCCAATAACATCGACGCCCCGCTGCCCAAAACCACTAGCCCCATCGCCGCTGGCACCTGCGCCAGTGGTGTCGGCATAAACAGTGCTATCGCGCCTGCCATCATCACAAACAACCCTGCAGGTGGCGGCTGACGATAGTAACGCCCCAGCAGCACGACCCCAAAGGCCATCAGCACAAACACCGGCAACCTAAGCCATGGCAACTGCTGAGCTATCAGCCCCAAAGCAAAGCTCATCGCCATCGCAAACCCCCATGCCATGACCGTCACCAACCGATACGGCAAACTACCCACCAGCGGTAGGTTTAAGATAATCATCGCCCCCAGCGACGCCTTAATACCTGAAGGCAGCGCATCAAAATATGCCCCGACAAACACCGGAAAACTAATAGCAAGCGCGGCGATAATGGGCGTGTGCCACGGTCTTTTGCTGCGATTGACCTTAAGCAGATGATCCAGCTCGCCATCGATGAGCGACTTGATACGAGTCCACAAAGCGGTGCGCCAAACGACATACTGGTTGCGTAGTCTTTTGCACATAATTGGCCTACTGTCTCCTAGATATAGGTGTATTTGTTCGGTGGCCTACCTTGCTCTTTAGGTAATGCCTGCTGATTATTGTCACGCTGCTCTTACTCCTAGACCGCTGTGATAACGACGGTCACAAAAGTAGAGCACTGATATAAAAACACTGATATAAAGGTGTTGATATAAAAGTGCTAAGATAAAACTGCTAAAAGAAAGTGATAAAAGTAACAGACTAAAAAAAGCCCCATCATTCGCATTTCGACAAAACTAAAAGTAATAAACTTTTATTAAAAACATGAATATTAGTTATATATTGTATATTTGTACGCATAGAAGATTTATACTCGTACAAACGCCATAGCAGCTGACTTTTACTAAGGACGTTTGTAGGGCTTTCATGGAAGACATCGACTGGCTGCTCTTATCACCCTCCATGACCACTGACAGACGACCAACAGACCAT
Source organism: Psychrobacter celer (assembly GCF_016107555.1). Taxonomy (GTDB): domain Bacteria; phylum Pseudomonadota; class Gammaproteobacteria; order Pseudomonadales; family Moraxellaceae; genus Psychrobacter; species Psychrobacter celer. Next base: position 17,669 of record NZ_JABASU010000003.1, on the reverse strand, counting down.
TGGCTATCAAATAGATACAGTGTCTACCTCTATCCCAAATAAGTAAAGATCGCTTACATAAACACTGGCTCAACGACTGCGCCACAATCCTATGAGAGCGAACCAACCAAAGAGAGCGATTATGTTAACTTACAAAGCACCCTTACGTGATATCAAATTTTTGATCAACGATGTGTTTGATTATCAGACGCACTACAAAAGCTTAGACAACGGCGAAAACGCTGATCCCGAAACCGTTGATATGATCTTGCAAGGCATGGCGGATTTTGCCGAAAACGTCCTATCACCACTTTACCAGCCTGCTGACGAAGAAGGCTGTCATTTTGAAAATGGCGAAGTCACCACACCAAAGGGCTTTAAAGAAGCTTATGACCAATTTGTAGAAGGCGGCTGGCAAGGCATCTCATACCCTGAACAGTACGGCGGTATGAACTTGCCGATGTCCATTAACCTCATTAAATCTGAGATGATCGGCACGGCCAACTGGCCATGGGCGATGTATCCTGGTCTATCTACTGGCTGTATCAACACCTTATTACAGTACGGCTCTGATGAGCAAAAAGCCATCTATCTACCAAAGCTGGTCGAAGGCTCATGGTCAGGTACCATGTGTCTGACTGAGCCGCAGTGTGGTACCGACTTGGGACAAGTAAAATCAAAAGCCATCCCGCAAGAAGACGGTACGTATAAAATCAGCGGCACCAAAATCTTTATCTCAAGCGGTGAGCACGACCTAACAGATAACATCATTCACATTACTTTAGCACGCCTACCCGATGCCCCAGAAGGCACGCGCGGTATCTCGCTCTTTATTGTACCAAAATTCACGCCCAATGCTGAAGGTGAGGCCGGTGAACGCAATGCAGTCGTCTGTGGTTCAATTGAGCACAAAATGGGTATCAGCTCGTCTTCGACCTGTGTATTGAACTTTGATGGTGCGACTGGTTATCTTATTGGTGAGCCAAATAAAGGCCTAAAGGCGATGTTTACCTTTATGAATACTGCTCGTATCGGTACAGGTATCCAAGGTCTGGCACACACCGAGCTGTCTTTCCAAAACGCCTTGCCTTATGCCAAAGAGCGTCGCTCGATGCGCACCTTATCAGGCACCAAGGATCCTAAAAAAGTGGCAGATGCCATCATTCATCATGCCGATGTTCGTCGTATGCTACTGACGCAAAAAGCCTTTGCTGAAGGTGGTCGTTCGATGATCTATCACTCAGCGCGCTATGCGGACAAAATGGCACAAGGCGTGGCCAATGGCGATGAAGCAGAGTTTGAGAAATGGGATGACAAGCTAGGTTTTTATACCCCCATCCTAAAAGGCTTCTTAACTGAGCTGGGTATCGAGGCGGCCAAACACGGTCAGCAAGTCTATGGCGGCCATGGCTATATCAAAGAATGGGGTATGGAGCTGATTGCTCGTGATGCCCGTATCGCAACCATGTACGAAGGTACCACGGGTGTACAGGCGTTAGATTTGCTCGGTCGTAAGGTCATCTTGCAATCTAAAGGCAAGATCATCCGTGACTATACCTCAAGCATCATGAAATGGTGCGGCGAGTATGCCCTTGATAAAGACATGCGTAAGTTCGTTTGGGCATTGACCAAGCTATGTGCTGAATGGAACACCTTGACCGTTCGTCTGATGCTGATGGCACGTAAAGACCGCGAAATCATCTCTGCGGCCTCTGATGACTTTTTGATGTACTCAGGCTATGTGATGATGGGCTATCACTGGGCGCGTATGGCAGCGGTCGCGTATGACAAGCTCAAAAACGGCGGCACAGAAGCGCCAGAGTTCTACCAAGCGAAGATCCAAACCGCTGAGTTCTATTTCGATAAGCTACTGCCACGCACCTCAGGTCATGCTGAAAGTATGGTTGCCCCAAGCGAGAGCATGACAGCGATGGATATCGACAGCTTTGCTTTCTTAGACTAAGACTGCCTCTCGCACTCATTTATAACGATAAAAAAGCGCCTATGATTTAGGCGCTTTTTTTATGTGTCATAGAATATCAAAAAGCGAAAAAAACATCTGTGAGAAGATAAAAATGTGGTCGAGTTATATAGAGTGAGTGCAGTATAAAAACGATAGTCGCAAACACCGACAGCCATCAGCCTATCGATACCATGTCGATACCATGCTGCTAGTCATCGGTGATCGCAGCAAAATGCGCATTTAGCGTCGTCGCCAATTGATGCGGCGGCAACTCTATCTCTAAGCCGCGACGGCCACCGCTGACGTAGATGGTAGACTGCGTTTGAGCCGAGCAATCTATCATCGTCGGCAAGCGCTTTTTTTGTCCAAGCGGGCTGACGCCGCCTAGTACGTAGCCGGTCGTGCGCTCAACCAGTTTGCTATCCGCCATTTGTACTTTTTTGCAAGCCAAGGCTTTGGTAGCAGACAAGGCTTTGGCCATTTTTTTGAAGTTTAAGGTCTTATCAACGGGCAATATGGCCACGGCAAGCGCGCCTGCATCGCTCGATACCACTAAGGTCTTAAAGACTTGAGCGGCATCTACGCCCAGTTTTTCTGCCGCCTCAAGACCAAAAGAGGCCGCTTGTGCATCATGGGTGTATTCGTGTAATTGATAATCCAGACGGTGTTTTTTGGCAAGATTGATAGCAGGCGTCATAGGGGGTTCACTTACCTTTTTTAATAGATATATTCTAATAGATATCAGAACAGAGCGGTTTTCATCAGTCAGTGCGTCCATTATTGCGCTAAACGGGTCAACTTTCAAACGATTGTACCGCCAGCTGCGCGCGCCTAGCCTTGTTTTTAAATACTGTCTTTCATTGCTTCATTGCTGCCCTTAAGTGCTGTCTTTAAGCGCTGTTCTCGCTTACTGCCTGATGACTGACAGATAAGCGATGACCACTGGCATATGAATATTAGTAGTATATACAGACAGCATATATCGCTTTGCTGGCTTTTATGGCATCATAAGCGCACTATATTTGATGATTTTTGATACTGATTATGATACCGAAGTTCCTAAAAAAACGGATTTTTAAAGCGCCCGTCACCACGGACAACGCCGCAACTGACGGCCAACCAGTCACGCCTAAGCCTTATGCAAACGCCCCGATCAATCAGCTCTATCGCAAGCTATCGGGACAAATGCTGGACGTCGCGGTCAAACCCAAACTACTAGGAGAGCTGCCTGAATTTGACAGCGATGATCAGACGCTCAGGTTTTATGTGCTGCAAGATTATTCGCGCTCCAATAGTATTTTGATTGACCTACAGACCCAAGAGCACAACCTGCCGCCTGCGTTGGTCGGCGTCCAAGATAGCGCTCATAACATCAAAGAAAACGCCGCTATTATCTTTTTAAAGCACCCAAGTGCCAAAGACAGCCAACTCTCGCCGCGTCTATCGCGTTTGGTCTCTGCGGTGTTGCAGTACCCGGAGCTGAAGGTTCGGTTGGTACCGGTGTCTATTTTGTGGGGACGCGCGCCAGAAAAAGAGGACTCGTTATTTAAGCTGTTGACCGCCGATAACTGGGAAGACCCAAGCATCACCAAGCAATTATTTAATATCGGAGTGATGGGGCGCGATACCTTTGTGCAGTTTCATCCGCCGCAGGACTTGCGTGCGCTGATCCACGAGCAATTACATACCACGCCCGTAGAAGACGACCATGCTCAACCTGTCAGCGATGAGATGCCCGCTTATACCCTGACCACTGGCGTGGATGGCAATCGCGAGCTGGTGCGGATGTTGCAGCAGCAGCTCACCACCTATCTGGACAAGCAGCGCGCCAGTATGCTGGGCCCTGATTTATCAGACCGCCGCAACCTTGTAGACAAGCTCGTGTACTCGCCTGCCATCAAGCACGCGATAGAAGCCGAGGCCAAGGCTACGGGTACCAGCGTACGCGAAGCGCGCAGTGTCGCCAAAGGCTATGCCAATGAGATGGTCAACGACTACTCGCACTCGATCATTCGTGGTTTTTACAAGTTTTTGACGTGGCTATGGACACAGCTATATGATGGCGTCGAAGTCCATCATTTCGAGCGCGTACGCGAGCTGGCGGCAGACTACGAGCTGGTCTATGTGCCGTGTCATCGTAGCCATGTCGATTATTTGCTATTGTCTTATGTCATCTACAAGCGCGGTCTGAGCATTCCTTATGTCGCCGCTGGTGACAATTTAGACGTACCAGTATTAGGGCCGCTACTACGCGGCGCGGTAGCGTTTTATATTCGCCGTAGTTTCCGTGGTAACGCGCTTTATACCGCGGTGTTGCGTGAGTATATGCATACTCTCATCACCCGCAACACGCCGATTGAATACTTTATCGAAGGGGGCCGCTCTCGCTCAGGGCGACTGCTACCGCCGAAGATGGGCATGCTGGCGATGACGGTTCATAGCCAGCTGCGCCATACCAACAAGCCTGTGGTGTTTATTCCGACCTATATCGGTTATGAGCGCATTATGGAGGGCGGCACCTACGTCGGCGAGCTAAAGGGCAAGCCAAAAGAGTCCGAATCCCTTATCGGCTTACTCAAAGTCGGGCGCAAGATCGAGCGTATCTTTGGTAATGTCCATTTGAGCTTTGGTACGCCGTTGCACCTAAGCGATTTTATGACCAAGTTTGATGTACCAGCAGACAGCCTGCCTGCCGATCGCACCGATACCCCACTTGACGAAAAAACCAGCGCCATGGTGGACAATATCGGCGTCAAAATCATGCAGCATATCAACAAAGCCGCTGTCATCACGCCAGTATCGTTATTGTCACTGGTATTGCTATCAGCCCCAAAAGCGGCGCTTGATGAAAACATTTGCCGCGAGCAAATCGCCTTGTATCAGGGGCTCGCCCAGCAGCTGCCTTATGCCGATGATACTTTTATCACCGATATGAGCCCGCAGCAAATCATTGATTATGGTATCAAGCTCAAGCTCATCGAGCGCACGCCGCATATCTTAGGCGACATCATTCAGATTGCTGGCAAGCAGGCAGCGTTGCTCAGCTACTTCCGTAACAATATATTGCACGTCTTTATTTTGCTGTCGTTCTTATCGGCCTTGGTCGCTCGTAATGGCCGCATCGAGCGCAGCCGTTTGGACAATATTGCCACACAGATGTATCCATTTTTACAAAGCGAGCTGTTTTTGTACTATCCGGCGCACAGCCTAAACGATACCCTCAACAAAAAAGTCGATAGCCTGCTCGCTCATGGTCTTATCGTCGAGCTTGGCGATGGTATCTTGAGCGTCCCTGAGTCCAATAGTAAAGGCTATCAGCAGCTACAAGTACTGGCCACGCCTGTCGGGCAGAGTCTCGAGCGTTACTTTATGACCCTTGCCCTACTCGCGCAGCAAGGCTCGGGCAATCTGACTGAAAAGGAGGTCGTGGATTTGTGTCACTTGCTCGGTCAGCGCTTGTCGGTGCTATATGCCGACGACATTCCGGATTTCTTTGATCGGGCGTTGTTTACCAGCTTTATCAGTGCCTTGACGCGCCTTGACTACTTACAAAAAGATGAAGAAACTGGGGTGCTGACCTTTGATCATCGTATCAATGACATCGCTCACCATGCCAAGTACGTTCTGACGCCTGATATGATGCAAATCTTGCAGCAAGTCGCAAGCTTAGACGAAGAAGAGATTACCCACGCGATTACTGAGATTAGCAATAAAAAGCAGCGTAAATTTGGTCGTAAGCGTTAATTGATACCGTTATATTAAGCTGCTCAAGATATTGAGCAGCTTAAAAAAAGACCTCTAACTGATTAGAGGTCTTTTTTTATTGAGCACTATATTTTATTGAGTACCATAAGCACCGCTCTTAGGTAGAAATCTTTTTATACTTCATACGCTTAGGAGTAGCATCATCACCCATGGTCTTTTTGCGATAGGCTTCAAACTCAGAGTAGTTACCATCGAACCATACAGGGCCTTCTTCTTCGAACGCCAAGATGTGGGTGGCGATACGGTCAAGGAACCAGCGATCATGCGAGACCACCATGACGGTACCAGGGAATACTTGAATCGCATCCTCTAGCGCACGCAAAGTTTCGATATCCAAGTCGTTTGACGGTTCATCAAGCAGCAAGACGTTAGCGCCCTGCTTTAGTGTCTTAGCCAATTGCAAGCGGTTACGCTCACCACCTGATAGCTGTCCGACATGCTTTTGCTGGTCTGAGCCTTTGAAGTTAAAGCGGCCAATATAAGCACGGCTTGGGGTCTCATAGTCGCCTACCTTGATGATATCAAGGCCATCTGATACTTCTTCCCAGACGGTTTTGTTATCGTCCAAGTTGTCACGTACCTGACCAACATAGGCAACCTTGACACTCTCGCCCAGCTCGACTGAGCCAGTATCTGGGGTATCACGCTCGGTAATCATGTTAAATAGCGTGGTTTTACCCGCACCGTTTGGCCCGATGATACCGACGATGGCGCCTGCTGGCACGTTAAAGCTGAGGTTTTCATAAAGCAAACGATCACCAAAAGACTTGGAGATATTGTTGACTTCGATGACCTTGTTACCCAGACGTGGACCAGGTGGAATATAAATCTCAGCGGTTTCGTTACGTTTTTGGAACTCAGTTGAGTTTAGCTCCTCAAAACGCTGCACACGAGATTTGGACTTGGCTTGTTGGCCTTTTTGATTTTTACGAATCCACTCAAGCTCTTTTTTCAGTGCTTTGGCAAAAGACTCTTCTTGCTTTTGCTGCTGCTCAAGACGGTTGTTCTTTTGCTCGAGCCACTCAGTATAGTTACCCTCATAAGGATAGCCATGGCCACGGTCCAGCTCCAAAATCCACTGCGCAACGTTGTCTAAGAAATAACGGTCGTGAGTAATGGCGACGATGGTACCACTGTAGTTTTGCAAGAACTGCTCAAGCCACGCGACAGATTCGGCGTCCAAGTGGTTGGTCGGTTCGTCAAGTAGTAGCATATCAGGGCGTGACAATAGCAGACGGCATAGCGCCACGCGGCGTTTTTCACCACCAGATAATTTGCTGACATCTGCATCCCATGGCGGCAGACGTAGCGCATCAGCGGCTTTTTCGAGCTGGGTATTTAGGTTATGAGCGTCCCACGCTTGGATGATGTCTTCCATCTTGCCTTGCTCTTCGGCCAGCTTATCAAAGTCGGCATCGGGCTCTGCGTATTCGGCATAAATCGCATCCAAACGCGCGAGCGCATCTAACGCCTCACGCATACCGTCTTCGACGTTACCACGGACGTCTTTGCTGTCATCAAGCTGTGGCTCCTGCGGTAGGTAACCGACTTTGGTACCTGTTTGCGCGCGCGCCTCACCACTAAACTCAGTATCGACACCTGCCATGATACGTAGCAAGGTAGACTTACCCGCACCATTGATACCTAGCACACCAATTTTGGCACCAGGGAAAAACGATAGGTTGATGTTTTTTAGAATCTCACGCTTAGGCGGAACAAGTTTTGACACGTTGTTCATCGTGTAAATATATTGAGCCATTAACACTCCGATAGACTGCATAGACAAGGCGTGACAGTCGCACTTTGCACGGATGCTCAGTGGGCTGCGCCTCAAAAATCAGGGTTGTAAATTGTCTGCCATTATCGCATTGTGGCGCATACCCTGCAAGCGAGTAGACGGCTTTCGTGCCTTTTCTGCTAAAGTATTGGATTAATTGGTGAAATATGCCAACCTTATCGAGTTTTTTGCCGACCTCAACGAGCCTTGACGATTTTGATAAGGGTAGGCTATCGTAACATTTACCCTATCCACGATTACTCGAAAGTGCTATAAATCTACTCGCAGGCAGCGCATAATAAGGCATAACGTATTTGGGCAGATAATAAATAAACAATGCCGCCATCTATCATAGATCTAGAGCCTTTTTATAAGAAACATTGATCTAGGGCTTTCGTATAAGAGCCACTGTCTAAATACCCTCAACCTAAAGCTATCTGATAAAACCAACAACGGAGTATATGATGAGTACACAGGAATTTACTGCAGACCACGCCCCAACCATCACCCACAACGAGTCCGCAAACCGCTTTGAGACCACCATCGACGGTCATACAGGCTATATCAGCTATCAGGAGCGCGACGACAAGCTGGTGTATGACCATACCATCGTGCCAAAAGAGCTAGGCGGCCGTGGTCTTGGTACAGCACTGGTCAAGCATGCTCTCGACTATGCCCGCGCTCATGATAAAAAGGTGGTGCCGCAATGCTCATTTGTCGCCTCCTACATCAATAGACGACCTGAGTATCAAGACTTAGTATAAAAAATTTGGTATAAAATACTTGATATAACAGACTGTTCGCCAGTCAGCTGCGTCATCGTTCTTTTTAATAAACCAAACCACATAACAATAAAGGTTATTAATATGAGTAGTTTATCTGACAAACAAATCAACCTACAGTTAGAAGATCTGGCAGGATGGCAACGTGACGGCAATAGTATCGTCAAGACCTATCACTTTAGCGACTTTATCGAAGCCATGAGCTTTATGAATCAAGCCGCTTTTCATGCGGAGGCGCTCGAGCATCACCCTGAATGGCGTAATATCTACAATGTGGTAGAAGTGCGCTTGACCAACCACGATACCGGTGGCATCTCAAGCTTGGATATCCGTTTGGCCAAACGCATGGAGCACATCATTCAGCCCAAACGCTTATAAGCGCTATCTGGTAGACAAACACAGCAGCCAAAAAAAGTCCTCGATTCAAATCGAGGACTTTTTTTACCAAATATACTCAAGTATCTTGCCTGTATATTTAAACTTACCTGCATATTTAAAATAGTTAAACATCTTAGCTGCTTAACTGCCGACTACATACGGCGGCTTACAAATGCGACGATAAATAAAATCACCGCCAATGCCAATAAAATATACGCAAAGTTTGCTGATAAGCCTGCGACACCGCCGAAGCCCAAGAAACTTGCTAACAATGCGATAACGGCAAAAATAATAGCCCAGCGAAACATAATCTTCTCCTTGAATGCTCATCAAAACCAGATCGCAGATCTGTCTGCTATCCCTTCTCATACTCATTAATTGTTGTTTTTTTATACCTATTACAACGACTTACGACCATAGATTAGCAACATTTGTCGCCAGACAACGTTCATTTTGGTAATAATATCGGTGGATTATGTAACCTTTGTAGCAAATCTTAATACTCGCCAAATCTTGTTTTTATTTATGAAGATTGTGTGTAGCGACAGTTGGTGTTTTATAAGTCACGCTTTTTTTGTCCATTAAATCTGTTATAACCCCTCATAGTGACCCACTAAAAAGCAGCTAGGCGCAGTATGAAGGACACGCCCTAGTCATCAGCCTTGCTCTCACATTTTTATATAATCAATTGAAAATAAAACTGTTATATAAGCTTAAACGCGCTACTGGTATAAATTTTACTTGTGTGCTGCCCTCCCAGAGGCTGCGCAACCTACGTTTAAAAATAGCATCCCAGTAGCGCTATATTCTTTTTAGAGGGCATCGGCTATAGGGAACTGACTGTCGCAACCCAACCATAAAATGACTGCCAGTACTGCACTTGACCAGATAATCATTGAGCAAAAGTTGCTATGATGATGGTAGCTACGATAATGAACGAGCCGCTAAAAACAACCATTCATATAAGGAAGAGAGTTATGGATACCAATACGGATACGACCAATCACACCGCTGCAAACAACACTGAAAAACGACCTTATGCGGTCGTGCTCTATGGGGCGACCAGTTTTGTCGGGCAAATCACCGCTCATTATTTGACCCATTTTTTGTCAAATGCCAAAAACAAAGACGGCTCTAATGTCACATGGGCCATCGCCGGCCGTGATGAAGCAAAGCTAAACGACTTGCAGTCCAAACTTGCCAGCAAAGTCGACACCATCATTGCCAATAGTAACGACGCCGCCAGCCTCGATGCGATGACCAAACAAACCCAAGTCATCATCTCAACCGTCGGCCCCTACCTCAAGTACGGCGAACCATTGATCAAGTCTTGTGCAGAAAATGGCACCGATTACGTCGATCTGACCGGTGAAGCCATCTTTATCAAAGACATGATGGATAAATATCAGGAGATGGCAAAGCAAAGTGGCGCTCGTATTGTCAACTCCTGTGGGTTTGATTCTATTCCTTCAGATTTGGGGGTTTATTTTACTCAAAAGCAAGCCGAAGAGAGATTTGGTGAGACATGCGATGTCATTCATATGCGTGTCAAGGCGGCAAAAGGTGGGCTTTCTGGCGGCACTATTGCCTCAATGGCAACGATATTTGAAGAAGTCGGAGAAGACAAATCGCGCCGCAAGCAAGTGGCCAACCCTTATTTGCTAAACGATGATAAAGACGCGCCAAACGTACGCCAAGACAACATCAGTAAACCAAAATACGACAGCGAGCACAAACGCTGGCTTGCGCCCTTTGTCATGGCCAGTATCAACACCCGTATCGTCCATCGCACCAACCAACTGCTCGGCTATGAGTACGGGCGTCAGTTTAAATATGATGAAGCGATGTGGATGAAGGATGGCGTCAAAGGTCAACTATCGAGCCATGCGATGAGCGCAGGCTTATTTGGATTTGCCACAGCGATGATGATCAAACCCAGCCGTGAGCTACTATCTAAGCATGTGCTGCCCAAGTCAGGCTCTGGCCCTTCTAAAGAAGAGCAAGAAAACGGCTACTTCGATATTCGTCTGTTTGGTCAAACCACTGGCAACCAGACCATCAATACCAAAGTCACCGGCGATAAAGACCCAGGTTACGGCAGCACTTCGCGTATGTTGGCACAGGCCGCTCTTTGCTTGGCACAAGATATCAGCAAAGACGATGTGGCCGGTGGATTTTGGACGCCAGCCGCCGCGATGGGCGATAAGCTTATCGCTCGCCTTGAGGAGCATGCCGGCCTTCGTTTTGAAGTAGTCGATGCCTAACATTATTATCATGGGTAGATGAGGGACTGCATCACATTCATCCCAGTCGTACTGTACTTATTTTATAGCAGATCGACTATAGTCTCTGACCGTGTCTTATTTATAAGGTGCGGTTTTTTATGGCAAAAATTTTAGAAAATGTAGTGAAACATTAGATGACAAATCTGGGCGGCTGTTAATAAATACAACTCGTCAGTGAACCCCCTGCCCCAGAGGCACAAATTGCGGTCACTGAAGCGCGCAGCGTAGAGCCTGTCGTCGTCGAAACAACGCGTGTGATACGTCCAGCCAAGTACAGCGTCAAAGAAGTCATTATCGCTCCAGACGATCAAATCAAACGCGTCAATACCACTCAAGGCACGGCAATCGCCATCGAAGATAGTGCCAATCGCGCTGTGATTGTGGGCGCAGAGGCCGATGCTGACGTCCTTGATAACACAGAAATCAACCAAACCTTCCCTGTGGTTCGCGTTCCTGATGCTGACGAGATACCTCAGATAACAAAAGAGGTAAATGAATAAAGGATTGGCATATAACCTGTTTTAAATACGCGCTCAAAGCGCCAAAAAACGAAGACAACCAAAGACAAGCTGGGATAGATATTGTCGCAAATGTATTACCAACGTTTCATAATGTCACAAGAAAACACCAAGCTGTTAGAACCTTAATGACTTTACTACTGAAATACCGGCCCTAGAGCTGGTATTTTGCGTTTGGGAATAATAACAAGATCGTATCAGCACATAAGGTAGTGACTAAAAGTTCACCATCTTATGCGCGGATTTGTGGTTTTGTACATAATCATCTTATTATATTTTGGAGTTTTATTATGAAAAACACGGCTTTATCACTACTTATGGGTGCGACGCTTATCTTACCAACCATGGCGATGGCAGCCCCAGTCAACACAGCAGAGGTGACCCCAGCGGATAAACTGGCCGAACCCGCAGACAATACCTTACAAGCTGAAGTCGAAGGCCCAGATGGTGAGTTACTGGCCACTCAACCTGGCGCTGTAGAAAGTGAAGAGGCAGTTGCTATCACAGATGCAGCAGCCATGAAGGTGGCGACTAACGAAGCTACTGAGGAAGAAAATGATGCAATGGCAGCGGCTGGCATGCAACCTGCGCAAACCGAGCAGCCTGCACCAGCACTCAACATGCAGCACAGTGATGCAAACTATCAGCCACTATTGGCAGGTGAAGGCGCAACCGACGAAGAAGCTGCCAACACAGAAATCACATTACAAGAAAAGAAAAAAGACAAGCGTGGTGAGCTACTCGCAACGCAGCCTGCGGATGTCGAGTTTAAAGAAAATCGCCGTATCGCTATCGCACGCTAAGATTTGGGCGCAATAATAGCGTCTCGATAATAGCAGCGCCTCAATTATAGCGTCGCTAACAAACAGCATAAACACAGATAGTATTTTGCCTAGTAAGGCACAATTGATACAAGCGTATGATACAAAAAAGGCAGCCCAATGGCTGCCTTTTTCTATTTTTTATAATACTGATTATTTTTTGCTTTTGGTCACGCCGGCTTCTTGTAGCAGTGCGCCCAAAGTCCCCATTTTAGCTGGTGCGTCGGCTTTTTGAGCCTTGCTGCGGTTAGAGGCACTGTCATTAGCTTGACGATGGTCACGCGGTTTTGTTGCACGCTTATCCGCTGGGCGCTTGTTGTTTGGACGATTGCTGCGCGGGCGGCTCGCTTTTTCATCACCACCAGTATTGCGGGTCGCAGGCTTGGCGGCTGGCCGCGCTGATTTTTCTGCTTCAGGCTTCATGCTAAAGCCAATACGGCCACGTTTTTCATCAATGGAGATGACACGTACCGAGACGATATCGCCTGGTTTGACACGGTTCATCGGATCAGCGACAAAATCATTGGCCATCTGCGAGATATGTACCAGCCCGTCTTGATGCACACCGACATCCACAAAACACCCAAAGGCGGTGACGTTGGTCACCACGCCTTCTAGCTGCATGCCTTCGCTTAAGTCTTTAATGCTATTGACGTCTTCACGGAAGTTAGCGGTCTTAAACTCAGGGCGTGGATCGCGCGCAGGTTTTGCTAGCTCTTCAATGATGGCTTTTACACTGACATTGTCGTCATTGGCCGCCAGTGCTGTGGTATCAATGCTATTTAATACACCATCATTACCCAGCACCTCTGGCAATGCTTTACCGGTTTGCGCCAGCAAGCTATCAACCAGCGCGTAGCTCTCTGGATGAACGCCTGTCGCATCCAGCGGGTTGCTGCCACCGTGGATACGCAAAAACCCTGCCGCTTGCTCAAAGGTCTTGACCCCGAGGCGTGGCACGTTTTTGAGGGCTTCACGGCTATCAAAAGCGCCGTGCTCTTTGCGGTAAGTCACGATTTGCTGAGCGACGTTTTTGTTTAGACCAGCGATATGCGCCAAAATAGCAGGACTGGCGGTATTCACATCAACACCAACCGCGTTCACACTATCTTGCGTGACTTTATCAAGGCTGTCGGCCAATTGGTTTTGGTTGACATCGTGCTGATATTGACCCACGCCAATGGCTTTTGGATCGACTTTGACCAGTTCAGATAGCGGATCTTGCAAGCGACGGGCGATAGAAACCGCACCGCGTACCGAGACATCTAAATTAGCAAGCTCATCACTGGCAAGCTCACTGGCAGAATAAACAGACGCGCCTGATTCATTGACGATCACGGCTTTGGCTTTTAATTCAGCGTTGGCGGCCAAAATCTCTTTGATCATCGCATCGGTTTCGCGGCTGGCCGTACCATTACCGATAGCCACCAAATCAACCCTATAAGTGCTTAATAACTCATCGATGATTTTTTTGGCTTCATCCATCTTATTATCAGGAGCAAACGGATAGACAGTCGCCACCACAGGCTTGTCTTTATTATCTAACATGACATGACCTTGGGCATCGACAACTGCCATCTTCACGCCGTGACGAATACCTGGATCGACACCCAAAATCACCTTGCGGCCAGCAGGTGCAGCCATGAGTAGATGCTGTAAGTTACTGGCAAACACTTCAATTGCATCGGCCTCAGCGGTCAGACGTTTTTCGGTCAATAAACGATGCTCGATATGCGGGCGCCATTTATCCTTCCAGAGACTGGTCGCCGCCGCCTGCAAAAACTCACGACGGGCAGCAGGCGCTTTGGCATCGATATCAAAATGACTGATGATTTTTTCGATAAAGGGAGCGTCTTCGCCATCAATCTTTAGGCCCAAGACGTTTTCTTGGCGGCCACGCAGCATCGCAAGCAGGCGATGATTGGGCAGGCGCGCTAGGCTCTCACTGTGCTCAAAGTAGTCTTTGAATTTTTCGCCCACTTCGCGTTTTTCGTCACTGGCGACAGTCGATACGATGCTCGCTGTCTTTGCAAAGCCATTACGCAAGTTATCAAGCAAATCCAGCGCTTGCGTCCATTCATCAACGATGATGGCTTGTACGCCCGCCAGTTGTTTGTCTAGATCACCAAAGTCGACCTCTATCTCATTACCCTTGTCATCAGAGATACTGGCTGGCGCCTCATAATCTGCCAATGCATCAGTTGGGGTAATCTCTTGGGTCAACAGCGCTTGTGCCGGTACATCCAAACCGGCGGCGCGGGCTTTGGCCGCAGGAGAGCGGCGGCGCGGACGGTATGGCAGATAGATGTCTTCTAGCTCAAGTTTCGATGTCGCATTGTCAATGCGCGCCTGCAGCTCATCTGTCAAGTTGCCTTGCGTGCTGAGCAGTTCAGTGATCTTGAGGCGGCGGCTGGCCATGTCACGCTCATAGTTGAGCGATTTTTCTAGCGCTCGCAGCTGTGCATCGTCAAGATTTTGCGTCTTTTCTTTACGGTAACGGGCGATAAACGGAACTGTCGCGCCTTCATCATAAAGTTTAACAAACGCATTGACTTGAGCAGTCTTAATGCCAAGCGCGCGAGCAAGCTTGTCGTGAATATTCGCGTGTGTGGTTGCATCCAAAACCTGTGTATTTGTCTGGGTTTGAGATGGCGTTAAGGTATCAGTGCTACTCATATACGTATCAATCGTTGAGAAATGTAGTTTTGCATTATAGCAAAAGCTGCATGAATAAAAATCCTTTTTATCTTTTTGCGCTTTTGCCTATATTTTATGGCCGATATCGCCTTTTATCCTTTCTGTTTCGGCGTTGTTAAACAAACGCATACAGCATTTATCCTGATGGGTGATGCAATTGCTGGTGCAATCTTATACACTAAAGTATCAGCGGCGCTGTTTGGTGGTGTCTTGCAGCGTGAATCTTTAAGTCTGACTATTTTGTATCGCTTACCGCCGCTACATAACCTTGTGTGCTTCTATATTTAGAAAGCTATAGTCGAACCCAAATAAATCAGATATATAGCTATCAAGTCACTCAAAGAAACGGTGTTTTTATATTGGATTGACTATAAGGCATATTAAGAGGGAACTTTGTTGTTAGATAGTTTTTTAGATAATTTTTTAGACAGTTTTTAATCACAGAGCAAATAATGATAAGGGTGTTGCTTAGCGCAATTTATGCGTAACACCGATAATGAATGTTCATAATAATTTTTATAAGAGGATGCCTGTATGACAGATAATAATAGCCCAGATACTTTGACTCAGCGTATTTTGGTCGTCGATGACGATGCCCGCCTGCGCTCTTTGTTGCAGCGCTTTTTAGAAGACGATGGTTTTGTCGTGCGCACCGCCCATGATGCCAGTCAGATGGATAAGCTGATGCAGCGCGAGTTGTTTTCGTTGGTGGTGCTTGATTTGATGCTTCCTGGTGAGGACGGCATTAGTATCTGTAAGCGCTTGCGTGAAGACAATGCCGACATCCCTATCATCATGCTCACCGCCAAAGGCGGCGACGCTGATCGTATCGCTGGCCTCGAAGCAGGCGCTGATGACTACTTACCAAAACCCTTTAACCCAAAAGAGCTGCTGGCACGTATCAAAGCGGTACTGCGTCGTCAAAACCGTGAGCTGCCGGGTGCACCAAGCCATCAGCTAGAAGTGGTAGAGTTTGGACCATGGACGCTTGATTTATCAACGCGTACGCTCAAACGCGACGGCAATGTCGTGACTTTGACGACAGGCGAGTTTTCCGTCCTAAAAGCTTTGGTGCAACACCCGCGCGAGCCATTGACTCGTGACAAGCTTATGAATTTGGCGCGGGGCCGTGAATGGGGGGCGATGGAGCGCTCTATTGATGTACAGGTCTCACGCCTGCGCCGCTTGATTGAGGACAATCCGTCACAAGCGCGCTATATCCAGACGGTATGGGGCGTGGGTTATGTGTTTGTACCAGATGAGGCAGAAGCCGAAACCGCCAAGAGTGAATAGCTTTTGACTGATCTAATTCCTTTTAATATAGGCCGTGTTTGGTTACTCACAAACACGTGCCAATATGATGAGCATACCTGTGAAAAACCCAATTATTTTTCAAAACATACCCTGTACCTTAGTGACAGGGTTTTTGGGTGCTGGCAAGACGACCCTCATCAATCACTTACTGACTACCAAACCGACCGAGCAGCGCTGGGCGCTCTTAATCAATGAGTTTGGTCGTATCGGTATTGATGGTACGCTGCTAAAAGGTGCTGATTGGTGGCAGGCGGCGCAAGAGACGATCGCGGTACGAGAGGTCAGCGGCGGCTGTATTTGCTGTACCAGTCAGCGACCCTTACAAATCGCCATCAGCCGCCTACTCAGTGAGCACAAGCCGCAGCGTTTGCTCATCGAGCCGACCGGACTGGCTCACCCTCGCGAGCTCGTCCAGCAGCTGAGCGAGCCACATTGGCAAACTGCCCTACAGATGCAAGCGGTACTCACCGTCTTAAATGCCAAACAATGGCAGCAAGCCAAATATCGTGAGCATGAGGGCTTTGCGGTGCATGTGCAAGAGGCCGATGCACTGATTATCAATCGTTGCGACCATCTAAGCGCCGACGAAATACAAGCGTTACAAGCATGGATAGCCACACTGAATCCGCACGCTATTATCATTTGGGCGGCACATGAGCCTGCTGCGGCTGTTAGTCATGACAGCGATCATAGCGATAATCCCGATAACAGCAGCAATGGCAGCAGTGACAAAAATGACGCGCTGTCAGCCTATATCGCCATGCTACGCGAGCAGTTGACCAAGCCCAGTCAGGTCTTAAACCGTCAGCACAAGGTTGCGCTTGGGCCATTGGCCAAATCAGCACTTCGCATGCCATTGCAGGGTAACACTTCTGCCGTCTCTGCGTTGGGCGCTACTACCTTGGCTGGCAGTAGCGCCCAGAATAATACCGATAACGAGCTGCCTTATCGTTATCACGAGACACAGCAAGACCTGCTCTTGGCCGGTTGGCGACTGCCAGCGCATTATGTGCTGCCCGCAGATACCTTACAAAGTTGGCTGCTGAGGCTACCAAACTGGCAACGCATCAAAGGCGTGGTATACACCTCGGATGGTTGGTTGCAGCTGAACTTCACGCCTGATAGCCTAACTACCCGTACAGTCGGTGCGCAGAGCGATAGCCGCTTGGAGGTCATTTTGCAAGGTACTGACAATGGCAGCAATGATGGCGCTGACCATACGCCTGTCGCTATCGACTGGCAAATCTATGATCGTCAGCTTATGGCAATGGTCGTGGCACTAGGGTTGCAAACAGTTAAATAAAACATATACAAACCTACCTATTTATTACTATTATAGATAGATTATATCTATAATATAGAGAGCAAGTTATGGGGAAACTGGTTAGTA